>JACDGS010000062.1 GCA_013821455.1 Chthoniobacterales bacterium
GATCGGCCGCGCGGCTGGAGCCTAACGAGACGATGCTCAACGCGACGAGCAGGAGTGAACGGACAGGCAGAGAGCGAAAATGCATCGCGTAAAGTCAGAGAGATGGCGCGACCTTCAAACTGAAATATTCGCGCGAAGCCCTGCCGCGAGAGCGGCCTCGATTCGCTCGCCGGCCTTGCAGTCCGGCCCCGTTCCCGTTTTTCCATGAGGAAAGAACGTGTGCTGAAAGAACCGCGCGCTCATTGCGGACCGGACTCCTCCATGTCCTGGAGGCGGGGGCCGAAGCGCGCGCCGATATCTTTCGCCGAAGAAAAGAGGAGGGCGTAAAACGCAATCACGGCGAGCGCGGTGAAGGCAACCGTGGCCCATTGGTAAGAGCGCATCCGCTCCCATTTGGGCAGGAATGCGATCCAGCCGAAAACGCTCAGAGAAAGACGCGCCGCGCCAACCGGCGCATCGGGGTAGGCTCGTTAGGCGCGGCGGGAGCGGTCATGAGGTTGAATGAGAAAGGAAAGCAGGAAAGGGGAGGCGCTTCGAGTCCGCTCCGCTACTCTCTTACGGTTGAGCGTTTGTCCGGACATGCTCTTCCGCGGCGGCGATCTGGCTGGGCGGCGTCGGGAAGAGCACGCTGATCGTAAAGGTGACGACGCAGCCCACGAAGACGAACCAGGGCCAGGAAATCGCCGGCCACCATGCGGGCATGAACCAGCCGAAGTCCCATTGGGCGTGGCGGAAGAGGCCGTGAAAAAGCGCGCTCAGGTCGAAAGCCGGGAGCGAGATTTTGCAGAGGACTAGCACCGAAATGATCCCGAAGATCATGGCGATGACGTTGACGCCGTCGCGGCCCCGGCTGCGCGTGAGCATGCCTAACAAAAAGACCGCAAGCAACGCGCCGTAGGTGTAACCGAGGATGCCGATCGCGATCGGGATGATCGTCAGTTTCGCATCCTGCAGGACCGCGTTCGCCGCCATCGCCGCCACGATGATCATGAGGAAGCCGAAAACCGCGGTCGCGATGCGCGCGGCGCGGATCGCCTGCCGATCGGTCGCGCCGGGGTTGAAGTAGGGGAAATAAAAATCTTTCGTGAAGCTGGTCGCGAGCGCATTCAGCGCGGCCGAGGTCGAGCCCATCATGGTCGCGAAAACGCCCGCGACGATGAGCCCACGGAAGACCACCGGCATTTCATGCACGATGTAGTAGCCGAAAATTTCATTGTCGGCCTCAGGCGGCGTCTTGCCAGGGACGACGCCGTAAAAGACCGAAAGCAAAATGCCGACGGTGAGAAACGAAGCCGCGAGCGGCAGATCCATCACTCCGCTGAGGACGAGCGAGAGTTGCGACTTGCGGAAGTTCGGCGCGGTCAACATCCGCTGCACCATGTCCTGATCGGTGCCGTGAGTCGCCATCGTGATCATAGTCGAGGCGATGAACGCGGCGAAGAGCGTGTACGGTTCCTCCAACATCGCCTTCAGCGCCGAACCGAAGGGCAACTGTGCATTCCAGCCGGTCTGGAAAAATTTTACGTGCTCCCAGCCGCCTAAATTTTTTGTCACCGTCGTTAGGCCGCCGGGGATGCTGTGCAGCAAAAGGAAAATCGCGAAGATGACCGAGCTAAACATCAGCACCGCCTGGATGAGATCGGTCCAGATCACCGCCTTGATGCCTCCGACCGCCGTGTAAATCGTCGTGATCACGGTGACAAAAATAATTCCCCAGACATAAGTGCCGAGCGTGATCGGCAACGTCGGGAAAAGGTAGCGCCAGATCACGACCATGATCGCGCCACCGAGATAAAGGCGCACACCGATGCCGAGGACGCGCGTGAAAAGGAAGATGCCGCTCGCCATATTTTTCGTCATCGTGCCGAAACGGACGGTGAGAAACTCGTAAACGCTCTGCACGCGGTAGTCGTAGTACGGCTTGATGAAAGTGAGCGCGACGATGACGCGGGCGAGGATCGTGCCGATGACGAGTTGCCCGTAGAAATAAGCGCGCGTCTTAAAACCTTCTGCCGGCGTCCCAAGGAAAGTCGCGGCGCTGGTCTCGGCGGCGACGATGGAAGCGAGCACGGCCCACCATGGGATGGAGCGCGAGCCTAACGAAAAGTCCTGCAGGTTTTTATTACGTCGTCCGGCGTAAAGTCCGATCGCGACGATGCCGCAAAAATAGACGACCAAAACAATCGCGTCGATCAGCAGGCGGGCGTCCATAGGGTTGTTTAGCCACAGATGGACAGGGATGGAACACAGATTTTTCGCCGAGGTCGCCTAACGACGTCGTCATCCCGAGCGAAGCCGGAGGCGCCGTCGAGGGATCCCGTTGGGCAGCCGTGAAGCTCCGCTGCGAAGACTTTTGCGACTTCGCTTCAAGAAAACCCACGGGATCCCTCGGCTCGGCTCGGGATGACGGTATGTTGCGGCGTGCAAGTTCCCGCGCCCGATTTCGATCTCGCGCTGACCCTCGACTCCGGGCAAACGTTTCACTGGGAGTCGTTAGGCAAAGGCTTTGTCGGCGCGATCGATCAACGAGCGGTCTACGTCGTGCAGCGCGGTGATTCCTTGGAGATCGACGGGGCGCCCGCCAAAGTCGTGGCTCGCTATTTTTCTCTGGATCATCCACTCGCAGAAATCTGCGCGGCTTTGCCTAACGATCCCGCGATGATGGCTGCCTCCGTATTTTGCCGCGGCCTGCGCATCATGCGGCAGCCGAAATGGGAATGCCTCGCGACGTTCATCACGTCGTCGATGAAACAAGTGGCGCACATCCGGCAGATTTCACGGACGTTGCGCGAACGGTTTGGGACACGGCGCTCGTTAGGCAATACTCACCTTTATAGCTACCCGTTGCCGGAAGTACTCGCCGATCTGGAAGAGAGCGACCTGCGCCATTGCGCCCTCGGCTACCGCGCGAAAAATCTCCTCGCCACCGCGCGGATGATCGCGAGCGAAGAGATGGATCTCGAGCTGCTTGCGAAATTACCCGATGACGCGCTACGGGCCGCCCTCTGCGCGTTGCCCGGGGTTGGCTTGAAAGTGGCCAATTGCGTGATGCTTTTCGCCTACGAACGGCTGCGCGCTTTCCCGATCGACGTCTGGGTCGAGCGCGTATTGCGCGAGAAGTATTTCCCGCGCCGCCGCAAATTTCGCCCGGGCGAGTTGCAGAAGTTCAGCGCGCAATACTTCGGCGCGCACGGCGGCTACGCGCAGCAATACCTTTTCCATCACGCGCGGAAGACAACCCCACGGCGTTTGTCAGTTCGGGACAGGTGAGATAATTTCCCGGCGAAAATCGCTCGCACCGGCCCACCCCGCGCTCTCTTTGACCGGTTCAATCTCGCGCGAGCGACCAAGGCAATAATGGAACCAAATCGGGATCGGCGGAAAGTCTGGTGGGCCGTACTCATCTCGGTCGCGCTCCATCTCCTCATCGGCCTCGCGCTGGCGGCGTTTGGCGGACGCACGCAGGAATTAGCGCCGGTGGCAGAAGAGCCGCCCGTGCAACTGACCGTGATGGATTTGCCGGATGCGACGCCGACGCCACCGCCCGTCGCACCTAAAAATACCCTAACGACGACGGTCGATCCGGCACGCGCCTCCAAAGTTGCGCCTAACGAGAAGACTTTCGAGGCTAACGAGAACTCGATCGCAGCCGCGGAAAAGGCGGCGACGGAACAGAACTTCCTGCCCGGCCAGGACGGCAAGGATCGTCCTTTCACTAACCTGGAAAATCACCAGCAATCTTTCGCGCAGGATGGCGCGGCGCCGAAGCCCACCCCGGCGCCGACGGCTCCTCCCAAAGCTTCGCCGACACCCGCGGAAACGGTCGCGCCCACGCCGACACCTGCTCCGGACGAGAATCAGTTCGCACTTTTGACTAAGACGCCGACGCCCATTCCGTCGCCCTCTTCATCCGAAGAAAAAACTGAAGCGCCGACTCCTTCCGCAACGCCGACACCGACCCCGGAGCCGCAGGAAACCCCGCCCAAGCCGACCTCGACTTACCAGGATTTCCAACAGCAGACGATCATTCGCGGCGGCATTAATAATCGGGGCCGCTCGGCTGTTAACGCTGTAGGCACGCCGCTCGGCCGCTATCGCAAACAGCTCGAGGACGCGATCGGTTCGCGCTGGTATTATTACGTTAACGTTCACGCTGATCTCGCAAACATCGGGACGACGACGATCACTTTCGACATCGGCTCTGATGGCAGAGTGGACAACATGCGGGTGAGCGAAAATACAACCACGGAAGCCTCGGCGAGCATCGCGCTGCGCTCGATCCAGGAGACGAAATTTCCGCCCATCCCCGAAGACCTCCTCGCCACGCTTCCCGACGGTCACTTGAAAATGGAGGAATCCTTCACGATTTTCGCCAACCGATGACCCTTCTCTTGCTGGCTGATTCGCCCAACCCAATCCAGAGCGTTTTCAGCTTCCTGATCCGCGGCGGGATTTTCATGTGGCCGCTGCTCATCTGCTCCATCGTCGCGCTGACCGTAATCATTCTGCGCACGATGGCGTTGCGGCGGAAAAATGTTTTGCCGCTGGTGATCGAGAGCGAGATCGAGCGTCTGCCGCCGGGCGGAAGTCCCGAGCGCTTGAACCGCATCGTGCACGAAGATCCGTCCTCGCTCGCCCGGCTCGTCAGCGTCGCGTTGCATCATCTGCGCGCGCCGCGTTCCGAAAATATTGAAGCGATCGAGACCCGCGCTCGCGGCGAAATGGTAGTGCTCGAACGCGGCTTGATTGTGCTTGAGATCATCACCGGCATCGCGCCGTTGCTCGGATTGATTGGCGCGGTCTCGGGTTTGGTGCACGTCTTTTCACACCTCGGCCTCGGCACCGGCGCGGCGGATACGAAGGCCATCGCGCTCGGTATTTCAGAGGCGCTCAATGCCACGGTCTTCGGTCTTTCCATCGCCGTCCCAACCTTGATCGCATTCACTTATTTCTCGAAACGCGTCGAGGTCATGTCCGTGGAAATGGAAACGATGGTCGTCGAGTTGATCGGCAAATGTTACTACGGCCGCGTGCCCGAAGCAGCGGGTGCGCGCCCCGCTTACTCCATGCCGACGCCGGCGATCGCACACGCACCCCGGCCGCTGGCCTAACGAATTGACGGCTCTGGTCTCATGAAGTTCGCCGTCCGCAAACGACGCGCGCCGTCGATCATCATCGTCTCGCTCGTCGATATCCTCGTTATTCTGCTGATCTTTTTTGTCGTCTCGACCACTTTCAAAAAGGATCAGCCGGAGGTGAATATCAATCTCCCGGAAAGCAAAACCGCGAGCGCGAAACCGGCCGAGCTGGAGCATGCGATCGTGAGCGTGGATGCACAAGACGCTTTGAAACTCGATGGCGAGACGATCGCGGTCGATCAATTGCAGGACGCGATCACGAAGATGTCGGCGAAGCGCCGGGGCTCGGTGGTGTTGAAGGCGGACGAGAAAGCCTCTTTCGGCATCATCATCAAAGTGATGGACGCGCTCAAACTCGCCGGCGTGAAAAACCTGCCGGCCTTCACGCAGGGCGCGGGGAAATGAATTTACCCATCGTGCGTTACGGCGATCCGGTGTTGCGCGCTAAAGGCAAACGCATCGCAAAGGTGGATGAGCACATCCGCGCGCTCGCGGAAAACATGATCGAGACGATGCACGCAGCGAACGGCGTCGGGCTTGCTGCGCAGCAGGTGGGCGAGGCTGTTCGTCTCGCGGTCATCGACGTCGGCGCGGCCGAAGATCAATCGAGCACGCTGAAGCTCAACGGCGAGGAAGTGGATGCGAAGGCGAGCATGCCGCTGGTGTTGTTGAACCCGGAGATCTCGTTAGGCGAGGAGAATATTTTGGGCGTGGAAGGTTGCTTGAGCTTCCCCGAAATCACCGGGGATATTGCGCGCGCGAGCGTGGTGACGGCACGCGCGGAAACGCTCGAGGGCGCGAAGATCGAAATCGAAGCGACCGGTTTGCTGGCGCGGGCTTTGCAGCATGAGGTCGATCATCTCAACGGCATCCTTTTCGTCGATCGGATGAGCGCGGTGGCGAAGGTCGCGCTGCGCAGCCGCTTGCGGCGGATGAAAAAAGAAAACACGCCTCGTTAGGCGGGCGCGGCTCGTTAGGCCGGTTGTCACGCACACTTGTCATCCCGAGCGGAGCGAGGGCCCCTCGATCGAATGTCGAGGTCTTGCCGGCAGCGGCACACAATTCCGCTGGTGGCGTCCTTCGCTCCGCTCAGGAGGACAAGTGTGCGCCCGCGGTGCTTCGCGCGCCTCAGAGAGACTTATACGTCACGGTGATATTTCGATACACGTTCGGTTCCTTCTGCGCCGAAAAGTAAAACAACTCGAGCGCCGATTTTCCCACGACCCACTGGTAGCCGACGAGCGTTTGAATCACCTCGGTTTCGTTATCGCGCCCGCGCGAGATGAGTCGCCCAATGCCGTACTTGTCATCAAAATAGCGCCGGACCTCGCCCATCCGGCTGTTGTAATGCTCGAGCGACCAATCCGGGTATTCGTACTGCAACTCCACCTGATTGAGCAACCCGCTTTTGAAGGTGAACAGTGTTCTCTTCAAACCCGGATGAATCAGCCCTTCCACTGTCAGAACATCTGTCCCTCCACTGTGCTCTCGGCCAACTGTCTTGGCCTTTGCGCCCTTTAAGACACGCTCGACCCGTAGCGAAGGATCGTTCCACCGGAAACCGAAAGGCGGTGGAATCTCCTCCGCCGCCTGCGCGCTAAGCGTCAGCAAGAAGCAAACGCCCAGCATCGTGAATAACGCGCGCATCGGTTGCCTAACGAACGCCCGAATCATATACGGCATAGCGGCGCACGAGTGGCCGCAGATAACGCGCCATCGCCTGCCGGCAATACCGGTCGCCTTCGAAACGCAACAAGGCTGCGCGGTCGCGAAAGGTGATAGCCACTGCCAAATCAAAACCGCGATCGACCATCTCTGCCGGGACAGACACCTGGCGTCCTGCTTCCACACGCACCACGCCCGGAATGATCCGCAACGATTCCGCGGCGCGAATGATTCGTGCGCGATCGGCCGCGGAATCGTGATTTTTCAGCCAAAGAAAGACAGTATGGACAGGCGGTCCCGCCGACTGGGGCGCGGTGCTGCTGCAAGCCGCGATCGACCACCCGAGCAGAAGCAGCAAAGCCACCGCCATCACATTCCGTTCGTTGCGATTCACGCTCATTCTTTCCGGGCGAACTTTCGGGCAAAATAATTACGGCGCGAACCCTTTTGCGCGTCAAACCTGTCGGAACGGAGCGGTCGAAGAGGTTCTCGAAAAATAAAAAGTTTGCTCGCCTAACGAGTAAAGGACAGTTGCGAAACGCGCACACGAGGGACGCGCGCGGACCTGCCAGACTGGTTTTAGCGTCAAGATTTTTTTCGTCGCCAGAGCAAAATAAAGTTTCCCATTTTCGCTTGTCGCGGCCATTTCCGATTCCTAGTCTGAAGCCGCTGGCGGGACGGTAATTTACCGGTGTGAATAAGAGGTGAATAACGTTGCCCGCGCAAACAGGAGTGAATGTATGACCAGAACCAGAAAATTTCCCGCACCCGACCCCCTCAACTTTTCCTCCGCCAGTGCGATCCGGAGCAAAACTCGGAGGCGACCGGTTTTCCCCTCGTATAAACAAGTTTTTCACTCACTTTTCCAGAACACCGTGCCCGGGTCTCAGGCCCCGCTTTGCCTCGGCCGGCCTCTCGGAATCACCGCTTCCGCCACGTTATCGGAAAGTTTCGGCGTTATTTAACGCTGTTAACAAGTCGCATGGACGAGAAGTGTTCCCAACTCTGGGCCAGGCTGTCGGCCGCCCTCAAGCCCCAGGTTAGCGTCGATACTTTCAAGCGCTGGTTTTCCGCGGTGAGATTGACCTCCGCGACCGCGAACGAAGTCACGCTCTTGGTTCCAAATAACATCTATCAATTCTGGATCGAAAGTAATCACATGCCCGCGCTCCAGAGCGCGATCGAAGAGGTCCTGGGGAGCGCGCGGCAGGTAAAATTTACCTGCGCGGTCGAGAGCGGCACGGAAGAAGAAGTCGCGGCGACCACAAAGAAAAACGCGCCGGAGCAATCCATGGGCGCAGTCGGGAAGGGTGGCGCGAAAGTGTGCGCCGGTCTGAATCCGCGCAACACTTTCGAGTCATTTGTCGTCGGGAATAACAATGAGATCGCGCACGCCGCGAGCCTCGCGGTCGCGAAGTCTCCGGCCAAAACCTACAACCCGCTTTTCATTTACGGCGGTGTCGGGTTGGGCAAGACGCACCTCATGCAAGCGATCGGTCAATTTATCTCGACGAACGGTCGCAACACCAAGGTGATGTATCTCTCGAGCGAGCTTTTCATCAACGAGTTCATCGATGCGATTCAGCACAACAACCTCGTCAAATTCCGCAAGCGCTATCGCCAGGCCGATCTGCTCCTGATCGACGACATCCATTTCCTCGGCGGCAAGGAGCGCTCGCAGGAGGAATTTTTTCACACCTTCAATACCCTCTTCGACGGCCATAAACAGATCGTCCTCTCAAGCGATCGGCCGGCCTCGGAAATCGCTAACCTCGAGCATCGTTTGGTCTCCCGTTTTGAATGGGGCTTGACCGCCGAGCTGCAACCGCCCGATGTGGAAACGCGGATGGCGATCCTGCGCAAGAAAGCGCATACGCTGAACATCAAGTTGCGCGAGGAGATTTTTGATTTTCTCGCCACCCGCATCAAGACGAACGTTAGGCGCCTGGAAGGCGCGCTTATGCGGGTGGCTTCGTTTGCGTCGCTCAGCGGCAAAGATCTAACGCACGAAGTGGTCGAGCATTTGCTCAAGGACATCCTCCAGGAAGAAGCGCGGCGTTCAGTCACGATCGATCAAATCCAGAAGCGCGTAGCCGAGCACTACGACGTGCGCCTCGCCGACATGACGAGCAAACGCCGTCCCGCCAACATCGCGTTCCCGCGCCAGATCGCGATGTATCTCGCGCGCGAGTTGACCAAAGCTTCACTCAACGAAATCGGCGAAGCGTTCGGCGGGCGCGATCACGGCACCGTCCTGCACGCCTGCAAGCAGGTGAAGAAGCGGATGAAAGAGCAGGACAAAGTGCGGCAAACCATCTCCTATATCGACAGCGCGCTGCAACGTTAGGCATCGTTAGGCGATTCTGCTCATGATGCTGCACAACTTGTCATCCCGAGCGCAGCGAGGGAGCCCACAGACGTTTTTCGGCGGCGCAGGTTGCGTGACGCTTGCGAGGTCCTTCGCTGCGCTCAGGATGACAAGTTGCGCTTTTATTTTGCGCCAACGCGAACCATTCGGTTGGTGCGCGAGATTAGCGGTTGCCGGATAAAATCGGAAGCCTTACATCTTAGCCACTCGGTTCTGTTTTCATGAAATTCAGCGTTACGAAAGAGAAACTCCTCGAATGTTTGCAGCAGGTTCAAAACGTGGTCAGCACGCGCACGACGCTGCCGATTCTTTCCAACGTCCTCCTGCAGGCGAGCGGCAATGAAGTCCGCCTAACGACGACCGATCTCGATGTCGGCGTGCGCGGAAGTTTCGAAGCGCAGGTGGAAAAAGAAGGCGCGACCACGCTGCCGGCACGACGTCTTTTCACGATCATCCGCGAGCTGCCCTCGAGTGAGATTCAGTTCGATGTCGATGGCAAAAACGCCGCCTCCATTCGCAGCGGCCAAAGTTTCTTCAAAATCCTCGGCCTGCCCGAGGAGGAGTTTCCGCCGCTCCCGAAGTTCGACGACTCGAAGGTCGTGACCATTCGCCAGAAAGATCTGCGCGACGGCCTGAAGAAAACCTCCTACGCCATCTCGACCGACGAAACGCGTTACGTCCTCAACGGAGTTCTCTTCAGTTTCAAGGACAACAAACTCACGCTCGTCGCGACTGACGGCCGCCGGCTTGCGATGCTCGACATCGATCTGGAATTCCCGCGCAGCCACGAAGCCGACATCATCGTCCCGACCAAAGCAGTGGCGGAATTGCAGCGCCTGCTCACCGACGAAGGCGAGGTGCGCGTCAGCCTAACGAGCGGGCAAATTGCCTTCGACCTGAACAACACGCTGCTGGTCTCGAAGTTGATCGAGGGAAATTATCCTAACTACAAACAGGTCATCCCCGCGGAGATGAAAGAGCGCGTCACCCTCGAGCGCGAAACCTTCTTGAATTCCCTCAAGCGCGTCTCGCTCCTCGCGAGCGACAAATCGAATTCGATCAAACTGAATTTCGCCAAGAACAACATCGACATCACCGCGAACACGCCGGAAGTCGGCGAAGCGAAAGAGTCCCTTCCGGTCGCCTACAAGGGCCGCGAATTTTCCATCGCCTTCAATCCGGAATTCCTCATGGCGCCTTTGCGCAATCTCGGCGAGGACGAAGTCTTCCTCGATCTCATCGACGAAATGAGTCCGGGCGTGCTCAAGATTCAAAGCCCATTCCTCTACGTCCTGATGCCGATGCGCATCAGCTCGTAACTCAGACATCCTGCCTGAAATGTCAGGCGGGCTTCCAGCCTGCCGACTCATCGCGCAACGCTTCGACGACGGCTGCCACTGATATCCCTGACATCGTTAGGCATGATGCACGCAACACTCGGACTCGCGGATTAAGCGGCGCCCAAACGTCCGGTTCAGTCGGCCCGAACAAAAGTACTGCCGGTGTCCCTATCGCCGCGGCAAGGTGTGAGACTCCGCTGTCGTGCCCGAGGAAAAGCCCGCAGTTGCGCAGCCGCGCGGCCAGTTCCGTGAGCGGAAGATTTTGCGCAAGCTCGATGCGCTCGTTAGGCAAGAGCGCGCGCAATCGATCCAGGCGCTCTCCATCCGCTTCGCCGCCGACGAGAACAAGTTTCCGCATTTCGTTAGGCAAGAGCCAGGCCGCCGCCACCTCCGCGAAACGTTCGATCGGCCAATTTTTTCGTTCGCTCCCGCTGCCGGGATGAATTGCGAGGGTCCCGGCCCCTACCTCCATCGTGCCCGGTGGCGTCAGCACCGCTGCGGCGTCGTCGAGATAAAGTGCCAGCCGTTCAAGCGGCCGCGCCAACTGCCGCGCGGCATGTTCCTGATCGGTAATTTTGGGCGAGCCAGCGATAAAATTGCGCACGCCCGACCGCTTCAGATTCGCGGCAAAAATTTCATCCGGATCGAAAAGATAGCTCACGATCTGCCGGAAACTGCCGAAGTATTCCATGAGCTCGGGGGCCAATTCGCCGTCGCGGCTGAAGAAACTCGCCAGCCCCGCATACTCAATCGACCGAGTGGCGTTCGCGTATCCGCTCATCTGAGCCAGTGCGACGATGTGTTGGTAACCAAGAATTTCGAGATGCGCGGCCGGGAAAGCCTCGCGGAGCAACCTCAGCGCCGGCAGCGTGAGAATGAAATCACCAATCGCGCCGCCGCGGACAACAAGGATGCGGCTCATGAACACGTCATCCCGAGCGAAGCGAAGCGAAGCGGAGTCGAGGGATGACGGATTCGTTAGGCGAGCGCGTGGGCAACTGTCCCCGTCCAGCGCTCAATAAGCCATCGCGGCGCAGGTCACGATCGCGAGTCCGAAAACGAGCGCGATCCCAGCGACCACCCGCCAGACGCCGGTTGATCGCGTTCCCCAGGAAATCTGATCGCGCAGCAGATAGGGCATCGTCACCCAGAGCAGCCCCACGACGATCATGAGATAAGCGAAGATCGTCACGAGAAGCCGGCTCATTTCCGGCCGTAAGAAAGCCGCGTCGAGTAACGGCTCGGCTGCGAGGAGACAAAGGATTCCGAGAGCGCGCACGGCGAGAAACTCATCGACGAACTTCAACACCAGAAAATAACCGACCGGCAAGATGATCAGCAACGGCCTGCGGAAGTTGGAAAACTCGCCCATCTCCATCGTCGCGAGCAGCCATAAACTCCAGATGAGGTCGATCGTGAGGAGGACCGCTCCGGCTATGCGCGAGCGCGGAAACCGTGGGAGCGACGTGCGCGCCGCCGACGAAAACGCGAGCGCGCTCAGGAGAGTGAGCATCACCCCCGCGATGAATCCGGCAGCGCGGAGAGATAAGTGATAAATCATGAAGCGAAGGCAACGACCGGAGGCTAAATTTGCGCGCTTCCCGCCACTGCACAACTCAGCGGCTCGCCCGTCAGGCTGAAGCCAGTCGAGTGCGTAATCCGCAAATTCAACAACTCTCCGATGTGTTCGTCGCTGCCCTCGAAAATGACGATTTTATTTGACCCCGTGCGCCCCATGAGGCGCGCGGGATTTGTTTTGCTCGGCCCTTCGCAGAGGATCTCGACCGTCTGGCCTAACAATCGCCTGCCCGCGCGGCGCGCCGACTCATCGACCACCGCGAGCAAATCGTGATTGCGCATTTCTTTCACCGGCTCCGCTACCTGTTCCGCCATTTCCGCAGCCGGCGTTTCGCTGCGCTTGGAATAACGAAAGACGAACACGTTATCGAATCCGATGCGCTCGACCAACCCTCGGGTCAGGGCGTAATCCTCTTCCGTCTCTCCGGGAAAACCAACGATCACGTCACTCGTTAGGGCGATTCCCGGGCAGGCCGCGCGCAGCTCCTCGACCAGGCGCAAATATTTCTCTGCCGTGTAGGTGCGATGCATCGCTTTGAGGATGCGATCGGAGCCGGATTGAAGTGGCAGATGCACGTGTTCGCAAAGTTTCGGCAGTGCGCCTAACGAGCCGATCAAATCAGCGCGGAAACCAATTGGATGCGGCGAAGTAAAGCGCAACCGCGCGAGCCCGGGCACGTCGTGCACCGCCTCGAGCAGTTGCACGAACGGGCTTTTCCCATCGCGTTTCGGGAACTCGTGGCGCCCGTAGAGATTCACGATCTGCCCGAGGAGCGTGACCTCTTTCACACCGCGCGCGATCAACTCTTCCACTTCCCTAACGATCTCGTCGATCGTCCGGCTCCGCTCCTCCCCACGTGTCCGCGGCACGATGCAAAAGGTGCAATGCATATTGCAGCCCTGCATGATCGAGACAAACGCCGTCGCCTGTTGCGCGCGCAACGTGTGCTCGCGAATTGTCCCCTGCGAGCCGGCCTCCTCTTCTGTATCCACAATGGAAAAGCGAGGATCATCCATTCGTCGCGACCGTTTTTTCTTCAGCAGCTCGTCCACGTAATCCGCCACGCGATGAAACTTCTGCGTTCCGACAACCAGATCGACGTGGGTGCCGGTGCCTAACAATTCCTCCCCACGCGCCTGCGCCATGCAGCCGAGAAAGCCAAAGACCGTTTCCGGCCGCTGGCGCGCGACCTTCCCGAGCATGCCCATTTTCCCGATCGCTTTCTGCTCCGCCATGTCGCGCACGCTGCAGGTATTGAGCAGCACCACGTCCGCCTCGGATTCGTTAGGCGCGATCTCGTAGCCGCGGTCGAGCAGCGAACGCGCGACCTGCTCCGAGTCGCGCTCGTTCATCTGGCAGCCGTAGGTTTTGATAAAAAATTTCGGCATCTTACCAACCCAATCTTTTTAAATCCGGAATGCGATCGAAATGCAGGTCGCGGCTGACCAGCTGTTGCCGATGCTGACAACAGAGCGCTGCGATCCAGAGATCGTTCTCAGGAATTGGCTGACCGCGCTGATGCAAAAACCCGCGGATGTCAGCGTAAAATCTGCTTGTCTCCAAATCGATTTCGAGCACGTCCGACTCTCGCACTAACTGCGTCAGCAAAGCCTGCAGGCGATGCCGGCCGTGTGATTGGGTGAGACCGAAAGCGTATTCACCCACCACGATCACGGGCAACTGATGCCGCTCATCGTCGGCGAGCAGTTCCTCCAGGGAACGATCGCCTCGGAAGAGGCTCGAGACCGCATCGGTGTCGAGGATCATTTCCAATCCGCCGGATCGATTCGCTCGAAGGCGGCTTCCATGGCGCGGTCGGCTTCCGCGACGTCCGCGGCTTTCGCTTTTCCGAAAACCGTCCGCCACCCGGCAGTTGAGCGGCCAGTGCGCTTGCCGCCCAATTTCTCGCGCAGCGCACGGCAAACGAAATCCTTCAGCGAAAGATCCGCGAGCGCCGCTCGGGCCTTCGCCTTTTTGAAAAGGTCGTCTGGAATATCGAGCGTGGTCTTAATCGGACGATCAAACCATATTTACGGGCGCAGGTCAAAACACCTACGCCGTCTCGAGGGTATTTGTTTAGACAATTCGTTAGGGCGGAGTGGCGAAGCCGCCGGGAAATGGATTGGCTTTGAGCCGCTTTCGTATTTCTCGCTCGGTCAGGGGATAAGTGCCGCGCTAGTTGAAAATCGCCACGCCGATCACGCCAACGTTGCGGGCGTTGCGATACTTCTCCTGCGCATACGATTCGCGCACGGGACTGAAGCGGAAAGCGGCCACGTTCTCCGCGCTTTGCCGGAAGCCATCAACGGTCAAAGTGCGATGCGGCTCGACCACATAACCGCGTTTGCGAACGGATGCGGGCCGGCCATCAAGCACATCGAGACCATCGACCGAGAGCACGATCTCGAGTCGGAGATCGGCCCGGTTCTTCACCACGATCGCATAACGACGCCCTTCCTCGCCGACGACAAACCAGCGATCACCGACAATCAGCCCGGGAAGAAAACGTCCGCTCTGATCTTTCAGCCCGATCGAGATCAAGCTCGCCGTCGGTCCAGAAATGATCGGCCAAATGCGCCGAAATACGGAAGTCGCCGCCATGGCTTCGAGTCCGTCGCGGTCGTTGTAGAAAATCTCCGCGGCCGCGAGCGGGCGCGCGGGCGTGGCGCGTACGAAACTCGTTAGGCCAGAAACGGAATGGCGTGTTTCGCCCCACTTCGTGCCGAGCCCGGGACGATCGGGCGGCGCGGTGGCGAAAGAAGAACCGGCGGCGGCTCCGCTCTGCCGGTTCGTCGCGGGCGCCACCGGCGACTCGCTGCACGCGCAGAGCCAGGTGAGAGCAAACAGACTAACGAAAAGAAGAAACGGGGTGCGGGAGAGTTTCATCGCGAAAGGATATGATCCTCCCAGTCGTTGTGCGAGATTTTGCACTCAAAATGAAAGTGGACGACACAGCGATTGGCATTATTGGCGGCAGCGGCCTGTATCAAATCGAAGGCTTCAGCGATCCCCGGGAGCATCAGGTCACGACGCCCTTTGGCGATCCCTCGGATGCGATCGTCGGCGGCGAAGTAAATGGACGGCGCGTTTATTTTCTCCCGCGTCACGCGCGCGGGCACCGGCTCTTGCCGCACGAGCTGAATCATCGCGCAAATATTTTTGCCCTGCGTTCGTTAGGCGTGCGCTGGATTATTTGCGTAACCGCGGTGGGCAGCTTGCAGGAAAAATACGCGCCGCGTGACGTGGTCCTGCCCTCGCAATTCTACGACCGCACGAGCCAGCGCGCGGAGCACACCTTTTTCGGGAACGGCATCGCCGCGCACATCGGCTTTGCGGACCCGATCTCGACGCCGTTGCGCAACCTCCTCGCTGAATCAGCAACGTCGTTAGGGGTGAAAGTGCACAACGGCGGCACCTACGTGAACATGGACGGCCCGGCTTTTTCCACCCGCGCCGAATCGGAATTGAATCGACAGCACGGCTTCGACGTCATCGGCATGACTAATCTGCCGGAGGCCAAACTCGCGCGCGAAGCCGAGATCGCGCTCGCGACCGTGGCCATGATCACCGATTACGATTGCTGGAAAGTCGAGGAGGAACCGGTCTCGGTGCAGACCGTTCTCGGGCATCTCCTCGCCAATGCGGAGACGGCCCGGAAAATTCTGGCCGATGTCATTCCGCGCATTCCCGCGGTGGCCGATTGGCCGGCGCACCGGGCGCTCGACACCGCTCTCGTAACGGACCGAAAGATTTGGCCTAACGAAACTGTGACCAGGCTCGGCCCGATTCTAAGCCGTTTCGCCTAACGAATGAAGCCGGATTTCGCGTCCTCGAAAAACAATGCTTGCCGTCCGCGAATTAAATATAGTAATTATAACGTCCATCGGAGGACGGATGTGATTTCCGTCCATAAATGGAGTCGAATATGAAAATCAAGATTGCCCTCTGCCTGCTCACCGCCACAGCGCTGCTGCCGGCCTGCAGCACCACCACGACCACTCGCACCGCCTCTCGTTCTATCGACGGGAAGGGCGCGCGCTATGCCGATAATGCGGAACCCGCGCCGCCGGCCGAGGGCCCGGGCGAAGCGGATGTTCCCACCGAAGGTCCGGCGGATGTGAATACCAATCCGGCCTACGTTCCGACACCGCTCTTGCGCGGCTCAGCTGCGTCCCAGCCGTAACCGGTCGCGGTCAGCCGGCGCAACGCTCCCCCGAGCTGCGCGATCTGCGCGTCGGTGTGGGCCGCGCTCACCGTGATGCGAAGGCGCGCGGCGCCTTTCGCCACGGTCGGGTAACGAATCGCGGGCACGAGCAGACCTTCCCCTTGCAGCGCACGCGCGAGGTCAAGCGCACGTTGCTCGTCGCCGACGATCCACGGGACGATCGCGCTGTTGGCTGTGCCCTTCGCCGCCTCGGCAGCGGGCAACTCCGCGTGTAGCCTAACGATCCGCTTCCAGAGCAGCAGGCGGCGGTTTTCTCCTTCGGCGCTGGCCAGGAATTCGATCGCGGCCGTCGCGGCGGCCGCGAGCGCGGGCGGAGGCGCGGTCGAAAAAATAAAGGATCGTGCGCGGTTGATCAGCCAATCGATCAAGGCGCGCGAGCCACAAATGTAACCGCCGCTCACGCCAAGCGCTTTGCTCAAGGTGCCAAGTTGGACATCGACCTCGCGCTCGAGCCCGAGTTCCGCGGCCAGACCACGGCCGTTCGGACCGAGGACGCCGATGGCGTGCGCTTCGTCGAGGACCAGAACGGCGTCGAAACGTTTTTTTAGTTCGACCAATTCGCCTAACGGGGCTTGGTCACCGTCCATGCTAAAGACCGATTCGGTCACGACAATCAGGCGCGCTTCAGGAAGTTCTCGCTGCGCCCACTCGAGATGGCTCTCCAGTTTCCCGAGGTGATTATGGGGAAACACGCGGATGGTCGCGCCGCTCAAACGCGCGCCATCGATGAGCGACGCGTGGCTCAACTTATCCAAAATGATGACGTCGTGTTTCGACGCGAGCGCCGGCAAAGTGCCGACCGCCGCGGCGTAACCACTGCTAAAAACGAGTGCGGCCGGCGTGCGTTTCCACTTCGTTAGGGCATTTTCCAGCGCGACATGCGGCGATTGCGTTCCGCTGACCAGGCGTGACGCGCCGGCGCCAACGCCGAATTTTTTGATCGCGACCGTCGCCGCCTTGCGCAGCAACGGATCGTTTGCGAGACCGAGGTAATCGTTGGAGGAAAAATTAGCGAGCTGGCGGCCGACGATCTCGATTTCCGGCCCCTGCGCGCTGCCGATCTCGCGCAGCTTGCGATGAAGTGATTGCGCGCGCAGCGCCTGAAGTTGCTCCTGAAAAAGATCGCTCACCAGATGAAGCAGCCACAGATGAACACAGATTTACACAGATAAAAAAACTGCCTTGGCTTTTATCTGGGTTTCATCTGTGTCGATCGGTGGCCCCAAATTCTACCACGGTTCATCCCGCCGCCAGAATCACATCGAAATCAAACCCCACGAGAGCAGCGCGGAAGCATCGCGCCAGACGCCGGCTTTGCTGTCGCCGAGGACAACGACAATCACATCGCGTCCCGGAATCGTCCCGCTCGCGACGAGGCAATGTCCGGCGGCTTCCGTGTAGCCGGTCTTCATGCCGTTACAGTAGGCCAGGCTCCTCAGCACTTTGTTCGTATTCTCCAGCTCGCGCGTGCGCCCATTGGCATAACGAAAAACTAACTGTGGCAGCCTAACGATGGAGCGGATCGTCGGGTTCGCGTAGGCGGCGCGGGCAATGATCGCGAGGTCCCGCGCGGTTGTGTATTGATCGGGAATCGGAAGCCCGTTCGGGTTTACGAAATGCGAGTGGGTCGCGCCAAGCGCGCGCGCTTTGGCGTTCATCCTCGCCGCGAACGCTTCGATACTACCGGCGTTGTCGCGTGCCAGGCAGCGCGCGACGTCGTTAGGGCTTTTCACGAGCAGAGCGCGGAGCAGATCGATCCGCTCGTACATCTCGCCCGGCCTGATATTGAGCCGCACCGGCTCGGCCTGCGTGTCGCCAAATTCTACCGTCACCGATTGATCGAGATACCCCGACTCGGCCACAATCAAAGCGGTGAGCAGCTTCTGCGTGCTCGCGGCGGCGCGGGGCGCATCGGCGTTTTTCTCGTAAAGGATTTCGCCGGAGCGCACGTCAGTCACGAGGACCGCGGCAGCACGTGTTTTCGGCACGCCATTTTGTTCGTGCTCGCCTTTGCTCGGAGTCGGATAGGGCGCGGGAGCCGCCGCAAGGGCGACCGGCGTGTCATCATCGTCATCCGCCGGCGTCGCGCGTTTGACCTGATGATGCTTCGGCTTCGCATCCGCAACCGAAAGCAGCGCCAGCAGCAACGTCACCGACAGCGTACAGGCCGTCGTAAATTTTCGCGTCATCAGGTGGAACCTCACCGTCTTCTCGTCCGAGCAAAAACCGCGCCTAACGATCGCGACCGCGTTGGATCAGTTCTACTTCGTAACCTTCCGGCGCATCGATGAAGGCGATTGCGCCGCCTTTCCCGTTGGGATGCGGGCCGTCAGAGAGCGGATAGCCCTTCGCCGCCGTCTCCTTCGCGAACGCTTCGATGTCGTCCACTTCGAAAGCGAGATGCGTCAGGTCAGGACCTACTTTTACCGGACCGCTCTCGTCAAATTTGCAGAGCTCGATTTCCTCTTCGCTCTGCGGCGCTTTCAGGAAAACCAACTGCGAACCGCGCCCGGAGGTATGCCGTCGCACCTCCTCCAAGCCGAGCACGTCGCGATAGAAAGCAACGGTCTTTTCCAAATCAGTGACGCGGTAGCGCGTGTGCAAAAGCTTCTTGATCATCGGCCTTCTATTGCGCCGGATGATGCTCAATTTCAAACTCAGCGCCCCCGGGGATCGACTTCGTCATGCTTTCTCTCGGGATCGACCTAACGAAAAAACTCAAGCCCGGCGAGTATCTACAGTGGCGCCTAACGATTCATCCCGAGTGCCATTGTCATCCCGAGCGGAACGAGGGCCCCCGCAAACGTCACTCGACGCGGTGTTCGCAAATGACGCCGAGCACGCTTGCAGGGTCCTTCGCCGCGCTGCGCCGGCTCAGGATGACAACGCGCGTGTTCTGCCACCCGTTAGGCGGCGCGACACTGGGATCAGGTCTAGAGTTCGTTCGTATCCTGTGAAACGTTAGGCGCAATGAAACTCGTCCTCGCCGCCACCGGAGCCAGCGGCACGATCTATCTCCAGCGTCTGCTCGCGCAAATCGATCCCACGCAGCACGAGATTCATCTCGTCCTGAGCAAACACGCGCAACAAGTCGCCGCGCAGGAATGCGACCGGCTCGAAATCCCCGCTGGTGTAAAAGAACACGCCGAGAACGATCTCAATGTCCCCTTCGTCAGCGGCTCCGCGCGCTTCGATGCCATGGTCATCGCGCCGTGTTCGATGGCGTCGTTAGGCCGGATCGCCGCCGGCACGAGCGACAGCGCGCTCCTTCGCGCGGCCGATGTTTTTCTTAAAGAACGGCGCAAACTCATCCTCGTCCCGCGCGAAACACCATGGAGTTTGATTCACGCGCGCAACGTCGTCACACTGCTCGAAGCCGGCGCGATTGTGCTCCCCGCAATCCCTTCGTTCTACAGCCGGCCGCAGACGGTAAACGACGTGGCCGACACCGTGGTTTGGCGCATCCTCGATCAAATCGGGCTGCCCAATCCGCGCGCGTATCGCTGGAAAGACCAGTGAAAATCGAAGGCTGGCGCGCGCGCTGGTTGATCGCCTTTGGCCATCGGCTCCTGGAAATCTGGGCGCACACGTTGCGCCTCGAAGTCGATGATCGTGCGCGCATCATCGGCGCCTCGCCTAACGAACGCTATATCGGCGCTCTTTGGCATAATCGTTTGCTGCTTCTGCCGTTCGTCATCAAACGCTACTTGCCGGAACGGCGCGGCGCCGCGCTCATCAGCGCGAGCCGGGATGGCGCGCTCCTCGCCGATCTGGTGAGGCGGTTTGGTTTTGAAGTCGTTAGGGGATCCAGCTCGCGCAAAGGCGCCAGCGCGATGCTTCGACTCGCCGAAGTGATCGCGGGCGGCAAGGATGTCGTCATCACTCCCGACGGCCCACGCGGACCGGCCTACGAACTCGGACAAGGGATTGTTTTTCTCGCCCAACAATCGGGCGCGGCTGTGGTGCCGATCAACATGGAATATTCGAGCTGCTGGCGGCTGAAAAGTTGGGACCGGTTTATTTTGCCGAGGCCATTTTCGCGCGTGCGCGTCATCTTCGGGGAGCGGCATCGGGTTCGGCCAACGGCAAATGAGGAGGAGTTCGAGCGCGAGCGGCTGCGTTTGCAGGAAGCGATGATGCGGATCGTGCAAACACGCTGAGCCCACCGCATCGAAGCGCGTGACCGCGCAGTCCGGGGAGCACGGGCTGACAG
>JACDGS010000063.1 GCA_013821455.1 Chthoniobacterales bacterium
ACGCAGCGTGCAGGTGCCTGTGCCGTCGGTGTCGCAATAGCCGTCGCCCGGCAGCAAGTCGTGCGCATCCCCTCCGTTGTTCACCGCCAAGATGACTCCGAAATCCGGCCGACCCTCCCCGTGGCGTTCAGCTTTGGCACAGAGCGGCCCAGCTCCTGCAAACAGGACGATCGCAAAAAGCAAACTGTGTAACGACCTTGGAATGGCTAGCCGGACTTGAGTCTCTTGGAAGGGTTTCGGTTTGGCGGTTATCATCCGGCGTTTAAGTTGAATGGTATTTTTCACAGGATTGGTGTCGCGAAAGGGCGCTTTCTTGTTCAACGAGGTACAGTCCCAAATTGGAGGCGGGGTTACGCGAAAAGTTTGATTTTTTTCGTCGGCGCGCGAGGAGAGGAGCCGTGCCGAGATCGCGGGCGGCAGGCGAAACTATTTCGGCCGCAGCAAAGCGACGAGCGCCTCGAAGCGAGCGTCGTCGCGGAGCGGGTCCCAAAGAGGCGAAAGCCTCAGATCTCCATAGCTGAGCGAACCGGGGAAGCGCAGAACGAGAGCGAGTTTTTCGCAAAGCGAGGTCCTTCTCACCCACCCAGGCGGGGATCACGGCTAGACACCCCGCCATGAGCGGCCCATTGATCGCGTCTTTCTCGACCGGGCGGAGTTCGGCGGCGCGCCAGCCTTCGCGTAACGCCGTTCGACGGCCCGCGTGCTGCACCCCTCCTCACGTTTTCGGGCAGACCCTTACTGATTATCCGCGACGACGCGGAGCGTGGGTCTCACGGCGGCCAACTTCGCATCCACCTGGCGAAGCTGCGCCGCCTGCTCCTGCATGGTTGCGCTGAGCTTGGCGATCTGCTCCTGCTGATCCTTCTTCTGTTCCGCGAGCGCGGCTTGAAAATCCTTCCGTTGTGCAACTAAAACAGCCTTCAGCTGATCGATCGATTTGGCCTCTTCTTCAACCTTGCGATGCCCTTTCAAGAACTCGTTAAGGAGCATTGCGTTGACTACTTCGTAGCGGACGGTGTAAGGCTTGCCTTGGTCGTCGCGCGCGAGCAGGTCAGGATTGACTTTCGCCACCTCTTCCGCGACGAGGCCAAACTGCGGGATGCCTTGCGGATCCAAGTCCTTCTTGTAATGGCAGGCTACCGGTTGAAGCGCGAGGATCGCTTCGCTCGCCTTGTCCATCGGCTGGATCGCCTCCTTGTAGCGCGCAGAGGAAGTCACCGTGCCGAGGTGGCCGTTGCCATCGATGATGACATTGACGCCCGCCGTCACCGTGACACCGCTGAAGGTACCTCCGAAGAGGACGGAGAGAAGAAAAAGTCGCTCGGCCATCTCCGCCTTTTTGCGGCTATGTTCATGCTACCGTTGCTGCCACACCCATTACCGGAATGAATATCAGCACGAGCGACGACGCAGCACGATGGCGGGGGAGGGGAGTGATCGCGCGCTACCGAGCGTACCTTCCGGTGACCGACGCAACGCCGGTGATCTCGTTAGGCGAGGGGGATACGCCACTGATTTTTTCGCCGCGCTTAAGTGCAAAAATCGGCCGGGGCTGCGAGGTCTTTGTAAAGTACGAGGGTCTTAATCCCACCGGCTCCTTTAAGGATCGCGGCATGACGGTCGCCGTCTCGAAAGCGGTCGAGCGTGGTGCCCAAACTTTGATCTGTGCCTCGACTGGCAACACTTCCGCCTCCGCCGCGGCTTACGCGGCCCGAGCGGGGATCAGCTGCGCGGTTATCTTACCCGCCGGAAAGATCGCAAGCGGAAAAATGGTGCAGGCTTTTGCTTACGGCGCGCAAGTGGTCGCGATAGACGGTAACTTCGATCAGGCGCTCGAGATCGTTAGGCAGCTTGGTGCACGCCAGGATTTCGCGATCGTTAACTCGATCAATCCCGATCGCATTGCCGGGCAGAAAACAGCCGCCTTCGAAATAATGGAAGAGCTAACGGACGCGCCGGATTTTCATCTTCTTCCTGTCGGGAATGCAGGAAACATTTCCGCTTATTGGGCGGGTTACGAAGAGTTCGTTAGGCTGGGGAAGGGGAGACGACGGCCAAAAATGATCGGCTTCCAAGCCAACGGCGCCGCTCCGATTTATCGCAACGAAGTCGTCGTTAGGCCGGAAACGGTCGCGACCGCAATTCGCATCGGCAACCCCGCGAGCTGGGCGCAGGCGAAACGTGCCATCGCCGATTCCAAGGGCATGATCGATATCGTGAGCGATGAGGAGATTCTAAGGGCGCAACGCTGGCTCGCGCGTGCGGAGGGAATCTTCGTCGAACCAGCGAGCGCCGCACCTATCGCGGGCTTATTGCGCGCGAGCGAGCAGCGCGCGACGGCTCACTTTTCAGGAGCGTCAATCCCTGAAGGGAGCCGAATCGTCTGCACGGTCACAGGTCATGGCTTGAAAGACCCGGAAGTCATCATGGCGTCGCTCGCTTTGCCGAAGCCGGTCGCGCCTAACGAGTCCGAGGTCCTGCGCGCGATCGCAGCGACGCAGAGTTGACAGTTTCTCCAGAATGAGGAAAACGGGGCGGCGCGCTGCACTATGGCTTTGATTGTTCAGAAATACGGAGGCACATCGGTCGGAAGCGCCGACCGGATTCGCCGTGTAGCCGAACGCTTGTTGGCGGCGCAAAGAGGCGGAGCGGATGTGGTCGCGGTCATCTCAGCCATGGCGGGCGTGACGGATGGCTTGATTAAACTCGCACAGGAATTGTCGCCGCAGCCCAGTGCGCGTGAGATGGACGCACTCCTCGCCACGGGTGAGCAGGGGGCGAGCGCGCTGGTCGCGATGGCGGTCAACTCGTTAGGCGGAAAAGCGGTCTCACTGACCGGTGCCGCGGCCGGGATCGTGACCGATGGCGCCCACACGAAGGCGAAAATTGCCCATATTTCTCCACGACGAATACACGAATTGCTCGCGGAAGATTTCATCGTCATCGTCGCAGGTTTTCAAGGTCAGAGCCCGGAAGGCGCGATCACAACGTTAGGCAGAGGCGGTTCCGATCTCACGGCGATCGCGCTCGCTGCGGCACTGAAGGCGACTGACTGTCAGATCTTCACCGACGTCGATGGCGTGCACACGTGCGATCCGCGCGTGGTTCCGGAGGCGAATAAGATCGATGAGATCGCCTACGACGAGTTGCTCGAAATGGCGGGCGCTGGTTCCAAGGTGATGCAGTCGCGCGCGGTGGAATTTGCCAAGAAATTTGGCGTTGGCTTTGAAGTACGATCCAGTCTCCGCGACACGCCCGGCACGAAAGCGAAAGCGGCTCCCGCAAACATGGAAGACGTCGTCGTGCGTGGCGTAAGCCTGGAGCGCAAGCAGGCGAAGGTCACAATTTGCGGCGTGCCTGATCGACCCGGATGTGCCGGCGAAATTTTCTCTGCTATCGCCGCCGCGAACCTGAGCGTGGATATGATCGTGCAAAATGCCTCGAGTACCGGGATGACTGACCTTTCCTTTACGCTGCATCATGACGACTTCCTTGTGGCGGAGAAAATTCTCACGCCACTGGTCTCCAGGATCGGGGCCAGCGGAATGACCGCGACGAGCGGCGTGGCAAAACTCAGTGTGGTCGGGATCGGCATGCGTTCGCACGCCGGTGTGGCCTCGCGTCTCTTCGCCTGCCTCGGCCGGGCCGGAGTGAATATCCAACTGATCTCGACCTCCGAGATAAAGATCGCGGTGGTGATTGCGGAGGATGAGTTAGAGCGCGCCGCACAGGTGACCCATGCGGCTTTTGGGCTCGCTCGTCCGCGTCTGGCAACGACTGCAGCCGACGGCTAGGTTTTGTCGCGCCTAACGACCGCCGTTCCTAACGAGAACTAGCGTGCCTAACGATCGTGGTCTGACGAGACGCACCTCTCGGGACTAGCGTTTTTGGGGCACAACGTAGATCTCAGCAACGTTAACGATGCGCATTTTCCAGCCGAACAAAGTTTTGTAAGCCGCCGCCGCGGGGTGATCGACGTAACCGCGAAATTGGAAATCCGTCTTCGCCACCATCCAAGTCGATCCATCTTCCAACCGAATAACCTGCCGCGGCGTGATGCTCGTAATCACTCCATCAACCCGGCTCACGACAAGTTGCAATTTCTCGCGCTTCGCCGTTTTGGCGGTGGCCTTCTCGATCGCCTTTTCGCGGTCGCCGCGCAGGAAAGCATCCAGCTTCGCCAGCTCATCGGGAGTCAATTTTTCCAGTCCTGCAGCCTTAAACTGCTGTGGCGTCATCGCCTCTCGGATGCCGCCGCTGCCCTCCTGGCAAAAAGCGCCAGTCGCGCAGGCTAACGAAAAGCCAACGGCGAAGAGGAAAATTAGGAAGCGTGAAACGGAAGGCGGGTTGAGAGATTTCATAAGAGTCGAGCGAGCGAGAATTCGCAGCGTAGCGATTGGCTGTGGTGGGTCAAGACCGGAGCGCCGAGTGGAGTGGGTTCAGAGATCCTTGCTCATGCGCCAATGGTCCACGCCATGGAAGAGTCGCTCAGCCGGCGCCTCGACGCGGTAACCATGCTTTTCGTAAAAACGCAGTGCGCTCGCGCGAGCATTCAGGATCAGACGCCGGGCGCCCGCATCGCGCGCGCGTTCTTCCAAGCCTCCCAGGACCAGGCTGCCGAGGCCACGACTCTGGACCTTGGGATCGACAGCCATAAAACGCACTTGCGCCTCAGTCGGGCTATTGAGATGAAGACGGCCAGCAGCGAAGGCGTCTCCGTTCGGAGCACGGACCATCAGATGGATACTTTCATTTTCGCGATCATCGCGTTCCGAACCGGGCGGCTGTTGCCAAGGCTCACGCAACACTCGCCAGCGCAGGTCGAAATAAGATGCGAGGTCCGCTTCGGTGGTGGGCTCGATGAGCGCGATTGCGCCAGAACCAAAGTCGGGTGGGGTGTGCATTTTCGCTCGGAAAGACAATGGGCGCGATGCACAAAGTTTCAAGATTCCTTAAACATCAGACAATATATGTCATATAAAGTCCAAATGTCGGAAAACGCGCCAAGGTTAGTTTTGCGGCTTGGTTAGGTTCGGCGACGGGACTCACGGCGCGACTAAAGCCACTGGAAAATCGATCCTTTGTCAACCCTATAACTCCGGCGACCATCCCAGAAGGTTTTGAGGGAGAAGGTTCGAGCAAGGTTCGTGGAGTTTTTCGTTTCCCACCCGGCCGCCACGCGCGCACCCCTACCGATGGGCCGGGGCCGGTAGATGCCTCAAGGCCGGCAGGCCCTATCCTGTCGGAAACACCGGGCGCATCCCCGTGATCGTGAGCCATCAGGAAGGAACACTCGTAAAGCCAGCCGTTGGCGAACTCATAAACCCGCTTCCAAGGGCTCCTCAGTGCCAATTGACGGCGGGACCTGTTCAAGCAGCGCGACGAGCTTCCGGAGCGAGCGACCAACCACGCTCACGGGCATCTGAGGACCGACTGGAGGCTTGCTGGCACGTTTCACAGACCCAGTTGCTGAGGAGACAGCCGAACTCATCGGCGGAGATTCGGACTGGACGGCTTGAGGAGAGCAGGAAGCTGCCATGCTTACTCCACGCTGAGCAGACACCGCACTCGCGGACTTTTTCGTAGTTTTGCATAGCTTCGTTGGAGGCTGAGGGACGGAGGATGACTTGCCAGAAGCCACCGCCCCGCCACTGTTCCCCCCAGAACAACCGTTCGATGGCTTCAAAGCAGGTTCGGATTTGCCTATGAGCCTAACGAAAAGAGGCGAAATTTGAATTAATTGTTTATAGAGAGACAAGGTTAAGGCGGCACGCACGGCTTCGCCGTGCATACCGCGCGTTATTACGCTTTTCTGAGAACAACTACTGGAAGTACTCGCGTCAGAGGGCGTGGGACCCCTTGCATGACCGCTGGCCAGGCCAAAGAGCCTGCGACCAACATCATGACCGATATATGTCATATAAAATACGTTGGTGTTGCCTCCGATTGAGTATGGAAATTCACGGAGTTCGGTCTGTTCTTGGGCCTTTAAGCTTGTCGGGCGTCCCGCTTGATGGAAACTCCCTAGTGCAGCGCATTTACTGCGACGAAAGCGGCACTTCCGCCGAAAAGTTTTTGGTTGTCGCTGCGGTAGTCATTGACGGCGATCGCCAGTGGGAGCCGTTGGAGCGATATAGTAGCTCGTTCCAATCCTTCGGCGCAATCATGGTTGCGGTAGAATCACCATCGCCGAAACTGAAGTAACTCGGCTGGTCACGCGGTGGATGAAAAAGGCGCGCGCGATGGGTGAGCCGGTAATGATTTCAGGGAACACTCGCTTCGGAAAAACCGAGACGGTGAAGCTCATTTGCGACATGGAGCCTCACAATTTTCGCTTGGTAAACACTCCCGACTCAAACGCGATCGGCGATCTTTTACGGGAGGTTGCGCGAGCGGTGGGAATCGAAGTGTCGGCGCAAAACAGCGTCAGGGAATTGCGCGAGCAAATCGAATACGTGCTCCGCTTTTGACGGCGGTTTTAGGATATCCGAAACAAAACTGGAAATTACTCGTTAGGCCAAGTTCGGTGAGCCTGCCGGAGGTGGCGATTCCCTCACAGTCATCGTCAGGCGGAGCCGGCCGACTCCCGGCTCTGATTCCGCTATCTAAACATTGCTGCCGCTCCATTTTAATTTCTGGCGGAGAACATTGAAGAAAGAATGTTCCGGCAGGACGGCGAGCGGCAGCACTTTTTCAGATCGCTGAATGGCCACTGTAGATTCGCGCTCGACTGACACAGGATCGCGACCGTCCACAGTGAGATAAACCGGGATTTGGGAGCTGTCAGCTTCGACTTCGATCAACGAACCATCCTTAACGATGACTGAGCGATTGGTCAGGACATGAGGGCAAATCGGCGTGATCACGAACACCCCGGACTGCGGGGCGAGGATCGGTCCCCCGGCCGACAGAGAGTATGCGGTCGACCCGGTCGGTGTGGCGACGACCAACCCATCAGCATTGAACTCAGTAAGAGACTCGCCGTCTACTCGAGTGCGGAGACGGATCAAGCGCGAGACTTTACCGCGACTGATAACGGCGTCGTTGAGCGCGACGGTTTGGAACACGGTGTTTCCGCCTTTACGCACCTCTACGGAGAGCAATGCGCGATCGCTCAGGGCGAAGTTTCCGCTGACGATGGAGTCCACGGCCTCTCGGTAGGCCGATGAGTTTAGGCAGGTCAGAAACCCGAGCGATCCAATGTTGATTCCGAAAATCGGCTTTAATTCGCAACGCAAGTTGCCGATGACGTTTAAAATTGTCCCGTCGCCTCCGAGCACCACGAGCAATTCGGTGTCCACGCCGAGGTCGGCGATGCTGTTCGAGCCCTCAAGCCCAACGAGCGCGGCGGTTTCCCCCTCAAGGAGCACGCGGACGCCAGCGCGTTCGAACTCCGCGCGGAGCAGCGCCACTAGTTCGGCGGCTCCGGGTTTCCCGGTGTGTGCGATTATTCCGACGGTTTTCGGAGACATATGAAAAATTCCTGGTTCCCATCCGCGCCAGTGATGGTCGAGGGAAACAGCCCCTCTATCCGTGCGCCGATGGATTCGGAAAACACGACGATCTTATCTTGAACCTTCGCATGCAAGGCGGGGTCGCGCACGACGCCTCCGCGGCCTACATCTTCACGTGCGAGTTCGAATTGGGGTTTTATCAGGGCGAGAATGATCCCCTCCGATATAAGCAAATCGAAAGCGCCAGGCAAAATCAGCGTGAGTGAGATGAAAGAGACATCGATCGTGCAGATATCTATCGGTTCAGGAAACTGATCCCCCGAGATCTGACGAGCGTTGGTCTTTTCTAAGACGACGACTCTGGGATCCTCGCGAATTTTCCAGGCAAGCTGGCCATGCCCGACATCCAAGGCGAAGACCTTGCGCGCGCCATGCTGGAGAAGGCAATCGGTAAAACCGCCCGTGGAGGCTCCGATATCAAGGGCAATTTTTTGCGCGCAATCGACGGCGAAGTGTCCGAGAGCACCTTCCAGCTTAGTCCCACCACGACCCACGTATCGCGACTTCGTGGCGACAGTGATCTGGTGGCCTGTGGCTACAGAATCGGACGCCTTCCTCGCTGGGCGACCATTGATTTGAACATCCCCGGCCATGATCGCAGCTTGCGCTTGACGCCGGCTCGCGAAAAAACCACGGTCCACGAGCGTAACGTCTAACCGGAATCCTTTTTTCAGCATTTTAGCCCGCGGCAGCATCAATTCATAACCGGACAGACTTTAGGTAAAAACGTGTTCAATAGACTGCCTTAAAACAGCTAAAGCCGTCTTGATCTGAGTAGGCTCGATGCAGAGCGGCGGCATAAAGACCACAGTTTCCCGAATTGGCCGAGTCATGACGCCTTTGGTTCGAGCGTCGGCACAGACGGCTTTTGCATGGGCGCTCGATGGAAGATCAATCGCTCCGATCAACCCTACCTGTCGTATTCCGACGCCTTTCTCCAAATCCTCTAGGCCTGCGCGAATCTCTTCCGCTTTCTCATCTAAGGAATCCAGTGTTTTCTCGATTTTGAATATCTCCAAACTGGCCAGAGCGGCTGCGCAGCCTAGGGCATTTCCGGAATAGCTATGTCCGTAGAAAAGCCCTTCTACGGCCTCCGTGCGGTCAAAGGGCTCAAAAATATCTAATGAAATTAACGTAAGAGCTAATGGTAAATAACCTCCACTAAGTCCTTTGGCGAAAATATAAATATCGGGCTGCGTCACTTCGTGCTCACACGCGAACATTTTACCTGTCCGTCCAAAACCTGTCATGACTTCGTCCGCGATTAAAAGCGCACCTGTTCTATCGCACCATTCCCGAACGGCTTTGAGCGTGCCGGAAGGCCAAATTTTCATTCCTGCCGCCCCTTGGACGATCGGCTCTATCACGACGGCGGCAATTTTATCGGGCTCCGCGAGCGATTCTAGATCATCAACGTTTCCGATCTGGATCATTGGAGCGGCCCAACCCTTAAGCCCGCCTCCGAACATCTGGGCCGCGCCAAGGCTGGCAGCACCTGCCGTGTCTCCATGATAACCATCACGAAATGCCACGAAGGTTTGGCGCCTCGCGTCCTTTTTCTTCCAGTATTGGCTCACAATGCGTAGCGCGGCCTCGATCGCTGTCGAACCGTCATCGGAATAAAAAACGCGCCCGAATTTCTCCGGCGGAAAAAGACTCACGATTTCCCGCGCGAGCTCGATCGCCGGCGGATTCGTTGTTCCCAAAAAGGAAGTATGCGCAACCCGCTCCAATTGCTCGCGAATGGCGGCGTTGATCCGTGGATGGTTGTGGCCGTGAATGTTGGTCCAGATGGACGAATTCCCGTCGATGTATTCGCGACCTCGGCTATCGCGGACTATCGCGCCCTTGCCTTCGACGAGGACGATTGGTTCGTGGTCCGGCGCGCACCATTCGCCCATTGCCGTGAAAGGATGCCAGACGTAACGCTTGTCGTCCGCGACGAGTTGTTCGGTGTTCCAACTACTCATCGCGTGTTTGCTCGCGCAGGAGGTTCTCGACCGCCTCAAAATCCTCCGCCGACGCGCGCCGCCTTTGGTATTTGCGAAAGATAATATCGCGCAGCTCGCGGAGGTCTTCGGTTAGAGGGCGCTCGTAATATGTCCACTCGTCTTCGTCGCGATGTTTGGCCTGGAACTTCCACTGCCCGCCGAATTTCGTGACGCGGACCTCGCGCTTGCGTCCGTCCTCGTCGCGCGAGGTCCATATATGTTGACTGCGCATGGCGATGGCTCCTTACATTAGCACCCTTGAAGGACGCGGCCAGACTTCTGCTTTACCTGCTGGCAGTGTTGCTTTGCGGCGCGTTGCTGGCACCGCTGCTTTTTTGGCCTGGTCGAGAGCTGATCACGCGAGGATGGTTTCCGGGCCTCGCGCACTTCGAGTTTGAGAGCTACTTCCATCGCGCTCTCCTTCTCGCTGCGCTTCTTTTGCTGGCGCCGTTATTGCGATCGCTTCGCGTGCGGACACGGACTGATCTCGCGCTGGAAAAAAATCCACTCGCCGGGGCGGATCTCGCCGCCGGCTTCAGTATTGCGGCCGTTCCCCTTCTCTGCGGCGGTCTGGCGCTGATCGCATGCGAGATCTATTCTTTACGTCACCCTTTTCTCTGGGGGAAAATGCCCGGTGTTCTGGCCGCCGCGCTCGCCGTTCCAATCCTCGAGGAATTACTTTTCCGCGGACTCATTCTCGGTGTGCTTCTCCGCAACTGCTCGCGTTGGAATGCGGTGCTTATGGTCTCGGCTTTGTTCTCCGTCATTCATTTCCTTAAGCCCCCTCGCCTCACGACGCCTAACGAGTCGGTCACCTGGTTCTCAGGTTTCCTCTCCCTTGGTCATTCCTTCTGGCAATTTGGCGATCTGCCTTTGGTCGTTGCGAGCTTCTTCACTCTCTTTGTTGTCGGCTGTATTCTGGCCGACGCTCGCATCCTGACGCGCTCGCTTTGGCTCTCCATTGGCCTCCATTCCGGATGGATTTTCGCGGACGGCCTTTTCAGCAAGATCGCTCATCGTGAGACGTTCGCGCTTCCCTGGATCGGGAAAGACTTGCTCGTCGGAATCGTGCCTCTTACCATCGCACTCGCCAGCTGGGCCCTAATGCGCTGCTGGCTTAACTATGCCGGCGCTCGCTCGCAATCCGTTTCGCGGACTCGTTAGTCTGCTTTACCCGGCGGCTTGCGCGGTCTGCGCGACAGCGATCGAGCCGGGAGCACAACTTTGCACGCGCTGCGTGGACGACGCGCCCCGCTTGCGCGCGCCGTTTTGCGAGAGGTGTTCGCAGCCTTTCGCGGGCGCGATCACCGACTCATTCACTTGCGCTAATTGTCACGACCGCGTTTTGCATTTCGACGCCGCCGTTTCGGCCTATCGCAGCCGCGGAGTTATTCGCGAAGTAATGCACGACTTCAAATACCATGGATTCCTTCACCTCCGCAAACCACTTGCCTCCTGGCTTGGCGAAGCGCTGGATGATCCCCGCCTCGCTGGACGCCGCTTCGACTGCATCATCCCCGTCCCGCTCCATCCCGCGCGCGAACGCGAGCGCGGTTTTAATCAGGCAGAGATTCTCGCGAAGTTGCTTGGCCATCAGGTTCACCTCCCGGTGCGGTCGCTCCTGCAACGCATTCGTTACACCACCACGCAAACGCAGTTCGACCGTCAGGAAAGAATCCAAAATCTTGCGGGCGCCTTTCGTTTACGGCGCGGCGGGGTCGTGCGAGATTTGCGCGTGTTACTCGTGGATGATGTCCTTACCACCGGCTCGACCTTGAGTGAGTGCGCCGAGGTTTTGAAAAAGGCAGGCGCAGTTTCCGTCCACGCCGCCACCGTCGCGCGCGGTTAGATCATGGCCATTTTCAAAAAGCCTTCTCTCAAAGCGCTCAGCAAAAAAAAGAAGCGTGAAATGCCGCAAGGCCTTTGGCAAAAATGCCCGGGCTGCGGCGAGGTCGTGCATGAGATCGAGCTCAGCGAAAACGACCGTGTCTGTCCGCGGTGCGATTACCATTTTACCCAGGCGGCCAAAGAGCGAATCGCGCACCTTTGCGATCCGGAGAGCTTCGTGGAACTGGATAGTGGCCTCTCCTCCATCGACACCTTGAAGTTTCAAGGCATGGCCAGTTACACGGATCGTCTCCGCAAATATCAAAACAGCACCGGTCTGGTAGACGCGGTGCTGAGCGGTCATGCGCTGATCGAAGGCTACACAGTCGCAATCGCAGTGATGGATTTTAGCTTCCTGGCCGCGACCATGGGCTCTGTCGTTGGTGAGCGAATTACTCGAGTGATCGAGTATGGCACGGCTAATCGCTGCGGAGTTATAATCATTTCCGCTTCCGGCGGCGCGCGCATGTATGAAGGCATGCTCAGTCTGATGCAGATGGCTAAGACCAGTGGTGCCCTCGCCCTCCATGCCTGTGAGAACCTTCCTTTCATCTCCGTTCTGACTAACCCAACGACTGCCGGAGTCATGGCCAGCTTTGCCTCGTTAGGCGATGTTATCATTGCCGAGCCGCGTGCCATGGTCGGTTTTGCCGGGCCGCGAGTGATCAAAGAAACGACTCATCAGGAGCTGCCCGAGCGTTTCCAGACCGCCGAGTTTCTGGAAGAACACGGCTTGATCGATCTCATCGTGCATCGCAAGGCGCTGCGGATGCAACTCGCGCAACTCCTCGCCTACTTCGCCGCGGCGCATTAAGCGCGGCACGGCCTCTCACGACGGCGGGCCATGAACTATCGGGACGCGCTGCGCTGGCTTTACGCTACGCAGCGCTTTGGGATCAAACTGGGCCTCGAAAACACACGCAGACTCTTTGACTCGTTAGGCGTGCCAGCACCCGCCCAGAGAATTCTCCACGTCGCCGGTACGAACGGTAAAGGTTCCGTTTGCGCGATGATGGACGCTATCTGCCGCGCCGCGGGTTATAGGACCGCGCTCTTCACCTCCCCTCACCTCGTCACCTTCCGGGAAAGAATCCGGGTCGATGGCGAATTCATTTCCGAGGAGGAGGTAGCCCATGGCCTAACGAGTATAAGACGTCTCATCGCTACCTGGGACCCTCCACCGACCTTCTTTGAAATCACCACCGCGTTGGCCCTGGACCATTTTCGTAAGGTCGGTGCGGACATTATAGTCCTGGAGACCGGGCTTGGCGGTCGTCTTGATTCCACCAATGCGGTCCAGCCAATCGTTTCCATCCTAACACCGATTGATTACGATCATCAAAAGTGGCTCGGCCATACTCTCACTGAGATAGCCGGCGAGAAGGCTGGCATCATCAAAGCAGACGTGCCGGTCGTTTCCGCGGCACAGCCAGCCGAGGCAGCGGCCGTGATTAAGGCTCGCGCGGCCGCATGCAATGCGCCACTTACATTCGTTAGGCACCCTCTTTTACACTTTCCGGTCGGCTTGCTCGGTTTCCATCAAAAGGAAAACGCGGCTTTGGCGCTCGCTGCGCTCCATGCTGGGAACATTCCGGTAGATGACGCGGCTATCGCGCGCGGCCTGGCTGAGGTCAATTGGCCGGCCCGCTTCCAGCGTTGGGACGACCGCACAATTATCGATGGCGCACACAATCCCGCTGGCGCCCGCGCCCTCGTCCGCGCCTGGCAGGAAACATTCGGCAACCAACGCGCCACGGCAATCCTCGCCGTTTTGAACGACAAGGAAGTTGGAATTCTATGTCATGCGCTCGCGCCGATCATGGGGAGAGCTTTGCTCCCAGCCATTCGGAGCGAGCGCGCGCTTGCGCCCGAAACCCTTAGCCTAACGATTAAAGGACTAGATCCTGTCATCCGCAGCGCCGTCCTTCCTTCTTTCGCGCACGCTTGGAGGGATGCGCAAGAGATGGAAGCGCCCATCCTTATTACAGGATCTCTTCATTTTGCGGGTGAAGCCCTCGCTCACCTTCGCGGTGAGCCTGCCGCCTATGAGGAATGTCTGCAGTAGCATAACTACGGCTTCGATTTCTCGTAACCGGAAAGCACCCGCTTCGGAGCCAGCGCTCGCCAGGCCTCCTCGATAAGTCGCTCCAAGACCGGCATCTTAACCGCGAGCAGATTAACGAGAACTAGCGGATGCGGTTGATAGTGGTCGGTCAGAAAAAACGCGTCGGGCATTTCCTCGAGCAAATTCTCGCGCTCCGCCTGGTCAACCTTGAGGACAAGAGTTTCCCCATCTTCACGCAGACGGCCTAGGAACTTACGGCCAACATGCAGCGAAGACCCGCCATAAGCATGGCCCTCAATCACTCCGGGAAAAGCAAGAGCGAGCCGACACACGTCGTCATAAGTGGCTGACATCACCCAATAATGAAATGGGGTTGTGTGATTAGCCGGCGGGCAGAGTGTTCTTCGCTCATGGTTGGGTGAGTACGAGATGCATCTTGTCCAAGTCAAAAGTAACCGACCACCGTTTGAAGAACTCATGTCCTAACACACCGCCGACTTTAAAAGGTAACGCGGTAACACTGGCTGGCGTGGTCTTGGCCAGCTCCGCTGGCACATCGAATGCCTCTGCCTCGCCGATTTTAAGCTCAGCGAGCTTAAAGCCTACTGAACCTGCCTTCCGGTCAGAGCGAATTATTTGCGCTCCCTGTGGCGTATATGCTGGCGTACCTACAGCTTTTTGTAGATCTCTATCATGCCATAGTCTCACCCCAACTCCTGCCAGACCGGTATCGACCCGCCACATGCGCGGCTCCGCATTCCCAATCGCTCCTTCCACATAGAAATCGTTGTCAGCTATCAACCACAGCGGTACTGCTACCGCCGAAGCTGACGGATGGAAGGGCGTATTTCGCGATTCCAGGAGAAGCTGCGCATGCGGATAGTCAATCGTCGCGCGAAAGCGCGCGAGAAAGCGCATACCCATGATGCCATCGGCGGGAGGTGTAAGAGTCGCAAAATGCTTGGGCGCCGAGACTGTTACCGGCACCGATGACACTCGAATCTTACCTAAGTCTATGTGATCGACGAGAGTCTGCGGAGCCACGTTACGACTTTTGTCCGTGGTTAACGGCGCCTTTGCAGACTTAGTCATTCTTACCCCTAATAGCCGAGCGAAACTGTCGGAGATCACCGTCTCATCGCTCCCGCTATCTATGATGAGTCCCGCGGCATGGCTATTCACCATGGCGAGTACGGCGGGAAGCGGCTCGCTTTTAAGAAATCCTATCGTCGCCGTGGCACCGCGCTCTTTGTGATAGTTATCCGCCATCTCCTTGTCACGCCGCGAGGCGACGGTCGCGAGCACTTGCAGAGCGATCTTCGCTTCCGGCGCCTGCACGTCGATATCCCGGGCCAGATTTTCAGCTTCGATTAACTTGTTTTGCCACAAGGCCAACCGGGCTCGCGCGGCCAGAGTCGCCGCGGTCCGATCGCCCATCTGGTAATCAGCGCGGTAAAGAAGATCCGCGCGCACGAGATCGCCTGCGGCCAGAGCCGCCGCCGCGTCTCCTGCGGGCGTGCCCGTGCCTTTAGCTACACCGGGATCAGGCGCGGGAGTTGACGGAGCGGTCGGTGGTGCGTAAGGCCTGCGCGCCATGACCTGCGCGTGAGCTATTGTCGTTAGGCTCACGGCGGCAAGCAGAGCCAGCCCTCGCGACGTGGTCATCACGAAGACGGATGGGCACCTAACGGGAACATGTCGTGTTAGATTTGAGATAGAGTCTCCCACTTGCGGCTCACTCCTTATCCTTTCCGCCGCATCCAAAAACTGCCGCCCGCAGGCTCAGGAGGATTGGGAAAGACAGCCTCTAGCTCCTCACGACAGTAGGCCGCGAGATAGCAGGTAGTGAGAAGAATCTCAAACTCAGTATTGAAGGAGAAAAAGGCCTGTAGCAGATACTGCTCCGTCCAGAAGTAGTGACGTTGCATCACCCATTTCTTGGGATACTCATAAGGTAGGAAGATATCGTGCAGGTGTACGATGACTCCCGGTTTGAGGCGCGGCAGGATTTCTTGAAAAAGGAAGTTCACGTCACCACCTATCCGGACGACGTGAGAGGAATCGATAAAGAGTAAGTCTCCTGCTTCTAACCGCTCGAAGAAGGACAGCGCCATCTCCTGCACTTTCTTTTTGTGTAAGACTTCCAGTCCCGACATGGTCAGGAGAAAGTCTTCCGGGTAAGGCTCGATGCAGGTAAGCGACGTCTCCCCATTCTTACTGGCTGCCAGCGATAAGAGCAGGGTCGAATATCCGCCACCGACTTCTATGATACGGCGCGGTTGAAAATGCCGCACCATGCAATAGGCGATCAAGGGATCGAGGCGCTCGAAGCGGCCATTATTGACATAGAAGCCTCCGTTGGCTTGCTCGCGGTCCCGCGGAATAGCACTTAGCTCCTGCCGGTAGCGCGGGAACACGTCGCGCAATAACTCGACTTGCATCTGGTGATTCCAATCCATCCCTACGAGCTCGCGTTTCTCCTTCCATAACACTCCGCCTAAATCGCCAGTGTCAGGGATAGGTTGATAGAAGTGAACTGGTGTGACGTGGAAGCCACTCTTCTCCCACTCACGGAACCAATCGGGGAATCGTGCGTCACCTAAGCAACGCGTAACTGCTCCCGCGACGAAGTCCGCGATGTCTTCACTCTCTTGGTCGGAGTTGTTGGTCCCGTTGAGCGCTTTGAGTAACGACTTCCACGGGATCGGCTCGCGCCGGACACTGACCGCATACAAGAGCTGACGCGGAGACTGCGTCCGATAGAGGCGGAAGTCGTAATCCACTCCCGGTTGAATCCAGTCTAACTCGCACGAGCCATTGGTGCCGCGTTGGACAAGCTTTTCCGCGCCGCCATTTTCCGAAACAAAAACCTCGGCCTCCTGCAGCGGGCTTGTCTCCCAGTGTAAGGCCAGACTTACATCCAGATCCCAAGGCAACGAATCGGGACTAACCGTGATCCTTCCGCTATCCTCTAATCTTGGCGATGCCTCATTCATTGGACAAGGTCTGTTCGCTCAGAACGACCTTGCCGTCCAGACGGGTTTCGCAGAATCGTCTTAGTGCCTAACGAATAACTATCGTTGTCCTATGGCTGGAATTTATAGATAGCACCCTCGTCGGCCGAGCCGCCGTGCACGGTTGCGCCATAGAAATTGGCGGCGCTATTTACGACCATGCCATTGTAAGCAAAGGCGCCATCAGGCGGGCCGCGAAAACTGTGAACAACACTTTCCAACCAAACGCCGTTGCTATTAGCTAACTTAAAGATGGTCCCCGTGCCTAAGCCACCTTCACTTGTTGTCCCATAAAGGTTGCCCGCCGTATCGAAGACGATGTTGCCGATAGGACTGTTGCCGTCTTTCCCGCCAGCGAAACTGTAGAGAACCGTTTCCTTCCACTCGCCCTGCGCTTGCGGAGATAACTCATACACCGAGCCGAGATCATTCGCGCCGTCGTAGTAAGTCGTGCCGTATAAGTTACCCGAGGCATCGGCCATCAGGCCACTATACGGAAAGCCAGCGTCCGGATCACCTTTAAAGGAATAGAGTATCTTGAAGGACCACTCGCCGCCGGCCTTGGGACTTAGGCTAAAGGCAGTGCCACTGCCAAACGCTCCACCTGCGGTCGCTACGCCGAAGAGGCGGCGCCCTAGAAGAAGCATTTGTCCGGCGGAACCGCCCGCTCCATCGTCGCCACCTGTGAAAGCATGGATCACTTGCAAGGTCCATTGACCGCTACCGGAGGGCCGCAGTTGATAGATAGTCCCAAACCCAAAAGCTCCAGCAGTGGGAGTCATACCATAGACATTACCCCGCTGATCGAGCGTGACTCTCGCGCCTGGGCCGGAGCCATCGTCGCCGCCGGTGAAAGCATGGATAACTGTCTGGGTCCAGGTCGTGCCGGACTTCTTTAACTCATAAGTCACGCCGCAACCGCCTTCGCAACTTCCCGAGCCGCCAGTTACAGCCGTGCCGTAAAGGTTACCTTGAGCGTCGAGAGTTACTCCTTTGTAAGGCTCGCCTCCATCCGCGCCTCCCGTGAAGCTATAGAGGACATTGTGCACCCATCCGTTAGTGGTGGGTGTGAGTTGGAAAACACTACCGCTTCCGTGTTCTCCTCCCAGCACCGTTGTGCCATAGATATTACCTGAGCTATCGACCACGAGGTCGGTATCGGCATATTCGCCATCCTCATCTCCAGCAAAGCTATATATGACCGTTGTACTCGCCGCACTAACTGTTGCCAGCGAGGCGGCGCAGGCCGCCAACGTCGCCAAATGCTTCAACCCTAGATTGAGTAGTTTCATGAGCTTGATTCCGCGTTCTCCGGTGCGGGGCGTCAAGACTATTTTAGTAACTAGCGCGGCTTGATCACCCCTGCGCCGGATGCGCTGGGGACAGCGCACGCTACACCAGCCGGGGCGGCTGGGCGCGGAAAAGGCGTTGTAGCGTCCGCTGTCCTCAGCGGAAATCTGATGCGTCCCGACGCGCTATGGCAGCGCACGCTACAACGCCGACCATGGCTCGATCTTGCCCTAACGCCTAACGAACCGCTTTGGCCGGCTTGTCGACCGTAGCGGTTTTCGTCGAGCTGGCCTTGGACGCCTGCGCCTGGGGCGTCACTCGTATGTTAGCCATCATGCCAGCATCGTCGTCTCGCACTGTGCTTCCCTGCGGGTAGCGGATGCACGGTCCTGGGCCAAGGAGGCGAGAGGCAGAAGAGCCAGCATCGCCAGGGTAAAGAATAAGGTTCTAAGTAGCATAATCATTCTCCAAGACTACGAGGCATCTCATAAATCGTATTGCCGGTCATCCCGAGCGAAAGCCGAAGGCGCAGTCGAGGGATCCCGTGGAGTGGCTGTGAAGAGCGTGTGCGAAATGTTTCAGGAAACCCAGCGGGATCCCTCGGCTCCGCTCGGGATGACATATGTGTTTATGAGATGGTTTGTAACTCGGGCGCTAACTATCCAGCCGGAGTCGACGCCGCGCCTTTCGCGGCGTAGAGCCATCTGCTATCTCACACTTAGTTTACCGTGATGGTCACGGCCTTGGACGGAATGCCGTTGGCCACTACTTCGAGGGTGCTGCTGCCGGTCTCCGCGCCTGCGGGCACATCGAAAGTAGTCGAGACTCTGGCCAACCCAGTCGCGACACCCATCGAGCTATGATCGTGGGTGCGCGCGTAGAAGACATGCTTGGTCGCACTATTAGTTATCCTGACTAATGGATAGTTGGTCGCTGTCTCCAGCTCGTCGCCAAAGGCCGCCGCCTGCGACAAGCCATTGAATTGCTGACCAGTGATCTGATAACTCGAGCCGCGCACGACTGTCTTAGGATATCTCTTTATCTTTGGCGCCCATCCTCTTTGAAAAGTCGTTATGGCCGGGGTGTAGAGTTGCACGACCGAGCCATTACTCACGACCATTTCGCCGGTCGGCAAAACCATGAGCGCGCCTGAAGCCGATAGAGTTCTCGTTAGACTTACGCCGTCGAACTCATAAAGAGTCCCGCTATTGCCTTCGACCAGCGCGTGACCATTCGGCAGGAGCGCGGAGAAGGAGTCGCCCGCGTTGTCATTGTTAGGGAAGTCAGGCCCGACTGTCCACGTGCCGGTATCTCCGATCGCGGCCGGCGGCGTGTAAAGAGCGGTATGGCCAGGGCCAGCACTGGAGTTAGACCCGGTGCAAAAGACCCGGCCATCAGGCAGAAGTAAGCCCGGACCTACTTCGCCCGGCGGGAAGTAGCAGAACTGTCCGTTACTCCCATAAGGCAGACAACCAAAAGTCGAGGGTGAATGTAAGTCCACGATCGAGCTACCGGCTGTTTGCCAGGTTTGAGTCGATGGGAAATAGCGCTCAGAGTTAGGCGCGTTTTGGACGTCGAAAGTGAAGACCGTCCCATCAGGCAGCAGGGTCCATCCTTCTTCCGCGTTGAAGTCGCTCTTGCCCGCGGTGCCGAGCAAAGTCCAGGTCAAAGTCTTAGGATCGAGCGAAGCCACTTGCATATCGAGTTTGCGCCCGACGAGGAAATGGCCGTCCGGCAGAACGGTCGAGGGTGGGTCACCAATGAAATCCCAACCCGGAGGCGCGGGCAGCGGGGTCCAGGTATTAGCTACCGGGTCATAGACGGCTCCTAGATTCGTTAGGGTGAATTGTCCGTTGTTGTACTCACCTCCGGTAATCACGACCCGGCCATCCGCCAGCACGGCGGAAGCAAAGTCATCCGGCACATATCCGGCCTGCAAGGAAGCGAGCTTCGTCCAGGTTCCATTGAGATAGCTGCCATTAATGTCCGGCGTAAGCTTCCACCAATCTTGCGAGCGGTTAGCCTGGAACATGACCGTGCCATCCGTGAGCTGGAAGGGCAGAAAGGCGCCGCCCGGAGGAGGATGGACCAGTGACTGCAGGGTCTGCGCAGGTGAAAGGCTCGCCAGGGTAAGGAGAGCCAGAAGAGTAAGAGTCGATTTCTTGATCATAGGAATGAGTTATTAACTATCTAAGTGTCGCGCTACTTAGTCGTGGTGATTAAGTGTTGTCACGGCGCGCGGAATTCGCGAGCTTCCACGATCTTCTCAGGCCGCGCAAGGAATTCTTGCCGCAGGACTCACTAACTCTCTTGAACCAACATCCCGCCGCAACGGCTCGGGAGTAAGGGAAAAGGGTCAGGTAACATGAAAACAGTTCCACAGAGCGTAGTCTCTGAGGAAAAAGAAAGGAACTGTTTCTATGAACTATGTTGGGATCGATATTCACAAGAAGTTTAGTGTGCTGTGCGCGCAGGATGAGAGCGGGCGCAAGCTCAAGGAAGCGCGGATTGAGGGGCACGAGGCGCATACTTATGCCCGCTTTTTCCAGGAGTTGGCCGGGCCAAGCAAAGCGGTTTTGGAA
>JACDGS010000064.1 GCA_013821455.1 Chthoniobacterales bacterium
GTCGTTATCCGTATTCTCGATAAATCGGCGCTCGCCGGCAGCGTCGACACCATGGGGATGGATGAGGAAACGGTCGCGCGTTTCCGCAAGGCGATCGACGCGCCGCACGGCATGATCCTCGTCACCGGCCCGACCGGTTCTGGTAAAACGACGACGCTTTATTCCGTTCTCCAGGAACTCAACAGTCCGAACTACAACATCATCACCGTCGAAGATCCGATCGAGTACGAGCTCATGGGCGTGAACCAGGTGGCGGTCCGCGCCGACATCGGACTCGATTTCGCCAGCGCCCTTCGCTCCATCCTCCGCCAGGATCCGGACATCGTCATGGTCGGTGAAATTCGCGACAACGAAACCGCCGACATCGCGGTGAAAGCCGCGCTCACCGGTCACCAAGTGCTCTCTACTTTGCACACGAACGACGCCGCCGGCGCGATCGCGCGACTCGACGACATGGGCATTGAGCCATTCCTGATTTCGAGCTCCGTCATCATGGCTTGCGCGCAACGTTTGATCCGCCGCGTCTGCGTGAATTGCCGCGAAGAATTTGTCCCCGAGCCGGAAATGTTTCAGCGGCTCAACCTCGAGCCGACGGAAGGTCAGATATTTTATCACGGCATCGGCTGCGACCGTTGCAAGGGCCGCGGTTACTCCGGTCGCGCCGCGATCATCGAAGCGCTCCCTGTGAGCGAGGCGATTCGCCGCTTGATCATCAAACGCGCCTCCGCCGCGGTGATTAAAAATCAGGCGATCGCCGAAGGCATGAAAACGTTGCGCATGGTCGGCATCGACAAAGCGCTCGAAGGCATCACCACCCTGGAGGAGGTCTGGCGCGTCACCGCCGAGGATCATTAAATGAATTTTTCCCTCAACCGAATATTTCAGCGCGGAAAATCCGAAACAGCGAGCACCGCTGCGGTGGCGCCGCGGCCGCCGATTGAAAAACCAGCCTCCGAACGTTTCGGAAAAACCGTGCTGCCGAAAAGCGCGCGCGTGTTGGAACCTGAAACAGCGCCGGTAGCCGCGAGCTTCCCGAAATCGATTTCGTTAGGCGAAAATCGTGTTGCGCGCGAGGCGAAACCGCGGGCTGCGGTGAACGGGCGCACGATTGCGTTACCGCTCGCTGATCTGCTCGCTCAGATTCCCGCAGACCTGCTCGAGAATACCGAAGTCGATCCAGAACAGCGCCTCCTTTGCCAGGCCGCGGAGCTGGAGCGCGGAATGGCCAAGGGTCGTCCGGTTATTTTGCTGCGTTCGATTTTCCAGCAGGCGCCCTCGATTTTCGCGAAGGAAATCAGCGCCACGGACGACCGCGAAATCGCGCTGCCTTTTCAAACGGTGCTCGAGCAATTCGCGCAACTGCACGTGCGTCACGACCAGGAAACAGAAGAAGTCGTGCCGCAAGTCGAGACGCCATTTCTCAAAGTGACGCTCGAGGATAACGAGAAATTTGGAGCGCCGTCGCCAGTCTTGCGGCCAGCCGCAGCGCAAAGTTTGCCTGCTCCTCCGCCGAAAGCGGAACCCGCCGTCGCCATGGCTGAAACAACGCTGAAGCCCGTGCCCCGCGCACCCATTCGCTTGGCGGTGCCGGAAACTTCCACCGCACCGCAGGCGGACGCAGCGACGCCTTCGCTCCCCCGTCCCGCGCTGCCAAAGATTTCGCTGCACGGAGCGGGCGCGCTCACGCCTGAGAGAGTTCCAGTCTCAAGTGAGTCGCCCGTTCCTACTCCCTTGCCAGCTCCGCTCGTACCGCCCGCACCCGCGCGCATTCCTTTTAAAGTCACGCCACCCGCGAGCGATCTCTGTCCGCCGCCGGCCCTGCCGCTCCGGCCCGCCGAAGCGATGCGCGTGCCGCTCCGCTTTTCCGAAGAGGGACCGCGTTTGCGTCTGTCTTTGCGCAACATTCTGTGCGGCATTCCTCCGTTTCAAATCGCGGGGCCGATCGAGGATGTGCCCGAGGATGCGCAAATCGAAGTGCCCTTCTCCATCGTCGCTCCGCAGTTGTCGTTAGGCCGGGTCGCGATTTCGCCCGCGCAATTTCAGGCGGCGATGCCCGAGCAATACCGTTCTCTTTATAAACTGGATGAGGGCGGCCTGCCGGTTTCGCTGCCTCTCGTGGAAATCCTGGAAAATTTGCCTAACGAGTCGCTGCGCGTGCGCGCCGACCAGGAGGCTGCGGAAACCCCGCAGGTTTTCGAGACGGCTTTCAGCCAAAAGGCGGCCGAGGATGCTGCCCGCCTCAAAACCGCCACCGGTCCGATTGGCCCTCAGGCAACCGCCAGTGCGGTCGGCGAAGCCGCGTCACTGCCATCCGCATTGCGCAACGCGTTGCAAATCGCCTTCGAAACCGATGAGGCGCTCGACGCCAAAGCAGTTGTGGCTCATGTCAGCCGGCTGCCCGGCCTCAGCGCGTGCGCCATTATTTGTCACGACGGCCTCAGCCTCGCCGGCAACATTCCCGCAGAGTACGAAGCTGAAGGACTCTGCGCCGTCGCGCCCGAGATCGTTAGGCGCATCGACGAGCAGATGAATGGCACGAACCTCGGCGCGCGCAGCGGCGTCACCGTTTTTTGCGCGAAAGCCCCCGTCAGTTTTTTTGCGCACGACCATCTTTGTCTCGTCGTCCTGCATTCCGGCGGGGAGCTCGCGCCCGAAATCCGGGCGCGCCTAACGACCATCACCGAGGAACTGGCGCGCATTTACGCCGCTCCGCCTCACGCCTAACGAACCACCTTTTTCACCATGTCGATCATCAACTACGCCAGCCGCGAGATTCAATTCAAGATTGTCTATTACGGTCCTGCGCTTTGCGGCAAGACCACGAATCTCGCCTACATCCACGAGCGCATTAGCCCGGCAAATCGCGGCGATCTCGTCTCGCTCGCGACCGCGGCCGACCGCACTTTGTTCTTCGATTTTCTGCCGATCAACGCGGTCGTGATTAAAGGCTTCGTCACCAAATTCCAGCTCTACACCGTCCCCGGCCAGGTGATCTACAACGCGACCCGACAGCTCGTGCTTCGCAGCGTCGATGGGATCGTTTTCGTGGCCGATTCCCAATGGGAAAAAATGGAGGAGAACGTCGAGAGTTTCCGCAATCTGGAAGAAAATCTGGCGCAGCAAAATCTCTCGATCAACGAAATCCCCTACGTTTTGCAATACAACAAGCGCGACCTGAACAATATCGCGCCGACCAATTATCTGGAATTCCTGCTCAACAATCGCAAGAAACGCGTGCAGAGCTTCGAGGTCATTTCCAGCACGGGGCAAAACGTTTTCGCGTCGCTCAACGCCGTCTCTCAAATGCTGCTGCATAAGTTCAGCAAACAGAGCGATGCTCCCGCGAGCACGACGCCATCGCCTGTCGCGATCCCGGCCACACTCTAGGCCTGACGCCGACGCTTATGAACTCGATCCCGGCTCTCACAATAGAAAACGTCGCTGCGCTCGACGGCATTCTGGCGGATTTTCTAAAAAAAGCGGACGCGGATTTGACTGTCGTGATCGATCGCGGCGGCAACGTCATCTCGCAGTTTGGCGATGTCTCGGCGATGGACGTCACGATCATCGCCGCCCTCGCGGCGGGTTCTTTCGCGGCCACGCGCGAGTTGGCACGCCGGATCGGTGAAGTGGAATTCAACGCGCTCTACCACCAGGGGAACGGCAGTCACATTTTCATGAACTCGGTGGACGAGGACACGATCATGATCAGCGTTTTTGGAAGCCGGACGACAGTGGGTTTGGTCCGCTTCTATTCCGCGGGAACCGCGCACGCCGTTTCCACTTTGCTCAAATCGCTTCACGGCGTCGCCGTCGAAGGTTTCCGCTTCGACGCCGCAGACGTCTCGACGGCGCCGCTTTTCGCTGATCGTTAGGCGTAACAAACGCCGCGCGTCGGATTTCTTCGGGTAGCGCACACGTCTCGTGTGCTGGCGACGGTGTTCCACCGTCGCGAACTTTTCCGAAACGCCGCGTCTCCTAAAATTGTGGTGTTCTCAAAAAGTCCGTCGCCGCGAGACGCGTCGACCAGCACGCGAGACGCATGCGCTACCCGAAGCTGCGACACCGCGAGTTGCGCGAGCGACGCGCCTCGGAGAAATTCGCCGACCAAGATATGGCGGTTCAATTCAGGGATTACTACGAAACGTTAGGCGTGAGCAAAACCGCCAGCGCCGATGAGATCAAAAGCGCGTTTCGCAAACTCGCGCGCAAGCATCATCCCGACGTGGCCAAGGCGAAGGAGAAAGCTGCGGCCGAAGAAAAATTCAAACAGATCAACGAAGCTTACGAAGTCCTGAGCGATCCCGAGAAGCGGGCGAAGTACGACCAGCTTGGCGCGGACTGGAATCAGCCGGGAGGCGGGCAACCGCCTCCGGGTTGGGGTCAGGGTAGTGGCGTAGGTTTCCGTCGGCACGCCGGCGGGAATGGTGAGGGCGTCGAATTCGAATTTGGTGGTACCGGTTTCAGCGATTTTTTCGAAGCGTTCTTCGGCGGCGGTCGCGGCGAATCGGCTTTTGGCGGTGGCGGTTTCGGTCGGCGGCCGGCAACGGCGGAGCGCGGCCGCGATGTGGAAGCCGACATCATGGTCACGCTCGAGGAAGCGCTCAACGGCTCGAAACGTCAGGTTTCATTGCGCCGCGGCGGCTCCGATAAAACTGAAAGTTATCAGGTAAAAATTCCGCGGGGAGTGCACGAAGGCCAGCGCATCCGTCTCGCGGGCCAAGGCGAAGCCGGAGCGGGAGGCGGCACAAGCGGCGATCTTTTTCTGCGCGTCCGTCTCGCGCGGCATCCCGATTTTTCCGTCGAAGGGAACGATCTCATTTACGAAGCCGCGCTTGAGCCGTGGCAGGCCGTGCTCGGGACGGAATTAGAGGTGCCGACCTTGGAAGGAAATCGCCGCCTGAAAATTCCTCCGGGCACCCAGGTGGGCCAGCGTTTTCGCCTGCGCGAACGCGGATTGCCCACGGCTAACGGCGCACGCGGAAATCTCTATGTCGCCGCGCAGGTCGTGATTCCCAAAACGATGAGCGACGACGAGCGCAAGCTCTGGCAGCAGCTGGCGGAAATTCCTTCCGCCTAACGAACGCAATCTCTCGACAGGGTTCCCGATTCCACTAAGAAAGCTGCATGAAGATTTCCCTTGGCTCCGACCATGCCGGCTTCCGCTACAAAGAAAAAATCAAGGAGCTGCTGACGTCGTTAGGCCACGAGTATGTCGATTACGGGACGGACAGCACCGAGCCGGTCGATTACCCAAAATTCATCCGGCCGGCTGCCGAAGCCGTTGCGCGCGGCGAATGCGAGCGCGGCATCGTCCTCGGCGGCTCCGGTAATGGTGAAGCGATATGCGCCAACAAAGTGCGCGGTATCCGTTGCGCGCTTTGCTGGAGCGAAGAGACGGCGAAACTTTCGCGGCAGCATAACGACGCCAACGTGCTCTCGTTAGGCGAGCGCATGATCAGCGAAGAGCTCGCTCTGCAAATCGTGCGGATCTTTCTCGCGACCGGCTTCGACGGCGGCCGCCACGCCATCCGCATCGCCGAGCTTGAACCTTAGTCGTTAGGCGAGTCCGGCGATCACGCTGCCCAAAAAGACCGCGCTGACAAAAGCGTTGCTCTGAAAAAAGGCGCGATTGATTCCGGCCAGATCGAGTCGCGCGGCGCTGCGGTGTTCGTAATAAAGCGCCGCCGCCACGAGCGGCATCCCGCAAAAATAGAGCGGGCCTAACGACGCCGCGAAGCCGAAGGCGATGAGGGCGGCGAACATCGCGAGGTGGAGCCATTGTGCCAGACGCAGCGCGCGCGGAATTCCGAGGCGAACGACAAGCGAGTGCAGCGTTTCGCGCCGATCGAATTCGAAATCCTGTGTCGCGTAAATGAGATCGAAACCGGCCACCCAACCGACAACACCAGCGCCGAGGAGAATCGGCGCGAACGCGAGCCGTTCCGTCGCGGCGAGCCATGCGCCCGCGGGGGCGATCGCGAGCGCGAAGCCGAGGAAGAAATGGCTCGCGGCAGTGAAGCGTTTCGTCAGCGAGTAGAAAAAAACGAACGCGAGCGCGAGCGGCGAGAGCCAGAACACGGTGCGATTAATCGCCCCCGCCGCGGCGACGAAGCCCATCGCACTGAGAACAAGAAGGAGTATCGCCGCCGGACGCCCGATGAGCAGATGGCGCGAGCCCGTCCGCGGGTTGCGTTGATCGAGCGACCAATCGACAACGCGATTAAAAAGCATCGCCGCCGTGCGCGCGCAGACCATGCAGGCGAGCACGAGCAAAAGAAGCCGCGCGGAAGGGCGTCCGCGCGTCGCGACCAGAAGCGCGCCGAGCGCAAACGGCAGCGCAAATATGGTGTGCGAAAATCGAATCAGCTCAAGAAAACGGACCAACCCCGCTGAACGAGTTGAAGGGCGGGTGGAGGAATCCATCGACCGGCCTAACGACTACCGATCAACGCTTCCAGCTTGGCCCGCGCCCCGCTGACGATCGGCGCGCCATGCGCAAAAAGCAGTCGCTCAAAAGAAAAATCGAGCAGTTGCCGCAAGGAACGCTGCATCATTTTTTGGTCGGAACAATATTTTGCCGGCAGCAAACCAAAGCCGTCCTGCCCGAAATTGATCAGCGCGTCACCGACCACCACGGCGCCGCCGTCTCCCATGAAATGCAAAGCGATTTCGCCCTCGGCTGCGCCTTCGATCCCGATCACCTCGATCCCATCCCCGACCATGTCGCCGGGCGAAACGGAAAGAATTTCGAGATTAAATAGCGAGCTGGCCGTGATGGCCGAAGCACAGACCGTCGCGCCGGTTTTGTCGGCGAAAAATGCCGCGGCGCGGGCGTGGTTAATATTCGTTAGGAAGACGCTGCAGATGCGCGCGTCCGTCGTCAGCTCAGTCAAAGCCGGCCCTGCGAGTGGGATCGGATCGATGAGAAAAAGCCGATCGCCCAGTCGTATGGACGTGGAAGATAGATCCGCTTTCACCTCCGGATCGTAAGCCTGCCAAATCGTGAGTGCGGGCGTCAGCGCGTGGGTCTCAGAAGCTTCAGCCATGAGAGTGGCGGGAAGGAAACGGGGAGACTGGCATCAGAGCTGCTATATGGAATATAATTACAATAAAAGCCATATGATGACCTTCTCCTATCAAGCTCGTGATGGCGCTGGCAATATCGTAAACGGTATTCAGGAAGCGATCAACGAGGACAACGCTGTCACCAGTCTCATGAGTCGCGGGCTCATGGTGCTTTCACTCACCCAAAAAGCCGTCGCGACGCGCAAGAAAAACAAGGCCTGGACCGTCAAGGAAACCGACCTCGTCCTCTTCACGCGCCAGCTCGCGACCATGATCGAAGCCGGTATCTCACTCGTCCAGGCGCTGACCGCGCTCTACGAGCAATGCGATCCGAAGCGGCAAAAAAACCTGCGCGCCGTCATCAGCGACGTCACTTCGCGCGTCCAGGGCGGCGAGACATTTAACGAGTCCATCGCCCGCCATCCGCGCGTCTTTAGCCGCCTCTACGTGAGCATGGTGAGAGCTGGTGAGCACGGCGGTTTGCTTTCCGAGATTCTCGATCGGCTGGCCGGTTTCCTCGAAGCCAGCGCGCGCCTGCGCAAGAAGATCAAGTCCGCCATGACCTATCCGGTGATTGTTATTTCGATCGCCTTCCTCATTACGACCTTCCTCATCGTCCGCGTCGTCCCAGTCTTTGGCGAGATCTTCAAGGACTTCGGCGCTAAGCTCCCGGCACCGACGCAATTCCTCATCGACCTAAGCGACTTCATTAGGGGAAATTGGTATTACCTTGTCGTTGGAATCGGCGGCACCATCTATGGCCTGCGCGTTTTCCTGCGCTCGACTCGCGGCCGGCAGTTTAGCGATCGCTGGAAGCTGAAGCTGCCGATCTTCGGACCGCTGGTGCACAAGATTTGCATGTCGCGGTTCGCGCGCACCTTTGCCCAACTTCTCCGCAGCGGTGTGCCGATCCTGGAGGTGCTCGACATTGTCGGCGGCTCCGCCGGGAATCACGTCGTGGAAGAGAGCATCAAAGGCGTGAGCGCGGATGTGGAACGCGGCGACAACCTTTCGGTCGCGCTTTCGAAGAAGAAAATCTTTCCGCCCATGCTCCTGCGCATGGTCGCCGCCGGTGAATCGACCGGCCGCATCGATACCATGCTGGAAAAGATGGCCGACTTTTGGGACGAAGAAGTAGAGGCCATGCTCGACGCCATGACCTCACTCATCGAGCCACTTTTGATTGTGTTCCTCGGAGTCATCGTCGGAGGCATCGTCATCGCGATGTTCCTGCCGATCTTCAAGTTGAACGAAGTAGTTTCGCAGAGCAAAAGCTAGGGAGAAGCATGCTCGACGGAAGGGGAGGGCGGCTCGCAAGGGCCGCCCTCTTTGCTTCGACTCGGAAGTAAGGGAGCGAGCCAAGAAGCGTTGAAGGCCAGTACAGTCTTATACTCGTTAGGCCAGCCATCGCCAGGCCTCGCAATTGGAGAAAAGTCCAGGGAGACCTTCGCTAAGCATCGTGCAGTGGAGGAGCCTGAATTCCGGTAAATTGTTCCACGCGCGCATACATCTCAAAGTAAATCCTCTCGATCGCTGCGGCCGGATCTTCCAGCATCATGCTTTCCTTAATCTTGCTCGCATAGATAGGAAACGAGAACGGCGAGATGACTGGTAATTCGAGTAACTTCCATTGAAGGTTATGCACCTCTTCGAGAAACGCATAGGCTGTTTCCGCGTCGAGAAAGGTGTGCATCGCCTGGCGATAAGCCTCTTCGAGCAGAGGATGATCCGGCTCATGTTGCTCGAGCACTCGAAACAGCACCTCCGAGCTCCAGCTAAGTTGCCTGGGCTTGCGCTCACGGCCTGGCAAATTGCGAGGAACCATCAGGCCAGTTTGCGCCACGCCGCGAAACTGCCATTTCACTAACTCGGAGCCACGCAGAGCGACGTGTAAGTCTTCTTCAGCTTCCGTGCGACGGAAGCACCCTTGCCATTGACTTAGTGGTAACTCCTGGAAGCGCCGCAAAGTAAGCAGGAAACCGTAGTCATCGATAGTTACCAAGGCGTTCCCACCTATCCGTTCGCGCACACGCCAGGCGATGATGCGGGAGAGCGCGTCATTTCCGCTCCGACCGATAAGGGAGTGAAAGAAATAGTGTGAGTGCTCATTCTCGCGATAAAGCTCAATCAAGAGTTGCCGTCCCACCGGGACTTCAGAAATAGCTAGTTGCGCGCGAAAAAACTCCACGATCGGTTGTGCATTCGCGATTGAGATTTGATAAGTCTCGACCAGCCAATCGACGGCCTCCGCGTCTGTTGCCTTGCGCAGACGCGCGTCTAAGTCTGCTCGTAACTTGCGCACGGCCTTGGCCAGGCCGGAGGTGAGCGGCATCTTCGCCGCGTTCCAGCGTGGGATGGTTGGTAGCTGCCCGTCCGCGCGCTCGACATAAGCTTCCTGCACGCCGGTTTCAATTAGCCTAACGACACGGCCTCCGAGAACGAAGAGATCGCCCACCTGCAACTGTTTGATAAAACCTTCTTCCACCGAACCCAGACGGCGTCGGCCCAGCAGAACACTGACATATCCTTCCGAGACGATCGTGCCGATATTGAGCAAAAATTCGCGGGTCACGCGTTCGTGAGCGAGTGAAATCATCCCTTCAACAACGGTGATCTTACCGAAAAGATTAGTATATTGTCTTTGCAAAGACTCACCCCCACCGGCGAGATATTCGAGGACGTGATCGAACTCCTCTCGCGCCAGGTCGTGGAAAGGATAAGCGCGCCTGACAATAGCAAAGGCGTCGTCCGCCAGGATTGGCGCCAGTGCGGACATGCCCACGATATGTTGCGCGAGGACATCGAAAGGTTTCTCGAGGATCTTAACCGGATCAAGGACGCTTTGCCTAACGAGTCTAGCTGTCGCAATGGCTTCGACGAGGTCGTTAATGTTGGTCGCGACGAGCACCCCATGACTCGTTTGATTCAAGGAGTGCCCGGAACGCCCAATGCGCTGGATCGCGCGCGAGACTCCTTTTGGCGTCGCCACCATCACCACCAGGTCCACCGCGCCGATATCGATTCCCAGCTCGAGACTGGTCGAGCAGACGACCGCGCGCAGCTCTCCATTCTTGAGCCGGTCTTCCACTTCTATCCGCACGCTGCGATCGAGCGAGGCGTGATGCGTTTCGATTTGGTCTGTTAACTCAGGAAGTAACTCTTTTAAGCGTAAGCCGATCTGCTCCGCGGCCGAGCGCACGTTCGTGAAGACCAGCACGGAGCGTCGCTTCCGTATCAATTGCGCCAGCTCCGCGTAGAGGCGCGCGCCCGTATAGCCGGCGGGCGGATAAGGTTTGCGCCGGATAGGGGAAAAGACTTCGACGATCGACTCCTTCTCCAGCTTTGCCCGAGCGGTACGACAGGGCCGCGCATTTCCGGCGAGAAACTTCGCCAGCAAAGCGAGAGGCGCCGCCGTCGCGGAAAGGCCAACGCGACAGAGTGGAGTCCTTTTCTCGTTAGGCTGCGAAACTAGCTCTTCCAAGCGCTCCAACGACAACGCCAGGTCCACTCCGCGTTTATTTCCCGCGAACGAATGCAACTCATCGACCAGCACAAACCGGCAGGTGGTAAGATGAGCTGCATAACTCTCCTGTGCCAGCATGACGGCGAGGCTTTCCGGAGTTGTGACAAGGAAATGCGCGGGCTTGCGGCGAAACTTCGCCCGCTCACTGGCGCTCGTATCGCCCGTGCGTACATGCAGCAGCAGATCCTTTTCCAAGCCCATGCCGTCGATCGGAGCGCGCAAGTTCTTTCCTATGTCATAAGTCAGGGCGCGGAGCGGCGAGACATAGAGACAATGGACGCCTAACGACAATGGGCCTTGATCGATTTGTCGAAGCAGATAGTCGAAAACTCCGAGAAATCCGGCGAGCGTCTTGCCGCTGCCAGTTGGCGAAGTAAGCAGGATCGATTTCCGCGCGAGAATCGACGGGACGCAACGCAATTGCGCGTCGGTAAAACTTCCATAAGCGGCTCGGAACCACGCTGAGAGCCGGGGGTGCAGCCGGGCAAAGAGCGCTTCGTTCGTCATGGCGGCCGCTGAGTGCACTGGCTAACTTCGCCTGCGCCTGCCAGCCGTCGAATCGAACAACTCCACGCATTCGTAACGGGTAGGGTTGAAAGCGTGCGCATCGTCCGGGGAGCGCACGCGCCTCGCGTGATGGCGATGGCGCCCTCGCCATCGCGAACCTGCTTTCACCGGGCCGCGATAGGTCGTTAGCGCAAAGTCCGTTTCGGCGAGGCGCCGAAACCAGCACGCGAGGCGCGTGCGCTCCCCAGACGCTGAAGCATCTCTGCTTTTCTCCCAGACATATTTTAACCGTGACAATCTATCGTTAGGCGTTTCAAAATCGCGCCGGTTTTTCTCGCTATGAAGACTCTTGAAATGGCCCTTATCCCCGGCGCGATCGCCGGTGTGCTCGCGATTTTCACCAGCTGGCTCTGGATGGGAGTGATTTTCCATCGCTTCCAAAGACTCACGCCAGATACCTGGCGCCCCGAGAATAACGGCAGCTACGCGCTCTCCGCAGCGATCCATTTTGGGGCCTGCATTGCCATCGCCACTCTCTTCCTTTTTGTTGCGTTCCGGCCTGGAAATACCTTCGCGGGCGGATTACGAGGCGCCTTTCGTTTCGGCGCCCTCATTTGGATGGCTCTGGCGGCTCCGTTTGCTATTGAAGCGGCAATTTTCATCCGGCTTCATCCCTGGGTCGTGGTGGGTCAGTTACTGGATTGGCTGACCACTTCTCTCCTCGCCTGCCTCATCGTTGCCTGGTGGACGCGCACCTAAGTCGTTGCCTAACGAGTAATAGTTTTCGTAACGTAATTACCAATGTGAGGGACGCTAAGATTACTATCTGATCTGTCCCGTAGGATACTCAAGCAAATGATCTTTACCTGGCTTCTTCTGCTCGTGCCGCTGTCGCTCGCGCTGCATTACTTCTTCCACGCCGGGCCGCTCGCGACTTTTATCTGTGCTGTCCTGGCCATCGTCCCGCTGGCGGAATGGATTCGTCGCGCGACCGAGCAACTGGCGCATCGCGCCGGTTCGGCCATCGGTGGATTGCTCAATGTAACCTTTGGAAATACGCCAGAGTTAGTTCTGGCTCTTTTCGTTTTGCGCGCGGGCGAGACGACCGTCGTGAAAGGACAGATCACCGGATCGATCATTGGTAACAGCTTGTTAGGGCTAGGTCTCGCCATTGTGGTCGGGAGCTGGGGGCGCGCGCGCCAATGCTTCAAACGAGAACGTGGCGGGATGATTTCCAGCATGCTCATCCTTGTTATGATTGCGCTGCTCGTGCCGGCGCTCTTTGATTACACCGAGCGCGGCCTGCTCTCCGCGCCGGAGGTCGCGAAACTTGACGAGCGCCTGAGTCTGGGAGTGGCGGTGGTTCTTATCGCGGTCTATTTCGCCAATCTCCTTTACACGTTAGTTACTCATCGCGATATCTTCGCCTTCGAGGAACCGGAGACTAAGGCCGCGCAAACAGCGTGGCCGATCTGGCAATCGTTAGGTATTCTTTTCGCCGGGACCATCGCGACGGCGTGGGAAGCAGAGTTAGTGTCTTCGGCCCTTGCGCCGACTGCAACGCAACTGGGAATCTCGGCCTTTTTCCTCGGCGTCTTTGTCCTGGCTGTTGTAGGCAACGCTGCCGAGTATGTCGCCGCGATTTATTTCGCGCGACGAGATCAGATGGGATTGGTTATTAGCATCACGGTTGGCTCAACAATTCAGGTGGCTTTGCTCGTCGCGCCTGTCTTAGTCATCGTCTCGCATTTTATGGGTCATCCGATGAATCTGGTCTTTGATAATCCGCTGGAGTTAATTGCGATCGCGGCGGTTTCGTTCGCGGTAAATGCCATCGCAGAAGATGGCGAGACGACCTGGTTCGAAGGCGTCCTTCTGCTCGCGGTCTATCTCGTCCTCGGCATGGCGTTCTTCTTTGTCACGAAATAGCCAAAGCGCGGATCGAGCTTTGAAAGTGCGGAGGCGGCGTATTCCTGGTCGCTCGCCAGGAGATAGTCGGCGAACCCCCCGATTTTGCCGCGCCGCACTTTGAATGACTCTAGGTCTCTCGTATCACCCGGGCGAAGAATCTTCGACGCAAAAGCCCCGGCGCTTTCAAGTTTTTGCATATTGCCAAAGGCCGAGAACTCCTGTGCGTGCGAAAAGGCTGCTTCATCGATCACAGCCTCGCCTAACGAGTATAAGACCTGGGTGAAGCCTTCCCGCGGCGACTCCTGCAACGTTTCGTAGCGAACGAGCAGAAAGCGCGCTTGCTCGCCCCATTCCGCGAGCCACCTGTTCATTACTTCTACCATGGAGACAATGCCGAAAGCCGGATCCCGCAAAAGCTCGGAGGCGGTCTTAGTCCTAAGCTCGCTCGGCGTCTCCTTCGTCCGGCGCGTGAGCTGGAGATAGAGGGAAACAAAGGCATCCCGTGGGTCGCGCGCGAGGAAGATGATGGGTCGGCGCCGACGTTCGCTCGCTGGGATGAGGTATTTCCCGCGCAAGCGGTCCCAGCGATCCGCTTTCGTGCGCTGCTCGAAGAGATCGTGAGTATAGATCAAACGCGGAATGCCCTGGTCTTGCTCAGGGTGAAGGGTAAAGGGCCGTCCTGCTTTTTCGCAGAAGTAGGCGCAAAGGAAGGTGCGTAACCAGGTGCGGCCACTCTTGGGAATGGAGACCACGATCGCATCGCCCCCGGAGAGTTGCCGCGCGCGACTGCTTAGGTTCCACCTAACGATGCGCATGAGTCATAACTCTATGGACCTATCGGCTTGTTTGCGCAGAGCGCCTTTAAGGCGCCAACGACCCAGGGCGCGTAGTAGCCGCCGCTGCCAGGCATGAGGAGAAAAGATGGGCCGGAAAGATGAGCTAAGTTCAACTCCGTGCTCACGACAAAGTGTCATCGCGTCACGCATCCAGAGTCCGCGTGAGATAGCTGACATGAGATAAGGTATCGGCGTATTATCGCGCCGGAGATAGGAGAGGATTTGCATCTCCTGGGTGCGCGCGCTGCCACGGGCCTCGAAGTTCCAGGCGGTCTCGCCGGCGCGTAAGATCGATTGCAGAGAACTGCGTTTCCAAAGGGTAACCTGACAGCGTGTGCGGGCATCGGACTCGAGTGGGACAACGCTAATGCGCTCGCTCACTTGTGCCGCGCTAATATCCGACCCGCTGCGAGCGCGAAAGCACAAGGAATCCGCACCCGAAGAAACAACCTGCGCGAAGTCCTCCGCTAACTGCTGGCGGACGACCGGCGCGGTGAGGAAGTAGTCCTCTTGAAAGTAGAGAACGTGAGAATGCGGAATACGGTCTAGTGCAACCAAAAGGTTGCTCGACCAACCATGATCTTCACCTAACTGAATGGCTTTGAATCGAGGCGAGAGAATGGAAAACCGATTAGTTAACAGGTAGACCTCCAAGGGACAATCGTTCCAGAACTTCTCGAAGAACCGCGCGAAAGGTCTCCAGGCATCGAAGAACGCGTCGCAACTGGAGACAACGATAGCGACGGAGCTTTGGAAGTCCTTTAAGTCCGCCATCGCTTTACACTGCTTGTCTGCCTATGCCAGTCCCTCGCCGCGCGCGGCGCGGAGAATGCGATACCAGGCAGGTCTGTCCATCTCGACATCTGTCGCTTTACTGGCCGCACGAATGTTATCCGGATTTGTGCTCCCTACGACCGGAACAATGCCGCTCGGATGACGCAGCAGCCAGGCGAGCGCGATAACTGTCCGGCCTATCTCATAAGCCTTAGCAGCTAAGTCTAGCGCTTCCAAGAGTGACACCTGCTTTTCATAGTCATCGGCTTTGGTCTCGGGCGCGTAACCACTAGCCACCTTTCCGCCGGCGACCGGGCTCCAGGCCATGGGAGTTATCTTGCGCTCGAGGCATTGATCGAGGGTGCCGTCCGTCAGGCAATCGAGGTGATAAGGATGAATCTCGACCTGATTCACCTGCAACGGAAAGTCGAGCGCGCTCTGGAGGGCGGAGAGGAGCGAAGGCCGGAAGTTGCTCACCCCAAACTCGCGCACTTTACCCGCAGCGCGTAACTCGGTGAAAGCACGTGCTACTTCCCCGGGATCGGCGAGGTAATCCGGCCGATGGAGCATGAGCAGATCGATCCGTTCCATTAGCAGCCGTTCTAACGAAGACTCGACGGAATCAATGATGTGGCGATAGGAAAAATCGTAGCGATGCGGCAAACCCGGCGTGGGTTGGTCGGGAAAAATAATGCCGCACTTAGTCGCGACGATGAGTTGGTCGCGCCACGACGGGTGTTGCGCGAGCGCTTCGCCGAAGATGGTCTCACAAGTCGTGTCGCCATAAATATCGGCGTGATCGAAGAAGGTGTAACCCGCTTCCACGGCCGTCTCTAAAATGCCGATACCACGACGCACAGCATCGCGACTAACCTCGTGGCGGTCCCACGAGCCGGAGATACGCATACAGCCATAAGCGAGCCGGGAAATTTCGATGCCAGAGGTGCCAAGGAGCTGAGTTTGCACAGCGGCACTTAAGCAGGCCGCCGCAGGTTTGCGAAGCACCGATCGCGATTAAGCGCGGCGCTCTTTGCATCCCCGGCTTGCCACGAAATCTCGCGATAACAAAAAATTTAACGCAATTCGAAAAGAACGTTGACACCGTTTCCGAATTTTCGTTTTTCTAATCGGACTCCGTATCTGTCACCTGGAGTCGGAGCGCGACGGAATTTTGGGCGGGAGGAATCAGCTACCCCAATGAAGGAGACGCAAAGATCGTTGGTGCGAAAAAGGGGGCGAGCCATGAAGGGCTTTGCCTCTGCCCAGCGATGTAGCGTGCCACCAATTGAGCCGACGAGGGTAGCGTTAGTTTGCGAAGGAACGAATCCGGTAACCGAATCCGTTGAAGAGCTATTGGCGGAACTACCGGAATTTGTCTGCGAGCGCTGCCATTATCAGCTGGGCGGTAGAATCAGATGGCCACGGCGCACGCGCGCCGGACGCTTCGATCCTAACGTCGTCATTGTTACTCTGAACTCGCCGAAGGCGCAGGGCTTGGACGAACTATTTGCCTCGCTGCGCACCACTTTTGCCGGCCGGTCGGTGGTGGCGATTCCAGTGCAACCGGAAGGCTTCGATGTGGTGGAGACGCTGACGCTGGGCGCCTCGGATTTTCTGCTGCCGCCTGTGCGCCGCTCGGAATTAGTGCCGCGATTATTGCGACAAACATTGCTGCACGGTTGGAATGAAACACCGGCGCGAGAGTTGAAAGAAAAAATCGGTCTCGGACAAATCATCGGCGAAAGTCCATTGCTGCTCGCCGAGATCCAGCGCCTCCCGCGCTTCGCGCGTGCCGACGCGACCGTTCTCATCTCCGGAGAATCCGGGACGGGCAAAGAAGTCTTTGCGCGTGCGCTACATTATCTTAGCGCTCGCGCCGACCGGCCTTTCGTTCCTATCAATTGCGGAGCGATCCCGGAGCACTTAGTCGAAAGCGAACTCTTTGGACATAAGCGCGGTGCCTTCACGGGCGCGGCGTTCGATCAACCAGGCCTCGTGGGCGAAGCGGACGGGGGAACACTTTTTCTTGACGAGATCGATGCGCTCACTTGCGCGGCGCAAGTGAAGTTGCTGCGCCTATTGCAGGAAGGTGAGTATCGCGCCGTCGGTTCGCAGCAATTCACGCGCGCTGATCTCAGAGTGGTCGCGGCCGCGAATACGGATCTGAGGAAAGCGGTAAGCGAGGGAAAGTTTCGCGAGGATCTGTTCTATCGACTATGTGTCCTCACACTGACTCTGCCGCCTTTGCGCGAAAGACAGGGCGATGTCTTCCTACTCGCGCGCCACTTCCTCGATCGGCAGGCAACGAGTGCAGGGGAGAACGGTAAAAATCTATCGCTCGCGTCCGTGAATCTTTTGCTCACCTATCCCTGGCCGGGCAATGTGAGGGAGCTTCAGAACGTGCTCACCCGCGCTTGCGTTCTCTGCGATCGCGCGACGATCGAGCCTTGCGATCTCGATCTACCGGACGATCGGGCGGAAGAATCCGACCGAAGTTTCCAAAGTATGAAGTCCGATGTGGTGAGACGCTTTGAGCGCGATTTTCTGGAAGCGACTCTCCGGCAACATCACGGAAATATCACGCGCGCCGCGTCGGCGGTAAGAAAAAGCCGGCGCGCCTTCTGGGAACTCCTGCGCAAGCACGGGCTGCTGGGCGCGGGGCGTTAGCGGAGTTGCCGGGCATCCGTTTTCGGTTTTGGTTTCGAACTTCAGTTAGTCGTCGGACTGCTCGCCAGTCTGCCTAACGAGTATAGGTCATGGGTCTGCTCGACACTTAGCGGGATGATAATAACCGACGTATGGGTGGACAAAAATGTCATCCCTTCAGTTCCAGAGTGAAGGTGTGAATCAGAATGGTGCTCGTTGCGCTATTTCCTAGGACAAAATTGTCATAGTCAGAGCGCTAAAGCCCTGGTCGGAAATTCGATTTTCGAAAATACGGACTTCGCACCGGCCGTTCGTTTTCTAGAGGGAAGCGAGAGGTCTTTCCCACGGCCTCGCGACAAAGGGACGCCTTTTCGTAAAAACAAAGGCACAGCGTCTGCTAAGCCGTTGCATAAACGAGGTTCAATGTGCGGACTGACTCATCTCTTCCATCGCCGGCGCCGGAGATTCTGGACTATCTCGCGAGGCATCCCGAAGCGCAGGATACGGTCGATGGTATTCTCCACTGGTGGGTGGTTGACTCCTGTCTGCGCAAATGGGCACCGAAAATTGCCGCGAGTGTCGCGGAACTGGTCGAGCGCGGTTTTCTCCAGGAGAAGGCCAGTGCGGATGGACGCACCTTCTACCGTCTCGCGGCCTCGTGTCCAAGCCCTCTCAACCTTGGGGAGATAGAAGATGATTGATGTCGCTCTCCAATTCCTAACCGCGGAACTGAACTCTTACTTCCTGACCGAAACGGGCTCCGACGCGGTGACCGTAAAGCTTAGTAACATTGTGGACGACACCGGTAAGTATGCCTTCGGTCAGGAAGTGGTAGGCCTAAGTCTGGTAAACCTCGAGGAGGAACGGGCGGTGAAGATGCACCTGCCGAGTTACACCTATGTCAATGGTCAGCACGTCGTCACTGAGCCGGACCTGCGGCTGAACCTCTTTCTCATGTTCGCGGCTAACTTCAAGATCTACCAGGAAGCGCTCAAGTATCTCTCCTACGTCTTACTCTTCTTCCAGTCTCACCTTGTCTTTTCCCAGCAGGATTTTCCCGGCCTCGATGCACGGTTCGAGAGACTTCTCCTGGAATTGCAATCGCCCAGTTATGAGCAGTGGAATCAGATCTGGGGCTATAACGGGAACAGGCAGTTACCGGCCGTCCTTTACAAACTTCGTATGGTCATTCTGCAGCCCGAGACTCCTTCTTATATCCGGCCGCCACTGACGACAATCAACGCCAGCATCCTGAACAAATGACCACCCAGTTCAAGACGCTCTTTACTTTGTCGGTCGCGCATAGTTAATACGATGAGCCTTGCCAGGATGTGAGCTTTGTCATCCCCTCGAGCGCCGCGCGGGTGGCGCGGAACGGCCGGCTCCTCGCCAAGCAACTAAGCGGCAAGCTCTATGTCCTCTTCGAGACCGACGACGCCGGCGACGCCCGCGTGCCGATTGCCGGACAGACTCTTCGGATTGGCCTGCGGCTGAGTAATCCTTATTTCACCAACTTCACTGCGGTGGCGGACGACTTTGCTTCTTCGTTCCTACTCTACCGTAACGCGGCGGCGCCCGCTTCGCTGGATCCTCCTATTAATGCTATGCCTATCGGAGAGGTCTTCACTCACACTCTGGAAGATAACATCCGGCCAGTCACCGCTAAGTTAAAAAACTCGGACGGCCAGGTGTGGCAGACTGATAAGATTACCGGTAATAACTCCGCGATCTCCTACGATCTGAGGGGCCAACGCGCGGGGTTATATACTATCCGGGAGACGTATCCGGCGAAATTTTTCGACGACACTTACTACTACGACCCCGATCTCACACAGGCTGGTGTGTTCGGCATCGTGGAAATTACGATCGCCACTGGCTTCTATGATGCGGCGCCAGAGTTTGAAGTGACCTTCGAAGCGCGGGAAGACACCCTCAAGTATTACGTCGTAGCGAATAACTATGCGCCGGCGGACTTTAACCTCCTCTCCGTCTCGGATAGTGGATTCGCCGGCGACGGGAGGCCGCAAATTACCTTCCAGAAAGTTCCTGCGGGTTCATTCGCCGCGACAGACATTCCTCCAACCCTGCTGACTAGTAGTTCGTCCAAGGTGGTTCTCTTCAAGTCAAAGAGCGCGGTCGCGCGCTCGCAAAAGCCCCGCAAGGGCGTCCAGCTCCTGAAGAACAGTCAGGTGCTAGTCGAAAATTTACCGCAACCTCGCCCAGAAACACCTAACGGGGACTTGGTGATCCCAGTTTCCAAACAATAACGAACCAGACCTATGCCAACCTACAAGACACCCGACGTATATGTGGAGGAGATATCCGTCTTTCCACCCTCCGTAGCGGAAGTAGAGACCGCTATCCCCGCCTTTATCGGTTACACCGAGAAGGCGATCAATAAAACGGCCGACGACCTTATCCTGGTCCCGACCAGAATCGAATCGCTCAAGGATTATGAGCTCTACTTCGGAGGGCCGAAAGATGATGCCATCGCCTTGACTGTCGAAGACCAGGGCGACGCGGGATATAAGGTGACTTCCTTTACCGAACCGACCGTCCTCTATATCCTCTACTATAGCGTCAAGCTCTTCTTCGATAACGGGGGCGGCCAGTGTTACATCACTTCCGTTGGCACTTACCAGGAACCGGCTGCGATCGAGTTAGACACGGCGCCGCTGGATACCTTCGGGCTACGCGATGGTTTGGACGCGGTGGCGTTGGAAGATGAACCGACGCTGATCGTTATTCCCGAAGCGGTTAATCTGACCGCGGCGGATTACTCCAGCCTGGTCGAAGCGGTCCTCGCGCAATGTGGGACGCTGAAGGACCGCTTCGGTATTTTCGATCTGCGCGATGGAGGGAAAGATCTCACGAGCGCAGATCTCGATACCAACAGAGGCTATTTCGGCACGAGCGATTCGTTGAAGTACGGGGCAGCCTACTATCCCTTCCTTAAGACGACACTTAACTATAGCGTGAAGGATGATGAGAGTAATGTCTCAGTCATCTTCGTTCCCGTAGGTGGCCCGGCAAACGCGGT
>JACDGS010000065.1 GCA_013821455.1 Chthoniobacterales bacterium
AATCGGGCCTCCGTGCCGCTCCGAACGCGATCTTCACGGCAACTTCACGGGATCCCTCAACTTCGCTGCGCTTCGCTCGGGATGACTTGGCTTGGGCGCTGCGTTAATTTGGCATCGCTCCACATTTCTCACGAGCAAAAAAGCACGCCGCATGGGTACCATTCCCGACCACACGCTCGAACAAATCGCCGCCGCGAACGACATCGTAGAAGTCATCGGCTCTTATTTCCCGCTGAAACGCGCCGGCTCGACTTGGAAGGCGCTCTGCCCCTTTCATCAGGAGAAGTCGCCGTCGTTTACGGTCAATCCGCAGCGGCAAATCTTTAAGTGCTTCGGCTGCGGAGAAGGCGGCGGTGTTTTCAAATTCGTCGGTCTTTACGAGCACCTGAGTTTTCCCGACGCAGTGAGGAAACTGGCCGCGCGCGCCGGCATTCCAATCATCGAGGAACGCGGGAGCAACAGCGAGGACGATCGCCAGCACGAAGCGCGGCGAACTTTGCTGAAGTTGCACGCCGAAGCGACGGAGTGGTTCCAGGAAAATTTGCTCAAACGTGAGTTTGCCGCGCCGGCACGCGCTTACCTAACGAGTCGTGAAATCTCGCCCGGAGTCGCGAAATCCTGGCAGCTCGGTTTTGCTCCCGAGAGTTGGGATGCGTGCCTGAAGTGGGCGCTCGATCGCGGCTACAAACGGGGCACGCTGCTGCAAAGCGGGCTGGTTAAACTGCGAGATGAAGAGCGGCCCGAGAGTGAAGTTTACGATCGCTTTCGCAATCGCCTGATGTTCCCGATCTGCAACGATTACGGCGAGGTAGTCGCTTTCAGCGGACGCATTTTGGAGAGCGACACCAAGGCTGCGAAATATCTGAATTCGCCCGAGACGCCGCTCTTTCGCAAAGGGAAAATTCTCTTCGGCCTGCACAAAACGAAACGCGGCCTGATCGAAGCCGAGACCGCCATCGTCTGCGAAGGGCAGCTCGATTTAATCACGCTTTTTGAAGCGGGCCTAACGAATGTGGTCGCGCCGCAGGGAACGGCTTTTACCGATGGTCAGGCGCGTATTCTGAAGCAGTTTGTGAATGAAGTTGTACTCTGTTTCGACGCCGATGCCGCGGGAGAAAAAGCGGCCGAGCGCTCGCTCGAGCCATTACTCCAGCACGATCTCATCGTCCGCGTCGCGCAGATGCCGGCGGGGGAAGATCCGGACTCGTTAGTCCGAAAAGATGGCGCGGAAGCTTTTAACGCGCGCATCGCCGAAGCGCGTGACTTTTTCGATTTCTGGATCGATCGCGCCGCGAAGACTTCCGACCTAACGAACTTAAGCGCGAAATTACAGGTGGCGCGGCAGCTCGCCGAAACCGTCGCGCGCGTGCACGACCCGCTCATGCGCAACGAAGTGATCAGCAAAGTCACAGCGCGTCTCGGCGTCGCGCCCGCGGACTTCGCTAATCTCCTCCCGAAAAGCCAGCGGGCATATACGCCTAACGAGTCGCAGCCCAAAACGGTCGCGCCTGCGCCGCGGCACGAGATTGCGCTGCTCTGCCTGCTCGCTCTGCGCGACGCCGCGGCGCGTGACTTTCTCGTCGCTCAGGATTGGCGCGAGGTAGTGGAGGAAACGCCCGGCACGGAGTTGTTAGGCAAAATTCTGGAAAGCGCTTTGCGTCCCGACGATCCCACTTCGCTTAATCTTTTTCTCTCGACGCTCGCACCCGAAGAGGAGTCGTTAGTCTCGGGCTGGCTCATGCAGAAAATGCCGTTGCACGCGGAAATGGTGGCACGCGAATGGTGGCAGGGGTTGCGGCTCCCTGCTTTACGGCGGCGGCTCCAAGCAGCGGAAAGCCGTTTGAAACTCCCGCAAATTTCCGCGGGAGAAGAGGTCGCGCTGCAGAAACAAGTTGTTGACCTCCGCGGACAGCTCGATGAATTTTCACGGCTTTCGTCGAACCGCCCGCTCGACACTCGATAGGTTGTTCGCGGAATGGGTCCTGCTGATTCCCATAGACTCAACCAACTTCGACTTGGCCAAAATATCTAAAAAACGCGGACGCCCGAGAAAAACGCCCGAAGCCGTAACGACTGGGCCGAAGCGGAAACGTGGACGTCCGCCCGGTTCCGCGAAAAAAAAGCCGCCTGTCGCGGAAAAGATTAAGCGGCCCCGTGGCCGCCCGCGGAAAGATCCGTCTTCGCAGCCACCTGGGGCGAAACGAGGCCGCGGCCGGCCGCCGCGCAAAAGCTCGGCAAAAACTCGTTCGGAAAAGGCCGGGGCAACTTTGGCCGCGCTTCAGCACGACGCTCCGGGTGGCAACGGTGCACTCGCGACCGAGGGCGCCAGTCAAACGCATGCTCGCATCCGGGAGCTGATCAAGCTCGCGAAGGAACAGGGTTACCTCACCTTCGAGGACCTGAACGAAGCGCTTCCCGCCGAGCTGACCGATCCCGACGAGCTCGATCATATCTTAATGCGGCTGCGCAAACTCGAGATCAACATCATCGAAGCCTCGGACGTCGACCGTTACAAAGACGGAAAAAAAGATCACGAGGAGGAAGAGGAAAAGCCCGAGCCCAAGCTCGATATTCTCGACGATCCGGTGCGGATGTACCTCAAGCAGATGGGCCAGGTGCCGCTGCTCACCCGCGAGCAGGAAGTGGAAATTTCCAAACGCATCGAGGAGGCCGACGGAATGGTGCAAAGCCATATCAACCGCTTCGGTTTCGTCGCCCGCGCTCATCTCGATCTCGCGGCAAAATTAGTCGAAGGCGGCGAACGTTTCGATCGCGTGATCCTCGATAAAAAAATCGAGAGCCGCGAGCGCTACATGAAATTACTCTCGGGTCTCTGCCGCAAAGTGCACAAGATGAGCGGCGAGCTGGAGCGGCAGTACGCTCAGCTCACGAGCAAAAAACAACGCGACCCGGGGCAGGTGAAGAAATTCGAGAAGGCGGTCGCGAAACTGCAGGCGCTCTATCCGCAGTTCTTTTTCAAGCAGCGCGTGACGGAGGAGTTTGTGCATCTCGCGGATTCGCATTTCGCGACCCTGCGGAGTTTGCAGGAAGGCTTGAAGAACCGCGCCATCCGTCATGCGCGCGAGGCGGCGCAAAAAAAGCTGCGCGCGCTGGAGGTGAGTCTCTGGCTCTCCCCCGGTGAGTTTGATGAGCGCTATCAGGATCTCCGCGCGTGGTTGCGCAAAGCGCTGCGCGCCAAAACGGAAATGGTCGAAGCCAACCTGCGCCTCGTCATTTCCATCGCGAAAAAATATACCAACCGCGGCCTGTCATTTCTCGATCTGATCCAGGAGGGAAACATGGGCCTGATGAAGGCGGTCGAGAAATTTGAGTATAGGCGCGGCTACAAGTTTTCCACGTACGCGACGTGGTGGATTCGGCAGGCGATCACTCGCTCGATTGCCGACCAGGCGCGCACCATTCGCATCCCCGTGCACATGATCGAGACGATCAACAAACTGATGCGGGTGCAGAAACAATTGCTGCAGGAATTCGGCCGCGAACCCACGCCGGAAGAAGTGGCCGAGGAAATTTTGCTGCCGGTCGATCGTGTCCGCGCCGTTTTGAAAATGGCGCAGCAGCCAATCTCGCTGCAGGCGCCGGTGGGCGAGAGCGAGGAAACAAATTTCGGCGATTTCATTGAGGATAAATCCGCCGAGAACCCGAGCGACATGACCGCGATCGCGTTATTGAAGGAAAAGATCAAAGACGTCCTCGAGACGTTGACCGATCGCGAACGACAGGTTTTGGAGCAGCGCTTTGGACTCGTCGATGGCTACAGCCGCACGCTGGAAGAGGTCGGCCGGCAGTTTCGCGTCACCCGCGAGCGCATCCGGCAGATCGAGGCGAAAGCGCTGCGGAAGATGCGCCACCCGACGAGGATTCGGCAGCTCGAGGGTTTCCTCGAAGCTGCCGATCTCGAGCCGATCGCGAAACCCTCCGCCTAACGACGGTGGTAAACGCGGCGGTGATTATACCCGGCCACAAACGGCCGGCGATAACCGTAGGACCGCCCATAAAACGGACGCCCGTAGCCGAAGTAACCGTAAGACGCGTAATACGGATAGCCGTAGGCATACGGATAACCATACGCGTACGGATAGCCTCCGTAGCAGCCGACAGGATACGCGATCGGCAAACCGATCCCAATCCCGATGGCAACATGCGCCTCAGCTTTCGGGGCGGAAATAAATGCGAAGCCCCCAATAACGACCGCGACCAAAAGAAGTTTTTTCTAGTTCATACCTCACCTCCTTTCTACAAAGCCCGACCTAAAGTCAGACGCGGGTGCCGGCCAGATATTCACTCAGTTGCGCTCCATCGCGGATAACCGCTGACAGATAAATCGGGTCCGATGCGAGTGAATTGCGGTTCAGCGAGATGTGCACCGGACCGCGTGTCCGCGGCTCCTTTTCCCCCGACCGCGACGACCAGCCCGGCGGTCAGGAGAGGAGCGAGATAAAACTGCACCTTATCGACCAAATGCGCGTCGAAGGCCTGCCCCAGAACCTCACCGCCACCTTCGATGAGCACGCTGGTGATTTTTTTTCGCCCGAGATCTGTCAGGACTGAGCGCAAGGATTTCCCGCGATAAACCAGCGTGCGGTCGGCGAAGCGATCGGTAAAAAGATGGGCGCCGGCCGGCAAGTTTCCGGAGCGAGAGACGACCACCCGCCATGGTTGCCGGACGCCTTTGATTCCACGGATCGTTAGGCGGGGATTGTCTTGGCGCAAAGTTTCCGCGCCGATTAAAATCGCATCGACCTCGGCCCGCAACCCCATCGCGCTGCGACGCGCGAGCGCCCCGGTGAGCCAGCGGCTTTCGTTAGGCAATCTCGTTAGGCGACCATCGAGACTCATCCCGCATTTCGCGATCACAAAGGGTTGGCCGGTGACGATCCATTTATTGAAGGCCTCGTTTAGCCGCGCGCATTCCTCCGCGAGGACACCGCTCTTCACTTCCATTCCGGCGGCCTGCAGTTGCGCCATGGCACGGCCGGCGTGGGCAGGATTCACATCCATCGCACCGATGACCACCCGCCGGATACCGGAGGCGATGATAGCCTCGGTGCAAGGCGGCGTCCGACCGGTCGTGGAACATGGCTCCAGCGTGACAAACAAGGTGGCGGCTCGAAGTGAACGATTGCCGGCCGCCGCGAGGCACTCCACTTCCGCATGCGGTAATCCGCTGGCCCGATGGTAGCCGGTCGCGATAATTCTTCCGCTTCGCTCAAGGAGAGCACCGACGGCTGGGTTGGGGCTCACTTGACCTACGCCTCGGCGCGCTTCCGCGAGCGCAACTCGCATCAACTTTTCGTCGTTACGCGCCGGCATTGTGAGAAAGCTATCAAGGGCGAGAACCAGCGCAACACGTCACATTTTGGCGCACTACGGGCTGGAGCATGCAAAACGTTCATGCGTCGTAATGACTCATAAATAAAAGTGACGATAGGATCACTTTCCGATTTAAGAGCCTCTATTTAAAGGTATTATATATTTCGATTGTAAATAAAAACGGTTGGCATTCCGATAGCTTTATCTCTTGATGCAACTAAAAGCCAACTCTAAACAGCAAACAATTATGCGTCTAATACCTTATCAAACTTCTGAACTCTCCAATCGGTCGCCATTTGACCGTTGGTCCAATCTGCGAGACGAAATCAACCGCATTTTCGAACCGCCTTACATGGCAGCGCCTTTGCAACAGAGGCAACTCCTTAACGGCTGGACTCCGGCTCTCGATGTTTACCAAAACGCCGACAATGTCGTTGCGGTCGTCGAACTACCGGGGATGCGCAAAGAGGAGATCGAAATCTCTCTGCACGACGGCACACTAACGATCGCCGGCGAACGGAAGAGCACTTCCGATGAACGCGAAAAGACTGAACGCATAGAGCGTTTCACCGGCAAGTTCCGCCGCAGCGTCACCCTTCCCACGCGCATCGATGCCGCGAAGATCGCCGCTTCCTATAAAGATGGCGTCCTCACGGTCACGCTGCCCAAAGCGGAGGAAGCGAAACCGAAGAAAATCGAAGTCAGCATCGAATAACTCAACCCAGGAAAGAACAACTCCATGATCAATAATCTAGCCCGCGAAAATAACGGCGCCGCCACGGCCAGCGATAAATTCATCACGCCAGCGGGGAGCGTAAATGAGACGTCCGATGGTTACAGCGTCGAGCTGGAAATGCCCGGCGTGAACAAGGAAGGTCTCGAGATCTCCGTCGAAAACGGCGAGCTCTCGATCACAGGACACAAGAACGGTGCGGTGCCGGAAGGCACGCTCGTTCATCGCGAATCCCGGCCCAATCATTACCGGCGCCTCTTCGAGATCGACCCGTCGATCGACAGCGCGAAGATCAGCGCCCGAATCAGCCAGGGTGTTGTCACCCTCACGCTCCCCAAAGCGGAGGAACTGAAGCCCCGCAAAATTGCCGTTGCCTAACTTTCTGGTTCGTTAGGCACTCAGAGCCGCAGACCGCGAGGTCTGCGGCTTTTTTTCTGGGAACGGCCGATTCCTTTTCTAAAGCCGGCTTTTCTACTTGGCGGGAAGCACGACGCACCGTACCTAAGGAGCCGCTTATGGCCTCCAAAACTGAAGAGAAATCCACCGAAGACAAACTGATCACCGCCCGCAACAAAAACCTCGAGCTCGCCATCCAGCAGATCGCCAAAGATTACGGCGATGGCGCGATCATGCGACTGGGCGATGAAAAAATCGTCGATATCGAAGTCATCCCTACCGGAAATATTTTAATCGATCGCGCACTCGGCGTCGGCGGCTTTCCGCGCGGGCGCGTGGTCGAAGTTTACGGCCCGGAATCATCCGGAAAAACCACCCTCACTCTGACGGTCATCGCGCAGGCGCAGAAGCGCGGCGGCCTGGCTGCGTTCATCGACGTCGAGCACGCGCTCGATCCGCAATACGCGAGACGTCTCGGCGTGAACATGGACGACTTGTTAGTCTCACAACCCAGCTCCGGCGAAGAGGCTCTCCGCATTGTAGAGACACTCGTTAGGTCAAACGCGCTCGACGTCATCGTGCTCGATTCCGTGGCCGCGCTGGTCACAAAACAGGAACTCGAAGGCGAGATCGGCGACGCGACCGTAGGCGCGCAGGCGCGCTTGATGAGCGCGGCGTTGCGCAAACTCACCTCGCTCATTTCGAAGGCGCGCACCTGCTGTATTTTCACGAATCAGATCCGCGAAAAGATCGGCGTCATGTTTGGCAATCCCGAGACCACACCCGGCGGGAAGGCGCTGAAATTCTACGCCAGCGTCCGCTGCGACATCCGCCGCATCGGCGCGATCAAACAGACCGACGGCGTCGTCACCGGCAATCGCACGCGGGTGAAGATAGTGAAAAACAAAGTCGCGCCGCCGTTCACCGAAGCCGAGTTCGACATTATGTATAACGAAGGCATTTCGACGACCGGCTCGCTCCTCGACCTCGCCCTCGAAAAACAAATCGTCGAAAAGCGCGGATCCTGGCTGAGCTACAAAGGCGCCCAACTCGCGCAAGGCCGCGATGCCGCGAAAGAAGTGCTGAAGAACGACCCGGCACTCTACGCAGAACTCGAAACCGCGGTGAAAGCGAAGCTCGACGAAGAAAAAAAGTAGCTGTCGTTAGGCAGAAGCGCTGCCCGCGAACTTCTTCCCCCGGGGTAGCGCACGTGTCTCGCGTTCTGGTCGCGCTGTTCCGGCGCGACGAACTTTCCGAAACGACGCGCGCGTCGCGAGAAGGTCACTTCGCAAACAAAGTTCACGAAGGCGAAACACTGTCGCCAGCACACAAGACGTATGCGCTACCCGAGCCGCTGGCGTTCCCTCGCTAATGAAAAGTCCGACTACTCGCGCTACTCTCCAACCGATGACCTCATCTGAGATCCGCCAAAGCTTTCTCGATTTCTTCCGCGAGAAAGAGCACACCATCGTCCCCTCGTCGTCGCTTCTGCCCGATGCGCCGAACCTTCTTTTCACCAACGCGGGCATGAACCAATTCGTGCCCATTTTCCTCGGCCAGCAGACCGCGCCTTACCAGCCGCCGCGCGCGGCCGACACCCAAAAATGCATCCGCGCCGGCGGCAAGCATAACGACCTCGACGACGTCGGCCTCGACACTTATCACCACACTTTTTTCGAGATGCTGGGCAACTGGAGCTTCGGCGATTACTTCAAGAAGGAAGCGATCGAATGGGCCTGGGAGCTGATCGTTAGGCGCTGGGAATTTCCGGCCGAACGTCTGTATGCCACGGTTTATCGCCCCGGCCTGAGCGAGCCCGCCGATTTCGATCAGGAAGCGCACGATCATTGGCATCGGCTCTTCGATGCCGCTGGTCTCGATCCCGCAGTGCACATCGTCAACGGGAACAAAAAGGACAACTTCTGGATGATGGGCGACACCGGGCCGTGCGGTCCATGCTCGGAATTGCACGTGGACCTTACGGCTTTCGGCGACACCCGCGGTTCGTTAGTCAACGCCGGCGACCCGCGTTGCATCGAGATTTGGAACCTCGTTTTCATCCAGTTCAACGCCAATCCCGATGGCACCTTCTCTCCCCTCCCGGCGCGCCATGTCGATACCGGGATGGGTTTCGAGCGTGTCACCTCGATTATCCAAGGCACGAAAAACTTCACCGATTTCAGCCGGCCGATCTCAAATTACGAGACCGATATTTTCCGTCCCATTTTCGACGAAATCGAAAAGCTCAGCGGCAAAAAATACGGCGGCACATTGCCTGGAAGTCAGGCCTCCAGCCCGCCTTCCGCACAGATCGACATCGCCTTCCGCGTCATCGCCGACCACATCCGCACGTTGAGTTTCGCCATCGCCGACGGCATCCAGCCGAGCAACGAAAGCCGCGGCTACGTCCTGCGCCGCATCCTCCGTCGCGCCGTCCGCTACGGCCGTTCGTTAGGCTTCCAGGAGCCGTTCTTCCATAAACTGGTGCCCGTGCTCAGCCTAACGATGGGAGATATTTTCCCTGAGCTGCGCGCGCAACAATCGAAGATCGTCGAGAAAATTAAGCGTGAGGAAGAATCGTTCAACAAGACCCTCGACCGCGGGATCGAGCTCTTCGAGCGCGAGGCTGTGCGAGCGAAAAATATTTCCGGAGCTTTCGCTTTTCGCCTCTACGACGAACAGGGTTTTCCGCTCGACCTCACCGAGCTGATGGCGCGCGAACAACGCCTCACCGTCGATACGGAAGCCTTCGAAAAGTTGATGGAAGAGCAGCGCGCTCGCGGTCGGTCGGCGCAAAAAAAGGAAGTCATCGAGATTGCGGAGGCGGGAGTCCTGAACTCTCCCCCAACTGTTTTTGTCGGCTACGAGCACCGCCAGATTGAATCGACTGTTCGCGCGGGCTCCAACACTTGGCTGATCGTAGACGAGACGCCCTTTTACTCTTCCATGGGAGGACAAGTCGGCGACCACGGTTGGGCTGAATCCGGTGATCATCAACGGATTTTGATCAAGAGCGTTCTCAAGAGTGCCGCCGGTGTCATCACGCACACGGCTGATCGGAATTTCGCCATGGAACCCGGCGACAGAGTTCGTTTGATCGTCGACGCGCAACGTCGTTCCGCGATCGAGCGGCATCATTCCGTGACGCATTTGCTGCACTGGGCGCTGCACGAAATCGTCAGCCGCGACGCTTCGCAAAAAGGCAGCTACGTCGGCCCCGACAAGCTGACCTTCGACTTTTCGAGCGCTGCCCTAACGAAAGCGCAGGTGCGTCAAGTCGAGAAACTGGTCAACGAAAAAATCGCCGAGAACGCGCCGGTCTCGTGGCGGGAAATTCCCTACGCGGAGGCAAAACGGCGCGTCGACATTCAGCAATTTTTTGGCGACAAATACGGCGACCTCGTGCGCGTGGTGCAGATCGGCGGCGCGCCTAACGAACTCAACGGTTACTCGATGGAGCTTTGCGGCGGCACGCACGTGCGCGCGACGGGAGAGATCGCGCAGTTTCGCATCGTGAGTGAGTCGGCCATCGCGGCCGGCATCCGCCGAATCGAAGCCGTGGCCGGCGACGCGGCGCTCGACTGGGCGAAAACGGAAGCGCGCCGCCAAGACGAGAAATTTGCCAGCCTAACGAAAAGAAAAAACGATCTCGCGTCACTGCCGAAGCTTGACGAAACCTCGTCCGGAACGATAAGCGCGAGTCTCGACGCGCGCGCCGCCGAGCTCGAGAGAATCGAAAACGAAGTCCACGCCTGGGAAAAAGGGCAGTCCAAAAACGCAGGCGCGAAAATGCAAAGACGCGCGGCGGTCATCGCGCACCAACTGCTCGAAGAAAATCGCGGGCAGAAATTTTTGGTGGCGAATTTGCCCGATGCGGACGGCGCGCTTCTCCAAGCGATCGCCGACGCGCTGAAATCCGGTTTCGATGGCCCGATGTTTCTCGCCAGCGTTGTCGATGGACGGGTCGACTTGGTGGCGACGGTGCCCACACGCCTAACGAATGAAATACAGGCGGCCGCGATCATCCAGCAGGTCGCGCGGATCGTCGGCGGCAGAGGTGGGGGACGGCCGGAGAGCGCGCGTGGAGCGGGCAAGAATCCGGCAAAGATAGAAGATGCTCTGGCTCAGGCCCGGGTGCTTTTGCGAGATGTCTGACGATAAACTTTCCCGGTTGGGCCCGCAGATCAGGTCCCTTTGGTGGAACATACCCAGCTGCATCTGCGTGTTACTTGCTTTTGTTCTGGTCTGCGGCGGCGTCGGCAAATTGTTTCCGCGCGAAGTGGAGGGCGTCTCTCCCAAACTGCGATCGTTCCGGGCGCAGAAGGATAAATTTGAGGTCGTCTTCCTCGGCTCGAGCCGAATGTTTCACGGCATTTCGCCGAAGGTATTTGACGAAACGACGCGCGCGACGGGACATCGCTGGCAGTCGTTCAACGCGGGCTTTGACGGCCTGAGCACGCCGGAAGGGTTCGCGATTTCGCGACGTCTCTTGCTGGACCATCCGCATAAACTTCGCTACCTTTTTTTCGAACTCACTCCGCGCACGGGCGCGGGAACTCCCCTGCGCGACGATTCGGTGACCAAGCGCGATGTTTACTGGCGCGATTGGAAATCGCTCACCTCTGCCTTTCGAATTTTCGGGCTCGGCTTGACCTTGGCCGATCCGAATCTGCCGGGCGCGCGCTTCTCCTTCCAACGCTGGTCATTCTTCGGGCCGCTACTGTCGGCAAACTTTCGCCTCTGGGCGCGAAACGAGGCAAATGTCGGGGTCGGATTTGAACTGAACCGAGCGCTCCCTTTTTGGATGTCGCGGCCCGAAGATGATCAAGTGCCTCCGGCCTGGGATGGTTTTTTCCCATTGTCGCAGCCGATGCAGGGCAAGACGATGGCCGATTATCAAGCGGCCTTGGAAAAGGCGCGGCGGGAAACCAAAACGCCGCCGCCGGATGAAATCATGCGCCGCGAGCTGGCCGAATTTTGTCGCACGTTGGCGAAGAAAAAAATCGAGGTTATTTTCATCGTCTTACCCTCGCTTTGGTGGGGACGCGGCGTTCGGGCCACCGCGCCCGCGGGCCAGATGGTCTTGAGCTACGACGACTACACTCGCCACCCGGAATTTTACGAGGAACAGAACAGGCTGGACGTCGAGCATCTGAACGCACGCGGGGCCGATCTTTTCTCCCGCACCCTGGCGAACGATTTCGTCGCGATGTTGAATCGCGGCCACTCGTTAGGCGCGCCCTGATTGTTGTGCCGAATTTCGAACGGTGCTACAGAAAATGGCGTGAACTTCTCCTCTCGACGCGCGGTCGGTCTCGCCGTTGCCTTCTTCCTCATCGGCGACGTCGCGCTTCCCCAAGAGCTGGAAAATTTTCCGAAGCTGCAATGGTTCGAGCAACATAAAGACGAATTCGACATCGTCTTCGTCGGATCAAGCCGGATTTACCACGGAGTCTCGCCCAAACTTTTCGATCAGATCACAGCCCAAAGCGGCCATCACTGGCGTTCCTTTAATCTGGGGAAGGATGGCATGGTGCAGGGCGAATGTTTGGCCGTCGTTAGGCAAATTGTGGCGCTGCATCCGCAGAAACTTCGTTACGTGTTCTTCGAGATCCAAGGCAGCGGCACTTCGATTCCGAAGCGGGCGGCCGAACGCGCGAATTCCAAGCCGCTCTCTTATGCCGGCCGCTACGGCGGTCTCGGACCAGATGGCGACGGTTATTTTCCCATGGGAAAATCAATGACGCCGGCCGTGCAGGAGCGCTACCGGGGATTTTTGAAAGCGGCGCAGGAGTCGCCTGATCCGCACCCGGCTGATTCGTCTGCTCGCGAAACGCTAGGCCATTTCTGCGAAGAGCTGGGTTCGGAAAACGTGCGGATTATTTTTGTCGAGGCGCCGTCGCTGCGGTCAGCGCACGGTTCGTCGGTGAACGCGCCGGCGGGCATTCCTCTTTTTTCGTTCTCCGATACTGTTCGTTACGCGGCGCTCTACGACGAAAAGAATCGGATGGATGCCGAGCATCTCAACGCGCGGGGCGCCGAGGTTTTCTCGCGCGCTTTGGCGAACGAGTTTGTTGCGATGCTCGATTCGCGCACTCGTTAGGCAGCGCGAAGGTTCCTCTCCGTGCTTTTCGTCGAAGCCCGCTTTTTCTTCTTCTTCGCGATTGTCTTTTCCGTCGCCTGGATGCTGCGCTCAAACCGGGCGCGCAAGGCGTTTCTGCTCGTCTGCAACTACGTATTTTACTCCTGCTTTTTTGTCGGCGATCCGCTCGCCTTCCTTCTCCATCTCAGCGCAAAACAATGGGCGCTCTTGCCGGCGGGCTGGTGGTTTCCCTTCGTCCTCCTCGGCTCTACCGGCCTCGATTACCTGATCGGCCTCAGGCTTGAAGAGGCCGGAAACCAACTCCGGCGGCGAGGTTATCTCCTAGCGAGCCTCACCGTAAACATCGGGACGTTGTGCATCTTCAAATACCTGAATTTTCTCGTGATTTCAGGCGGGCAGTTTTTGGCCTGGATCGGATTACCCGCTTCCTACCACACCCTCCGTATCCTTCTGCCTTACGGCGTCAGCTTTTACACTTTCCAATCGATCAGCTACACCGTGGAAGTCTATCGCCGGCATCTGCGCGCCGAACGCAGCTTTCTCGATCTCGCTTTTTTTATTGGATTTTTTCCGGCGCTCGTTGCCGGCCCGATCGTTAGGGCAACTTATTTCCTGCCGCAAACAAAGCAGCGTCCGCGCTGGCGGGAGGTGGACGTGCGCGGCGCTCTCGTTCTTTTTCTGGTCGGGTTCGTGAAGAAGGCTTGCGTGGCGGATAGCATCGCGCCCTTTGTCGATCAGTATTTTGCCGCGCCCGCGAGTTTTACTGCGGGCAGCGCCTGGCTGGGAGTCCTCCTTTATGCCGTGCAGATTTATTGCGACTTCTCGGGTTATACCGACATGGCGATCGCGGTTGCCGGTTTGCTAGGCTACCGCCTCACGATCAACTTTAACTTTCCCTACTTTGCTAACTCGATCACCGATTTCTGGCGGCGCTGGCATATAAGTCTCTCGAGTTGGTTGCGCGATTATCTCTACATCTCGTTAGGAGGAAACCGTGGATCGAAACTCTTCACTTATCGCAATCTTCTCCTGACCATGCTCCTCGGTGGTCTTTGGCATGGGGCATCGTGGGTCTTCGTTCTTTGGGGCGGGTTACACGGCTTAGGTCTCATTGTCCATCGCGAGTGGACCCGCGTGTTAGGTGGGAGCCGAGTTGCTTTAGGAATCTTTCGGAACGCATACCAAGTCGTTGCGGTTTGTCTGACCTTCTATTTCGTCTGCGTCTGCTGGGTATTTTTTCGCGCGGGAACATTGGATAAAGCGTGCGTGGTCCTACGCGGCTTTGTTCTTGGGCAAAGTGCGGGCACACAAGCTCTGGATGGGCATCTCTGGTGGCTTCTGGGCGCGCTCACCCTCGTGCACTGGCTGAATTTCCGCGGTGTCTTCGCGCGCTGGTGGCGAAGAATTCCCGAGGTGGCTTTCGCTTCGGTCTATGGCGCGGCCTGGCCGATCGTGCTGCTTTTCACTCCGGCGCAATATGTGCCGTTTATTTACTTCCAGTTCTAGAAGTGAAAACTCTCTCTTTTCGCCGATAGCTCGTTAGTCTAGAAGATCAGCGCATGTCGGAACGGGTCCTGCGGCGGAGCGAGCCGAGTTTTCTCCAACGTCATCCGTTTCCGATGCGGGCGCATTTCGACGAAGTGCTTGCGGTTTCCTTCGCCTTCCCTAAGGACGTGCTAAAGCCGCTGCTGCCCGCCGGTCTGGAGCTGGACACGTTTGAGCAACTCGGCTTCGTCACGGTTGCCCTCGTCTGGACGCGCGGGTTGCGGATCGTAGGATTTCCGCGCTGGCTCGGCCGGGATTTTTTCCTCTGCGGCTATCGCATCTTCGCGCGTCTGCGCGAGCCGGGCGGCCGGCGGCTGCGCGGGTTAAAAATCCTGCGCAGCGAAACCGATCGCGCGAGCATGGTGCGGCTGGGCAACCTGATAACCGGCTATCGGTATCGCCTCATTCGCGCTGCGCGCACCGAAGCCGGCGGGATGACGCGCGTGCAGACTTTTCTGCCTAACGACCAAGGGACGCCACAGCTCGATCTTCGTTTTGAGGCGAGTGAAACGACCGCCGAGCTTCCGCCGGGGTCGCCCTTCCGTGGATGGCGACAGGCGCGTCAATTTGCGGGGCCGATGCCTTTTACTTTCAGCCCGCAGGGCGATGGTTCGTTCGTGGTGATCGAAGGCGCCCGCACGCATTGGACTCCGCGACCGGTTCGCATCCACGACTGGCAGGTCGGCCTTTTTGCGGAGGAACCTTTTCGAGAAACGCAGCCGATCCTGGCCAATGCCTTTCAAGTCTCGAATGTCGATTACCGATGGAAACGCGGCCGGATCGTGCGCCCAAATATTTCGCCATGACGGAGCGCAGCCGCTGGCAGGGCATGACAACCATCGCCCGCTTCAACTGGCCGCTCTACCTCATCGCCGCGGGCGTCGCTGTGGTGTCGTTAGGCGCGCTTTGTTTCGCGTTGGGAATGATCGCGCGGGTCGCGGCTCTGCTCGCTCTGGCCGCGGCGGGTTATTTCCTCGGCGTTTCGCTGGCGGTTTCGCATCAGGTTTACGATCGCTCCGATCTCTACCGGTGGAACTGGCTGGCCAAAGCGCTGCGCGATACCGCTCCGGGGCCGATGATTTTCTGCCACGCGGGCTTCGACGAAACTTCGCCGGCCCTGAGGTCTCGCGTGCCGGCGACGGAGTGGCTCGTGCTCGATCATTTCGAACCCGAGCGCATGACGGAGCCCTCGATCCGTCGCGCCCGGCGCCGATTTCCGCCGCTGCCGGGCACGCGGCCGGCGCCGTTCGGTCGCTGGCCGGTCGAGAGTTCGTCGGCTGCAATCGTCTGGGGGCTGCTCGCGATCCACGAGCTGAGAAGCGAGGGCGAACGCACGGCTTGGTTTCGGGAAGCCGCCCGCTGTTTGCAGCCCGGCGGGTGCGTCATCCTCGCGGAGCACACGCGGGACTGGCCTAACTTTCTCGCCTTCGGCCCCGGCTTTTTGCACTTTCATTCACCGGCGAGCTGGCGGCGCTGCTGGGAAACGGCCGGGTTGCGACTGCGGGAGCAAATCTGGCCGACGTGGTGGGTCGGCGTCTTCGTTCTGGTGAAGCCGTGACGGATTTTCTGGCATTTTCGCTGCGGCTGGCGGGCGCGGGGTTGCTCCTGCTGGCGGCGATTCACACCCCCTTGAGCCGTCACCTGCGCTGGCGCGAGCAGGCCGCTCTGCTCACTCCGATCAACGCCGCGATCTTTCGCGTGCACAACCTCTTCATCGTTCTCGTTCTCATCCTCATGGGATTGCCCTGTCTGCTCGATCCACGCGCCTTGCTCGAACTTTCGCGCGCCGCTCTCTGGGGCGACTGGTCTCTGGCCGCTTTTTGGGCGATCCGGCTTTACTGCCAGCTTTTCGTTTACGAGCCCGCGCTCTGGCGCGGCCTACGGCGGGAGGCCGCGATCCACTGGTGGTTCGTTTTCGTTTGGATCGGTTTGACCGCGCTCTTCATTCTTTGCGGACTGCAGCAGCTCGCTCGTTAGGTGCAGGCGAAGCCCAAAACCACGCGAGGGCGAGGAAGGCTGCGTTCAACGCCAGCATTCCCGGCGCGGAGATAAGTAAATCCTTCGCCTGCGCGATCTCGGCCGTGTTCATGCCGGCGAGCGCGAGCGTTTGCGTGAGCGCGCAGGCGCGGCGGCGACGGCCGCTCCAGACCCAGAGTCCGAGCAACACCTCGCCGAGGCCGATGGTCGAAGTTGCAACCGGCGCCAAGTCCGGCCCGAGCACGCGTTCCACGATGCGACGATGGCGCGGAATACCGTTGAGCAACTTGCTGTAGCCGCCGTGGAAAACCCAGACGGCCCCGAGCGCGCCTGCGAGCAGCCGACGAAATGTTGTTGCTTCCATGAGAGAAATCCAGCGCTTCAGGCTCCGGTTTTCATCCGTAGCACGCACCAGCCGAAGTCGAGCACGCGCTCGGTTTTATCGGCGACAAACTCGGGCTTGATCTCGATACCGAGATGACGCTTCCCGAGCCAGACAGTTTTATTCCCCTGCCGAAATATTTATCTCGGACGCCGGAATCATTTAGTCCGCTCCCAGAGATTTTTTCTTCGCCTAAACCGTTCCGCATTTCCCCGGAGCAATGCTATTTCAGCGCCGCCCAGACGCGATGGACGTCGTCGTGGTCTTCCAGGGTTTGCAAAAACTCCCCGACCTGCGTGCGGTCTTCATCGTTCAGTTCTGGAAAATTTTTCGCGACGTAGCCGAGCTCGCTCGTCAGAATCGTCCAGCCGTTTTCGCCTAACCATTTCGTGACCGCGTGCAGATCGCTCGCCTGCGTGATGAAACGCGCGCCGGCCGCGCCCACTGGAATTTCGGCATCGTCCGCATTCGTTAGGGGAATAAAATCCTGCGCACCGGCTTCGATCGCCGCGGCTTCAGCGTCGGCCTGCGGGTCGGGATGATGCGCCTCGACGAGGCCGACATGATCGAAGAGAAATTTGTTGCTGCCCGGCGCGCCGAGCTGCCCGCGCTTGAAGAGAACACGGATCTCCGGCGCGGTGCGGTTTTTGTTATCGGTCTGCACCTCGACAATCACCGGCACTTTGTTCGGCGCGTAACCTTCAAAAACGATCTGCTCGAGATCGAGTTTTTCGCCGCCGATGCCCGCGCCTTTTTTGATCGCGCGCTCGATCACGTCGCGCGAAACGCTTTGCCGGCGCGCCTTTTCCACCGCGGCGAAAAGATGCGCGTTCGCCGCCGGATCGGGCCCGCCCATTTTTGCGGCGACCATGATTTCTTTCACGAGCTTGGTCGTGACCTGCCCTTTTTTCAGACCGGCGACTTCGCGTTTGGCGTGGAGCCATTGACGTCCCATGCGCTCATTTAACCGCCGCGCCCGCGGAGTGGCAAGTGGCGGACGGAGCGCCGACGTGCGTAGATGGAATCATGGATCTCGAACTGAAAAACAAAGTAGCGCTCGTCACCGGTTCGACCGCGGGCATCGGCTTCGCTATCGCGACGCGACTCGCGCGTGAAGGCGCTAAGGTGTGGGTGAGTGGACGCAAACAAGGGCGCGTGGACAAAGCCATCGCGGCCCTGAAGGAGGATTCTCCGCAAGCCAAAGTGCATGGAATCGCGGCCGATCTCGGCACGGCGAAAGGTTGCGCGAAGGTCGTTAGGCAACTGCCGCAGGTCGATATTCTGGTGAACAATGTCGGCATTTTCGAGCCGAAGCCTTTCGCCAAAATCAGCGACGCCGAATGGGAGAAATTTTTCGCGGTCAACGTCCTCTCGGGCGTGCGCTTGAGCCGCGCTTATCTCAAGGGGATGAAGAAGAAGAATTGGGGCCGAATCATTTTCATTTCGAGTGAATCGGCGCTGCAAATCCCTGCGGAAATGATCCACTACGGCACGACCAAAACCGCACAGCTCGCGGTCGCGCGCGGGCTCGCCGAGACCTGCGCAGGCACGGCCGTGACGGTGAATTCTGTGCTGCCGGGGCCGACGGCGTCAGAGGGGGTTTCGGAATTTGTCGGCCAGCTCGCGAAGGAGAAAAAGATGAGCAGCAAAGAGTTCGAAAAAGATTTCTTCAAGAGCGCGCGGCCGACTTCGATCCTGCAACGGTTTCTCGAGCCGGAGGAGATCGCGAACGTGGTCGCGTTTGTGTGCAGCCCGCTGGCGGTGGCGATCAATGGTGCCTCGGTGCGCGCGGATGGCGGCGTGATCAAGTCGATTGCCTAACGAATCGCCTAACGAATAGAGGAGCCCGGAGAATCCCCGCAATTTGGAGGCGCGCGAAGTCGTTCCCGCGGGTTCGCCGCGCCGTTTGTCATTCCGATCCGGCGCAGCGCGGAGAGGGACCCTTCCAAGGCAACAAGCGCGTCCCTTCCCGAGGGAGCGCAGATTGCAGAGAGGGGTTCTTCGCCGTGCTTCGCCGGCTCAGGATGACAAGTCTATTTTGGTCCGGGGTCTTTCGAACAGTCACGCCACTAAAACGTCGCTACGGCAACAGGAGCGTAACGAAAGCCGTGATCCCAAACGCAATGCTGAGCATGACCAGGTAGATCATGCTCCCAAGCGCGAACTTGAAGAGCGTCGCGAACCAATTCTGCCCATAGACGCGCCGGATCGCGATCAGGAGTTGTCCGATCACCGCGAAACCGAGGAAGGTGCAAGCCACTGCAGTCAGCGCCTCGGATTTCATCGCGAGGAGAAAGCCAAGGCCGATGATGACGACCGTGCTCAGGAAAACGAAAGCGTGCGTGTGCAGCGCGAAAATGAGGTGATCGATGTAGAAACGCCTCTTGAAGATGTAGAGGATTTTTAAGACGAGCGCGAAGAGCGGAATGCAGCACAGCACCATCGGCGCGATGTTTTGGATGAGCGCCTTCAGAAAAAGACCAGCGCGATCGCCACTAGGCCCTATTTTTTCGCGGGCCCGAGCTTCAATCCACTTCGCGAAGGGCGGCATGTCCTTGGCATTGCCGTTGTGTTGGAAAATATCTTCCTCTTTCGGAGAAGGCGCGACACTCGGTTCTGGCGGCGGAAAAATGCCTAACGACCCCGCCGGGGAGGGCGTGGGCGAGGCGGAAAAGTTAAAGGTAAAAAAGTCGTGCTTGGACGGAACGGTGTTCGGAGGCAAGGGCGCGGCCGACACTTTCAGGCCGCGACGCTCCCTCCCCGCCTGGAGATGGCCGTTGCGCGACAGAAAGTTGATCACCAGAAAAAAAATGACGCTGGCGATGAGGTAAACGCGCAAGGGATGGACATGCCGCGCGCGCTTGCCCTCGATGAATTCATTCGTTAGGCGCCAGGGCTTGATCAGGAGCAGGCCGAAGGATTGCAAAAAGCGTGCGTCGAAATTGAAGAAGGCATCGGCCGCATCGGTCATGAGCGAGCCTAACGAACGCCGGTAATCGATTGCCGGCTGGCCGCACTGGGCGCAGTAGAGCCCGACCAATTGGGAGCCGCAATTCTCGCAATGAATGAGCGGTGGCCGCGTCGTTTTCTTCCGGCGAAACCAGCGACGGCGTCCCGGCCGATCAAGCTCGGCCACAACCGCGTCGCCCAGAATCAGCGGCGTTTCGTCGGACATCCGCGCATGTTATGCAACCGTCCCGGCGAAGTCCAACGCGCAGCGACGCTGGGCGGAACTCCTGGTCTGGGGGGGACGGGCTGGTAGCCCGTCGCG
>JACDGS010000066.1 GCA_013821455.1 Chthoniobacterales bacterium
CCTTCGGCACGATAAGTGTCGCCGGCGCCTACAACGTGACTGGGACAAGCAACTTCTCCGGCGCAACTGTTAACTTCAACAGCACCGTCACCAGCACTGGAGCGCTTAATATTACCGGCGGCTCAGTCTTCTTTAACTCTAACAACCTAACTGTCCCGACCATCAATTTGTCCGGAGGCACTCTAGGTGGCACGATCGCCCAAGTTACTTCGACCGGCCTGCTCACCTGGAGCGGCGGGACCATGAGCGGGACAGGAGTGACTAACGCGAATGGCGGCATCTTGATCGATAACGCGCAAGTCTTTCTCGATACGCGCACCCTCAACAACGCCGTTGGCCAGACCGCTACCTTAAGTAACTTTGCCGAAGTGTTGGTGCAAAACGGCGCCACCTTCAACAACAACGGCACCTTCCTCGCCCAAGGCAACACCGGGAGCGATGGCTTCTTCGACAATGGCGGCGGTGGCACTTTTAATAACACCGGCACCTTCACCCGCAACACCGGCACGACTGATTTCGTCATCAGCAGCGGCGTCGCCTTCAATAACTCTGGCACCGTCAACGTCCAGACCGGCTCACTCACTCTGGGCGGCGGCGACAGCGGTAACACTACGGGCAGCTTCAATATCTCGAGCGGCGCTACTCTGCACTTCTCGAGTGACTTCAACCTCGCCGCGACTTCCCTCGTGAGCGGCGCGGGGACGATGGACTTTAATAGCGGCACGGTTGATATCGCCGGCACCTACAACGTGACTGGGACAAGCAGCTTCTCGGGGGCAACCGTTAACTTTAACAGTCCTATCACCAGTCTGGGAGCACTGAGCATCACCTCTGGCGCGGCCTTGTTTAACTCTAACAACGTGACCGTCCCCACGATCAATCTTTCTGGCGGGGGCACGCTGGGTGGCACAATCGCGCAAGTTACTTCCACCGGCTTACTCACCTGGAGTGGTGGGACGATGTCGGGCACAGGAGTGACTAACGCCAATGGCGGCATCCTGATCGATAACGCACAGGTCTTTCTCGATACTCGCACCCTCAACAATGCCGTTGGCCAGACCGCTACCTTAAGTAACTTTGCCGAAGTGTTGGTGCAAAACGGCGCCACCTTCAACAACAACGGCACCTTCCTCGCCCAAGGCAACACCGGAAGCGATGGCTTCTTCGACAATGGCGGCGGTGGCACTTTCAATAACACCGGCACCTTCACCCGTAACACCGGCACGACCGGCTTCTTCATCGGCTCCAATATCGTCTTCAACAATACCGGGACGGTCAATGTGCAGAGCGGCCTGCTCTCGTTAGGCGGAGGTGATGGCGGCAGCACTACCGGCGATTTCAACGTCAGCGCAGGCGCCACGCTCAACTTCGCCAGCGATTTCAATCTGGCCGCAGCTTCCAGCGTCAGCGGCGCGGGCTCGGTCGACTTCTCCTTCGGCACGATAAGTGTCGCCGGCGCCTACAACGTGACTGGGACAAGCAACTTCTCCGGCGCAACTGTTAACTTCAACAGCACCGTTACCAGCACTGGGGCGCTTAATATTACCGGCGGCTCAGTCTTCTTTAACTCTAACAACCTAACTGTCCCGACCATCAATTTGTCCGGAGGCACTCTAGGTGGCACGATCGCGCAAGTCACTTCGACCGGCTTACTCACCTGGAGTGGTGGGGCGATGTCGGGCACAGGAGTGACTAACGCCAATGGCGGCATCCTGATCGATAACGCCCAGGTCTTTCTCGATACGCGCACCCTCAACAACGCCGTTGGCCAGACCGCTACCTTAAGTAACTTTGCCGAAGTGTTAGTGCAAAACGGCGCCACCTTCAATAACAACGGCACCTTCCTCGCCCAAGGCAACACCGGAAGTGATGGCCTCTTCGACAATGGCGGCGGTGGCACTTTCAATAACACCGGCACCTTCACCCGCAATACCGGCACGACTGATTTCGTCATCAGCAGCGGCGTCGCCTTCAATAACTCTGGCACCGTCAATGCCAACACTGGCACGATTCATTTCGATGGCGGCTATACTCAGACCGCGGGTACACTGAACCTCGCCGGCGGCGCGGTCGCCTCCGCTTCGGGTTTGGATATCCAAGGTGGTACGCTCACCGGCATCGGCAGCATCACCTCCGATATAACTAACCGGGCCTTGCTCCGGCCAAGTCTTGGTCTCGGCGGCCTTTCGGTAACTGGCAATGTTTCTTTGCTCGCTACGTCGCAACTTAGCTTCCAACTCGGCGGACTCACTCAAGGCACTCAATACAGTTTCCTGAATGTTAACGGCACGGTCAGCCTCGGCGGACAGTTAGTCGTGTCCTTTGTAAATTCCTTCCAGGCGACCAATAGCAATAACTTTACCGTCTTGAGTTCCACCGGCCCGCTGGCAGGTGCGTTCAGCAATGTCGCTTCCGGGACGCGCTTGAGTGTCACCGATGGTTCAGGTTCGTTCCTTGTGACCTACAGTGGCGATGACGTTATTCTCTCCGACTTCGAAGTTAGTCTGCCGAGAGGGCAGCCCGCGAAGGAATCCAACACCACTTATACGATAAAGGCGAACTCCTCGCGCAGAGTCGACAGCTGGCCTAGTTCTGATGAGGCGCGGCCGATACGGAGCAAGGGAAGCGCCACATCCATGCACGGAAAGAGCCCAAGAGTAGGAATAGCGCTGCAGGATTCCGATCAACTGCGAAGCTTGATGAATGGTGGTTCTATTTCTCGCGCGAACGGCGTGCTTGTTGTTCAGCCGACGAAGCCAAAAGTAACTAACCATGGGAACCCGGGATCATCGCTCCCTGTGGCGAGCGCAAACCCGGCTCACGACCAGAATCCCCCGCGAAATATAGTTAGCCGACCGGACACGATCGTGCCGCGTCGAGATAACTAGAGCTAACTAAATAATCTGGCCTTCCGCGTCCGGCGGGTAACTTTGCTAATTCCCGTTAGTTAATAATTACGGTCTCTGCGCTCCGCCAGTTGCTCTTAATCGGAAAGCTTCCCTTCGAGATAACCCGACCCGAGAGCGATGCCGCCGAGCAGGAGCGCTCCTGCCGTCGCGAGCGGCACCGGGTCGAAAGGCGCGCGCGGCAACGAGACCACGCCATTTTCATCCACCCTCGCGGATGAAGCTACATAGCGTCCATGCCGAGGCTTGCGGAAACGGTTCGCGAAACGTTCGAGGCGATCGGGCAAGTCGCCGTCACTTATCGGCACTCCATGGCCGCAGGCGAGAACGTTAGGCCGCAGCTCCGCGAGCTTCTGCACTGACCGTCGCGTCGCTTCCCAGTCATAGTTGAAAGGCGCGCCGGCGCGCGAAAGCACTTTTCGGGCGGTGATCAATCCGGTCCATGAATCCATGTTCATCGTAGCGAGCGCGTCCCCCGCGAGAAGCACCCGATCCGCCGGCCGAAAAAATGCGACCTGCCCTGGCGAGTGTCCCGGCGTCGGCGTCCAGCGCCAGCCTTCCAGGCCGGGCAAGTCTCCCTCGGGAAACTCTTGTAAGCGCGTGCCCAGATCGCGCGACCGCGAAGGCATAAAGCGCGAGAGAAATGCGATCGCCCCACCAATCGTCGGGTCAGGCGGCGGATAATCCGAGTGCCCGCTCAGGAAAGGCATCTCCAGGCGATGAGCGTAGATCGGCGCCTGCCATTTCTCCGCGAGTATTTTCGCCGCGCCCGAATGGTCGAAATGTCCATGCGTCAGATAGATTGCTTCGGGTCGTGCGCCCGCCCCGAAGCGTGCTTCGGCCGCGGCAAAAACCTGCGACGCGTAACCCGGCAATCCCGAGTCAAGCAAAGCCCATTTTTCGCCGGGGCGACCGACAAAGTAAACGTTTACAAAACTGACCGGCAACCAGCCGACCTCGGGAGCGATGCGTTCGATAGCTTTCATAGTTAGGAAGATTTCCTCTGCATAGAAACGTATGTGCCAGCCGCTTCTGCCGTATAACTGTTCGTGTCTCCTAACGAGATATAGACAGGATTAACAGGATTTCCAGGATTATGAAAAGAGACAAAGAAGATCGAATTGGGCTGTTTCTTCATCCTGTAAATCCTGTTAATCCTGTCCAAAAAAATCAAGGAATGAGAAGAGTCTGTCCCGCTTTCAGCTCCGACGGCTTAGTAAGGACATCCGGATTAGCCGCCAGAATTTCTCCCCAGCGCGCCGGGCTTTTGTAAAACTTGCGCGAGATCGAAGCCAGCGTGTCGCCACGCTGCACGGTGTATTGGCGGCCGTTCGCAGCATTCTTCGCGTTCTCGTTAGGCCCGTTGGCGCGCGCCTGTTTCTCCGCCTGACTGGCCGCCTTGTTTTGCGCCCAGCGTTCGTCGATCTGCTTGCGCAGACTCAGGTTCTCGTTCTGCAATCGCACCGCCTCGGCTCGCGTCACCATCCCGTCGCCCGAAAGCTTGGTCAGGAGAGTGAGTTCATCGCGCTTCATAAAACCCTTCACTTCCTCCGCACGTTTGCCCGCGGGATTGAGAGTGAGGAAACGCTTGAAATGATGGAGCGCATTCAGCGGATCGCTCATTTTATCGTCATAGAGAAGGCCGAGCTTGTAATGGATCTCAGCCGATTGCTCGCTCCCATCCAGGGCCGCCTCATAGAGGTTAATCGCTTCCAGATATTTGCCCTCGTCGGCCTTCGCTTCCGCATCCTGTGTGAGCTGTTTCGGGCGCGGCGTGACCATGCGATCGCAGCCGAACATGCCTAACGAGTAAAGGACTACTCCAAGGCCAAGGAGAGACTTTGACAGGATCTTAATAACGCGGGACATGGGGATCAATCTCAGTCGACCAGGCATCGATGCCGCCGGCCACATTCGCCGCCTTCGTGAAACCAGCGTCCTGAAGAATCTCGACGGCGTGCGCGCTCCGCGCGCCGCTGTGGCAAAGAACAAAGATTTCTTTGGCCCGATCCAATTCTCCGAGACGGCCTGGAAGCTGCCCTAACGGAATGAGTTTCGCGTTACCAATCTCTGCCAACTCCAGTTCGAACGGCTCCCGGACATCGAGCAGAATGCAGTCTCCACCGGTCTTCAGCTTCTGCTGCAGAACGTGCACATCAATCTCCCGCACCCTGCTACTCTCGTTAGGCACACCCGCACAGAATTTTTCGTAATCGAGCGGCTCGGTGATGCTAGGCGCCTCTCCGCAAACCGGACACTCCGGATCACGCCGCAACCTGAACTCGCGAAATTTCATGGTCAGCGCGTCAACATTAAGGAGACGGCCGAGCAAAGTTTCGCCGCAGCCGAGAATCAATTTTAACGCCTCGGTTGCCTGAATTGTCCCGATGATTCCGGGCAGAACGCCAAGCACGCCCGCCTCGGCGCAATCCGGGACCGAACCCGGTGAAGGAGGCTCGGGAAAGAGGCAGCGATAACACGGGCCGCCAAGATGAGGCGCGAAAACCGTGGCTTGACCGTCGAAGCGGTAGATCGAGCCGTAAACGTTCGGCTTGCGCGTGAAGACAGCGACATCATTCGTGAGGTAACGCGTGGCGAAATTATCGCTCCCATCCAGAACGAGATCATAATCCCGCAAAATCTCCCGGGCGTTAGTGCTCTCGAAGCGACAGGGATGAAGCCGCACTTCCACATTCGGATTAACCGCGACGAGTCGATCGCGCGCCGACTCCGCCTTCAACCGGCCGACATCGCCAGTGCTGTGCAACAACTGACGCTGGAGATTTGATAACTCGACTCGATCGAAATCGACCAGTCCAAGCGTGCCCACGCCCGCGGCGGCGAGATAAAGGGCCGCAGGCGAACCCAAGCCGCCGGCGCCCACGCAAAGGACTCGGGCCGCTTTGAGCTTCGCCTGACCGGAGAGCCCGACCTCCGGGAGTATGAAATGTCGTGCGTAACGAGCCCGCTCTTCCGGGTTAAAAGAAAGCGCGGAGGATTCGTTAGGCAAGGCGGCAGGCTGTCTGGCGACCACTCTAGCACGTATTCGTGCGTGGGAAAAAGACCGCCAGAGAACTACGGCAAAGAGAATCAGACTACCGTTGCTGCATTCCTGCCCTGGCGGGATTCGTTAGTCCTCAGTCCATAGCCCCTGACGGAGCGAAAATTTCCCGCGAAGCTGGCGGCCGCGCAATGGATTTCTTTTGAACTCACCGACGAGCGTTGACAGCCGTGCAGGCCTCTGATTCGCTCCGTGCGTGAAATTTCTCCTCGTTGGTTGCTCCATAGCCGTACTCTTCACTTCCTGCACCACGCTTTCCAACCGCCGCGATCTTTATAATCCGAGCGATGATGCGGGTCCTTATAACACGTTGCCTCCGGCCCATCCGGCGACGCCCGGTGCTTCTGGCAATTCGGCCCCGAACGCTCCGGCCCCGCCCTCGCCCCATTAGGCGCGCCTAACGCCTAACGAACTCAGACCTCGAGCAGCTCGCGCTGCCATTCCACCAACAGCTGATCGCTGCGACTCTCATCGGCGGCGATATTTTCCAAAGCGCTCCGCGAAGCGATAAATGACGGATCCAATTCCAGCACCGTAGCATGTTGATCGCGGCGGCGACGCAATTCCTCGACGCGCTTATCGAGATCGCGCACGCGTGGCAAACGAGGTCGGACTGCCCGCTGCGGCCATTCCGATTCCGGTAACTCCAGCGCTTCCCGAGCCGCGCTCAGAAATCCGCGCCGGCGCCGTTCGGTGAGATGACGATAATCCGGCACTTCTCCCGCCACGAAACGCGCGGCCGATTCGAGTAACGCGCTGTTTTGCAGGATATGAAAGGCGGGGCGATCGGCCAGCTGCGCTTCCTGGTCGCGCCAGTGCCAGAGCGCGCGCAGGACCGCGTTGGTCTGTGCCGGCAAGGTACCGCTGCCCGATAAACGCCAGACCTGATCGGGATCGCGCTCGCGCTGCACGGCCGCCAGTTCCAACGCGCGCTGGCAGGATTGACGAAACCATCTCATCCGACCGCGCTCTTCCAATTGCGCTTCCATTTTCGCAGCGAGCGGAAGGAGGAAGTGGGTGTCGTTCTTGGCGTATTCCGCCATCGCCGGCGGCAACGGGCGTCGCGCCCAGTTGGCTTTCTGCGAACCTTTCGCCAGCGTGACGCCGAAGTATTGCTGCACGAGGGCCGCGAGGCTGAACTCGCGCAGACCGAGCAACCGCGCCGCAATCACGGTGTCGAAAACTTCACGCGCGGCAAAACCCAGAGTGCGACGCAAGAGACGCAGATCAAAATCCATTCCCTGAAGCACGATCTCCTTTTCCGCGAGAACGCCGCAGAGCGGCTGGAGATCGACAGGCGACAGCGGATCGACCAAATAATCTTTGTCGCCAACCGTGAGCTGGATCAGACAGAGTTTCTCGAAATAGCAGTGCAAACTGTCTGCTTCGGTATCGACCGCGACGCGCTCAACGGCGTGCAATTCTGGGAGGATTTCGGCCAGTTGATGATCGGAAGTGATCACCGCAGGCCCGCCAGCAAGAGTTCGGCGTTCGTCTTTGTCGCCTGCAAGTTTTTAATCAACTGCTCCATCGCTTCCAGTGGCGGGAGCGCGGCCATGGCTTTACGCAGAAGCTGCACCCGCGGCCATTCCTCGGGATGATAGAGCAGGTCTTCGCGGCGGGTGCCGGATTGAAGAATATGAATCGCGGGATAAAGGCGCTTTTCGACGAGCGAGCGATCGAGATGCAATTCCATATTTCCTGTGCCTTTGAATTCTTCGAAAATAACTTCATCCATGCGGCTACCGGTATCGATGAGGGCCGTCGCGAGGATCGTTAGGCTGCCGCCCTCTTCGACATTGCGCGCCGCGCCAAAGAAACGCTTGGGCTTGAGTAGCGCTTTGGCCTCAACGCCGCCCGACATGGTGCGGCCTTTGCCGCGCATCATCGCGTTATAGCCGCGCGCCAGCCGGGTGATGCTGTCGAGGAGAATAACGACATCTTTTTTCTGCTCGACGAGGCGTTTCGCGCGCTCGTTGACCAGCTCGGCGACTTGGATGTGCCGGAACGGTGGCTCATCAAAAGTGGAGCTGTAAATTTCACAACCGACTTCACGATGGAGATCGGTCACTTCCTCCGGCCGCTCATCGACGAGCAAAATAATAAGGACGATCTCGGGATGATTCGCGCGAATGGCTTGCGCGATTTGTTTGAGCAGAATCGTTTTGCCGACGCGCGGCGGGGCCACAATCAAACCGCGCTGGCCGCGTCCGAGGGGAGCCAGCAAATCGACCGCGCGCGCGCTGAGCGAGTCGGGCAGCGCGCACTCGAGCATGATCCGTCCCTGAGGAAAAAGCGGTGTCAGACTATCGAAGGCAACCGGAGGCTGCCAGTCCGCGATGGGCCGACCTTCCACGGCGAGAAGCCGGTCCAGCATCAAACCGCGTTCACGATCGCGCGGCGGGCGCACGGTTCCCTCAACCCATTGCCCTGGCCGCAAACCGAACTGCCGAATGAGATGATGCGCGAGGCCCACGTCTTCCGGGAGCGGGAGAAAATTCAGCCGAGGCGAACGCAAGACCGCGGGCCCATCGTTAGGCTGTTCCAGGAAGCCATCCACCGTCACGCTGAGTCCGCGCGGCAGAGCTTGCCTAACGAGATCGTAAATCTGCTGATGTCGACCCTGCGCGGGATGCGGCCGCAAATCGAAGCGCGCGAAGAACTCGTGCAAGGTGGCGGGTTCCATTTCCTGCAACTCCTGGAGCGCGATCAGAGGCGGGGGCGGAACCGATTCGTTAGGCGAAGGAGCCGACGCCACGGCGATGGCCGCGCCCCCATTTTGCGGATCGTAGGATTCTTCCATCGGATTCAAGACCAGAGAGTGGCGAGCAGGTCCGCCTGCTCCTTAAGAGACGCGAGCGGGCCGTTATTCCACGCGACGTGATTGGCGCGCGAAATCTTTTCGGAAAGTGGCATTTGAGACGAAATCATGGCCCTAGCCTGAGCCAGGGAAAGAGAACCGCGCCGCATCAGACGCTCCTGCTGGAGTGCAGCCGAGCAGGCAACGACAACAACGGCATCGCATAAAGTTTCACCTTCAGTTTCATAAAGAAGAGGGATATCGGCCAGAAAAAGCGCGCCCGTTAGGCGGCTTTGGTTCGCTTCAGTGGCCCACTGATGGCGAATGCGCGGATGGAGGATTTTCTCGAGCGCGCGTTTCTTTTCCGGCTCAGCGAAGACTATGGCGCGAAGTGCGGGCCGATTCAAATTCCCAGTCGCAGAAAAAATCTCCGGACCAAATTCCGCGCGCAGCGCCGCGCGCACTTCCGCGTCCTCTTCCACGAGCACGCGCGCGGCATGATCGGCATCGAAGCGCAATGCGCCCGAGCTCTCCTGCAAGAGTTGGCTGAAAGTGGATTTCCCCGTGGAGATTCCGCCGGTGATTCCGATGACGAGGCCGCGCTTGGACATCAACTGTTGGAACTGCTTCTAACTAAAACCGCGGAAACCCGTCAACCCTCTCCGACGGCAAGTAGTAACTAGGAGACAGCCGCGGTTCTCAACTCCGCGCCGGGGTCGGGCGACTTTTCAAAGTGGAGTTGCCCGATACGGCGGCCATCCGTTTGCGTGACGGTGATGAGATAATCTTCGATGCGCACTTGCTCGCCCTGTTTCGGGAGATGGCCGAGCAGATGCGTGACATACCCGCCGATCGTGCTCACGTCGGAGTTTTCCAATTCCAACCCGGCGAGATCGTGCAACTCGTAAAGCCCGAGCGTTCCTTCGACCACAAATTCGTCTTCGTTGATCTTGCGGAATTCAGCGCGCTCCGTGTCGAACTCGTCCTGAATATCTCCAACCAATTCCTCGAGAACGTTCTCCATAGTCACCATCCCGACAGTGCCACCATATTCGTCCACTACGATCGCGAGATGTGCATGTCTAACGAGAAATAGATTAAGCAATTTCTCGAGCGACATCATCTCCGGCACCGGAATCATCTCGCGTTTGATCCGCAGCAAATCCGGGTGCGGATCACGCATCAGCGGCACTAGCTCTTTGATGTGGATCAAGCCGATCGCATTATCGAGATGTCCGCGGCAAAGCGGAAAGCGGGTGTGGCGGGAAGCGAGCGCCTTTTCGACATTGGCGTCGAAGCTTTCCTCGAGATCGAGATACACGACTTCGCCCCGCGGAGTCATGATATCGCGCACCACGCGCCGCCGCATGTCCAGGGCGTTGACCAGAATGTCGCGTCCGATGGAAGAAACTTCGTCGGATTTTTCGCTCTGGGCGAAAATGAGGCGCAGCTCCTCCTCGCTATGAGCCAGCTCCGCGCCGCTGACTGGTTTGAGGCGCAGCATCTTTTGCAGAAAAAAATTCGACGAGTGATTGAGCAGCCAGATGAAAGGCAGAAAGAGGGTGTGAAAAAGCGAGAGCGGCCTAACGAGTCGCAGCGAAACCGGCAACGGATTTGAAATCGCGACATACTTCGGCGCCAGCTCTCCAAAAACGATGTGCAAAAAAGTAATCCCAAGAAAGGCGAGCACGACCGAAACAGTTGTCACCACGGCTGTGGACTGGATGTGCACCAGTGAAAAGAACGGGTGCAGGATGGTCGCTAAAAATTGTTCTCCGACCCAGCCGAGACCGAGGCTGGCGAGCGTCACTCCGAGTTGCGTCGCGGAAAGGTAGGAGTCGAGATGTCCGCGGACGTGCTGGGTAAACGCGGCGCGCTTTTCGCCTTCATCCACCAGCGTCTCTAGCTGGCTGCTACGGACTTTGATGATGGAATATTCGGCGGCGACGAAAAAGCCGTTCAACGCCACAAGACCGGCGATCGTGGCCAGCTTGCCAAAGAGCACGCCGGGCGAATCCCAATGTTCGCGGGCGCCTTCGGCCAAAATGGCAAAGGCAAAAGAATGAAAAAACAAGCTCATCTTGCGGCTGCGCAACGACGCAACCTGCGCGGCCGAAAAAGGCCGAAACTACCAGCTCGACTTCGTTACACCCGGGATCAGGCCGTTCGAGGCCAGCTCGCGGAAAGTAAGACGAGATACCTTAAAGCGGCGAATAAAGGCGCGCCGGCGACCACTGACTTCGCAGCGGTTGACGACGCGCGTCGGACTGGCGTCGCGAGGCAACTGCGAAAGGCCGATATAATCCTTCTTCGCCTTCAGCTCCGCGCGCACGGCGGCATACTTCGCGACCGTTTTCCGCTTGCGTTCGTTGCGATTTATCCAGGAAGTTTTCGCCATAAAAGACCGCGGAAGGTAACGGGAAAGCTCGGGCGCGCAAGTCGTTTTGTTCCCTATCGATGTCGTGGTAGGATGGGTACCGCGCTGGCATTCCCCCTGCTACTTGCGACGATGCTTCGACTCTTCGTAACCACCCTGGCTTGCAGTCGGTCTAGCAAGGATGGAGGTGCCCGAAGCACTCGCCAAACAAATTAAGCACGATCTTTAATTATGCATATTCTCCGTAGAAAATTCTTGTTCGCTCTTTCGACGGCCCTGTTCGTTGGACTTTTCCTTACCCTTTCGTCCAAAGCGCCCGCTGCACCTCCTCGCTCTGGACTGCCTCCGGTGGCCGAGGTTTACGGCACCGCTTCCGACGGCACTGTTTTGCATTGGGATGTTTACACTCCGTCGACACCCGGGCCGTGGCCGGTCGTGCTGGTAATTCATGGCGGCGGTTTCGTTTCCGGTTCGCCGACGAGTTCGCCCGAGTCGGTCACCTGTGCGCGCGATTTAGCTGGCGCAGGCTACCTTGCGCTCTCGATCGAGTATCGGCTGGCGCCTCCGGGTTCCTTACCCGGCCAAGTGTCTGACGGACGTTTCCCGCAGCAAACTAACGACGTGAATCTCGCCGTGCGAACCGCGCGCGCCGACCCGCGGTGCAACGGCCAGGTGGGGGCGATCGGCGGTTCGGCGGGTGGCTATCACACCGCGTTTGCGGCCACGAATGGGACGCCCGGCGAAGACCGGATCGATGTCGGAGTCTGTCTCTCCGGCGCATTCGATCTTTCGGATTTCAGTCCTAACCCTAACATCGATAACTTTACCAACTTCGTGACTAACTATGTTGGAGTTACCACCGCCGGGACGACGAGTTTGCGGACCGCTTCGCCGGCCTGGCTTCTCGGGAGCAATACTGCGCCTCTCTACCTGGTGAATACGGTTGAGGATCCGATGCCTTACTCTCAGCTCCCCGACTTCGTGGCCAAACTCGATGCCGCCAGTGTCACTAACTATCAGGCGCAAAGTCTGCCGGGTAATCTGCATTCCTTTGCTTACTGGCCTACGGTCAAAGACCATTCCCTCGCCTTCATCGGCGCGATCTTTGCCCATACCACACCCCCGCCCCTGTCGCCTCCTCCCGCGCCGGGATCGGTCGGTGCGAAGCAGTTGCTGAATGTCTCCACGCGCGCACAGGTGAAAATGGGCGATGGCGTTATGATCGGTGGCTTCATCGTGACAGGTGATACCGCCAAGCGGCTCGTGTTGCGCGCTATCGGCCCTTCGCTGGCCCAGGATGGAGTCTCAGGTGTCTTAGGGAACCCGCTCCTGCAGTTGTTCGACTCGAAAGGAGTGCTGGTGGAATCTAACGACAATTGGACGTCATCGGATAACTCCTCTTCTGACTTGGGACCCGGCAACCCTGCGGAGTCACTCTTAACCGCCATCCTCCCTCCTGATAACTACACTGCGATCGTCAGCGGCGTAGGAAGCTCAGAAGGTGTGGCATTGTTTGAACTCTACGACGTGGATCCGGCCGACTCTCACGTCAGCAATATTTCCACCCGCGGTCAGGTAGGAACCGGGACGGATGTTATTATCGGAGGGTTCATCATCGGCGGGACAGAACCGACTCGCGTCGTCGTGCGCGCACTTGGACCATCCTTATCCTCGTTAGGCGTAGCAGGGGCCCTGCAGGATCCTGGATTGGAGTTGCGCGACAGTAACGGCACCCTTCTTTTTTCTAACGACAATTGGCAGTCCACTCAGGAGCAGCAGATCACCGCGAGCGGGCTGGCACCGTCCGACCCGAGAGAACCAGCCATCCTCGCCACACTCCCTCCGGGGACTTACACCGCGTTGGTCTCTGGCGTTGGGAATACGACAGGTGTTTCGCTCGTCGAAGTTTACGACTTGGAGAATCGCTAAGAGTTAGAGTGATCTGGTGAGAGCCACGACGCCGCCCAAGGCGTTGACGCCGACGTTGCGATCAGCGGTGTCCGCGTTGGAAATGTGCTGGTAAACCCACTCGACATCGAAGGACCATTCCTCGTTGAGTAGAAAGCGGCAGCCGAAACCGGCCTGCAGACCAAACTCCTGTGTTCTTCCGATAATCCGCTGAGGGTGATCCCGCGCGGCGTCGGAGAAGACCAGGCCCGCACCCAACTGTAGGTAGGGAACGATGCGCGACCGCTGGCGGATGAAATTATAGCGAATAAACATGTCGCCAACGCCAAGAGCGTTGCCGGGGCCTTCGAAAATCGCACCGCCTCCAAGTCCCAGGAGGAATTCAAAATTCCCTCGAAAAAACCCCGCGTCATAGGGTGAGTTTAGCATGATGCCGGCGCGAATTTCGGTCTCTGTGTAATCGAAGGAAGGTCGTCGTGGCTGCGAAAATATGTTCGCTCGGATGGGCGAATAAAATGCTCCACTCGCGAGGCTGGGTTCGAGATGCCATTGCTGGAAACGGCTCTCGCAAGCTGCGGCTCGCAAGGCTGTCTCTGTGCGGAAATCTACCGTTCCTGCCGGAAGAGGGGAAGCAACCAGAGCGAGGACAAAAGGGAGAACCGAAGATTTTTGCAAAAACATGCGCGCCTTTAGCAGAAGGAGGGGGAAGACGGCAAGTTTACCAACGAATTTTTCGAACTAAGTGATAGCTGGGCAACAGAGAAAGATAGGCAGGGGAGAAAACGTTCCCACTCCGCACGAACTTCGTAGAGTGACGATGTGATTCCCTTAGCCGTATCTTCGCTGCCATCGAGCGCCGCGAGTTTGCGCGACGCGCTCGAGCAGAGCCTGCGCCAACTTATCCGGCCAACGAGAACCATGGTCGCGGTGGAGGATCGCAACTATCCCGCATTAGCTGCGATTCGCATAAGGCTCGATAACGCCACGCTGATTGATCGCCCGCCGAAATCTGGTGAATCGAGTGGCGCGGTAGAAGCGGCCTTTCAAGTCGACAATCTCGAGATCGTCGGCGCGCCGATTCGCTTGCGCGAGGCCGCGATCGAGTTGCGCTGCAGAGCGAGTCACGTCGTCTTCGGTCAGGCTCGCGATACGAACGGCGACGTCACGCTGATCCTGCAAAAGGCCGAGGAAGGTTCGGTCGAGGTTGCGACCTCCGTGAACGATTTGGAAGAAGCCGTCCGCGTTGGAGCCAAAGCCGCTGCGGCGCAGCAGGGAGTAAACGTGGAGGATGTGAAAATCGATCTACGTTCGCGTGACGATCGCACGGTCGACGTCAAAGTGAACGTGCGGGCGAAAAAACTCTTCCTCAGCGCTACCGTCCGCATCAACGGGAGCGTGACGCTCGACGAGCACCTCAACGCGCGACTCGCCGGGCTTACCTGCGCCGGCGACGGCCCGCTTGGCTCGCTCGCGTGCAATTTTCTGACGCCTTATTTACAGCGCTTCGAAGGCCGGGAATTTTCGCTGCTGGCATTGTCGTTAGGCGAAATAAAATTGCGCGATGTCCGGCTGGCGGCGGGAAAGGATTTGCGAATCACGGCCCAATTTGGGCAGTCTCCCGCCTGATTTCGCGCAGCGTTTGCTCAACCAAAGCCATTCGCTACTGTGCGCTCCCGTTCCTCAATCCATGCTGATCAAACTCGGTTTCGATATTGAATTCGAGCTCCGCGGCCCGACGCCGATGGTGCTCATGCTCTTCGTCCATCCATCGCGCGTCGCGGATTTGCAGAGCCCGGAAGAGCTGCGGGTCGAGCCGGAGATGCCGGTCGCTTATTACACCGACTTATTCGGCAATCGTTGCGCGCGTATCCTCGCGCCCGAGGGCAACGTACGCTTCGCGCTCGAGACCGTGATCCAGGACAGCGGCGAACCCGACCTGCAAGCGCCGGACGCCGTCCAGCATCGGATCGAGGATTTGCCTAACGAGACTCTGGCGTTTCTCATGGCGAGTCGTTACTGCGAAGTGGACAAATTAAGCGACACCGCATGGAAACTTTTCGGCCAGACGCCGGCGGGCTGGGAACGCGTGCGGGCGATCTGCACCTGGGTGCATAACCACATCACCTTCGGTTACCATTTTGCGCATCACGAGAAATCGGCCTTCGATGTTTACCAGAGCGGACAGGGCGTTTGTCGCGATTTCAGTCATCTCGCGCTCACTTTTTGTCGCTGCATGAATATCCCGGCGCGCTACGCCACGGGCTATATGGGAGACATCGGCGTGCCGCTCGTTTTGCCGATGGATTTCAGCGGCTGGTTCGAAGTTTATCTCGGCGATCGCTGGTACACCTTCGACGCTCGCCACAACGTTCCGCGCATCGGCCGCGTCGTCATGGCCGTCGGCCGCGACGCGGCGGACGTCGCGCTCACGACCAACTTCGGCAGCGCGACCCTGAAGAAATTCTTTGTCATCAGCGACGAGATGCAGGCGTAACTCATGGAAGCGCGCTCGACCCGACGGCCAGGATGGCTGTGTTACTGCTTGCTCAGCCGCCAGAAAAGCCACCCGCCGATCGCGAGAAAAAGGACGTTAGGAAACCAGACGAGCAACTCCGGATGGATGTGGCCGTTATCGCGCAGCGTATCGGCGATGATGATAAACAAAAAATAAAAGATCGCCACGAGCAGTCCGGTGGCGAAACCCACCGAAGTCTCACGCCGATGCGTCGTAATGCCTAAGGGCACGCCGATGAGCGCAAACGCGAGACAGGAAAACGGAAACGAAAAACGCTTATTGATTTCGGTGCGGGTCGCGCTGCGTCCCTTGCGATTGCCGGAGTTAAGCTGCTCGAGCAACTGCGACAACGACAGCGCCGAGCGAGTCGGACGTTTCTTTTCCTTCTCGTAAAGCTCCTCCAGGCTGATCGGCAGCGTGCCCTCCGTCATACTGATGCCATCCCGCACGCGGCGCAGATCGTACGGATTCTTCTCGTCGCGTTCCTGGTAACGCGCGTTGTAGAGATGCAGCAGCAGCCGTTTGTTAGGCAAATCCGCCTCCAGCATTCCGGTGCGCGCATGGGTCACGCGCATGGGCAGCGAATGTTCGTCCATCTCAAAAACAATGATGTTCTCGAGTTGGTTTCCCTCTTTCTTCCCAACGTAAATCTTTCGTCCGGGAAATTGATCGATCACCTGATCGCCGCCGAAGAGCGCGATCGGATTACTCGTCGCGAGATCGAAAATGCTGCTGCGCAATTTCTCCTGCGCCGCGGGCGCGACATCCACATTCAGCCAAAGACAAAGGCCGGTGCAGACCAGCGCGATCGCCGCCAGCGGAAGGCAAACGCGCGTCACACTCACGCCATTGGCGCGGAGCGCGATCAATTCGTTATCGGCTGAGAGCCGGCCAAAGACGAGTAGGACCGCCGTCAGCAAACCCCACGGAATGGTGAAGATCATTGAAAACGGCAGCACGTAGGCAATGAACGTGAGCAGATAGTGCAGCGGCACATCGTGATTCACGAGCAGCGGGAGGAGCTTGCGAAAAATGTTGCCGACCACGAGGACAAGGCTCAACACGAGGATCGCGAAAAGAACGTTCACGAGCAGCTCGCGGCCGACGAAGCGGTCGATCAGTTTCATGGCTAAGCCGAGTCTAGCGGAATCTTCGGCGTCCCGCCATGAGGAGCCGAGGCGAAACAATTCCTGGTCAACGCCTCGCGAGGGAGAACTCGGAAAAATATTCCCGGAAATTTTTCTTTAGGATTGACCTGCTCGGCCTCCTCCGAATAAAAGCGTCCCACCACGAAGGAGGAACCCATTATGAAAAATCAAAATAAAATCGAAAATAATGCATCCGATTCGAATTCCGAAACGGATAAAACGAAGGTTAACTCCCCCAATCGCCGACGTTTCATAGGCCAGGTAACCGCTGCCCTCGCCGGCAGCGTCGTCCTGGGAAGGGCGGCGAGCGCTTCCGCGCAAAACGCGAACCTCGAAAACGGCCTCTCCGCTCCCGCCGCCGGGTCCGATCCGCGAGTGCAACAAGCCTACGCGCTGAGAGTAAACGCTGCGACCAAAGAGGCACACATCGCGGTGCCTCCGCATACTACCAATGGTGATGAAGAACGCTATCCCGACAAGTCGGGGACCTATACAAAAGGCCTTCTGCAAGACGGTATCGATCTGGTCAATCTCCAAGCCTACCGAAGCTTCCGTAAAGCCATCAATAGCGGCAAATTTTCCGATTGGGAAAACATCATCACTGGCGGCACTCGCACCGAGAACGGCCCCCTCGGCGGCCGGGCCTTTGCCCTCGAGGGGAGCGACGATGTTCAATTTGGCAACGCCCCCTCCCCTGCAAACCAGATCAACCAAATCGTCGTCCCGCCTGCACCGGCGCTGGCCAGCGCCACTTATGGGACGGAGTTAATCGAACTGTATTGGGCATCACTCCTGCGCGACGTGGCCTTCACCGATTACAACATCAATCCGACCGCGATTCAGGCGGCAGCCGAGCTGGATAGCCAGCCCACTTACCTCGGGCCGAGAGACAACACCGGCCATGTCACGCCGGACCTTCTCTTCCGCGGCACGTACCCGGGCGATACCGTGGGACCCTACGGGTCACAGTTCCAACTCATCCCAACGTTCCTCGGGTCGCAAGCCCTCAGCCAGCAGTTGAACTCTTACCTCGCGGGCCAGGATTTCATGACGGATCCCTTCACCTACCAGCAGGTCCAGAATGGCATCGACAGCGGTGCGGTCGTCCAGCTTGATCCAGTCCCGCGCTACATCAGTTCCGGGCGCGATTTCAGCACCTTTACCCGGCAGGATGTCCTCTTTCAGGCTTACTTCGTCGCCTTCCTCGTGCTCGCCGGTATCCACGCCCCGCCGAATCCCGGCAATCCTTATAACGGCTCCACCAAACAGAACGGCTTCGGCACTTTTGGCGGGCCGGACGCTGCTGCCACCCTCGGGGGGGTCGCCCGCCACGCACTCAACAGCGTCTGGTATCAGAAATGGTGGATCCACCTGCGCCATCGGCCCGAGGCCGGCGGAGCAGTCACGCGCCAGATTCTTTCGGGCTTCGGCAACACACTCGATGGGCACGTCAACAGTAACGTCGTTAATTCACAGGCGGTGCAGGCCAGCTTCAACAAATACGGCGATTACTTCCTCTCGCAGGCCTTCCCCGAAGGCTCTCCCGCTCATCCGGCCTATCCCACCGGCCACGGCGCAGTCGCCGGGGCCTGTATCACGGTGTTGAAGTTCTTCTTCGACGGCAACTTCGTCTTCCCGAACCCCGTCGTACCCACAGATGACGGCCAGACCCTCCTTCCCTACACCGGGGGCGATGCCGGGCAGATCACGGTGAACGGCGAACTAAATAAACTGGCCAACAACGTTTCCTTTGGACATGGGATTCACGCCGGCATCCACTGGCGCACCGACACCAGTTCATCGATCCAGTTGGGCGAAGCGGTCGCGATCAGCATGCTCCAGGATCGGGCCTACACCTACGCCGAGCCCTTCACCATTAACATCACTAAGATCGACGGCAGCATCGCCACGATCTCTAACCAGTAAGTCTCCGCTCCGAGCGGGTCCAACTGATCAGCCTCGCGGGCTCCGGCTCGCGAGGCTTTTCCTTTTGTAGCTACGGCTAGCGGGCCCGCGGCCGTTCCGCGTCGCTTCCAAGTTGTGGATTGTGGGCCTGGAGCGGAGGGACGAGACAGCAAGAGCCCCCGCCGTTCCCAGCGGGGGCTCCGTTACTATCGTATCGGTTGCCTTACTTTGCGCAGCAACTCAAGGGCGCCATGCGGTACCCGCCGCCGTTGCAGCAATCGGACGTCGAGACCGCGCTCGCGCTGCGGATCAATGCCACCGACGTAAGGATGGTGGCTACCGCGGTTGCCATGCGCTTCGCTGCAGCGGAGTCCGCAGACGCCAGCAGCTTCTTCGCGGTCACTTCATCCATGACAACTGAACGGGTAAGCCTAACGAGAACAAGATCAGCCACCGCTGGCGAGAGCGCGCGTGGATTGGAATGGGGTGTTTTCATAACGTGAAGCGAGGCAGCACGCCAGCCAGCGGTTGACTGCATCGCCTAGATGACATGATGGGAGTTGCCGGGTGCGGGTATGGAACCTACACCCGACATTATGAATAAGTGCTTACACACTGAATTGTCCTCAGTTGAGGAAACCCGCGCCCAGTTTAATGGG
>JACDGS010000102.1 GCA_013821455.1 Chthoniobacterales bacterium
AGGAAGAAGAGAGCGAAGAAAAAGACGAGATGAAAAAGGGCCGCGAGCGTCGGAACCGCGTCCCAGCGGGTGTGCGCGAAAAGCTTTGAGTGGGTCGTGGCGCGTTCGACTTTGATTGGGTCAGAGGGCATTAGAGTGTGAACCGGGAGAGCCGAATAAGCTTGGCGAAAATCGCTCAATAATCAAACGGAGAGCGGGCCGTAAATCAGCGCGCAGGCGGCGGCGGGGGAACCGGCCGGAGCGGGCCCATTCCCTTGAGGAGAAAACCGATCTCGCTGTCGGTCGAAAGAACCGCCGTGGTGTCGTGCGCGAAAGCCGCGCCTGCGACCTCCAGCCGCCGATTAAATGAGTAAAGTTCCTGCGCTTCGGGCGGGCTGTAGGCGGCAGTGTAAATTCGCGCGGCTTCCGCGTCGGCTTCGCCTTCGGTCTTGAGCGCATCGCGCGTCGCGGCCGATTGGATGGAGGCGACGTCGCTTTCTTTTTGGCCACTGATATTGGCCGCTTCGCCGCGTCCTTCGGAGCGGAATTTCGATGCGATCTGGTGCCGCTCACTCGACATTCGCTCGATGATTTTTTCGGCCACGGCGGGGTTGTATTTACTGCGCTTGAAGCGCTCGTCGAGCAGCTCGATCCCGAAGCCTTCGATCTTTTGGCGCGCCCGCTCCGTGATCTGTTGCTCGATCGCGCTGCGACCGAGTTCGATGTCGGGCAGATTGCTCGGCAGGATGGTGCCGCTTTTTTCGAGCTCGGCGTCGCGCACCGGCTTTCGTCCCTTGGTTACCCTAACGATTTCGACGAGGTCGTGCGAAGCGACGGCGGTGCGCGTTTCGCTCCCGAGGATATCATCGAGCCGCGAGAGCGCGCTGCGTTCGTCGTTTAGGCGGTTGTAGTAAAGAAGGGGATCGCTGATTCGCCAGCGCGCAAAACAATCGACGATGAGGTAAAGCTTGTCTTTGGTCGGCGTCTCGGTCGGCGGGCCGTCCCAAGCGAGAATGCGATTGTCGAAGCGATGGACTGAATCGACGAACGGCAATTTGAACTTCAGCCCGGCGGTTTTCTCAACGCGGATGGCTTTGCCGAAGCGGGTCACGATCGCAGTTTCGTATTGGTGCACGGTGAACAGCAGCGCCCCCCATTTCAAAGCCGTGAGCAGGAAGACGAGCCCGATAACCGCGAGCGTGCGACTCTGCACGAACCTAAGGAAGCGCGTAGAAAGATGCGGGCGGTAAATCGTGTCCATGGTTATGGCTGGGGGGCGGGTGTCGGGGATGCCGGCAGGAGCGGCAACGTCTGCAAGATTCCTTTCACGCTCTCGTCCACGATTACCTTGCGATCGAGCGCTGGCAGGATCGATTGCATCGATTCGAAATAAAGCCGCCGCTGCGTGATCTCCGGCGCCTTCGAATATTCCGTTAGGAGGAGAGTAAATTTTTCCGCGTCACCTTTCGCCTGATTGACCCGCCGAAAGGCATAGGCCTCGGCTTGCTTCTGCCGCTCCTTCGCCTGGCCGCGCGCATTCGGGACGGCGTCGTTGTAAATCGCCCACGCTTGATTGATCGCCGTCTGCTTTTCCTGTTGCGCCTGATTCACTTCGTTGAAAGCAGCCTGCACTGCCGGAGGCGGGCGCACCGTCGCGAGCTGCACCTGTTGGATCTGCAAACCGAGGCCGTACTCCGATGACAACTTCGCCAGCCGATCGAGCGACGCCGTCTCGATCTCCTGGCGCCCGATCGTCAACACCTCGTCCACCGTGCGATCGCCGATCACCTCGCGCATCACGCTTTCCGAGAGATCGCGCAACGTCTGCTCCGGCTCGCGCGCGCCGAAGAGATACTGCTTCGGGTCAATGATTCGGTATTGCACCACCCACGGGACCAGTGCGGTGTTGAGATCGCCCGTGATCATCGTCTCGGTGTCCTCGGGCTGGTTGTCGCCTTGAAACCCGTTCGTCGCCTGCGGGGTCGTGAACCCGAATTCGAGTTTCAACAAGCGCTGTGTCGGCACGATCAAAATCTCGTCCATATATGGGATGGCGTAGGCGAGCCCAGGCCCTTCCGTGCTCTGGAAAGCGCCGAAGCGCAGCTTCACGCCGACCGAATTGGTTGGGATGGAAACGAAGCCGAAAAGGAGCGAGAAGAGCGTGATGATGATCCCGATGAAACCGATGATTCCGAGCACGAAGCGGAACGGATGAAATTGGAATCCAGGCGGAAATGGCGACGCCGAAGAGCCGGAAGAAGTGGTGATTTGCATCGGAGACAGGAACCGGCCGCTAGTCTAGCACGGTTCTGACTCCGCAGACCGTTAGGCAATCGACATCGATCTTGCCCGGAGCGCGATCAGCCCTAGCTTGAAAGCGAGGAGTTAGCCTATGAATTCGCAGACCAAACCCACGAACGCCGCAGTCGCGGCGCTGCCGAAGCACTTGCTCCAGTTCGCGGTCGATCAGCGTTACGACGATTACACGCCGGTCGATCACGCGGTCTGGCGTTTCATTATGCGGCAGAACGTTTTTTTTCTGAAGGAATACGCGCACAAACTTTACTTCCAAGGCCTGCTCGAAACCGGGATTTCTTTCGATCGCATCCCGCGCATCGAGGAGATGAACGAAATTCTCGGCAAAATTGGCTGGGGTTGCGTAGCCGTCGATGGCTTCATCCCGCCCGCCGCGTTCATGGAATTCCAGGCTTATCGCGTGCTCGTGATTGCGTGCGACATGCGCCAGATCAATCACATCGAATACACGCCCGCGCCCGACATCGTGCATGAGGCCGCTGGTCACGCCCCGATCATCGTCGATCAGGAATACGCCGATTATCTGCAGCGCTTCGGCGAAGTCGGCGCGAAGGCGATGTCATCGAAAAAAGATTTCCAGCTTTACGAAGCGATTCGGCATCTCTCGATCTTAAAGGAACAACCGAAACCGGATCCTAACGAACTCACGGAAGCGACCAAATTGGTCGAGGAACGCCAGAAGAACCTGGGCGACCCTTCCGAGATGGCGCTCCTTTCGCGCCTGCATTGGTGGACGGTGGAATACGGGCTCATTGGCCCGATGGAGAACCCGAAGATTTACGGCGCCGGATTACTTTCTTCGATCGGTGAATCGGTTTCCTGTCTCGAGGCGAAGGTGAAAAAAATTCCATATTCATTAGGCACAACGGAGATGCCTTTCGACATTACGACAAAGCAACCGCAGCTTTTCGTAACGCACGATTTTAAGCAACTGGCCGATGTGCTCGAGCAGTTTGCGAGCAGAATGGCCTTCCGCGTTGGCGGGCTCGAAGGGGTCCGCAAAGCGATCGGCAGCCACAACACCGCGACCTGCGAATACGGATCGGGTCTCCAGGTTTCCGGCACTTTCACGGAGGTCCTCGCCGGCCCTAACGATGAGCCAGTTTATTTGCGGACTTCCGGCCCGACCGCTCTCGCCTTCGAGGACAAGGAGTTGCCCGGCCATGGCCGCGATTACCACAAGGAAGGATTCGGCTCGCCCGTCGGTAATTGGAAAGAGACCGAACTGCGCGAAGGCAGGATCGCGAGACTGGAATTTGAAAGCGGCGTTACCGTGCAGGGCAAAGTCGAAAACCTTTTGCGCCGCGGCGAGAAGTTGCTTCTGATCACGTTCTCGAATTGCACCGCGAAGCTGGGCGAGCGCGTTCTCTTCGATCCCGCTTGGGGAACTTTCGACATGGCGGTCGGCGAGAAAATCACCTCCGTCTTCAACGGCGCTGCTGATAAAGACGCCTTCAATCAGGTCGCGCTCATCCCCAAAGAGCGCACGATCAAAAATCCCTCTGACACGCAACGCAGAAAGCTCGAAAGCCTCTATCGCCAGGTGCGCGATATCCGCCTGCGCAAAACCGGTTACGAGCGTCTCGGCGAAATCTGGGAAACGCAGCAGGCGGAACACCCTAACGACTGGCTCCTTTCCCTGGAAATCTTCGAGATCCTCGACGAGATCGATGAACAAAGACCGTTGCAGGAAAAGGTGGCTCATTTTCTCAAGGCGCGGAAAGCCGCGGATAACGATCTCGCCACGTTGATCGAGTGGGGCTTCC
>JACDGS010000067.1 GCA_013821455.1 Chthoniobacterales bacterium
TCTTCCTCGGTCTGATTGATCGGTTGTCCGGCGGGGTTCACCAAGCGAGCCGTTACAAAAATAACGAGGTTGCGCTTGAGATGCTGCTCGGTGTTAGTGCGGAAGAGTCGGCCGACCAGCGGGATGTCACCGAGGATCGGTGTTCTATCTTCTACTTTCTGCACATCTTCCCGCATCAAACCACCCAGCACGACAGTTTGACCATCCCACACGCTCACGCTGGTGGTGACCTTGCGGGAGTTAAAGATCGGCTGGTTGATGACATTGGGGGTGATAACGGAAGGCGCGGTCGTGATGAGGCCGCCGAGCGAATTGAGAAGGGAAGAGCTTGGCGCAAAGATCGGGCTCCCGTAGTTAATAAATCCTTCAAACTCGACGACCTGAGGCACTAAGTTTAGGTCAATTGTGACACCGTCTGGTCCGACCACTGGCTCCACTTCCAAGGTCACACCAGTGTTGCGCGTTTCAAAAGCGGTGGGTGTCGTCGGAGTGATGGGCACCGAGGTCGCCCCGCCCGCAACGCCGCTGGTGCTTCCTACGGTTTGCGGAATCTGTGGCGGGTTGAACTGGGTGGGATAGCGAAATTCGCGCACAATCTCAATCACCGCGCGCTGGCCGCTCTTGGTCGTGACACGTGGAGATGAAAGAAGGTCGACACCTTTCTTCTGGTTCAGTGCCCTAATGACAACTTGAAATTGAGGGTCGGTGAAGACACCGCTAATTCCAAAAATGCCAGGCGCGACCGCGCTGGCCCCGGGCACGCCAAAGAGGAGCGCGTCGATCGCATTCGCGCTAATGGCCAGATTGCCACTGCGATTGCCCGCGGTGACCGGGAACGTCCCGACAGTTTGATTGCCTGGAGCGTTAAACGGAAAATCGAGCGGATTCACGGCGGTGCCGGTCCCGGAAGTGCCGCCCCCGGCGAAGACGCGATTAGAGCCCGGAACGTTAAACTGACCGAGCAGCCAGTCGAAGCCGAGTTCTTTTAGATTGTTTTGTGTGATCTCGATGAACTTCGCTTCGATCTCGACCTGCTTCGGTCCGGCGACATTTGCCTGCTCAACCAGCGCATCGACCAGCTCCAGATTTTCTTCCGTGTTGCGAACAATGAGACGGCTGCTTTGGGGCAGGAAGTTGGCGCTCGCGCCCGCGGGGAACGGCACGCCCTGGCTCTTGAGAAAGTCGGAAGCGGTCTGACGATTGACGAGCTGCTGACCACCTGTGGTCTCCTGTGTGTCCTTGCCCGTGCCACCGGCGCCCGTGCGCGCGGGTTCCGATAACGCGCTCGCGCCGATGTTCACGGAGCTGCTAATGAAACCGGGCGGCACGCGATACTCCTTGGTGAAGAGATCGCTGCTCTGCTCGTTGATCGGAATGATCGAGATCGCGTAAGGCTCAACTTTTACTTTCAGGCCGGCCTGGCTCGCGATGTAGCGCAGCGCCTCGCCTAACGGAATTTGGTTCAGCGTAATCGTGATGCGCGCATCGGCCGGAGAAATTGTCGGAGCCGCAGGCGCGGGATTCAGCGCCGCGGGCTCGACTCCCGCTCCCTCCGGCGCCGTGCCCGGCAGAGGAGCCGCGCCGACGGCTGCTGGCGCTGCCAGTTCGGCCGGCCGGCCTAGAGCGGTCGTGCGCAAAACAATATCGACGCCTTTTTTTCCATCAGTCGAGGGATCGTTCGCCGCGGCCTGCTGCCGGAGAAAATCCACCGCTTCGCGAATACTCGCGTCGCGAAACTCGATCTTCGGAATGATGATCGTGTTAAGCTTGTTCGTGATCCTCGCCGTGCCGCCAGAGTCGCGCGCGAACGCATCGCTGATCGGACCAACGGTCTGTCCATACTGGCGGACGGGTTCTTCCCAACCTTTTTGCAATTCCCAGAGTTGGCGTGAACGCGTTTCGTTGTAAGCCTGCTCGCCGTAGTGCGTCTTCGTGTTGTTGACCCGTTCCTCCCCACGCCGAGCGGCGACGTTGTAGGGATCGAGATTCAGGACCTGTTCGTATTTCTTAAAGGCGAGGTCGTAACGGCCGGAGCTGTAATACCCATCCGCATCGACCAGCAGCTTCTTCACATCTTCAACCTTGGCGATGAATTTCGGCCCGTTGGTTTTGTTGTAATACCCAGGCTCGGAGAGGTGCGCGAGGAGGTTGAGAGCCTTTCGGCAGTTTGGATCGTAGCGATCGCTCACGGTCTCCCTAACGATCTGCTCGGCCTCGCCATATTTGCCTTCGGCGATGCGTTGTTCGGCCAGCGCAACACCGCTCTCGCAAAAACCTGCGACCGCTTCGTCGTGTTGCTTGGCCGTCGTTAGGGCATCGGGCAGGAAGGTCACCGCGACCCGGTATTCGTTATGCGCTTTCGCGAAATCTTTCGCTTCCATCGCGAGATTACCGCCCTGAAGTGCAGCCTGACCTTGCGCCACGGCACCCTGACGGCGCGATACTTCGCGTTCTGCAATTCCGCGCACGTTCTGGGCGGCAATCGGCGAAACGTTCGCCCCTATCCAGGCAAAACCCACGGCGAAAAAGACGTAAGTGAAACGGCGAATTTGAGTGGTCATTGCGATGTTGAAGCGTTGGTAGATTAGCGTGTAAAAAAGAGCAATTACAACTTCAAAATCGGAATCTCGATCTTCTCGTTAGGCTTTTGCGTGTTGAAGATGACGGCTTTGTCGGGGTGAACGTCGAAGAGCTTATAGACGACTTCGTCGTGCGGCTTCAACGTAAATTCGCGATCTTTTTTTACGGTAAACACCTGCTCGGCTCCACCCCAGGTATAAAGGAAGGTCGCGACCGACTCCGGCGAGGTCGCGGTCTTCTCCTTTACGAGAGTGACTTTGTCGTGCGTCCCGGTTTGCTCGAGAGCAATCTCCGAGACGTCGATGCGCGTGCCGTACTGGTCGGTATCGAATTTCTCGGTGTAACTGGTGATCTTAAATTTCGTGCCCGCGACGATGTCGCCCACCTTTAGAAATTGCGTCGGAATATTCCGGTCCGTGTTGTTGATCGCGTAAGTGTCCCCAACTGAGGAAGAAAAAACGAGCGGGAATTGCTCCTGATTGAATGATTTCAACTTGAGCAAAAAAGTGTAGGGCGGGTGCGATTCCTTCTCTGTCGGGTTGGTGTGGCCGGTCCACTCGTCGAGATTGCTGAAGCCGTCACCATCGGCGTCCTGCGTGAGCACGTCACCCTCGGCGATGGGCAGACCGAATTCCTCCAGCCACTCGTTAGGCACCGGCGGATGGAGGAGCGTATTCTGCAGCGTCGCCGGCTGGCCGTCGGCCCCGATGAAATGTTTTTCCGGCACGAAAAGCCCGGAGCGCCCCCCAAAAGTCCACTGTGGCGGCACCTGCAGTCTATGCATCGCCTTCTCGACCTCCGGCGCGCGACCTTCCGGGATCTGATTGTTAGGCGCGGCGGCGCTTTGCAGCCCGCTGAACTTTTCCGCGAAGCTGCCGGCGTTGAGAAAAATGAACACCGCGCAAACCAGAAGGAAGAGCGCGGCGGCGAGGACCGCTGCCCGTTCGTAGTTCGCGCGCACCCAGTCCATTGCCTAACGAGTCCCCTTTTCCGGGTTCAAACTGACGATGTCGATCTTCGCTCGAATATCCAGATGCTCCGAGCCAACGATGAAGCTGACCGCCGGTGGCGACGTCGCTTTGACTCCAGGCGGAGGAGATGGAGCCGCGGACTCTGCAGCCGTGCCGCGAGGCGGACCTTTATCGACCTGATTCTTCACATTCAACGTGCGGATGATGAAGAGCTGTTCCTTCGTCGTGGCGATCTGATTCAAAACTTTGCGCGCCGCGGCGGGGCCGGCGGAGAAAGAAATTTCCAGGGACCGCGCGGCTACCAGCTCGGTCGTCGCGCCCGCTGCGGGCGTCCCAGTCGCACGACCTCTGGCGGCCGGAGTCGGCGCCGCTTTTTCCTCGGGCAAGGGCGCCCTAACGAGTGTGTGCAACGCGTCCACGTGCGCGCTGATGATTCCGGTGGTCAGCATCGCGATAGCCTGCAATTCCTGACCGAGGAGTGGCGCCGCCGTGCTGTTCGGGAGCGAGGTAGCGTATTCATCGAAGCCGAGATAAAAATTTGGCGGGAGCGCGACCTTGCTCGCGGCCGCGTCTTCGATCACCGAAGTGACGGCCTGGCGAAGCTGCGCCTGGAACTCGTTAGGCTGAAGCGGCACCACCGGCAGGCTGCGCGACTTCAATTCGTTTTCCAGCGCCGCGAGGGAGTCGCGATAGTTTTCCGCCTGGGCCTTTGATTTTTGCAGGTTAACCGCATTCGGAAACGGCTTCATCGAACGCAGATTGGTCAGCTCATTGATCGTTGACTCGAGGCGCGCCTGCTGATCGTCCGCCTCCCCTTTTTCGTGCAGAAAAAAGTAGCCGGCGAGCAGAGTCGCGACCGCGAAGGCGACGAGGAAACCGCCGAGAAACTTATTCTGCCGAAACCAGTTCATGGCAGGTAAAGAGGCTCGCGCAGTTTCAAGCGCAGCTCGTAGGGATAGGCCCACTCGGTGCTGGTCGGTGTGCTCGGTTTTATGACTTGGGATTGATCGCTCTGCGAGACATCGAAGATTTGCGATTGGATGAGATTGCGAAAATAATCGACCACGATTTCCTGCTGCTTGGGATTGGAAAGATAAAGTCCCCTAACGAACACGCCGTCGATCATCGGCTTGGCCACGCCGCCAGCTCCCTTCTTCGCGGAGGGAGTCGGCGCTGCCGCCGGGGCCGACTCGCCACCGGCGTTCGCGCTGCCGATTATTCGTCCGCCAGAAGTGGGTGCGAGCTCCGTAATCCAAATATCCGCCGCGGGCATGCGCGCGTTCAGATCGTCGAGGATTTCCAACCAACCGCCACGACCTTTGATCGACGTCACCAGTGGACTGGCCGAGGTTTCGAGGGTCGCAGTATTCTGGCGCAGCTTATCGATCTGCGTTTCGACACCGCGCATTCGGTTCACGTCGGTTTGCAGTTTGTCGGCGGTAGCCGCGTTCACGCTCGCCGATCGCATAAAGTAAAAGCCCCACCCCAAAAGCCCGAGGAGAAAACAAGCCGCCGCCAGAATCAGAAACGGCCGCCGCTCCGTGAGCCGTTGCCGGCGCACCACATTCACCGGGCGGAGATTCAACTCCATTGGGCAATTCATCGTGCTGCGCAGCGCGAGGCCGACGAGCTCGCCTAACAAATGCGCGGACTGCGCCACTTCCTCGACCGGAACGCTTTCCGCGACCGCGACATTGCGGAGCGAATTAAAAAACTCGATTTGGAGTTGAAGTTTTTCGTGAAAAAATTCCCGCATGTAGGGAGTGGTCGCGGTGGCGCCGCAAAGAAAAACACGATCCGGCGAAGCGCCCTGTTGTTGCGCGCGATAAAAACTGATCGAGCGCGCCACCTCGGCGTGAAGCCGCGTCATGGTATTGCGCACCAGCTTCGAGACCCGCGCCACCTCGGGATCGGACGCTTCCGCATAGGCGCCGCCCAGACTAACGAATCCATCTTTGGTCTTGCGCAATTCCGCCGCGGCGTACGGCTCGTTGAATTCCTTCGCGATCGCCGACGTGATAGAGCTGCCGCCGATCGGGATGCTGCGGCTGAAAATTTTTCCCGCTTCGACAAAAAGCAGATTCGTCGTACGCGCGCCGATATCGATGAGCAACGAACAACCGCTCAGCTCGCTGTAGTTGAAACGAAAGGCGTTGTAGAGCGCCATCGTCGCCACATCCACGAGGGTGGTTTGCAGGCCGGTCGCTTCGACCGCGCCGTTCACGCCCTCGAGCAGATCGGACTTGATCGCGACCAGCACGACTTCGATTTGCTTCTCCGCGTCCGAGCCGACGAGCTGGTAATCCCAAACGACTTCTTCGATTGGGAAGGGCACGTTTTGTTGCGCCTCAAAAGTAATGATGCGGTCGATCTTGTCCTGCTCCACCGACGGCAGTTTCACGAAACGGGCGAAAACCGATTGTCCCGAGACCGCGTAATCCACCGGCCCGCCTTTGACCCCAAGGTCGGCCATCATGCTCCGTATCCCGGTAGTAAGCTTCCCCTGTCGATCGCCCTCGTTCGTGGGATCGGCCACGATCTCGTGCCGGCGATAACCCGTCAGGATTAATCCGCCATGCGGCTGCGCTTGGAAGGCGGCGAGGCCTAACGTCTGCGAACCGAGATTTAGACTAACGATGCGGGAAGCAGCGGGCATCAATGAGATCAGTGAGCGGGATTCGGTTTGATCTGCGCATAACGATCCCAATAGAGCGGCGCGAAAGGCGTCTCGTTTTTGTTCAGGACCATGTTCGGTATTCCCTGAAGCGTGGTGAACCATTGCGCCTGCGCACGCTGCGCGCTGAGGTCATCCTTCACTGCGCCGCCTACCAAAACTTGCACCGCGACATTCTCGACCGAGTTCAAGCCGACCGGGCGAGCGCCCATGATGTGCGCGAGCACACGCGGCGGCACATACATGACCGAACGCAAGCCTTTGCCCACCGCGATACTGACATGCGTCACTTCGCCCGTGAGCAGTTTGCCTCCCACCAGGATGTAATACTTGAAGGTCGCTTCCTCGGTGAAATCAGGCACGGCGGTAAACTCCACCTCCACTTCGAGCCAGCGCTCACGTTGATTCGCCTGGAATTGCTCCGCGCCGGTATAAGTGAACTCGGGCGAAGAAATCAGGTTGGTCGTGATCTTCGTTAGGCGAATATCACTCGCACGCGCCGGCGCCGGACCGGCCGTTTGCGCCGAGGCGGACACAGCCAGCGCGCAGAGGATCGCCGCGGAGAAATTTTTGAGCTTCATGTTTGTTGTTTCGTTTCTACGATTTCGCGCACGAGGACGCGGGCAGTTTGCGAAGCGTCAGCGCTGCTTGGCGCGGGCAAGCCATTGCCGGAAATAATCGATCGTTGTCGTGATCCCTTCCTCGAATTGCACTTTGGGTTCCCATTGCAAAATTTTCCGCGCACGCCCGATATCCGGCTGGCGTACCTTTGGGTCGTCCACGGGCAGATCTCGATATTCGATCGACGACTTCGTGCCCGTGATGCGGATGATCTCCTCCGCAAACTGCTTGATCGTCATCTCCCTCGGATTGCCGATGTTCACCGGCTCATGGAAATCCGCCTGCGAGAGCCGAAAAATTCCATCGATCAAATCCGACACATAACAAAACGAACGGGTCTGCGAGCCATCGCCGAAGATCGTTAGGGGCATCTCCGCCAGCGCCTGCCCGATGAAGGCCGGCACCACCCGCCCGTCGCGCAAGCGCATCCGCGGCCCGTAGGTATTAAAGATGCGCACGATCTTCGTATCGATCCCGTGATAGCGATGATACGCCATCGTGATCGCCTCCGCGAAACGCTTCGCCTCATCGTAAACCCCGCGCGGCCCGATCGGGTTCACGTTCCCCCAATAATCTTCCCGCTGCGGATGCACCAGCGGATCGCCGTAACATTCCGACGTTGAAGCGAGCAAGAACGTCGCCTTCTTCGCCTTCGCCAGCCCAAGCGCATTATGCGTCCCGAGCGCGCCGACTTTTAAGGTCGGGATCGGCAGCTCCAAATAATCGATCGGACTCGCCGGCGACGCGAAATGAAAAACGAAATCGATCTCATCCGGGACGTAGAGATATTGAGTCACGTCCTGCTTGATGAAGCGGTAATTCTCGTTTCCCGCCAGATGCTCGATATTCGTCAGGTGACCAGTGATCAGGTTATCAATCGCGATCACGCGATGCCCTTCCTTAAGCAGCCGATCAGTTAAATGCGAGCCCAGAAACCCAGCGCCGCCGGTGACAACGGTAACGGGTTGAGAGTGGCCAGCCATATGCGCGCTATTTAGCCGCGCCGCGCGCCGTTGGCGAGAAGTTTTGCGCCGAATTGCGCGATTTTAGCGCGGGCCGATTGCATGATGTGCATAATCCCGCTCCCTTCTCCATTCAGGGGCGGGCCCGATTCATGGCCCAAACTCGCCACCAAAGTCGAATTCGCCGGAGGCGCGTGCGCGCTGTAGCGTTCGCTGTCCTCAGCGAAATCCCCGCCCCACCCAGCCGCCACAGCAAGATCGCGCTAAAACATTCCTATTTCGAAAAACTCGCCTCAGCCTAACGAGTATAAGTCGTTCTGTCTCTTTCAGCCTAACGAGCATAAGTGTGTTTAGAGATTTCTCGCCCTCCGGTCCAAAAGAGAAGACCGCGCCGCCTCCACAGAGACGACGCGGCAGTTCCCCCCAGAACATCCACCAAAAAATTTAACTCTCGCCCAGCACCACCAAACTGAGGCCACCACCATATCCATCACTGTTCCCAATCGAGATGATTTTGCGGAGCGCGACCTCCGTCGCGGCCGGCGGCTGAATTAACCTGATCATCCCATGGCAACTCACGAACTAAGAGTTAGTAGGCGTCGTGCCAACCCGCAGACCCCCCTAACGAGCAAAGAACCAGTTTCAGACGGCTCCGGCCAACCTTCTTGGCCGGGCTGCCGCGGCCACGAGCGCTAAGGCAAGTTCCACTGTTCTTGCCCATATTCCTTTGTGCAGCTCGACGTCTCGCGAAACGGTTCGGCGATCTGTAGTTCCTTGGATCCGGATTATACTCTGAGACAAAAAGATCATGCAGGTTGGCCGGCAGCGCCTAAGCATTGACAGGCGACCGCCAGACTCATAAGACAGATCGATGAACCTAAACAAAATAGCGAAAATGGAATCGGTGAGGCACTGGTTAGGAAGCAACATCAGTCTCCTCGCAGGCGCGGTGTGGTTTATCAGCATCGGCTTCTTCGCTAACCCACTGGAGGCGAAGCCCGTCGTACAGACCTATCCCTCCGGGAATGGGGCCTGGGCCCTTACTTTCGACGGGGCTAATATCTGGGTCGCGGACTATGGCGTCGGCGTTGGCCACGTCACCAAGCTGCGGGCGAGTGACGGCGTGACGCTGGGCACTTTTGCCGTCGGCTCGAGTCCTGACGGTATTACTTTTGATGGTGTCAATATCTGGGTCGCGAATGAGGACGATGCCACAGTGACTAAGATCCGCGGCAGTGACGGCTCCCTGCTCGGCACCTTTGCAGTCGGGCGCTTTCCTTATGGCATGACTTTCGACGGCGAAAACGTCTGGGTGGCAAACTGGGGCGACGCCACGGTAACGAAGATACGTCCGAGCGATGGCGCGCGTCTGGGTACCTACGCGGTCGGAGGGTTGCCGATCGACTTGGTAACTAATGGTGCCGATCTCTGGGTATTAAACGAAAGTTCAGGCACGGTCTCAAAATTGCGGACGAGCGACGGCGCGCTCGAAGGAACCTTTCCCGTGCCCGATAACGGCGAAGATTTGCACGGCCTGGCTTATGACGGCTCACATATCTATGTCGGCGATACGAATAACGATCGTATCGTTCAACTGGACGCGGTTAGTGGCGCCTTCCTGGGCGATCGCCAGGTAGGCAAAACGCCCTGGGGAATCACCTATGATGGCACTCATGTGTGGGTCACTGACATCGCCAGTAATAACGTCGCCCGACTGGGCGCAGCCAATGCCTCCTATGGCCCGGTAGGAAATGGCCCGCGGGGCATATTGTTTGACGGTGCCAGCATCTGGGTCGGGAATGACCTGGATGGGACTGTCACTAAGATTACTCTCAACCCGGCAGGAAGACCCTGACCAAGGCCGCATCGCTTCAAAACGCCACGCGGCCGTCTTATACCCGTTAGGCATTAACTATGACTGGGTCGGCTAATACAATCGGGGGCCTACGAAAGGTCACAGGGATGATTTCTCCTCGCAGGTCTCGGCTTCCGCCACTGGCCATCGTAAGACTGGGACGATTATTCCCTGTCGATTTCGCTTATCCAACTGTCGCCTTAAGACTTGCTGCGGCAGTTGATCTTATTCTCGTTAGGCATTAGGACATCGCTCCATGGCACAAACAAATCCCAACGGGAAAATCTGTTATATCGAAATCCCCGCTCTCGACCTTGTGCGTTCCTCCGAGTTCTACGCCAAGGTTTTCGGATGGGAGTTGCGCAAGCGGGGCGACGGAGCGATCGCCTTTGACGACACCACCGGAGCGGTGAGCGGGACCTGGGTGTGCGGACGATCGCCCTCCAATGCCCCGGGAGTGCTGATTTACATCTGGTGCGATAGCGTCGAGGCCACCATCGAGGAGGTTATCCGACAAGGTGGTGAGATCGTCCAGCCCATCGGTGCGGATGCCCCTGAGATTACCGCGCGTTTCCGAGATCCCGGGGGCAATGTGTTAGGACTATATGAGTCGCACTGAAGACGAGATGCGCTTGAACCTAACGAGAAGCCGCCGCTCGCGAGGAATACGACGCCAATCCCTAAACCGGCCCCGCGGCTAATTACGAGCCATCCTCTAATTCACTCCTTGGGCTAACTTTCTCCTGGCCGTGAATGCCTTCGACCTTTACAGCCGAACTTGTTCTCGTTAGGAGTTCGGCGCACGATGAATCCCACCCTTCTCGCTCTCATCATCTGCCTTGCCGCCGCAGCCTTGGAAGGCGCGCTGGCGGGAAGAGCTGTTCGCCAACGGTTGGCGGAACTTCGAATGCCGCGATACTCTCCCTCTTTCTCACTCTGGATCGTCATTGGCGTCCTCTACTACGCTATTTGTTTCGTCGTTCTCCGCCATTTACTGTCCTACACGCCATCTTCTCCCGGTCCTGTCGTCGCGCTTGTTCTACTCGCTGTTGTCCTTCTTGCGAATGCGTTTTGGAGTGTCGTGTTTTTTCGCTGGCGCGATCTGCGCGCCAGCTTCGTCTGCTTCATCCCTTACGCTGTCGTCGTCGCGGCTTTGGTCGCCTCCCTCACCCGACTCTATCCATTGGGCGCGGTCGCATTTGCCTGCTATGGCTGCTATCTCGTGTATGCGGCGTGGTGGGGTTATCATTTGTGGAGGCTCAATACCACTGACGCCTAACCCCCCGGCGAAGCGGACCGACGACGAAGCCGCTCCGCCGCAGTCATCTTGTTCTCGTTAGGAAATAACATTTAAACCATGCACTCGAGTATTAACAACGTTATTGGCTGGGTCCTGACCATCTGCGGCCTCATCTCTTCCGTGGCGGCTCTCTGCGGACTTTTGTATTGGGCGGTCAAGCCCAATGTCGTTAAGGCGACGGAGATCGCATCGGCTTTGCACGACACCTATTATATCATCCATCGCGCGCGCATCACTGTTATCTGTCCGCTATTGCTCTGTCTCGCCCTATCCGCTGCCACGACCATCGTGGGATACATGCTGACGACGCATTATATAGCGCGCACACTGAAGTATCAGGAGGCGAATACGCCAAAAACTTAACGGAGAGACCGTCTCACTGCGACCAAGTATTATCCAAGTCACAGTTTGCCAAGTGACTGTCTGCTCTTATTCTCGTTAGGCTGAGTGAACGTCTCACTTTCGCGCGCGTGTTCTTTCCCCCTCGTCGAGCTTCGCTCGGGAGTGCTTTCTGTTTTGCAAAAAAATTGACGAAGACTCATGCGATGAAAAGTTAATCCCGTGAAACTCCTGATCCTCTTACTCGCCTGGTGCATTCTCTTTGTGCTCTGCTGGCCAGCGGCGTTGCTGGCCTTGATTCTGTTTCCGTTCGTTTGGCTGATCGCGCTGCCGTTTCGTTTGTTAGGCCTGACGATCCACGCTCTCTTCGCGTTGCTGAGCGCGCTGCTCTTCCTGCCCGCGCGATTGCTTCGTTTGTAGGTCGCGGTTCGTTAGGCGGATAATCCCGCCAGGGCTCGCACTTCGACCGCCGGTTGCACTTCGCTCGGCACGAGAAAGAACCCGCTTCGTCGCGCCGCTTCGCCGCGACCGGGATCGCCGAGGAACGCCGTCAGTGGAATAGCCACGAGCCAACCCAGCACGATCGGCAGCAGCCAGAGAAAATACCCCGGCGTAAACCACCACGTGACTGCGCTGACGGCGACTCCGAGCAGAGTCGTTAGGCCAAAGGTCCGTCGCGCTTCTCGCCAGTCGATGCCGTCGCCGCAGCCGCGTTGCTGCGCATGCCATTCCACCTGTTTCCCGAGCAGACTGAAGAGGACAAATTTCGCGTGAAAGAAGAGGAACACGGGCGCGACCAGGGCGGAACAAATCATTTCCGCCAAAGCGCTGATGAGGAGCCGGCGCGCGCCGCCAAATTCTTCCGCCCGCCCCGAGCGCAAGGCGAGGCCGAGCGCGAGAACCTTCGGCAGCAACAGGAGGAGCATGGTGAAGCCGAAAAGAACGAGCGCCGTTTCGGCGCGCGCGGTTTCTGCAAAAACTCCGTCGCTCAGCGGCATCGGGCCGAGATTCTTTACGAAGCCAAGGACGAGCACGACCACGAGGAGCGGCGCAGCGAGAAAGGAAAAAATGCCGTGGAGAAAATGGAACCGCGTCACCGATTTGAAACCGCGCGCGAGTGCGAGCGGCCAATGTTGCAGGTTGCCCTGGCACCAGCGGCGATCGCGTTGCAAATGCTCGCTCACATTCGGCGGCGTTTCCTCGTAGCTGCCGCCGAGATCGTCGGCCAGATGCACTTCGTAACCGGCGCGACGCATCAGCGCCGCCTCCACGAAATCGTGACTCATCGGCCGTCGCCCAATCGCGCTGCGGCCAGGCAATTCCGGCAGCGCGCAGTGCTGGATGAAAGGAGCGAGCCGAATGATCGCGTTGTGTCCCCAGAAGTTGCTCTCTTCCTGCTGCCAAAAATTCGCACCCGCCGCGAAAATCGGGCCGTAAAGCGCCATGGAGAATTGCTGCAACCGGCTCCAGATCGTGAGCCCGTTTATGGCTTGCGGCACGGTTTGGAGAATGCCGATGCGATGATTGCGCTCCATTCGCCTAACGAGGGTGACGAGCGTCTCTGCGCTCATCAGGCTGTCGGCATCGAGGCAAATCATGTAGGGATACTGACTGCCCCACCGCCGACAGAAATCGGCGATGTTCCCGCTCTTGCGATTGAGCGCGAGCTTGCGCCGGCGATAAAAAACGCGCCCGGCACTGCCGGTTTCCGCGACGAGTTGCAACCACGCCTTTTCTTCTGCCGCCGCTTTCAACGGGTCGCGCGAATCGCTCAGGACGAAGAAATGAAAACGCTCGCTCGCGCCTAACGAGTAAAGGGCATCGTGCATGATGCGGAGGCGCGCGAAAACGGCCGCGACCTCTTCATGATAAATCGGCACCACAATCGCGCTCTTCGCCAGCGCCGCGTCGTCCCAGACTGGCTCGAATACTTCTGCGCTACGAGCGCGACCGATGGAAACGAGAAAGCCAAAAAAAGCCTGGCAAAACCCGATCGCGACGTGAGTGAAAAGGAGCGTGAAAAGAACGAGCAACGCGCAGTTAATTAGAGACCAACCCTCGGCCTCCAGCAGGCTCGCTTCGAAGGCCGTCGCGACGAAAGTAAGGATGCCGATCAGGAGCAGAAAGGCCCAGCGACGCTCCTGTTTGTCCTCGGCGACGGTGTGCGTCCACGGGGCGATCTCGGGGTAGCCGAGCGCGCGCCCGGCCGGTTGGCCTAACGAATTCATCTTTTTAGCCTAACGAACGCCCACGCGGCCGAAGCAGCGCCGCATCCAGTCGTGCACTGGAAACTCGATCGGCTCAGGCAGCATGACCGACCGCTGCATCGGCGGCGTCATCATGGGCGTTTCGCTCGCGGGAAGCAGACCGCAAAGCGCCTCCATGACGAGCGCGATCGGATTCGCTTCAGGGTTCAAGCGCCGCTGCGCGCGGGCGGAAGTGAGCGCCGAGGCGGTGAGCTGCCGTTCCTCCGTCCCGAACCCGCCGCGCAGCGCGCCCAGATAGGCTTCGGCTCGGGATTGCGCCGCCTGCCACAGTGAAGGATTTGCCGGATGACTCATGATCGAGCCTCATCCGACGCGAGGCCGTTATGGTTTATTCGACGCTCGCTTGAACCAATCGAGCCGATATTTGAAATCCAATTCATCGCCCGCCTGCGGGAGTTTTTCCGGCTGCCAAAAGGCGACGACGTTGTCGCTGTATTCGTTTTGCGTCGGCAATTGCACAAGGCGCACCGAGCCCCCGCCCCAATCGCCTAACGACTCCACTCGCACGCTCGGACGCTCTTCGTAATGGGCTTCGTCGTCGCGGTAATGCGACGCGTCACGGTCGCGCTGCAGGAGCGCGAAACTCCGCGGATGATCCGCAGGAAAAACCTGCGTCGTCACCTTCTGCACCGGCGCGAGCGGATGCCAATCCTCGGCGTTCACCATGAGTCCGTCGGAATCGTGCACTTCCGGCCGCGCGTCGTTAGGCGGGAGCGGCTCCTTTTCACCGCGCCAAAACATGGTGGTCAGTGGCGCGATCCCGAGCGCCTGTACCGGCCGGCGGAAGAAAAGATGCGCCTCGATCTCCACCCTGGTTTCCTTCCCCGGGCTAACGAGAAATAGATAAGCGCCGGCGACACTGGATCCATCGAGGAGCGCGAAAAACTGCATCTGTTTCGCGCCGGGTTTAGGCCGGCAAAGCCAGAACTCGCGGAAGCTGGGGAATTCCTCCGCCAGGTTTTCGCCGGTGTCGATCGCGACGCCGCGGGCCGACATGCCGTAAACCTGACCGGCGCCGAGCGCGCGGAAATAATCGGAGCCGATAAACGAAATGACCTCGTCCCATTTCCCTGGCTGATTGAGCTGATAGAGGAGGCGGAAGCCGGCGAAGCCTAACGAGTCGTGATGCCCGAGCGGAGCAGGATCGAACTCCGGGTAGCGAAAATATTTTGGGCTGAAGGGGAGATCGCGGATTTTACCCTCCTCCACCGCGTGGATGACGACTGGATGATCGAAGAGATAGCCGGGATGAGAGAACTGCACTTGGAATGGCGTCTGGCTGTCGAACCAGAGGCCACGCTCACGGCGAAAGGTGATCTTGCGATAGCTGTCGTAATCGAGCTGGCGCAGTTCCGGCGGAAGCGGCGCGTCGTTAGGCTGAAACGGCGCCGCGGCTAATTGTCGCGCTTGCCTAACGACTCCGGCGAAGCTCGCTGGGTCGCCCGCGCGGACGGGCGCGGTGAAGAAAAGAAGCGCGAGCAGCGCGCCGCCAAAGCGCATCAGGTCAGAGCGCAACCATCTGCCGCTCGTGCCGCTCGAAAATGCAGACGTCACGGATTTCCAGGGCGGCCATCTTCTCCGCCAGACGCTCGAAGTTTTCCCCCTGCTGCACATGCGAATGCGCGTCGGACGCAGTGGTGAAGGGAATCGTTTTCGCCTGGGCCGCACGGATGATTTCGTCGCTCGGATAAAGTTCGCCGACCGGCTTGCGCCAGCCCGCGGTGGAAAGCTCCAGCGCGAGATCGCAAAGGAGAATTTCGTCGAGCACGGCGTCGAGCACATCGGTGAAATCGTTAGTCGGGCGGAAGCCGAAAATCTTCACCAAGTCGAGGTGCGACATGCAATCGACCAGCCCGCTGCGCGCCATCGCACGGATGCGTTCGTAGTAATCGGCGTAAACTTCGTTGCTGTCGCGGCGGGCGAATTCCGCTTCCTGGCCGGCGTGATCGAAGGGCCAATCGCCGCGCAAGAAATGCACAGAGCCGAGGACGAAGTCGAGGCGGTCCCAGTTTTTTTCGACCCACGCGCGGCCGGCTTCAGAATTTACGGGATCGTTATCCAGCTCGATGCCGGCGCGGATTTTCAGGTCGGGATTGTGGGCGCGAAGTTGGTCGATCTGGTCGAAATCGACACCTTCGTGATAGCGGTCGTGATCCGTTAGGGCGATGTCGCGCAGCCCGCGTTCGCGCGCGGAATCGGCCCAAGGTTGGAGGAGTTCCTGGGTGTAGGGCCGCAGACTGTGGACCTGCGGGTGCATGTGGTAATCGGAAAAAAGTTTCATCTACGAAAATTCTGCCAGCCCGTGTGGAGCCGTCAGGCGAAACGAGGGACACCGGTGGCTGACGGGGGGTTGGCAAGCGACGGGTGCGATCGGAGCCGCGTGTAGCTTGCGGGGTCCCTCGACTGCGCTGCGCTTCGCTCGGGATGACAGCGGTGGAGTCGCGCGTGTTATTCGAACCCGTTTGGCTTGTCGCACTTTTCGTTAGGGCGCGGCGAGCGATTTGCGCTTTGCGTCCAGCTCCGGATACGCCGGCACAAGCGCTTCGACGGTGAAGACTCGCCCCGCCGCCAGCTCGCGCGTCGCAATCGTCTCCGAGTATTCCAAGTGCTCGTTAGGGTTGATCAGCACGGTCGCGGCCGTCTGCGCAAACGCACGATTGTCCGACCACTTGGTCACGACTCGACCAGCGGCATCGTGCAAATAAATCTCGATCCGCTGCTCGCTCGGGAAGCTGAGCTCGACCGCGCGCAGTCCTTTATTCGTTAGGCTAACAGTCACGGGCAGTTGGCGCATCTCGCCGAGTTTTATCGGCTCGGGCGGGAGTTGAATGCTCAACTGCAAACCGCGCAGCTTGGCGTTGCGATACTCCGGGATTTTCTCGGACGAACTGAAAGGATGAAGCACGCGCCCGAACAAACCGCGATGCGGCGGGGGCGACTCCTGCGCCCGCGCGAGGACCGGCGAGAGCAGGAACAGGAAAGCAGCGAAAAGCAGCGTTCGTCTCATCGCCCCAAAGAGGCTTCCGTTGCAAAAACTGTCAAACCCTTTATCCATCGGCCATGAGAATCGCCCTCGGCGCCATTCTGTTTTTTCTCCTCGCGGCTTCGGCGTCGGCGGCTTCGCACGTCTCCTTTCAAGTCCATCTCACGGCGAGTGAAAACGACGGCGAGGTCTTCGCCCAGCAAGTGCCGTCGCTCACGGGAAAGAAAGTTTTCGTCGAGAAAACCGCCTGGATCAGCGAACGCGAAGTGCGGGCGTTTTATCCCTACCGCTCGCCCGACGGCGCGAGCTACGGCGCGCTGCTCCTCCTCGACGATCACGGCCGCACGGTGCTCGATTCGTTGAGCCTGGAGCATCGCGGTGCATCGCTTTTTATTTTCGTTAACGGGCGGGTGCTGACGGAAATGCTGATCGACAAACGAGTGAGTGACGGCACGATTTATCTCGCTTCGGGCCTGACGGAGGCGGACGTGAAGTCGATGGCGAAGGACTGGAAACTCCTCGCCCGCAAGAAGAAAAAATGAGCGGCTCGCGGCGGCTCGGCGCGCTCCTCATTTTCTGCCTAACGATGACAATCCGGGGCGACGAGACGGCTCTGCATCTCGCGCTGCCGACGGATAACCACGAGTTGCTGAGCGGGCATTACTCCGAGTTTTACCAGGCGATCGAGCGGAACCTCCAGGGCGTAATCTCCCATCCGTGGGAAGGCGGGCAATACGGTTTCGTGCGCGATCCGCTGCAGATGGCAGGCGAGACGGTTTACACGCGGTTTCACGAGGGGATGGACATCCGCCCGGTGCGCCGCGACGCGCGGGGCGAGCCGCTCGATGCCGTGCGCGCGATCGCGGATGGCAAGGTCGTTTACGCAAGTCTCGCCGCGGGCGGCTCGAATTACGGCCGTTACATCGTGGTCCAGCATCGCTGGGGCGGCTGTCCGTATTACAGCCTCTACGCGCATCTCAACACCATCGCGGTCGCAGCCGGCGCTGTCGTTAGGCAAGGCGACCAGCTCGCGATCATGGGCCACACCGGCACCGGGATCGATCGGGAGCGCGCGCACGTCCACGTCGAGCTGAATCTGCTGCTGAACGATCACTTCGAGCAGTGGCACGACACTTTCTTCCGAGGAGAGCGCAATCCTCATGGCATTTACAACGGACTCAATCTCGCGGGCCTCGATCTGCCTCGGCTTTTCATCGCCCTGCGCGCTAATCCGGATCTCACCATCCCGGCCTTTCTCGCGCGCGAAGAGGTCTTCTTCAAAGTGATCGTGCCGAACTCTCCCGACTTTCAATTGCCGCAGCGTTATCCCTGGATGGCGGCGGCTTCGCCTAACGAGAAGCCGGTCTCGTGGGAAATCTCTTTCGCCCGCTCCGGTCTGCCGTTGCGCCTGACGGCGAGCGCGAAAAGCGTCAGCACGGCCGAAGTAAGTTATTTGAAACGAAGCGCGCTCGACGCTCGCTATCTCACGCGCGGAAATGTCGCCGGCCGCGGCACGAACGCCCACCTGACCGACACGGGCAAAGGCTATCTGCGGCTACTTACTTTCCCAGACTAACGAACTAAATGCGGACGCTGACCCGGCGAAAATTTCTGGGGCTTGGTCTTTGCGCCTTGCCGGCCGCGGCCGGGCTCGACGGAAGACTGGTCGAGCCAACCTGGCTGCGGGTGACGAAGCTCGAACTTTATCCTCAACCCTCCACGCGCTTCGCACACTTCAGCGATTTTCACTACAAAGGCGACGCGGAATACGCGGCGAAAATTGTCGAGACAATCAATGGCCTCGAGCCGGAGTTCGTCTGCTTCACCGGTGATCTGGTGGAGGACAAGCGTTTCGCTCCCGCGGCGCTCGATTTCATCCGGCAGATCAAGCGCCCGGTTTACGGTTGCCCGGGCAATTGGGACTACGCGAGCCGCGCCGACTTCAAACATTACCAGGAAGCATTCGCCGCGACCGGCGGCGCGTGGCTGGAAGATCGCAGCGTCGTCTTGGAAAAGCCCGGGATCGAATTGATCGGGATGGGCCTGCGCGGGGTGCAGGCGCTCGGCGAAGCGCGCGCCGTGCGTCGCGTTCTACTTATCCATTACCCGACGCAGGCGGACCGGCTCGACGGCCGGCACTACGATTTGATTCTGGCCGGGCATTCGCATGGCGGACAGGTGCGGCTGCCGCTCTACGGCGCACTCGTGCTGCCGTATGGCGTGGGCCGCTACGAGCTTGGGCGGTTCGACTCGTTAGGCGGGCCGCTTTATGTCAGCGCCGGGGTCGGGACTTACCTTTATCCCGTGCGCTTCAATTGCCGGCCGGAAATCACGGTGATTGGGATTTAGACAGGTCCCATAGGACTTATGGGTCCTATACGACTCATGGGAGC
>JACDGS010000068.1:0-16148 GCA_013821455.1 Chthoniobacterales bacterium
GGCAAGGACTGCGCCGTGGCTTTGGCCAGCAGCCAAACGAGCCCATCCCAGCGTGCGACCTCTCCCAAATTGGGCGTTTCCATTTTCGATAGCGCCCAGCTGACTTCGCGCAACGCGACCGCCTGCCCGACGAGCCAGGCGCGCGGGCCACTCAGAGGATCATCGCGCCAATGTTTCGGCTCCGCCACGGACTGGCCGTCGAGCTCGAAAATAAGTTCGGGATGGCCGGCTGCAAGCAGGTCGGGATCGAGATGCTGATGGCAGGACACGCAGCTATTCGCTCGCACGTAAAAGCTGCGCAGATCGCGCATGCCGGCCGCGACGCGGGTGGCGTCGCTCCAATCTTTACGCGTGTGCCCGCGCAACCATGACTCGGCCGCGCCGTGGCAACTTTCACAGGACACTCCTTCATCAGCCTGAGCTGTGTTCGTTAGGCGAGCCGGCGCGACGGCTTGGAGAGGAGAATGGCAGACCGTACAGCGGGCGCTGGTTTGCGCGGAGGGGAGCGAAAGCGATTCGGCCATGCGCGTGGAGCGAGCGTCGACCAGAACGGCGTAAGCGCGGGAGTGAAAATCCTGCTGCACCCAAGTGAGATATTGGCTGCGCTTGTCGCCGGCTCCGCCATGGCAGCTGGAGGATTTGCAGCCAACCGCGCCGACGAAACGATCAGTCTGCAGCGTGGCGCCCCGAATCGAGATCGTCCCGGCTCCGCTCATCGCCCACGCGAGAAACGCGGCAAAAAGAACCCGAGAAAGTGCCCAACCGCTCACGCTTTTATTTTGTAGGGAGCGCGGCCGGAGAAGACCAGCGAATAACTAAGGCGGAACACCGCCTAACGAATAAATTATTCTTCCCAAGAAACGCAGGAAGAATATTCTCGCGCCGAGTTAGCCCGACATTCCAGATGAAGGATTTTACTTCAGAAGCTGACCCGCGGTTGAGCAGGAGGTAATCGCGGATGCGAATTCTGAATCGTTCGCATATTCCCTGGTTCCTCTTCGTTCTCCTGGCGAGCGCGGCCGCGGGTTGGATCTACGTCGGCAATTTCTCTCCAGCGCGGTTGCCAGCGGGGGCGGCGTTGCCTTCTGTGCTCATACAGAAAGTCTCCGATCATCGGAGCATCGGTGGCACTCCGGTTGGCCTCGCTTTTGGCATTATCTCTTTCGCCATTTTTATCTTCGGCGTTCTGCTGAGCCTGCGAAAACGCCTTCTCCTTTGGCCGATCGGGAGCGTGCAAAGCTGGATGCGAGCACATATATGGCTCACTCTTCTCACCATTCCGCTGGTGCTTCTGCACAGTGGATTTCGTTGGGGTGGCCCCATGACCGTTTTGCTCGTGGTGCTTTATGCCGTCGTCATGTTGAGCGGCATCTACGGCCTTATCTTGCAACACCAGCTCCCGGCGATCATGAAAGAACGCCTGCCGGCGGAAAACGTTTACGAGCAGATTCCTTATGTGCGCTCGCGGCTCGTGCTCGCGGCGGAACAATTGCGCGACGATTTTCTGTCCCCCATTCCTTCGGTCGTGGCGCCCGTAGTTGCTCACGCCGTTGTCGGCGAGAAGCCGATTATTCTCCTGGCGGACGCGGCTTCGGAGGCGGATCTGGCGGAGTTTCTCGAGAGACAAGTCCTACCGTATTTGCGGGCGCGCCGCGGGGGCAGCTTCCGGCTTTCCGATCAGGACTACTCCGATGACCTGTTTCGGTCCATGAATCTGAGCGTGAACGAAGGTTACCGCGATCAAGTCGCAGCAATTCAAGCCTGGTGCGAAGAGCGACGCATGCTCGATCTGCAAATCCGCTTCCACCATTGGCTGCACGGATGGCTCTTCGTGCACGTGCCGCTTTCTTTTCTTCTCCTCCTCCTCACCGCCTGGCACGCGGTCGTGACGGTCCTCTACTACTAAGTCCATGATTTTCCGCCGCCGCACGCAAAAGGAAATCTCGGAGAAATACCAGGGTAACCTCGACCTTTACAAAAAGGTGCAGCCCTGGCGGCTGTCACGTTTCCTCGCGAGCTTTTTCGCTCTCTCGCTTGGAATCGCCGCGATCATCGCTTTCCAAAAACGCGGCACCGAAAAGTTTTTCAATCCCGGAAAACTTTCCCGCGCTCACACCTCTCTCGCCGATGGCTGCGCGAGCTGTCATGGCCATCCCATGGACGCGGACCAGTTGAGGCAGGTTAACTTTCAGAAGACGCTGCACGATCGGCTGCACAACGGGGTCGAGTTCGCGCCGATCGATCAGCATTGCGCGAGCTGCCATTACGAAATAAGCCAGCGCACTTATACCTTTCATGAGCCTAACGTGATCCGCGACCGGTCCTGTTCGGTCTGCCACCAGGAACATCGAGGCGCGGAAACGATGCGAATCGTGGCCAGCGCGCAATGCGCCAGTTGTCACGATGACGTTGGCACCATGACCGCTTCGGCAGACAAAGGACGGGGATTGGATTGGAAAAATTTCCATCGCCATCCTCATCCGCCACAACAGGTCGTCTTCGATCTGCCGCGGCCGCCGGCGGGTTACACTCAGACTTTCGCCGCTTTCTGGGATGGGCATCCGCAGTTCCAACTCAAGCGCGAGCCGGTCCGCGATTTTGACATGCTCAAGTTCAATCACCAGCGGCATTTTGAAGCTGATATTCCTTTAGTGGGCGGCCAAAGGCTCGCCTGCACCTTTTGTCATCAGCCCGATACGGAAGGCCGTTATAACAATGCGCGGATCACCTTCGCGGCGCAGTGCCAGGTTTGTCATTCTCTCCAACTCGATCCGAAGAATCCGGAGCTTACTTTGCCGCACGGCAGTACCGTGGCGGTGCATGGCTTTCTCCATGATCTCCCCGCGCGCTATGCCGATCTCGCCCTCCAGAAAGGAATAACCCGGCCTAACGAGATAAGGACTTTCGTAACCCAGCAAATGCTGCAGCTACGGGAGCGAGTGCGTTCCGGCGAAGATTTCGAGAACCAGATTTTTTTCGTAGCCGATCCCTACAAACTGCGACCCGGCACCGAGTCGCGCGTGCGCGCCTCCTTCTACGGCTGCGCGCTTTGTCATGAGGTGCGTCCGGTGGCCAATGGAGCGCCCTCCATCCCGAAGCCGGTTTTTGTCGATCGCTGGATGCCGCAGGCGAAGTTCAATCATGGCGCGCACACCATGGTAAAGTGCGATGATTGCCATCATGCCACCCGGAGTAGTCTCACCTCCGATGTGCTCATGCCGGGGATCGAGAGCTGTGTCCGCTGTCATAGCCCGCAGGGAAAAGTCGTCGCCTCCTGCATCACTTGTCACAGCTACCATGCACCGAGCTCACTGGCCGTGGCGCAGACGCTTCCGGCCACGACCACCGTGCAGCAGCCTAACGAGTAAAGGACTCCTATTTCAGCGTCTGTGGCGCAGACCGATATGCCCCCGGCCACGACTACCGTGCAGCTACTCCCGGCGAAGGCGTGGGTGAAGGCGATGGCGTCGCCGCCGTCGGCCGCAACTCACGACCGCTTACACTAAATAATTTCTCTCCGCGCCGGGTCACATTCTCTACCCGGTAAAGAGAGCCGGTGTGCGGGATGTCGGGTTCGCTGGGGTAGATGTGATCGAAATGGCGCAGGAACGGCAGCATCTCGGAAAGACGAAAAGGACGTGAACCGCGCCGGCCGAACACCACAGTCTGTCCGCCGGTTTCGTCCACCACCCGATCGCGCTCGAGCCCGCGTGAGACGCAGATCGCTTCGCCTTTCATCGGGTAGGTCGCGATCAACCTTGGGTTAGGTCGCGGACTGAATCCAGCGGCGCCCGGCACGGTGTCGGGGGAGATGAGTTGAAGCACACGCAAGCCATTTTTCCCATCAGCTACGAGGGCAAACTCCGAAGCGCTGACGCTCCCGATCTGCACGGCGCGGGTATCGTTAAGGGCGCCGCCGTCATCGAACATCTGGTCGAGCCGCGGCTGCTCCGGATTCTCCACGTCGATAATGGCGAGACCTTCGGGGCCGTTAGGCACATAGGCATAGGTGCGCGAGACATAGAGACGGCCAGCGTCTTTTAGCCTAACGAATCCGCTGCGCACCGGGATAGGCCGATCGGGATTAGTAATGTCGAGGACCTTGAGGCCGTCATCGTCAGTCACAAACGCGTAGCGAAACTGGACCGCGACGCAGCGGGGATTGCGCAACGAACCATCGGTGACCTGACCCACGATGCGCGGGTGCGCGGGATCGTGCACGTCGATCACGAAAAGGCCGCGCGGCGTCGTCATGTAAAGCCTATGGCCGGCGGCCGCGACAAAAGTCGCGCCGGTCAGCGCGTCATCGGGATTAAAGCGCGCTGCTTCTTTGACGAAGTTATTGTCTGGGTCGCCGTCCACGAGTGTGGCGACGTTCACGACGACCAAGCCTTCCGCCCGGTCGGAAAGGTAAACGAAGGCGTAGAACGGGTCGATCGGCTGCTCTTCATTCTCGGGGAAATGAGTGCGCGCAGGATCGAGCGCGAGGGTGCTCGGGAGCGCGATGCTGGTCGCGTCCTTGGTGTGAATGCGCGTGCGCTGTCCCAAGGGCGAAACCGGCGCACTGATCATGCGCTCGGAAAATCCTTTCTGATCGATGTTCGCGACGTCGAACACTTCAAATCCCCCATGACCATTCGCGGTATAGAGATACTCACCGCGCAAGACCAGATCCTCGATGTCGTGACCCCGATGTTCGTAGGCTTCGCTGAGGATGGAGTTACTCGCGAGATGCTTCTGGTAGTTAGCCGGATAGGCGATCTTTTGCAGATGACTCCCGACGACTGCCTGGGGCTCGTCCGGTTCCGTCCAGACCACGGCGTGAAAGCCTTCCGGTCCCGAGCCGACATAGGCATAGCGTCCGAAGAAATTCACGCTGCCGGTGCCGAAACCCAGTAACTGCGCCATCCAGGCATTATTGTTGTTTGCCTTGGACAGATGGCAGTCCTCGCAGTTCTTAGTCGTGCCGACGCCGCTCGTGGTGTGAGGGAAATGAGGGTTAAACGCCTGACCGCTGTACCCTTCGCCTGAAACTGTTTGTTGCTGCGAATAAACCCACTCGCGATTAGCGTTCTGCGAACTCACTACGACCGCGCTCGAGGAACGAATCACGGCCATGCGATTCTTCTTCACCGAGCCATCGAGACCGAGCATGAAAACATCGTCCCGTACGACCTGTGGGTTATAGGTCGTAAAGTTACGCTCTGTTACCCCTTCAAACTTATTCTGCGCCACGCGCTGGTTTGCTTTCATCGGCAGGTGACAACCAAAGCAACTCGTCGCCCAGGAGGTATGGCAGATTTGGCAATCCATCCGGCTGTTATCATGCGCGAGACGACGGCAGCGCTCGTTCGAAGTTACCGGGACCGTTCCCCACGCGACACCATCCCGCGCGAGCGTTTTCGCATAGGCCGACTTGGCATTGTAGTGCGACGAGAGCGGATCAATCGTATCGATGGTTTGTGGGATTTCCCACCGAGTATCGGGAGTCATGGCCGATTGCTGATAAAGCTTACTTCCTTCCCAGACGAAGCGCGGACCGAAAGGCGTGTTGCTCTTGCGTAGATCGACCGAGCCAGCGTTGCCAGTAGTGATCAAAGTAGGGCGCTCGGCGACCGTGCCGTGACAATCGACACAGCCGATGGAGGTAGCATTGCGGGGCTCGCCGTAGAGCTGACCGTTCCCGTGCACGTCGTTGAGAAAATGGCAATCGACGCACTGCATTCCCTTAGTGAGATGCACATCCTTGAGATGCACCGCCTTATTGAACTTATGCGGATCGCTATCTGCGATCGAGTGGTCGTCGAGATCGAGTAGCGTGCCTTTGCGGTCATGTTTAAAGACCGCCCGGAAGACCCAGCCGTGTCCATGATAATCGGCAAACTGAGTGTGCTGCAGTTTCGGGTTGAGCGCGGCAACATTCGCGACAAAATCGCGATCGCCCCAGAGTCCGCGCGCCGCTGCGGCCTCAGGATTTACTTGCGTCTCATCCACTAACTCAGCGTCGGTCGGGTTATGCTGCACCTTAGGATACATGAGCTCGCCATCAGTCTCCTGGTCCCACCAGGTGTAACCAAGATAGGGATTCACAAACAAGTTACCCTGGTGCATGTGGCAATTCATGCATTGGCTGGAAGGAATGGAACGGGTGAACTGATGCACGATCGGATGGCCGCGCTCGTTCTTGGGAATGGTCGGATCCGCAGTGAAGCTCAACCCGTCGTGTCCATACTTACTCCACCAACCGGAGTTAGAAGGAGAACGATCGTTGGCATAGATAACATGACAGGCCGAACAGCCGCTCGAGCGATAATCGCCCGGATGATCGTTGGAACCAAGGAAGCCTAACAAGGGATCGTGCAGCCGTGTCTTTTGAAGACCGAGCAGAACGGGGTCGGTGCGATTCAAGGTGCCAAGACCGCGCTCGGAGAGACGACGGTCAGGCCGCCCCGGCGGTTCGTCCAAAGTTGGGAGACCGAGTTGTAGCTGTTTGTTGCCGCCTTTTTCAAATATGCGGAGGATATTTCCCGGGTTGCCGAGATTGAAACGCGGGACTGGTTCCAAGTAGGGAAGGATGCCGTGAACCTTAGTCTCGTTAGGCGTAACCGGCGTGTAGTTACTTAGCCGCAGCGGCACACCATCCGCGCCGTAAGCCTGTCCGAAGCGATAGTTCTTATAAGGGACGGCGCCGTTATTGTAAGTAGCCGCGCCCCAAAGCATGGCGCCGTGGTTCATCATGCTGTGATCGACTTGGCGCACGATTTCGCCATGGCAGAGGCCGCAGGCCTGATCGGCTACCCGCAGGTCTCCCGGGTTGATGAAGCGGATGTACTCGGGCGATTCGTGGTTGAGCCAGACGTCGGAGCGCGGCGGATTCGCGGAGGATTTCCAGAAATCAGGATTCCGCGGCTGAATGTGTGCCTGTTCTTTGCTGAGGTTGCGCGCGGGGTTACCACCGTGGCAATCGGTGCAGCCGAGCACGACATGGGATGCGGCGTGCATCGGTTCGACCCCGCGATGACACTGGAGACAGCTGTCGCTTTTGGCGTCGGCCTCGGTCTGGGACTGATCGATCCAGTTACGCGGCGGCCGCGCGGCGGGGTGAGTGTTATACTCGTTAGGCGGGATCGCGGTGGGAGGACCGTAGCCGGTTGTTGTTAGGTCCTGGGCATGGGCGGAGACGGAAAGGAGGAGAAAACGTCCAACGTTCAACGCCCAACGTTTAACGTCCAAGGGTAGGGTCCGCCGGTTCATTGCTTGTTTCTTTCCGCGGTGCGGGATGTGAGTGATAGACTCGTTAGGCGGGACGGTGGTCGGAGGGCGGTAGCCGGTTGTTGTTAGGTCCTGGGCATGGGCGGAGGCGGAAAGGAGGAGGAAACGTTCAACGTTCAACGCCCAACGTTTAACGTCCAAGGGTAGGGTCCGACGTTTCATTGCTTGTTTCTTTCCGCGGTGCGGATACTGGCGGCGAAGATTTTGATGAGGGCTTCGGTTTCGTTCAGGAGCGGCTCGACTTTGGGGGGCGCTGCTAACGGCAAGCGATGGATGAGTCGAAGCCAGCGCCGTGTTTCCCGTATCTCTTTCAGGCAAATGCCGAGCTTGTGGATAAAGTCTCTGCGTGACTCAGCGCCTTGCAGCTCGCCGTGATTGGCTAAGGGGGACGTCCCGCAACGCAGCAACTGATCAGCGACATGACGCCCCGCCCGAGTCGCGGGCAGTGCATCGACTAACCGGATGATGCGGACGGCATACTCCAGCAGGCGTTCTTCCAAGTCGTACTGCGTTTGTTGTTTCGTCCCAAAAGCGCTTCCGTCCTCACAGACGCGCGCCGTCTCCTCTTCCAGTTGGACGTTAAACGTTAAACGTTGAACGTTAGAAGCTTTCCTCCCCAGATCACGCGCCGTCCCCTCTTCCAGTTGGACGTTAAACGTTGAACGTTGAACGTTAGAAGTTTTCTTCTTCAGATCTCTACCTTTCACTAATAAGTCAGCGTCACAGTAACAAGTCCGCTATAAAGAAAGTCATCCACATTCCCCGCCGGCGGATTACCGAAGCCTGGCACTGGTCGCGTATTCGCCCGGTAGATTTCTTTGTAGCCTTCCCCTGGGAGTAGGAAACCTACTCCGGCCGTAACGATGACATTGTCAGTAAGAAACGGCCGGTATTGAACCCCAAGGCTAAAATCCCAGCCGATATCATTATCGGCGTTCTGGGTAAAGAGGACGCGTTCGGTCACCTCGGTGTGGATAGTCTGGATGTGATTGATATTCACAAAGGCTTTGAGCTTCGGAGTGATATCGGCATCCAGTCCGTAACCGGCGATAAAGACTCCCGGATTAACGAAGTTCGCTTGTCCTTCCGTCTTACTGGTTCGGAAATCCGGCACCAGGCTATCGCCCTGCTTAAAGTTTACCGAAGTCCCGGCAAGGTTGAAGCCTTGGTGGACATAATAGCTGAAAGGACCGCCAAAGAGAAACGGTCGGTCGAGAATGGTATCAAACCCGGTAGCGACTCCGTCCTTCGGGTTGCCGTCGCCGCTGGCGTAAAAGAAGGAAATCTTTTGCCGGAGCCAGTCGCGATCGATCGATAACTCGAGTGCCGCCATTTGCGCATTGATGGTCACTCTACGCCCGGCAATCCCGTTGAACTCGTCCTCACCTAACACTTCGTAGAAGGCATGAGTAATGTTAAGCCAGCCGATATGTCCGTCTCCCGTCCAACCGAGATAGTAGGCACTTAGGGAGTGATCCTTTACATTCCCGATTGGCGCCGGGCGTACGATAAAGCCGTTCTTATCATAGTGTCGCTCGGCACCATCAAGGTCTGCCACGAAGTTTAACTGTGCGGTGTAACCTTTGGCCAGGAAATCCTGGCGATAAACATTCGCGACCAGGACCCATTGATCGCGGGAATCGAAGCTATTGAGACCGGAGTAAGTATCCTTCTCGCGCATATCAAAGGCAGCGACGTTATACTGCCAGCGATTGTTATCGTAGTTACCAAAAATGCGCACACCGAGATTAGAGTCATTAAAGATAAATCCGCGAAAGTCGCTAACGAATGGCTGAATCCCGAAGCGCGAAGAAATGAAGTCGTAGTTATCGGAGAGATCGTGGATATGGATTTCGGCGAATGCTTCCTGGAGCGCGTAAAAGTCCTTGAAACGGGTCGTATTTTTCAGGCGCGGATCGGGATCGAGCACATTAGTTTCCTGTACGTCGGTGTAGTTACTGTTATAGATACCGAGGATGTGGAGCGCCCATTCCACCGGCTTGAAGGCGGTCTCGCCTTTAAAGAGATCAACCGCGATGGAAAAATCATTAGAGAGAGAGAATTGCTCGCTCCGGCCGAAGAACTCCGAGCTGTTCGGCCGCGCACTGGCGACGCCGCTAGGGGTAGGGAGAGTTCGGAATTCCGTTTGGAGAAAATCGCTGACTGTAAGATTGAGGAAAATGTCCTGGCCGATGATCGGTGCGTCGCCCTTGAGCGTACTTTGCAGATAAGGATGCCAGAGTTTGAGGCCGCCACTTTGGTAAGGTGTCTCGGGGGAAGGATCGGCATAGCGTTTCCAACTCCCGAAGCCAAGGAACCAGCGGTTCTCCACTGGCTCCGAGCCGGGAAGCAATCCTTCGCCACGTTCTGCTTCCGGGTAGTTTTGGTAATCGAGCTTGCGCCGGAGCGGGACGACATCCTCCATGTCGCGGCGCGGTAACCTGAGCGAACGCGGGAGCGGTTCATCATGGTATTTCGGGAGCGGCGGAATGACGGGTTGGAACAAGCTCGGCGGCTCGATCGATTCCGGCTCGGGCGTCGCGCCCGGGTCCGGGTTAAAATGCTCTGCCGGGTTGTCGGCCGCAGTCCTTTGTTCGTTAGGCGCGGCCTTCGACGTCTGCGCGAGGATAACCTGGACCAGTTCCAGCTCCTGAATGTGGACCGCTGCGCTCGTGTCCTTTCGTTGAACGTTAGGCGTTGGACGTTGAACTTTGAGCGCTGGACGTTGAGCGTTGAGCGTTGAGCGTTGAGCGTTGAGCGTTTCTTTTTCCTCTGGGCTGGGCTCGGGCGTCGACGCGCTCGTCAGAGCGCACGAAAGTAGAAGGACAGAAAGAAGAAGGAAACGTCCAACGTTTAACTTCCAACTTCCAACGTCCAACGGATGTCCCCAAGCCGCGATCGCTCTGCAGAAACGTGGCACGCGCGGAGGATGACTAAAATCGAGACCACGTTGCAAGCTCGTCTGTAACTTTCTTTTTTTCCCTTTTGTTCTTGGCTACCGCTTCTTCCATCGCCCTGCGCGAGGACAACCTGGACGAGTTCGAGCTCCTAATGTGGACTGCGGCGCTCGCGTCTCTTCGTTGAGCGTTGAACGTTGGACGTTGGACGTTGGACGTTGGACGTTGAACGTTTCTTTTTCCCCGGAACTGGGCCTCGGGTGTCGGCGCGCTAGTCAGAGAGGACGAAAGTAGAAGGACAGAAAGAAGAAGGAAACGTCCAACGTTTAACTTCCAACTTCCAACGTCCAACGATGTCCCCAAGCTGCGATCGCTCGGCAGAGAGGTGGCACGCGCGGAGGATGACAAAAGTCGAGACTACGTTGCAAGCTCGCGCGCTAATCTCTTTACCTCTTTTTTCCTCTTGGCTTTTAACGCTCCCATCGCTATCACGCTTGGAAATGTGGGGGCGGAGATTCTTCTTTTTTCTGGCGACCCTCTTGTGCGCTTCGTCCGGTCGCGCCCAGCTCACCGCGGCGGACGTGCAGTTGATTATCAAACAGGCCGCCACGCGCGCGCAGGCCGTCTCGCCCAATAGCATCATCGCGGTAGTCGACCGCGAGGGTTTTGTCCTTGGCGTTTGGTCTGTGAACGGCACTCAGCCGAGCGATCCGCAGGTGGCCAGCGCGGTTTCCAAAGCGGGCACGGCAGCGTTCCTGAGCAGCGATCAGAACGCCTTCACGACCCGCACCGCTGGTTTTATCATCCAGCAACATTTCCCGCCCGGAGTCTTTAACACTCCCACGGGACCGCTTGTTGGGGTCGGCCTCTCGAGCCTCTCCTTTTCGGACATCAACAAGTTCAAGGCGCCCGGCAGCCTCATCACTTTTAGCCCGACTCCGGGCCTAACGATCATAAGTGTGCCTCTCACTTCGCTTGATGGAACGCCGGGCGGAGTGCCACTCTACAAAGGGGGACATCTGGTCGGCGGTGTTGGCGTCACCGGCGACGGGACACCGGGACCCATTGTCGGATTTCGCTCTGAAAATCCTTTCGTCTTTATCAGTGGCGCCGATGTGGATGAAGGCGTCGCTCTCGCCGGCGAGACCGGGTATCGGCCTTCTTCGGATATCACGGCGGACAACGTCTTCATCAACGGCATCAGCCTCGCCTATACAGACACCGATATTCCCAGTCTCGGCACGCTCAGTTTGCCCGGAGCTGTCTCCACGAAATATCCGATCATGGCCGCGCCGGCCCCTTATCCCTATCCGGTCGCGACTCTCGGTGGCGTGCTAGGACAAGTACGCCAGCCGATCATCAGCGATCCGATGCCCGGCACGATTAACAGCCAGCCGCGCCTGACCGCTGCCGAGGTGACGCAAATTCTCGCCGCGGCGGCCGATCGGGTGCGCACGACACGCGCCGGCATTCGCCTGCCGATCGGCATTCAGATGGAAGCCTTTATCAGTGTGGTGAATTTCCCGAATCAGGATGGGATGCGGCCCACGGTGCTGGGCACATTTCGTACGGGTGAAGCGACGATTTTCAGCTGGGATGTGGCGGTCCAGAAAGCGCGCACGGCGATCGCTTTTTCCAATAACAACAACACTATCGCGATGTCGGCGCGAACGGTGGGGTTTCTGGCCCAGAGTCATTTCGCGCCGGGGATCGATGCGAATCACGCCGGTCCTTATTTCGGGCAACAGGAAGCGGTCTCGGGATTGTTAGGCACGCTCCAAAACGTCGTTCCGAATCTCACTTTCACGCCTGACCCCAACCTGCCGAACGGCATCACCATTTTCCCCGGTGGCTTCCCCCTTTATCGCAACGGCCAGCTCATCGGCGCGATCGGCGTGAGCGGCGACGGCGTCGATCAGGACGATCTCGTGGCGGCTTCCGGGACGGTGAATTTTCCGACGCCGTTGCAGATCGGCGCCGACGAGTTCGTGCTCGAAGGAACGCGGTTACCGTACGCGAAGTTTCCCCGCGATCCTACCGGCACGTTAGGCGCGCTGGATACCACCATCCTCGCGTCGCCGCATGCGATCACCCTTTCCGAAGGGCTGGTGAATATCTCGACCCGGATGAAAGTTGGAACGGGCGAGAGCCAGGCGATCGCCGGCTTCATCATCTCAGGAAATGCCGCGAAAACGCTCGTCCTACGAGCGCTCGGACCGTCTCTGGCGCAATTTGGCTTGGGCGGCGTTTTGGCGAATCCGGCGCTGGAGATTCACGATCACACCGGAGCGCTGGTCGCTTCCAATCAGGACTGGCAGAGCACGCAAATGAGCGCCATCACGGAGACTGGCCTCGCGCCCGAGAACGAGGCGGAAGCCGCGCTCAAGATCACCCTGCCTCCGGGCACCTATACCGCGGTTATGTCGGGTGAAAATGGCGGCACGGGAGTTGGCCTGGTCGAAGTCTATGATCTAAGCACGAGCTCCGATTCGAAGCTCGCGAATATCAGCACCCGGGGATTTGTGGCTCCCAACGATGACGCGATGATTGGTGGGTTCATCGTCGGCGGCGAGAGCGGATGTTCCAAAATCGTGACGCGCGCCCTCGGTCCCTCCCTCGCAACACTCGGCGTCAGCGGCGCGCTCGCAGATCCCAACCTGGAGCTGCGCGATGCCGACGGCGCCGTCGTCATGGCCAACGACAACTGGGGAGAGACGCAAGCCCCGGATTTGGAAACGGAAGCCCTGGCGCCCAGCGACCCGCGGGAAGCGGCCACCCTGAGCTGGTTACCGGTAGGTCCTTACACCGTCGTGGTTCAGGGTACTGCAGGAGCCAGCGGAGTGGGCCTGATCGAGGTCTATGCGGTGCAGTAGCGGAATTCGCTGATCTCTCCTGCTGAACATATCGTTAGGCAATCGGTCGCTCTGGAGACAGCCGCCGACAAAGCGCATACACCGGCCAGCCGCTGAGCACGATCGCGCAGCCGATGCCGCAAGTGGCTGGCGCGAGTAGCGCGAGATCGGCAGTCAGCAACGCGGCGATTGCGATTGCAACCAAGGGCACCAGAGGATAACCCCAGGCCCGATAGGGTCGCGGCATTTCCGGTTGCTTCCGGCGCAACACCATCACCGCGGCGATAAGCAACACATAGAAAACCAAATCAGCCGCCACGATGTATTCGAGTAGTTGCGTATAGACGTTTCCATAGCGTGTGGTGCCCGTCGCCGAATCGACCGCGATCGTCCGCGGGAGCGTGAGCAGCGCCGCCCAGATTCCCTGCGCGAAGAGCGCCGCCGCCGGCACATGCCGCGCGTTCGTGCGCGCGATCGCGCGAAAGAATAAACCATCACGCGCCATCGCGTAGTAAACGCGCGCACCGGCGAGGATGAGCCCGTTATTGCAACCAAAGGTCGAGATGAGAATCGCCGCCGCCATTGCGATCGCGCCGGGTTGCCCAAGCACTGCACGCAAGGCCGCGACCGCGACGCGATTTTGCGGTGCATGCGCGATCTCGCCTAACGACAGCGTCGCGACGTAAGCAAGATTGGCCAGCACGTAAAGCGTCACCACCAAGCCGCAGCCGGCGAGCAACGCGCGCGGAAGATTGCGGCCGGGCTCGCGAATCTCGCTCCCGGTGAAAGTCACATTCGTCCACGCGGTTTGGGCGAAGAGGGGACCGATCATCGCCTTGCCAAAAATGACCACCAGCGCGAGTCCACCGGTGATCGTTAGGCCAGCCTGCGCCTGTTGCGGCGACCAGCCATTTGCCCACGGGTTCCACCAAGCCGCCATTCGCGCCGCGCTGCCGGCTTTCCAGCCTAACGAAAGCCCGAGCACAATGAGCCCGATGAGAGCGGCCGTTTTGGCGAAGGTGAAGGTGTTTTGCACCAGCTTCCCCACCTCAAGACCGCGCGTGTTCAGCCAGGTCAGGAACAGAATCAGCGCCACCGCCACGAGCTGCTCGCTGGAAAGGCTGATGGCGTAGGCGCCGAAGAGATGAATTGGCCTAACGAGATAATTTTCCGGCGCGATCGCCGGCCAGAAAACGCCCGCGAACTTAGCGAAAGCGATCGCGACCGCGGCGATGGTTCCCGTTTGAATAACGAGGAAGAGCGTCCACCCGAAAAGGAAACCGACCGTTTGTCCATAAGCTTGGCGCAGGAAGACATATTGCCCGCCCGCGCGCGGCATCATCGCCGCCAGCTCCGCGCAACAAAGCGCGCCCGCGATGGTCAGCACTCCGGCCATCACCCAGGCGAGTAGAAGCCATCCCGGCGCGCCGAGGAGACGGGTCGATTCGGCCGAGGTAATAAAAATACCGGAGCCGATCATCGACCCCATCACGATCATGGTCGCATCCAGCGGGCCGAGTCCCTGTCGCAGCTTATCGTTAGGCGAAGCCATGGTTCGGGATGTCAGGCTTCCAGCCTGACTCGGCTGGCGACCATCTTGGTTGCCGAATCTTCGCGCGAGAGCCGTCAGGCTGGAAGCCTAACGGCCGAGTCAGGCAAGACGCCTGACTTCCGTGTGGATGCCGCTCTTTCACGATCGTGAGGGCGATAAGACAGCAATGCCGGCGGAAGCCAGACCGGCGCGCAGCTTCTGCGCGAAAACGATCGCGTCCGGCGTGTCGCCGTGAATGCAAACCGTGTCCGCCTGCAACGCGGTATCGCTCCCATCCACGGCGCACACCACTCCATCGCGCAACATTCGCAGCACGCGCGCCGCGGCCTCCTCCGCATCGTGCAGCAGCGCGTTCGATTCCGTGCGCGCGACGAGCGATCCATCGGGCTGGTAATTGCGATCCGCGAAAACTTCGCGCGCCACTTGCAACTTGATCGCCTCGCCCGCCTGCGCGAGCGCGCTGTCGCCGGGCGCGAAAAGAATCAACTGCGCGCTCACCGCCAGGACCGCATGCGCAACCGCATCGGCCAGGGCCCGATCGCGCGCCGCCATGTTGTAGAGCGCGCCATGGGGTTTCACGTGCTGCGGTTCTACGCCTAACGAGTGCGCGATCGCGTGAAAAGCGCCGACTTGGTAGGCGACCAGCGCGAAGACTTCCTTCGGGCTCACGGGCAATTCCGTGCGTCCAAAATTCTTCCGATCGTCGAGGCTCGGGTGCGCGCCCACCGCGACGCCCCCCGCCTGCGCCGCCAAAATCGTCGCGCTCATCGTCGCAGGATCGCCGGCGTGAAATCCGCAGGCGATGCTGGCCGAGCTCACCAGCCCGAGAAGCTCATTCTCACCGCTCGCGCCTTCGCCCAGATCGGCGTTGAGATCGATTTGCTGCTTCACGAAAAACGAAATTGCAGGCCGAGCTGAAAGCGTGCGAGATCGTCTTCGCGCGCGCGAAAAAGTTTCCCGGCTGCGGCGCCATCGATCATCTCGAAGCGCACCTCATCGTTAGGCCGAAGTTGCGCGGCGAGGGGAAGATCAACCGTGATCACGTGCGCGATCTTGGGATAGCCGCCGATGGTTTGGCAATCTCCGAGCAACACAATAGGCTGGCCATCATTCGCGACCTGGATCGTCCCCGGCGCGACCGCTTCGGAAAGCATCTCGCGCTCGGTTGTGCGCGAGAGCTGCGGGCCTTGCAGACGCGCGCCCATGCGATCGGCCTGCGTACTCACGATGAAAGGCTCGCGCAGAAAGGCCGTCTGCGCCGCGGGAGTGAAATCTTCCCATTCCGCTCCGGGAATTACTCGCAAAAGAGGGTGCGCTCGCGCGGTGTGCGACCATTCGTTAGGCGCGCTCCAGTCCGCGACGCGGCCGGAAAAATCGAGCCGGCGGTCGGATCGGCCAAGCATCAACTCGTCACCGTCGTGCAGCGCGCGACCATGAAACCCGCCGAAGTGGGCGCGCAGATCGGTCGCGCGGTTGCCGAGGATTAGCGGCACGTCGATTCCGCCCGCGATCGCGAGCCAGGTGCGACAACCTTGCCGCGGCGCGGGAAGCTCAAAGTCGTCGTTAGGCGAAACG
>JACDGS010000068.1:16158-18603 GCA_013821455.1 Chthoniobacterales bacterium
GCCTAACGACGGATCGCCTGCGCCTCCGCAGCATGCGACCAGGCGCTCGTCCTCGAAAAGAAAGCGAGCCGGCCCGAAAGTAATTTCGAGGAGTGCGCTTCCCTCGGGGTTGCCGACGAGGAGATTGGCGACACGCGCGGCGTGGAGATCGAGCGCGCCGCCGGGCGCGATGCCAAGACGGCGATGTTGCGGCCGGCCAAGATCCTGCACCGTCGTGAGCGGCCCAGCCCGCCTAACGATTACTCTTCCCATCGCGCGAATTCCTTGCCGCTGATCGCGAAGAAGCGAACGCGATCGCCGGCTTGCAGAAGTGCAGCCGGCTCGCGCGCGGCGTCGAAGAGTCGCAGGGGAGTGCGGCCGATGATGTTCCAGCCGCCCGGGGAGGCGAGTGGATAGATTCCGGTTTGCGCGCCGCCGATTGCGACCGAGCCCGGCGGAACGGCGACGCGCGGGGTGGCGCGTCGCGGCGTCGCGAGGACTTTGGGCAAACCGCTCAAGTAGGGAAAACCGGGAGTGAAGCCGACGCAGCGCACTTCATAGCTGGCGCCGGAATGGTGCAGCGCGATCTCGTTAGGCGAGAGTTGGGCGTGACGCGCCACGATCTCGAGATCGAGGCCGTACGCCGGTTCGTAGCAGACCGGAATTTCAAGCAGCCGCGTCTCTCCTATTGCGCGCGGCGAGGGCTTGTGTTGGCGGAGAATTGTCTCGATTGCGGCGGTGGAATTTTCGCGGTCGTCCGGCGATGAGAAGAAAACCGCGACGCTCGCGAAAGCCGGCGCGATGTCGATCACGCCGCAAATTTTTGCCGCCTCGAGGATTCGCGCCGTGGCGAGAATCTCGCCTAACGAATCGTCCAGGCGGATGATGACCGCGGAATCACCGAGCGGAGCGAGTTCCACTGACACGCGGCCATTCTGCCCACACGCCGCCTCCTTGAAAAGATCGCAGAAGTCGCGCCGCAAAATCAGGGGCGCGCCCTGATAAAAACTTTGTCATCCTGAGCGGAACGAAGGACCCCGCAAGCGTTCTTACAGCCCTCTTCGCCTAACGACGCCGAAAAGTGCTGGCGGGGTCCTTCGCCGTCTGCGCGGCTCAGGATGACACGCTGGTTTGGGGTCAGAAGCTAAAGGTAATTCCGCCCACCAGACTGTGCGTCAGCGGAGTGATCTCGATCGAACCGTGTGGGATATCGAGCGAATCGAGATCGGCGTAAGTAAATTTATATTCAAAGAGCAAACCCCAGTGCTTCGTTAGGCTCACGTTCACGCCGGCGAGCGCCTGCACGCCCGGACCGTGCACCTGATATTCCTCGTGGAATTCCTGATTCACTTCTGACTCGACGTGAGGAATCACGGCGCCGAGGCCGAGACCGACATAGGGCTGCAGATGCCCGAAAAAATCCTGGCCGCGCTGCCCGGGTTGCCAGCGATAAACGATGTCGGCGAGCGCGAAATTCAGCCCGTGCGAAATGCTGAATTGCTGAACCGTATCGTCGATCCGCTCGTTGTCGTCCACGCCGATGCCATTGCGCTGGCCGGTGACGTGCACCGTGTCGCCGGTCTCAGTGTAGAGCTTGAGATGAAAAAATTCCGCGCCGAATCCCCAGTGCGATTCCTGCGACGGATACCAGAGCAGACGCGCGCCGTAGTAGGGCGGAGTTTCGAAGTCGCGGCCCTTAAAGGAGACCTTGTGGAAAGTAAGATTAGTCCCGCCGTTCTGATGCAGATCGAGATCGCTATCCTGCGAAAGAGCGACGCCGGTGAAGATGGAAAAATCGATCTCGGCGCGAGCCGTCGCCGTGAAACCGGCCAAGCCAAGAAGAAGCGCCGCGAGCGCAATGCGAGTGCTGGTCATAAGTGAAACCACGATGGGCGAGCAAAGGCTTGAGCGTCGCATCTGTCAAATCGCCTAACGAATCCATTCTCGCGCATCCTTGGCGCCGCATCCGCTTTGCCTAACGAGGCAAAGGCTGCTCCAAATTCGCCAGCCCGTAAGCCAGGACCGCATTGATCGCCGCGGTCTCAGCAAGCTGCGGTGGATCGATCTTATCGAGGGTATCCGCCGCGGTGTGGTGATAGTTAAAATAGAAGCGGTTGTCCTGAATCGGGCTGAACTCTGGCACGCCCAGCTTGCGCAGTGGATCGACGTCAGACCCCGCCTCGTCCTTCGTCTCGACCAACCCGGCGCCGGAATTTTCCAGCACTTTCGCCACCGGTCCCAGGAAATTCTTTAGCTCCGGCTTGCCGACCGCGTTGATCCCCACCGGATGATCGGCCCCTAAATCGGTTTCGATCGCGGCAAAGTGATTCGCTGCTTCCGCCGCGTGATCTTTAGCGTAACCCTGGCCGCCGCGGGTGCCGTTTTCTTCATTCATCCAGGCGATGACGCGGATGGTCCGTCGCGGATGGAGACCGAGTTGCCTAACGAGATTAGCTGTCTGCATCG
>JACDGS010000103.1 GCA_013821455.1 Chthoniobacterales bacterium
GGTGAGTTCGTTCGGTTTTACCCGCCTCTCGGTGCGCGATCCTTATCAAGCTCCGGTGGGATCGGTGCTCGTCTATGGTTCCGGCCGCTCAGCCGGCCATGTCGAAATTCGCACCGCCCGCGGTTTCGTGAGCGACTTCCGGGCGACCACGCCTTCCCGGCGGCCGTTGATCGGCGTCTACGCAAAAATCTCCGGCTAGAGGCGCCGCTATTCTCTAAAACGGCGCCGGCGCGGCGACGAGAAACCAGCAGACCATCGCGAAGGCGATGACGAGCTTGCCGAGCAACGCGGCTAGGTTGCCTAACAATGTCCCCCAGCCGGCCCGGCCCGCGTCCACGAGCCGTTTGCCGCCGATCAGCTCGCCCGCCACCGCGCCGATAATCGGGCCGAACAAGAGCCCGGGGAGAGCGAAGAAGATTCCGACAATTGCACCGGTGAACGCGCCCCACATTCCCCAGCGTGTCGCTCCAAAACGCCGCGCTCCAAAGAAGCCACCGGTGAAATCGATTGCATACGAAAGGAGAGTGAGGAGAACGAGCCCGGCGATCGTCCACCAGGGAATGCTTTTCTCCGCGCCGAGCATGACGCGGTGGAGGATGGCCGCGCCGAGAATCAAAGTGGTCCCGGGAAAAACCGGCAGTACCGTGCCGATGAGACCGACCGCCATCAGCACCAGGGTTGTCGCCCACCAGAAGAGTTCCACAGCCGGAAAGTAGCCGGACCGGGACCCGGCGGCGAGTCGTTAGGCGCGGCCGCGGCGGCTTGACAAGCCCAACGCAGTCCGCGAGCCTGCCCGTCCAGAATTTCCGACTCATGGCCAACTCTAAATCCGCTTCCAAACGCGCCCGGCAAAGCCCGCGCCGCACGCTGCGCAATCGCAGCGTCACCACGAATTTGCGTTCGCTCGCGAAACGCCACGCGGCCGGTGACGGCAAGGCTGAAAGGAGCCGCGCGCTCGTCTCCGCGCTCGATAAAGCGGCCAAGCGTGGCATTATTCACAAGAACGCGGCGAATCGGCGCAAGGCTCGTCTGAATAAGGTCGCGGCCAAAGCTTCCGCTTCCCAATCGTAATCGTGCCCGTGCACGAGATGAGAAAAGCGCGTTGCATCTCGTCGAGAACGGTTGAGTTTCGCCCATGATTCCAGCGCTTTTTTTGGTCATTGCCGCGGTTCTTTATCGCCTTGCTTCTGCGCTTGTCGTGCAGAATGGCGGGCCCGGTTGGCTCTCTAATTTCGCGCCGCTCGCCGCGATTGCTCTCTGTGGTGCGATCTATTTCCCGCGGAAATATAAATTTACCTTGCCCTTCGCCGCGCTGCTCGTTTCCGATCTTGTTCTCGACTTTTATTACGGCGCGTCCCTCGCCGACCCGCTGATCCTTTGCCGCTATGTCGCCTTTGCGCTTGTCGGTCTGCTCGGGCTTGCGATCAGCCGTCGCGCCTCATTGAAAGCGCTCCTCCCCGCCTCGCTCGCCGGCTCGACCATCTTCTACGGCATCACTAATTTCTTTTCCTGGCTTACCGATCCCGGCTACGTGAAAAATTTCGCCGGACTGATCCAATCGCTCACCGGCGGCCTTCCGCAGTACGGCGCGCCGACTTGGATGTTTTTCCGCAATTCACTCCTGAGCGATCTCTTTTTCACCCTTCTCTTCTTCGCTTGCATGCACTGGAGCGTGGCCAGTGCGCGCCAGCCCGCCGCCGTTTCGCGCCCCCTGCCAAACTAATCGAAAATGTCGCAGCCCGAGCAACGCGACGAAGTCGAGATGCTCGCGACGATGTTGTTGATCCGCCGCTTCGAGGAGCGCGCGAGCCAACAGTATCAAGCGCAGAAGATCGGCGGCTTTTGTCATCTCTACATCGGCCAGGAAGCGGTCGTCACGGGTGCCGTCGCGGCCACGCGGCCGGATGATTACTTCATCACGGCGTATCGCGATCATGCCCACGCGCTCGCCCGTGGCACCAGCGCAGACGCCTGCATGGCGGAACTTTTCGGCAAAGCGACCGGCTGCTCCCGCGGGCTCGGCGGTTCAATGCATTACTTCGATAAGGAGCACCACATGTATGGCGGCCACGCCATCGTCGGCGCCCATGTGCCGCTCGCGACGGGGATGGCCTTCGCCTCGAAATACCGCAAGGAAGATCGGGTTACGCTTTGCTTTTTCGGCGATGGCGCGATCAACCAGGGCAGCTTCCACGAGGCGCTCAATCTCGCAGGGCTTTTCAAATTGCCGGTCATTTTCATCTGCGAAAATAATTTTTTCGCCATGGGCACCTCGGTGAAACGCTCGACCCCGCTCAAGCAAATCGCCGATCGCGCAGAAGGCTACGAGATGCCGAGTGAGATCATCGACGGCATGAACTTTCGCGAAGTGCGCGACAAGCTCGCGGCGATCGTTGCTTCAATACGGAAGGACCCGCACGCGGCGTTTGTCGAGATGCGGACTTATCGTTATCGGGGTCATTCGATGTCCGACCCGGCGAGTTATCGGACGAAGGAAGAGCTGGAAAAATACCGGCTGGAAGATCCGATCACGCGCTTCCGCGCGCAGCTCACGCGTGAAGGGAAATTAACAAACGAGCAGTTCGACAAGATGGACAAACGAGCCAAGGACGCCGCCATGAGCAGCGTGAAGTTCGCCGAGAAAAGCCCCGAGCCGCCGCTCGGCAAACTCTATGACTACACCTACGCGAACGGCACGTCCGAGGATGCCGGGGTAGGGGAGCGCGTGTTGCCCGCCAAGAGCAACAATGCCACTCAAAAAGCTTCCGCCGTTCCTGCCAAAAAAACGCGCAACTCGGCTCCCGCCACGCCGGTCCGCGCAGCCGACACCGCCGCCGTTACACCGGGGAACAAAGCGTGAGGGAAATCACCTATCGCCAGGCGCTCAACGAAGCGCTCGCCGAAGAAATCGCGCGCGACCCGAACGTCTTCCTGATGGGCGAGGAAGTGGCGGAATACAACGGCGCTTACAAAGTGAGCCAGGGGCTGCTCGACCGCTTCGGCCCCACCCGAATTATCGACACGCCGATCAGCGAAAATGGTTTTGCCGGTCTCGGCATCGGCGCGGCCATGGTCGGGCTACGGCCGATTGTCGAGTTCATGACGTTCAGCTTCTCGTTAGTCGCCTTTGACCAGATCGTGAACAACGCGCCGAACATGCTCACCATGTCGGGCGGCCAGTTCAACGTCCCGATCACCTTCCGCGGGCCTAACGGGCCGGCCCATCAGCTTGGCGCGACCCATTCGCACGCGACCGAATGCCTTTACGCGAACGTGCCGGGACTAAAAATCTGCACGCCCGCGACGCCGCGTGACGCGAAAGGCTTGCTCAAAACCGCCGTGCGCGACAACAACCCGGTGCTCGTCCTCGAGTGCGAACTTTTCTATAGCCATAAAGGCATGATCGAAGAGGAGGATGAAGAGATCCTGATTCCGTTAGGCGAAGCCGAGCTCAAACGGGAAGGAAGCGACGTCACAATTATCTGTTACGCGCAGACTCTGCCGCTGGCATTGGCCGCGGCGGAGACTTTGGCTAACGAAAAGGTCGACGCCGAAGTGCTCGATCTGCGTTCGATCAAGCCGCTCGATTGGGCGTCGGTTTTCCGCTCTGTCGCGAAAACGCACCGGGTCGTGATTGCGGAGCAGGACCGGCCCTTCTGCGGCGTCGGCGCGGAAGTATCGTATCGAATTCAGAAGGAAATGTTCGACGAACTGGACGCGCCGATCATGCGCGTCTCCCAAGAGGACCTCCCGATGCCTTACAACGAAGAGCTGGAAAAAGCTGTTCTCCCGAGCGCGGAGAAAATCGTCGCCGCGGTCAAAACGATTTGTTAGCCTAACGAGATCTTTTCTCTCAACTCAACTTCTTCTCATGCCTGAAATCCAAATGCCGAAACTGAGCGACACCATGACGGAGGGGACCGTGGTGACT
>JACDGS010000069.1 GCA_013821455.1 Chthoniobacterales bacterium
CCCTGGGTTTGGAGAGTAGGATTCGCACTTTCTCCTGCGCGGCCTTTTATACTCGCAGAACTCGCGCCTAACGACAATAAGAGTGGTTGCGGCCCAAACCTCTGACGAAGACATCCCGTTCGGCTTTCGCCAAAAGATGAGGAGATAACTAGTGCCGAGCCAGAGTACCCAGTAAACCAAGTTTGAGAGGACGGAAAAAGTCGTTCCTATCCAACTCGCTTTCACTCCAGGTAGCGCGCCGTGGGAAGTGAGCGCGCTGCTTCAGGGATGGCGCGCAGAGCATCGCTCACTCCGATTCCCATGTCCGATTCCATTATCATCATCCCGAGATAAATCAGGATGCCACAGGTATAGAGCGCGAAGGCGAAAAGCTTCATCCGCATCCCTGCCTGATGCAGGAAGTAGTAAATGGCCACGACCATGGCGAAAGTACCGTAATCACTTGCGCGAATTCGCTACTAACAGTCTGGCCGCACGAGCGCCCGAGATTGAGAAGGGCCAGTTCCGATATAGGAGTCAGAGGCATGGTGTCGATGTAACCAGCGCAGAACACTTAGTCAAACCTTCCCGCCTAGGGTCTTTGACGAAAATCGCTTCTGAAGGAATCGTCGCATGGCAAACGAATTAATCTCGTTTACGCTCTCAGGCACACTTATGAAATACTCTCACGTCCTCACGCTCCTCACCATCGCTGGTCTCACTATGCTCCCGTCCGAGCGCGCGCGCGCGGCAGGTGCGCCAGTGAATGTCACGCAGCATCATAACCACCCGTCGCGTGACGGGCTGTTTGTCGATCCTGCTTTCACGCTCGCAGCGGCGGCCGGTTTAAAGCGCGACGGAAACTTCGATGGCACGATCTCGGGTCATGTCTATGCGCAGCCACTCTATATCGAAGGTGGCCCGGGCGGTAAGGCGATGGTCATTGCCGTGACGGAGTCGGATAATGTTTATGCGCTCGATGCCACGACTGGCGGAATTATCTGGCAGCGGAATGTAGGAGCCGCGGTGGATAAGTCGGACTTGCCTTGCGGGGATATCAATCCGTTAGGCATTACCGGGACGCCGATTGTCGATCTTTCTTCGCGCTCTCTCTTTTTCGATGCCATGACCACGCCCGATCGGGGCAAGACAAAGCAGCATCTCATCTATTCCCTGAATGTGGATACAGGCGCGATCAAGCCGGGCTGGCCGGTGGATGTGAACGCGGCCGCCAAGGCAGGTGACCTAGGCTTTACTTCAGAGGTCGAAAATGAGCGCGCCGCCCTTGGTATTGTGGGTAACACTCTGTATGTCCCTTACGGCGGACACTACGGTGATTGCGGCCCGTACCATGGTTGGGTTGTAGGTGTGCGGCTGAATGATCCTACGAAGGTAAGTGCGTGGGCGACGGCGAACAAAGGCGGCGGAATCTGGGGCGTCGGCGGGATATGCACGGACGGAAAAGATATCTTTGTTGTTACTGGTAACACCTTCCAGGCCGATCATGGATGGAGAGGCGGTAACAGTGTAATCCGATTGCAACAAGGCCCTGCCTTTACGAGTGAGACTAAGGACTATTGGGCGCCGCCAAACTGGCGCGCCTTGGATCAAACCGATACCGACATGGGAGGCTCGGGTGCAATGTTAATCGATTTACCCGGCGCGACACCATCTGAGATGGTGTTGGCGTTAGGCAAGGATGGTTTTGCCTATCTCCTGGATCGCAAGAACCTGGGTGGTATTTCCGAAGCCGTCGCCTCAGACCATGTCTCCGGCAGCCAGATTATCCAGGCCGCGGCGACTTACAAGACCGCGAAAGGAACCTATGTCGTCTTTCGCGGGAGCGATGACGTCCTGACGGCATTTCGGATTGAGGGCGGGGGCAAGCCGAAGATTGTTGAAGCTTGGAAGGTAGATCAACGCGGCCGCGGCTCACCTTTTGCCACTACCACTAATGGACACGACAACGCCATAGTCTGGGCTGTTGGTTCCGAAGGGAACGGAAAGTTGAATGGTTACAATGGAGATACCGGCGAGGTGGTCTTCGCGGGTGGAGACAAGAGTGAAATAATGAAGGAAACGCGACGCTTTAATACTGGGATCGTGGCGCGCGGGCGTATTTATTTCGCGGCTGACGACAAAGTCTATGCCTTTGTTTTGCCGAGTAAGATAGTCGCGGAAGCTCCCTGAAGGTAACCGGAGTTACCGGGACAGGTGCGTTCCCAAACAGAGTTTGGGAACGAGGAGGCACAGAGTTTGGGAACGAGGAGGGACGCGCCTCACCTTTTGTCACTACACTAATGGACACGACAACGCCATTGTCTGGGCGGCCGGTTCGGAAGGGAATGGAAAATTGAACGGTTACAATGGAGATACTGGCGAGGTAGTCTTCGCGGGTGGAGACAAGAGTGACGCGATGAAGGGAACGCGCCGTTTCAATACCGGCATCGTGGCCCGCGGGCGCATCTATTTCGCGGCCGACGACAAGGTCTATGCTTTCGCTCTCCCAGCGAAGGCAGGCGCAGAAAAGCCTTAAGAAATTGGAGATTAGAGTGGCCTAACGAGTGTAGGTCTGGCGATCCAGGGATAATTTCGTCGGGTCGCTCCGCGTTAAGTGTCGGTGCTACGGACGAACTCAGACAGATAGCGGTATTTGATGTTCGGTTTCCAGACGGGAACGTCGTCGATTAACAGGCGCAAGGTGTGTTCGAAGTTAGAGATTTCCCTCTGCTCGGCGCGCTTTTGCAGGTTGTTCTTTCCCAGGTATTCACTGGCAAAGATTTTCTGGATCGCGCGCCGGCAAGACTTCATCGTTGTCGGGATGTCAAAGAGCTCCAAGTGAGTGTCTCCTTCCGCCGGTACTGACTGCACATAGAACGGAAAGTCGCGAAAGCCGGAAGCAGTCACTTTCACCTGTTCCAAACCACGGATGATACTCCTTAGATTATCCTGCTCGACGAGGCGAAGATCGTCGGCAATGACGATGTTGAGGGTAAAGCTGGTATAATTCAGTTGACGATCCTTAATCGTGACTGGCTCATAGTTATCGAGTTGGTTGCAGATCCTCGAAATAAAGTTCTCGAAATAACCGATGGCGAGCGCGGTAGAGGGAAGTTGTGAGAACTCCGCTGTGTTTGCATGGTAATCGAGCATATCCGCGACGAGGCGCGAAGCGGTCTCGCCAAAGGCCGCGTCTAACTTCTTATTCGCGCCGAATTTGAAGTGGTCGAAATGAATTCCGGCGAGGTCGCTCGGCACATGCAGCTTATCCTGGACGAAGGCATAGGCCCGGCGCTTCCCGGCATGGCCCAGGAAGAGTCCGTATTCGAATAAGACATTGTCGCGCGCACTGGCGTGAGTTCGTTTCCTACTCGTGGTGGCATCGTCGCCGGTGAAGACAAGGATAGCGAAGTCATACAAGCTGGAGGCGTTCACGAGCGATTCAAAGAAGCTCACGCCGCGCTCGAAGACGGCATTATTGTTCCAGACATCGACCACGGCTTTGTCGCCGAATTGAGCTTTGAGGGCTTCCGCCACGGGTGAGCCTTCGCTGGAGGAACCAATAAAGACGGTAGGTCGTTTATCCATGGATGGAAATTACAGGGAAGCGCGCTGCTTAGTGAAGCGTAAAATTTAGCTGAGTTCAATGACTCGATTAGAGACACGTTCAGGACGACCGTGTCATCCCGAGCGAGCGAAGCGACGAAAGACCTGGCAAGCGGCATCTGGCTTTCAATGTCTTTTGACGCTCGCGGGGTCTCTCACGCCGCTGCGCTCCGTCTGAGATGACAAGCGTAGCGCGGAATGTCCGGATAGGTCGTCATGTCACGCGAGACTGCGGCCTAACGAGTAAAGGACTATCGGCTAACTCGCACAGCTATCGCGCCGGCCACTCATTGAAATTACTCGCTTGAAAGCCTTCGCCGTTCTTGCCGAAGGCCCCAGGGCCGGCGCCGTTGATGACGTGGTTAATGCCACCTTTGCCGCCGAGGTGCACGTCCACCATGTGATGAATCTTAATGCCCGCAGCGTTTGGTGTTTCGATGGCATTATCGGATACGACATTCGCAGCCGTAAAGTAAGAGTAGATCCCGATGCCCCAGGCTTCGTGGCTCGTCACTTTCTCGCCCACCTTGTAGGAGGCAAATCCTTTAGCGCTGCCACGCTCCCAAGCTTCCTGGCTGGGAACGTCGTAAGGCAATTCTGATTGATAGAAGTAAACGCGGCCGTCGTTCCCGTTCCAGAGGGTCTGATACTCCTCGGTATGTTCGACCGCGAGCCCGTAGTAAGTGACATTGTTGCCGTTCACGATGATGCCGTTCTTACATTTGTTTTCCGTCCATCCGACACCGGCGCCATGGTCCGCGCGCCAGAGCCAGGCGTTATCACCTACGACATCGTTACTATTTATCGTCACCATGCAGTCAGCCGCACCTGGCCCGGTGCCGCCTACGCGCGCGAAGATGTCATAAAGGAAAGTAGGGTTCGCTGAGTGTGAGGTCGTGGAACCGGCTTCGCCGACCTGCAGCAGGGTAGGAGAGTTAGTCGTCCCTGCTTCGAGAAGAAGACCGCCGATGCGGACTCCACTTACATCGGCCACTTGGATCGCCGCGGTGCCGCCGCTCGGGATAAGAGTAGGATAGCCCAGTCCCAGGACTATGGTGCCAGGGCGTGAGATATTAACGCTACTTTCAAGATGGTAGATGCCGGGAGTGAAGATGAGGTTTTTTCCATTCTGCAAAGCCGCGTTGATCGTCGCCGCCGTATCCACGCCAGCCTGGGCAAGGTAGCATTGCGCCAAGGGGATAGACTTACCTGCGGTGTTCCCTTGCAACCAAGTGGAACCGGCGGAATCACTAACGACATTTGGAACCATGACGGCATAATTACCAGCCTCATCCAGGTACAAGTAAGGTTTCTCGGCCGTAACGGGCGCTTTCTCCACCGCGGTTTGCGGCGGCCATTTGTTAGAAGCGCTTGGGATACCGACGAAGACCATATTCCATACGCCACCGGACCAGTTACCCCACTCCGCATTGCGCGAGAGCCATTGCTGCTGGGAACCGGGAACTACTTTGCCATCGACATGTGAGTCCGCGAGAAAACCACCGCTCGCCCATTCCTTACCGCCCGCGCCAGTAAAGAGCCACAGGTTTCCTTTGACGTGAAAGCGCCGTAACTCCGTTCCTTGGGAGACAGCCCAATAACAATTGCCGCGATCGCCACTCGGCTCGATCGCGAGATTTTCAACCGCTCTCCAGAAAGTCGTGGTGACATTTCCGCGATCGGTCGAATTCAATGAACCCTTAAGTAAGACGCTATCTGGTGTTGGACCGAGCCCTAACACCTGAGTGTAGAAGCCTACTCTTAGATTGAGATTGTACTTACCCGGCTTGAACAACAGCGCGTAACGGCCTTCGCCAAACTGGCTGGGCTTTTGTTGGTCGGCGATCTTATCGACGCGCTGTTGAATGTCAGTCATCGAAGGGTCGAAAATGAGAACGTTCGGTCCGAATGCCGAATTCCCGTTAGAAAAGGCGGCGGGAGGGGGAGGACTAGCAGTCGTTGTCCCGGTTCCGAAATCTGGAACGGCCGAAGGACTGGAAGCTGGCGAGACAGGCGCGATTGTCGCAACTGGGGTGGTTGCCTCCGTCCGCGCGACGGGCGCAGGAGAAGCAGCCGGAGTTGCGTGTGCTGTGCGTGGCCGGATGTTGGTTGCCGGAACCAGGGACATTCTCAGCCTGCCGTTAGGCAATACGAACCGAATCGTGACCTCGCCGTTTCCGTTCGCAGCGCGGAAAATATCCACCGGTTGTCCTTCGGGGATTTGCAGGGCTGCGCCTTCCGCGTCGATCATCAAAGGATGGGCGAGCTCATAGGCGGGACCGGCCGCGCTCGCTCCTTCCAGGAAGAAACAGAGAGCGAAGCCGCAGGCGAGAGAAGCCAGAACAGAAAACAACGCGCCGAAATTACGACGCGGAAACGGACGAGTAAGGGGGCGATTCTGCGCTCCTGCCGAAGAGGTTTTCGAATGAGCTGAACCTTCCGGGGTGAGCATTTGCGCGCCCACCTTTAAAGGAGCTTGTGCACCAAGTCGAGAGCAAATCGCCCGGTCTGAGATGCCAAGGCGCTTTCGCGTCTGCCACAGTTCAGTCTTTCAATTCCATGCGACTGAGCCGCGCCTGACGAGAGTGCACGCGGAACCAGAGTAACACCTTTACTCGTTAGTTATTCTTCGTTAGAGTGATTTCTGTTCTACGTCTCCCATTCGATGACACTTCCTGCCCTACTGTGCCTAACGAGTAAAGGAAGCGCTTGTTTCATCCCGCGTTTAAGGAGATCGGCCCCGCCTCTGTTCCTCACCAGCTCCCAGCCCAGCCCCAGCGACTCTTACCGCGGAAAGTAAGCCTGCCCGACAACTTGTCCGAGGTTGTTAACTCCCACGGCGTTGAATGCCCCCCGGAATAACTTCCGGTGTGCTCGTATAAGCCGGCCATCTCACCGCGTAGGTATTTTGGGTTGTGTCGTCCGCATAACCCACGATCCGCGTGGGTTACTTTACGCTAGTGGCTGGTCTAATTCTCTAGTGCGCAGGGCGCTTAATTACCCCGAAGCCATCAGATCCCCAGCTAACTCTAAAGCCACGTCTAATGTAGGTTTCACTTAGGGTACGACAGTTAGAGTCAGATCATTGCCATCGCCACCTTCGTAATTCGCCTGGTAGGTATTGTTGCCTATCGAGATGGTCGTGCCGTCTGTCAGATTGTTAAAGGTGCCGCTAATTGCCGCCCCGGAAGTGTTGTTTATAAGAGTGAAGGAAGTGCCCTTGGGCAAGATCGTCGCGCCGAGGTCCGCCAGGACGATTTGAACACCACTGCCGATGGTGACACCGTCGGCGATCAAGTCGTCGGCTGCCAAGGCATCGCTGTCGATTTGCGCCGCGTAAGCGCTGTTCCCGTCAAGGGCAAGCGTAGCTTGCAAGGTGAGCGCGCCGATCGTCGAGTTGCTTGCCCCGGGGTCGAGGGTCGCCAGTGAACTTCCATCTCCCACCGTGACTGCGCCACTGATCGTGCCTGTACCCCCCAAGGCGCCGCCGACCACATTCACCGGTCCACTGCCGGTGGCGGAGCCGGTCGTATTATTCACGAAGAGCGATCCACTTCCTACCGTCGTTCCCCCGGAGTAATCATTCGCGCTCGTGAGAGTAAGGGTACCGGTACCGGTTTTGCTGATCGCGCCTGGGCCGCCTCCGTGGGCTCCGCCTGTTTCAGTCAGCGAACCTCCGAAGCTGGTGTTCAGATTGTTGCTGCCAATCGTGAGAGTGCCATCTCCCAGATAAACGGTTCCGTCTCCTTCCACCGAGCCGATCGAGTTGTTCGCGTCATCGCGGCGGCTGAAATCGATGCTGCCATTTCCGAACACTTCCACCCGGGCGGAATTACCGCCCGAATTGTTAAAAAGAATTTCCCCTCCAGAGCCAGCGCCGCCAGCGCCTCCATTCGCGACGACCGTGGCAGAAAACAGGCTGGACTTATCGAGGAACATACGTGCTCCACGAGCGCCGAAAACGCTCCCGCCGTTCAGAATAATGGTGCTGGAATCCCCAAACGCCCTGCTGAAAAGAAAACTCGCACCCTGTGCTCCGAAGGAATCACCACCGTAGTTGATGAAAGTAGCTTGACCAGCATGCGTGTCTTTGAAAAAGGATACTGAGCCAGCGTTGTTAAAAGTTGCGCTACCGCCGTTCCCGGTATTTTCCCCATCAAAAAAGAACGTCGCACGGGCACCAGTGGCGATATTGAAAGTCCCGCTCCCGGCGTCGCCGATAAAATCAACAAAGCCGGTGACATTGTAAATGACCAAGCTTCCAGCAGCCGCACCATGATCGAACCCGAAGTCGCCGTCAAAAGTTTGAACTACGCCAGAATTATTGATAACACCGAGGTCGTTGAAAAAGAGGCCGCCATTGATCGTATAACGGTCCGCGCCTGGCGTAAACTCGACCGACGCGATGAAATCATCAGGTGCGACGGTAAGGGTGGTGATCTGCGAGCGGCCTAAGACCGCTCTTTCCTTTTGGGTGTCCGGAGCACCTTCTGGTGTCCAGTTGGCTGGATTATTCCAATCGCCATTCTCAGGTTTAAAATCCCACGTATATCTGGGATGCTCTACTTCGTTTTGAGCGAGCGCGGGACCGCCTAAGGCAACGAGCAGAACGGCGAAAACAGCGCAGTGGAGTGCGATTGAATGTTTCATGACAATTATCCTTTTGATTTCGGGTTAGATTCTTTTTGGGTGCTGGCCACAGCGTGAGGCTGCCGCAGATCATGTCGAGCTTTTTTCCGAATCCCGCCGCTTTTGACAGGGCAGTCTTTGTCCATCCTCAGGTTGATCAAAGTAATCCGGCGAATCCTTCTGAAGTTCACCGCTTCAGAGTTCAACGGTTAACTTATAACGGATAACGGACGCTCGATCGCCGCCTAACGAGTAAAGGAAGCGTTTGTTTCATCCCGCGTTTAAGGAGATCGGCCCCGCCTCTGTTCCTCACCAGCTCCCAGCCTAGCCCCAGCGACTCTTACCGCGGGAAGTAAGCCTGCCCGACCACTTGCCCGAGGTTGTTCACTCCCACGGCGTTGAACGCCCGCGGAATAATTTCCGGTGTGCTCGTATAAGCCGGCCATCTTACCGCGTAGGTATAGCCGGTTGTGTCGTCCGCAAAACCCGCGATCAATCCATTTTGATTGATCGCGAACGGGAAGGGGGAGGCAGGGTCACGTCTAAACACTTTGACAATTTGAACCCGGACGAATTTTTCTGCACTGGCGCAACTCTCTCGGAATGCTTCTTTCAAGGAATGTCGAAGAGTTTAGACATGACCCTACTGCTCCCCACCTTCTCCTCTCGCGTGTCACACTTTGCAAAGTATGGCGAAAGGATTGTCCGGGACCTGACAGCAGACCAATCCGATTTGGGCAACACGCCCATATTCTTGCCTGAGGGTGTGCTACGGAGGCCCAACGGAAGAATGCCGAGGCAGGTGCGGATCGAATTCGAGGGTGCCTCCATCACGTCGCGCGACTGGTTGAGGTAACACTCCTTTCGCGCACACCGTGTAAATGCGCTTTGTTCTCGCTCGTCGTCTGTGCGGCGCAGGATGGCAGCGCGTGGTTTACCTTAGCCTAACGAGTAAAGGAGTAATCGCTTTGATTCTCCGTTTTCCCGACCTTGGGTAAGATCGTCCTCCCAGACTCCGCGACGATGCGCTTGAAAGTCTGGCCCGGCACCGCCAAGGTAGGTCGTGAGTCCAGGCCACGGCGAAGGCAAATCGTTCCTTAACCTTCTTTTTGAAGTCGTCTTCATCGCCGCCGGCGTTTTCCTGGCGCTCTGGGCGAATAACTGGCACGAGCAAAGCGAGCATCGCGCGCTTGCGACTTCGGCCCTGCGAAACTTTGCGGGCGAAATGGAAACTAATCGACAGGCCATGCTGCATAACCGCCAGTATCATGAGAGCCTCGCGCGCGATCTGCAAAAATTCCTCCAGAGCGATGAGCTTCCTAGTGAGGAACGCTTTTACCAGGACGTTCACTTCCAGGGGCTACAGCCGGTGACCTTTGAGCACACCGCCTGGGACCTGGCTCTGGCCACGCAAGCATTATCCTATATCAAGCCGGAACTCGCTTTCCAGATTTCGAAGGTTTACACGCAACAAGGAGCGTTTCAGACTTTGGAAAGTAACTTCCTCGCTTCTGCCTTCACCCCCGCCGGTTTCGCGAGCGAAAATCGGGCGGGTCTCGCGAAGGCCATGAGCGTGTATATGACCGACGTCAATATCGAGGAACCGATCATCGTCCAGCATTACGAGAAGGTGATTCCCGAAGTACGCGCCGCTCTGCCGTAGTCCTTTTATGCGGGAGAGCAGGATGAGGACGGGTGGTGTTTATGGACAGATGGACTGTTAGTATGGTCTCGCTTGCAACCGTGGCAAGCCGATGAGTGGCGTGATGGGCCGCGCCGCTGCTTCGAACGAGACTTATACTCGTTAGGCAAAGCAAATCGCACGCGGTGGCAAATATCCGCTTGACCTCTCCGCTAAAAGGCTCACGCTGAATCCATGCATACGGAGCAGCCTGAACAGCACGGCTCCGGCCAGGGTGGCGTCACACGGAGGGCGTTCATGGGGACGACTCTCGCGGGCAGTGCGGCGCTCCTAGCCGGGGGTATCACTTCACTCTTCCCTAACTCTTCCGCGGCGGCGGCCGCGCTCGGGAGCCACGATCCGATCATCGAGGCGACTATACCAGAGCTGCAGGCGTTGATGGCTTCGGGAACCCTCAGCAGTGTGGAACTGACGCGCAAATACCTCTCGCGCATCGGCACCTTGGATCACTTACTCTCAGCCGTCATCCAGACTAACCCGGACGCACTCACGATCGCGGCGCAGCTCGATGCCGAACGTCAGGCGGGACGCCTGCGCGGGCCGCTCCATGGCATCCCTGTCCTGGTGAAGGATAACATCGCGACCGACGACCAAATGGAAACGACGGCCGGATCGCTCGCGCTCGTAGGGAGCAAAGTGCCGGCTGATGCGGTCATCGTGCAGCAGATGCGCGCGGCTGGCGCAGTCATTCTGGGGAAAGCGAATCTCTCGGAGTGGGCAAACTTTCGCGGCTTCGCTCCTTTCAACGGTTGGAGCGCGCGCGGGGGCTTCACGCGCGACCCTTATCGGCTCGATTTCGATCCTTGCGGCTCCAGCTCCGGTTCGGCGGCAGCGAGCGCGGCGAATCTCTGCGCGGTTGCGGTCGGCACGGAGACAGATGGTTCCATCGTTTGCCCTTCGGGTAATAACTTAGTCGTAGGTCTGAAGCCGACAGTAGGACTGGTCGCGCAGGATGGGATTATTCCTATTGCACATAGTCAGGATACGGCTGGACCGATTTGCCGTACAGTCACTGATGTCGCTATCCTTCTGGGAATCTTGCAGTCACCGTTTGGCGAAGTGTTGGGACATAAGTTGCCTCGTGATTACACGAAGTTCTTGCGGCGCGGCGCGCTCCGTGGCGCGCGCATCGGGATCGATCGGCGCTACTTCAAGATCGGCTACGGTGGCGAAGCGGATATTATTAATGTCGTCGAACCCGCCTTGCAGGTGATGCAAAGTCTCGGCGCCACTCTGGTCACAACCGATAGTGGCGATTCGCGCGCCTACTCCGATGCGGAATTCACCGTGCTGCTCTACGAGTTCAAAGGACAAATCGCCGACTACCTTTCAACTTTGGGAAATACTTCCATGCGCACGCTGGCGGATTTGATTGCCTTCGACATTGCACATTGCCCGCAGGAGATGAAATACTTCGGCCAGGAGATCTTCGAGATGTCGGAAGCGACCAGCGGCGATCTGACCGATCCTATTTACGTCGCCGCGCGGGCGCTCTCCCTGCAACTCTCACGCGCGGAAGGAATCGATGCGGCGTTACAGCGCGATAATCTCGACGCGATCATCGCTCCGAGTTATAGCTTTGCCTCGAGTCCGGCGGCGGTGGCCGGTTATCCTAATATCTCCATCCCGGTTGGGCTGACGACTCATGGCAAGCCGGCGGGCATCTGGATGTATGGGACTTTCCTGCATGAGCCGGAGCTGATTGGTTTTGCCTACGATCTCGAGCAGCAACTTCAGGCCCGCACGCCGCCGCATTATCGCGGCGAGGTGCCACCGGAACCGCCCGACGCCGGGATTTGCGACGCGAACAGGCCGCAGCCGGAAGCAGGTCGAGCTTTCCATCTGACCCGCCACCTCGGCACGGGAAAGCCCTTTCCTGAGTAGGGCGCTGACGGGCTAACGAGAAGTAGATATATTCATACAAACGGGCCTCGCCGCCGGGCCCAGGGGTAGGGAACAGCGCTTCCTTCGGCCGCGGCATTGCGTCGAGGACGACAAACGGGATGCCTAACGAGCAAAGGATATGATCTCTTTCCTGCCGGGCGTTCTGAAAGAGTAATTCGGGCGCTGCGTTGCCGGGAGTTAGCTGAGGAGCGTCGCTCGGTGAATCTCGCGCAGCACAGAAGTGCCTTGAGCTAGGAGTCAGCTTTCCCGCCGGAAGCGTTTGCGAAAGCGCGTTTTCCAGAGATGCGCGAGTTCTTCTTCGCCCGACAAACCACAGACTGAGATTAACTCCAAATAGGCGACTTTCTCGCGCGGATAGTTATTGATGATTTTTTCGTACTCGCTGATCGCTTCCGCATAACGCATCTGCTTGCTGTAGGACCGCGCCAGGATGTAGGAGAGCGCGGGCTTGGAAAACTTCGCGTCGGGAAAAATCAGATTAGCGAAAGGCCGGCCGCAATATTCCGCCAGGGGCTCGAGCGTTTCCTTGGAAATCAAGAGCACCGCGGCGATGAGCGTCCCTACCGCGACGAGCAATAGAAATGCGGCCGTGGGTCCGCCTGACGCCAACGCCTTTCGCGTCTCGCGGACGCAGAAATACGCATTCCCGAAGGCAAGCAGCCAGCGCCAAAAGACAAGACGGCGGATCATGGGTGGGTCTGGGAATAAGCGTTAGGCCAGGCCGGCGGCAAGTAGTTGATAAGGTCTTTCCCTGGTATAATCGATCGCGCTATGCATCGACCAAGGCAAAGCCTGTCGCCACTGAGCCTAACAAGCACAATTATGCGACGCCCATGGTCTGGGAGATAACTCCTTTGTTTTACAATCATCTCTTGGAAGACGGGGATAGCTTTCGCGACACAAAGGTTTCGGCCCAATCGCGTCGTGAGTTGCGGGTCGGCGCGATCAACAGTTAGGTGCAGAGATATTACTTACATCCAAACCGCCTTGAATAACCGTTCTATCTTTACCGTCAGTCAGTATTACAAAATGAAAATCATTCAATTCGCACTTATCGCCGGTCTTAGCACCGGACTCACCCTTTCGGCAGGCGCCCAGCAGCCTGATGCCACGGCGGCTCCGACGACGAACAACACGAGCGCCACGAACCCTGCCCCCGCCACCAGCGCCACCACTTCCGCGACGAACGCCGCCACGACCAGCGCTTCGCCGAGTCCTTCGCAGGGCCGTCATCGCGGGCGTGGTCAGCACCGCCACCGGGATGCAGCCGCCCGGAAAGAGCGCCAGGAACGCCGGAGAGAACGCAACGGCAACGCAGGCCAAACTCGTGACCAGGGCCGCACTCAAGACAAGAACAACTCTACTTCGGAAGCGTCGCCTCAGCCTTCAGCCCAGCCGCAGCCATAATAGCTGTCGCGTCCGCTGTCTCGGCGGATCTTCGGTGCGCGGCTCTGCGGGGTCGCGCGCCTAACGAGTAAAGGATGCGCTTCCCGCGCTGGCTACGCGTTACGCCCGAGGCGCTGTTAGCGTAGGTTGAGTCTCCCGGCCCAAGATTTTTCCGCTTGTGCCGCGGCGGAAAGCGGCTCGATGGTGCGCCCGCCCGGGGGCTTTTGGATTATGAAGCATTTTTTCCATCTTTGCGCAGGCTTTACGCTCCTCACCGCCTTCGCCGGTTGCGATACCCTGAGCGAGATGGTGACCTCGAACCTGCCGCAAACTCATACCGGCCAGCCCTCGCTCGTGGTGAGCCTGCGCGCGCAGGAAGTCTATCTCTATCGCGGCGGCCACCTCGTCGCCAGCTCTCGCATCTCCAGTGGACGGGAAGGACATCGCACTCCGCTCGGGCGTTTTCGCATCATCCGCAAAGACCAGGACCATCGCTCCAGCCTCTACGGAGCCTACGTCGATGACTCAAACCGAATCATCAAAGCGGATGTCGATACCCGGCGCGATCGGAAGCCGCCCCACGGACATTTTGTCGGAGCGCCGATGCCCTACTTCATGGAATTTTCTCCAGGGTATGGCTTACACCAGGGCTACCTTCCCGGCGAGCCCGCCTCCCACGGCTGCATCCGGATGCCTTACTGGAAAGCGCGGCAGTTCTACGATGCAGTTGAAGTAGGGACGCCCATCAAGGTAAAGCCGTGAAGAAAACGGCTTCCTTCGACTAATGAGACAACATTTCCAGCATGTCGTCTGCCGCCGCGGCGACGATAGTATCGTGCGTCGCGTCTGGAAGACCGTGGAAACTAACGAAGGTTGGAAACTCCCTGGCTAGTTCTCGACCCATCGCAGGGGAAATCTTTCCGTAGCCGGGATAGTCAATGAGGAGAAATGCGTCACCGGTATTTTGATCACGGCGAGCCAGCGGGAGCCAATCGAGCGCAAGTGAGCCATTGCCACAGAAGAGAACCCAGACGCGAGCCGGAACGGGGCGCCCGAGCGAGGCGGCAAGTAGAAGGACGTTTGTTCGCACGTGCTGACTTGGAACCTTAGCTCAACCACACCCGCCGGGATCGATTAAAGGGTGTTCGCGCGATAAGGATGCGGGTGGTAGACGAGGATATGCGCCAGACCATTGAGCAGGCCGAAAAAGGCGAGGGGCGTGAATAACAAGACCGCCGCCGTTCGAAGTAATGCTCCAGCCACCCGGAGACACTATCGCTGCGAGTAGAACTCGGAAAGGGCTAACATGGTTATGACCCCAAAGAAATGGGCCTAACGAGTAAAGGACGAATTATTAATTTTGCATCTCCGTTTTCTCAGCTTTCCCACGGTGTCCCGTAGCTACCTCCGATCCTCATTCCCTGGCGCAATTTACCGCAACGCCTTGGCGACCGACACGGACCGACCCTATATTTCGCGTTGCCGAAAATTCTTGCTTGCACTCTCTGGGGCGCGCTTGGTAAAACGTCCGGTGAACGGACCAACTAAAACCTCGCTATGAAAACAAAAAGGAGCCATGTGAAAACAACCGCACTAACCGCTAGCTCGCGCGCCGCCCGGCGCCTCCGCAAATCCATCCTGGCAGCCTCGTGCCTCTCAGCGTTTTTCTTACTTTTGCCGTTGCCCGCCACCCATGCCGGTATTCAAGCGGTGCGAATCGCGGGAGGATTTACACAACCTCTCTATGTCTGCGCGCCGCCGGGCGATACCGCCCGGCTCTTTGTCGCGGAACAAGGAGGGAAAATTAAAATCATTAACGTGCCCTCGGGCACAGTGAATTCCGCGCCGTTTCTCGATATCAGCGCCGAAGTGGCGCAAAACGCCGGGGGCGGGATTCTCGGCATGACCTTCGATCCGAACTACGCCACCAACGGTCGATTCTTTGTTAGTTACACGACTGCCAGGGGCGGCGTCTTTGGCTGGGGCGTCTCTCACATCGCGCGCTTCACGGTCAGCGCCGACCCCAACGTCGCCGATCGAGCAAGCGAATTGACGGTGCTCACGGTCGATCAAACCCAGACCGATCATAACGTCGATTGGATTGGCTTCAGTCCTAGAAATGGCGACGAAGGCAACCTATATATCTGCAGCGGCGATGGCGGGCACATCGAGGACAACGGCCCGGGTCATCCGCCCGGGGGAAATGCGCAAAGTTTGCAGACCTTACTCGGGAAAATCCTGCGCATTCATATCGAAGAGAACGGCACTTATACCATCCCGTCGAACAATCCTTTCTTCGGTTCGACCACAGAGAAACAAGAGATTTGGGCTTATGGCTTGCGCAATCCTTTTCGCGCCAGTTTCGATCGCAAATCGGGTACGATGTATATCGGCGATGTGGGGGAGACCCTGCGCGAAGAAGTGGATGTAAATTCGCGGTCCAATCCGGGCGGCGGACAAAATTTCGGCTGGCGTGTGCGCGAAGGCTTCATTCAGAACCCTCGCTATGCGGACGATCCTCCACCGCCCAACGCGGTCGATCCGATCCTCGACTATGAGCACGACACTACCGGCATCTGTGTGATCGGCGGCTATGTTTATCGAGGAAACTCGGTGCGCGATCTGCGCGGCCTGTATGTCTTTGGCGATTGCTTTGGGCCAGAGAATGGTGACTTCACGGGCAGAATTTTCACGCTGACTTATCGGGGCGGAGTAGCGTCGGATTTCCAGGATATCACGTCCGAGCTGTTTCCCACGCGCATCGGTGGTTATACTTTGGGCGCTGTGACTTCGTTCGGAGAAGACCCGAATGGCGAACTCTACATTACCGATTTAAACGGCAACGTTTTCCAAATCCAGAACGCGCGATAGCCTAACGAGAACAAGATCAGCCACCGCTGGCGAACGGAACGGACTGCCAAGCCGTGACATAGACGAAAGCCCGAAGGGGAAGTGAGCAGAGCGAACTAATCAAAGCGCGCGTGGTGGCGGGATGTGAGGTTTGAGTCATGGGAAACTTGTGCGTAAGCCGGCCAGCGGTTAGCTGCATCGCATGGTTAGGCCTTTGGTTGCGACAATGGTCCGCGCCATGCGATGTACTCCCGCCCCTTCGGGGTAACCTCGACATGGTCGCCGTGCAACTGAACCAAATGATGAGCCTGTAGAGCATCAATGACCGCTCGGCGCTCTTCCGCACTTGGGATGAGCGGTAACCATGCAGAATCAAATAAGGAGATGGAGGTAGCGGATGGCAAAGAAGCAAACCAATCGAGCACCAGTTGAGTGTGGTAGACAAGAAAATAGTTCAGGTAGCGGTACTCCCAGAGAAACGCCCGAGCGCGCTCGGCGTCGAAGAGCTGCCGTATCTCCTGAATCTCATTCGGAGCCAAACCAGAAGGGAGCTGCGGCGGTGGATCTGCGGGAAGCGGTGGTTTATCCAATGGCTTACTCTCGGCCGCTTCCTCAGCCTTCGTAGCTTGCGAGGTAGAAACTTCAGTTCCGCCCGGCAAGCGAATCTTCGCCACTCGGCGAAGCAGCGCCTTAAAATCCTCCCGGAACAAAACTAATAGAACGATTGCGGCCGCACCCGCAATCACCGGCGCAGACAAGAGCACCTTTAAGTATTCGAGGACAAGCTGCGCGTAAGTCATGGAAAGCTAGAACGCGGAGCGGCCAGCGGTTCGCTGCATCGCCTGATTAGATGCTTTGGTATTGCGCGCAGTGTAGACAATCGTCCGAGCCATGTCATCTAAGGCACGATCAAAGGAGACTATCGTAGCGTAGCTCAGGTGGCAAACCAAGTCGTAAACATAGCCAATGTCGTCTCGCCTGAATGTATAAATAACTTGTCGCAGTCTCCAAACGTCACCTCGGCCGCGACCCGGACCTGTGTAGCCCGTATACAGGACGTCTGCGCGCAAAATGGGTACGCCCGTGCGAGATCGGAGAGTTGAACGACGGATGCGAGGCCGCTCTGGACCCGAGAGCGTCAAATCAAACTTCCTGATCGTTGCGTCTTGCACGGATCGCGCGCTGAGCGCTGTCCGGTCGCGGCCTACGCCGACGCTGCAGAAAGGCTCGGCACTTGCTATCTGCCTAAGTGTGTAGGCATATCTTCCTCTCTCAGGCTGGAGGCGCCAGCCTGCGGGTGCGGAGAATGAAAACTGCGTATCCTCGTCGGACGCGGGCGCACTAACCGCCGCACCTGCGATTAGTAGCAGCACCGGAAACCATCGTGGAACGCGCTCTAGCATCTAACGAGAACAAGATCAGCCACCGCTCACCACAGTGAGTCTTCGACTGGAGAGGGCGCGCGTGGCGGCGGGATAAGGGGTTTTAGTCATGAGAATCTTGAGCGTACGCCGGCCAGTGGTGGGCTGCATCGCCGGGTTAGGTGTTTGTGTGCTCCGCTCAACGACACAGATGACATCCTCGGACAAAGCAGAGGCGGCGCATGCATCGCTTAGTCGCCTGGCCTAACGGCGGTACTCCGATGAGAACGGCCGGAAAAATGATGGCAAGTGCCAAAACATCCCACGCGCAAAACAACCCTACACGATAAAAAGGCATATAGCGCCAGAGACCGTGTCGATCGACGATCGTCTCTTCGAAGATGACCCACGAATTGAAGAATGTGACCGCAACAGCGATCTTGACGATCCACGGCAGACGAGGAGTTCCATTCGGTTCTTTCATGGTGGCTTAATGTAGTTCTGAAACATCTAACGAGAACAAGAGCAGTCACCGCTGGCGAGGGCGCGCGTGGCGGCGGGATGTGAGGTTGGAGTCATGGAAAACTTGAGCGTACGTCGGCCAGCGGTTGGCTGCATCGCATAGATGACATGATGGGAGTTGCCGGGTGCGGGTACTGGAACCTACACCCGACATTATGAATAAGTGCTTACACACTGAATTGTCCTCAGTTGAGGAAACCCGCGCCCAGTTTAATGGGAGCAAAGAAGCGATCAAGCTCGGAATCGATGTGCACCAGGCCTT
>JACDGS010000021.1:0-61565 GCA_013821455.1 Chthoniobacterales bacterium
TCATCCTGCGCGCACAGCACACTATACTTCTTGTGAATATCGATCCCAACATAGTTCATAGAAACAGTTCCTTTCTTTTTCCTCAGAGACTACGCTCTGTGGAACTGTTTTCATGTTACCTGACCCCACTCATTTTCCCCCAGTCCCACCTTATTGGTCAACTTATGACGCAAGATTGCGCTGAAGCGAACTCTCGACAGGTAAGTTATCTTCTTCGACTTCGGGGACGCCCAGCGATCTTAGATATTTGTAAGTCCAACTGTAGAAATCGGGATAACGCGTCGGGTCTCGCTGATCGCCGGGAGGAATGAAGATCACCATGCCTTGACGGGCACGTGTGAGTAGGACCCGGTAAGCATTGCGCAGATACTCACGATTCGGCGCATTTTGAATATTGCACCAGCGATTACCGCGGAAATCGTGATAGTTCCATCCACTGCCGTCGAAGCGGAAATCAGCGCACCACGCAATACAGGCCCAGTCGAGTTCGAGCCCTTGCACTTGAAATTCTGTCGCGGCATCCTCCAGATAGTAACTCGAGCGAGTGTCGTCCTTACCGTTGAGAAAGTAGTGAATTGGATCGACCGAGACGCGGATGTCGATTGCGTACGGTTTAAGTCGCATGGCTTTAGATGACGCCACCAAGCCGTAGCGCTCGCTACCTCGAGCATGCGATCGTAGCCAGCGTTTGGCAGCACTTAAGTTCTGCGTGATAGCGATCGGATAACGATTCGTTAGGAGAGTGAAATGCTCGCGCGCTTGCTCGATTTCGCAGTCAAGCAATGCCTTAACGAAGGCGGAAACATTCTCTGCGCGAAATGACCGCATCGAGACAGCTAGATGCAAGCAATCATCATAACGAGTGTTCGCGTTCTTGCTCGCCAACTGGAGGGCTTCGCCAGCGGCATATTCAGTGTCAGTGAGTTTCGACGAAACAAATATTTCCCACTGTGGGAAGCGCTGCTCAACTGCTTCGATCCATGCGCCAATCCCGGCTTCACCAATGTTTATCTCTTGGCCGCCGCCAACTAAACAAACAATCACTGCCCAGTCAGTGTGACGATCCATGAAGCTGATCAGGAAGGCCGGCTCCGACTCCTTGAAATCAGCCTGACCCTTCTTGCGTAACATAAAGTTCGCAGTCTGACGTTGGTTCCACGCGCGTTGCGCTTCATCGAAGATTACGACGTGTTCGATCGGCGGGCCTGACTCAATCAAAGCGTCATCGCGAAAGTGATGAACATTTTGGATAAAGGCCTTCACGCTTTCGCCAACTTTGCCTTTACGAACTTTTTCGCCTCGCGCCTTCCGACGAACGACTTCATCGCGAGTCAGCGCTTCGCGCAAAACCGCTACCAGCGGTCCATTTCCCGAAAGAAAAACGGCGTGAGTTGGCTGATCGGCATCGCGGCGAGTAGCGAGGTTCAAACCGACGAGTGTCTTCCCCGCTCCCGGTACCCCGGTTACGAAACAGATCCTCTTTCTCCGCAGAGCTTGAGCCTCATCTACTAGCTCCTCAATGCGGTTTGAAGTTACGTTCAGATTCTGAGCGCCGGCATCAAAACTAGCGATAGCTTCGACCGAATGTTGCGCATAAAGAGTACGAGCCGCCTCAATTATTGTAGAAGTGGGATGATAGGGAGCCTTCGCCCACGTCTCGGGATTTATCGCGACTCCGCGGACTTCCCGCAATGCCTCCGCGAGAGCGGCGCGGAAATTTGATTCCCCCACAACGATTGGTCGGAGAAGACCATCCGCATCGCGAATGAATTCTGGAGGCCAATGTCCCGTTGCACCGGGAAGCAAAAGGAGGGGTAGTATTAAAGCGTTATGACTGGCCTCATGAAAATTCTTTAGGTCCAATCCGTAATCCCATACTTGATCAATCGCTGACCGTTCGACGGACTTTTCCCCAATCTTAAACTCAATCGCGCAGATCAAGGGACCGAGAACGAGGACGGTATCGATCCGTCGGCCCATGCGCGGGATGTTAAATTCGAAGAAGATCGAACCGGTCTGTTCGTTGAGAGTCGCTTTTAGAAACCCGATTTGTGTGAGCCATGCATCCCGTTGCGTCGGGAGCAATACAAAATCGCAGTTGCGCGCGAGCTCCCCGAGAATCGCTTCGGAGCTTGTAGCGATAAACAGGGTAATTGAACTTCCATACCAGTAGCGAAGTGAATGGGACTTCCTCCGCGGCGATTCCAGTAGGTCGTCCATCATTCCTAATTAGAGCACAGTCGGCGATGAGACGATAAAAAGCTTGTCGTTAGGCAAGAACCCAGCCAGAAATTGGTGCCCAATATGGTCAAGCAATTTCACCTCCTTCTCGATGAATTGGATATAGGGCAGGCGCTCGATGGTTTGCGCGGCCGGCAGGAAGCATGGGCGAACACCGCCGTCTTCTTGCGAGATGGTTCTTTCCCGGGCGAGCCTTTTCTCTGCGAAGAATGCAGCAGCGAGGACGAAGCGCTGAAGATCGCCGGTCATTATCGCCGGATCATCGATCAAATCGAAGGACAGCTCGCGGCCCAGGGCGGCTTGTAACCCAGGCTGAGATCGAGACGAAAAACTCGCCGCCCGCCATAGGGCGCTAGCTTCGCGAGATGGCAACAGTCCTTATATTTCCGGCCACTGCGGCGCCGTCAGTAACCGTCGGGCAGCAACGAAAAAGCGACCGGACGTTTGCACATCCGGTCGCTCCGATTCGTTAGGGCTCGTTAGGCGAGAGGCCGCTTTAGGTGACCCGGGTTTGGGCCGGGTCGCTCCAATCGCCTACTTCGCCGCCGATGCCGATTTTACGGCAGCGGCCCCAGACGATCGTGCCGGGAGTGAAGCCGTTGAGCACGGCGCGGCCTCGTAAGATGGAGCCCGCTTCCTCCAATCAAGTGATGCTTGCGTGGGTGGCCAAGAATGCTCGGCGGAAGCTGCCGGCCTTACCGTATTAGAGTCGCGGTCGCGGCCGCCAGATTGCCGCTCTTGATCGCCTGAGCGGAACTCGTATCGGCTGTACCGGCTCTGGCATTGGCTAGAACGCCGCTCGTGATCGTTTGAACGAATCTCGTGATGGTAAGAACGCCGATCTTGGTAGCTAGAGCACCGCTCCTCGTTTTCTGAATACATCCCTCGGTCGGCAGAACCCGGTCCACGCTGGGCGGAAGGTCGGTGGCGGGGCGCGGGGAGGAGGCTCTTATCTACTAAGAAGGTGCTGTTGATCGCTCGGATGACGCTCCTGACGCCCCAAAGAATCGTATTTCGGCCAAAAAACCGGCTGCGCGGCACGGCTTAGGCTCATTTTGTAACCAAGGAAAAAACCACTATGAACCAAGTCCAAGACAACCAAACCACGATGTTCGAGACGACGCTGAATTATCTCGATGACTACACGCCTCTCTGGAACGGCACGCCGGCTTTTGCCTCTGCGGTGACGGAGGCCAAAACTGCGGTGACCGCGATCCGCGCGACTTCCAATGTGCAGGAGACTCCGACCAAAGGAGTGACGCAAGATAAGGGTAGCGCGCGCGATCAACTGGAGGAATCGACCCTCTACGTGGGCGATCAGGTTGCCGCCTGGGCCGCCACCTCTTCCGACCTGGTGATGCTGGCCAAAGTGCAGTTGACCAAGTCGATGCTCGATACCGTCGAGGGAGCGAGTTTGATTCAGATCGCGCAGCGAGTTTACGACCTGGCCAACAACAATGTCCTGGCGCTGGCGGGTTATGGCATCACCCCAACTGATGTGAGCGACTTGCAGGCGGCGCTGATAAGTTTTACCAACCGCAAGACTGCGCCGCGGACGAAGATTGCGGATCGGACGGGCAACACGACCACGCTGGCCGAGCAGATTCCCACCACCCGCGCGATCTTTCGCAATCGGCTGGACAAGATGATGACGAAGTTTCGCAAGACGCAGCCGGAGTTTTACGCCGGCTATTTCACCGCGCGGATAATTGTCGATCACGCGGCGACGCACAAAACCGTGGCGAAAAAGAATGTGACGCCAACGCCGCCTACGCCGAGCCCTTCGACGCCGGCGAGTCCGTAGGGAGGGTGCGCAGCAGCTGGTATCAGTCTTTTGTTCATCGGGCGGGCGGGACGAAAGTTCCGTCCGCTTTGTTTTTCTCCAGTGGTGACGATCTGCACGACGCTCTCGGGAGACCAATCGCGCCCCGACGAGGCATTCGGCATCGCAGATCTGCGGATTCGCGTGTGAGCTGGCGCGTCGAGCTCGCCCGCGATGCGAAAAAGGAATTAACCCGGCGCTCGCAGGGGAGCGCATGCGCCTCGCGTGCTGCATTCGGTGCCTCGCCGAATGCAGGAAGTTCGCGGAGGGCGGGTGTTGTCCAAACGGGTTTGCGGCGAGGCGCCGCAAACAGCACGCGAGGGCGCATGCGCTCCCCTTTTCGGTTATGTCGCCAGGGAAGGCGGTGTGCCGGGCGCCACCGTCCCTGTAGCGTGCGCTGTCCTCAGCGCATAGACGTGGCTGCGGGCAACGCGTTTTTCGCTGAGGACAGCGAACGCTACAGCGCGGGCTATTCGCGACGGAGATGCGTGATGTCGGCGAGGAGGCGGGTGATGGCGTCGGCTTCGGTGGCGTCGTAGTAGCCGCGGATTTCGCCGTGGCGATCGACGAGCACAATGCGGGTGCTGTGGACGGGCTGGCCGTCGTCGGCGTTGCCGGCGGCGAGCTTGAAGCCCGCGGTGGAGAGGCGGTAGATAACGCCTTTGTCGCCGGTGAGGAACTCCCAGCGGCCGGGCCGAGCGGTTAATTTAGCGGCGTAGTCGTGCAGGACCGCGGGCGTGTCGTGTGCGGGATCGACGGTGAAGGAGACCAGCTCGACGCCGGTGTCGCGGAGCGGCTTTTGGGTTTCGCTCATGCGGCTGCTGATGATCGGGCAGGGGCCGGGGCAGGTGGTGTAGATGAAATCGGCGATCCAGATTTTGCCCGCGAGCTGCGCCGAGCCGAAGGGCTGGCCGTTTTGATCGGTCAGTTGAAAGTCGGGGACGCGTCCGAGTTCGCCTAACGAATGCTGGCCGAGGCGCGCGACCTCGGCCAGGCGGAGGAAGAAGAGCCCGCCGGCGGTGAGGAGCGGGATGGCGACGAGGGTGATTTTCCAGGCGAGCGCGCGCGAGGAGAGCGGTGCGCGGACTGGTGCGGCAACGGTGCTGGCAGTGTTCATCGTTTCGTCAGGCAAAGGGCGGCGAAGAGGAGCGGAAGATAGGTGATGGAGGTGAGGAAGAGGGCGCGGGCGCGCGGCGCGGTGCGCTCGTGGTGAAATCTCATCGCCATGGCGACGAACCATCCGCTCAGGGTGAGCGCGAGCGGGAGGTAGAGGGCGGTCGTCAGGCCGATGTAACTCGGCACGCCCGCGATGATGAGGAGGAGGATGCAGAAGAGGACGCTCTGGCTGGAGCTGCGCAGGCCGTCTGCGTCGCCCTGCGACATCATGCGAAAGCCGGCGCGCGCGTAATCTTCACGATACATCCAGGCGAGGGCGAAGAAGTGCGGCATTTGCCAGACGAACATGATGGCGAAAAGGCTCCACGCTTCGGTGTCGAGCACGCCGCGCGCGGCGACCCAGCCGATGAGCGGCGGGAGTGCGCCCGGGATCGCGCCGACGAGGGTGTTGGCGGTGCTGATTTTTTTCAGCGGCGTGTAGGCGAAGACGTAAAGGGCGACGGTGAGTGCGGCGAGAAAGGCGCTGAGGCCGTTGACCGCAAGCGCGAGGTAAACGACGCCGGCGAAGGCGAGCGCCGCGCCGATGATGGCGACGAAGCGCGGGGTCATGCGACCGGCGGGGATGGGACGGTCGCGGGTGCGGAGCATGGCGGCGTCGAGGCGGTGTTCCCACCATTGGTTGAGCGCGGCGGCGCCCGCGGCGGCGAGGGCAGTGCCGAAGACGGCGTGAGCGAGCGCCAGGAAATTAATCGGCCGATCCGAGGCGATGTAGAAGCCGACCGCAGTGGTGATGAGGACGAGAAAGGTGAGGCGCGCCTTCACCAGCTCGGCGAAATCGGCCATCGTTAGGCTGCGCGGCAGCGGAGCGACGGGCGGCTCGAGCGCGGCGGTCTTCACGCGACGCTCGCCTCCGCGAGCGGGGCGCGGGTTGGCGCCGAGGGAAGCGGGCGCGCGAGCCATTGCAAACGGAGCGCGATGGCGGAGATGGCGACGCCGGTGACGAAGGTGACCGCGCCGACGGCGACATGCGCGGTGGCGATGTCGGCGGCTTTGTTGCTCCAGATGGTCCAACCGCCGAGGGCGATTTGGACGACGATAAGGACGAGCCAGAATTTGGAGAGCGTGCCTAACGATGTCTGCGCGAGCCGGCGGCGCCTAACGAGAAGCCAAAAGCCGATAACCAGCGTCCCGATGAGGGCGGCCCCAAAGCGGTGCGCCATTTGCAGCCAGATCTGCGCGGGTGTGACCTCGGAAAGAGCGACGCGTTCGCGGGTTTCGTTGATGCGCGCGATCGCGGCGGCGTCCGTTTTGGGAACAACCTGGCCGTAGGCGAGCGGGAAATCGGTGATGGCGAGGTCGCGATGCTGATGGCGCATGGTCGCCCCGAGCGCGAGCTGGACGAAGGTGACGACTGAGATGAGGATCGCGGCGCGCGCGGGAATGCGCCCGGCCGCAGGCGCGAGCCTCCGCCAGACGGGGGAAAGCGCGAGCGCGATCAACACGAGCATGGCGAAGAAGGCCTGCGCGACACAGGCGTGGAAGATGCCGATCTGATCCTTCATCAGGGTAACGCGGAGGCCGCCGAGCACGCCCTGCAACACGACCATGCCTAACGACGCCCAGCCGAGTTTTTTGATCCAACGTTCCGCAGGCGAAAAGAAAGCGAGCCAGACGGCGAGGATGATAGTGAGAAAGCCGACGACCGAGGCAATGAGACGATGGGTGTGCTCAAAGAAAATCCCGCCGACCCATTTCGAGACGGGGAAGAAAAACATGTTGTACCCGAAGGTGGTAGGCCAATCCGGTACGGCGAGACCGACGCCTTTGCTCGTGACCATGCCGCCGCTGCAAATGAGGAGCAGCGTCGCGCCCGCGGTGAACCAGGCGAAGGCGCGCAGGAACGGATTCGTTAGGGGCGCATGTTTCATTTTGTCATCCTGAGCGGAGCGCAGCGAAGTCGAAGGATCCCGTAGGGCGGTCGGGAAGCCTCGTCTGCTCTCGGCACACGCCACGGCTCACCGGCGTCGCTCGCTTTTTCTGCTGGCTGACTTCCAGGTTGCGCCACGGGATTCCTCGACTTCGTTCCGATGCGCTGCACTCCGCTCGGAATGACAGGCAGGGAAGCGCGTCGTTATCCTCCGGGCTTTCCTGTTTTCGGTGCGCCCGGAGGCGCGACGCTTCCCGGCGTGGGGCCTGGTGGCGGTTCGCCGGGAGGCCGAGCGAGCGCAGGGGGCGCGCTTTGGGTACCAGAAAGTTCCATCCGCTCTTTCAGCCACGCCTGATAGTCCTCTGGAGTGTCGACGACGAGCATGCCTTTCATCCCGTAATGTCCGAGTCCGCAAAGCTGACCGCAGACGACTTCGTATTGGCCGGTCTTGATCGGCTTGAACCACATCGGGATGATCTGGCCAGGGATGGCGTCCTGCGCGATGCGCATGCCGGGCAGGCAAAAATTGTGGATCACGTCCTTCGAGGAGACGTCGATGATGACGTTACGATCAATGGGCACGTGGAGTTCGCCTAACGCCGTTAGGTCGTCCTTGGACGCCGGATCGGAGGGGTCGAGGCCTAACGGGTTGGTATTCGTGACCAGATCGATGGCGCGTCGGCCGAAGACGCCGTCAGGTCCGGGGAGGTGGAAATTCCAGTTGAACTGCTGCCCCACGGCGTGGACGAGGATGGCGTCTTTCGCCGGCGGGAAATCGTTGACGCGTTTCGCCCAGAGCGGAACGGCAAACCCAATCAGAAGCACGGCCTCGATCAGGACGACGGCAAATTCCAAATGCGTCGAGATGCCGCTGGTCACGCCCTCGTGGCTCGCGACGGGGTTCCGGCCTTTGCGAAAACGGAGCAGGACGTAAACGAAAAAAGCCGACCACCCGAGGAAGAGCGCGCCCATGAACCAATGGCAAAACTCGATGATGTGATCGATCTGGTAGCCGTGGGCCGAGGCGTTAGGGGGCTGCCCGATTAGCTCGTTAATCAGAGCGAGGCTAGTCATATTTCTCCAGGTCCTCGTCGATCAATTGCTCGTGCGGCTCCAGCGGAATACCGGCGTGCCGCCAAAGGTGGACGCCGAAAGCGCTGACGCCGCCGAGAACGGACATGACCGCGCCGATCATGACCCAGATGGCGACGGCCATGTGCGCGGTGGTTTTGGAATCCTTCCCGGCCATGCAAGTGGCGCAGGCCAGGGCCTGACCGGTGGGCGAGGCGAGGATGATTGCGAGAAGAACGAATAGTTTTGTTTTCATCAAAGCAAACGGAGCCGCTTCATTTTCCGCCAGAACCAGCAGCCGTAAATAATCAGCGCCACCGCCGCGGCAAAAGAAATGCCCGCGCCGACGGTGTAAGAAGGAATGGAGGGGCCGAGGCTGTTGACCCAAAGGCACCAGATTCCGATCCCAAACGCGAGCAGAGTCGAGAAGGTAATGAAGACGATGTGAAAGCCTTTGAGTGACATCTAGTGTGTGATCGGATCGTACCAAGCGAGATAGGTTAGCCAGAAGAGCGCGAAGACGAAAATGCCGGTGAAGACCAGGACGCGGTAAATGAGTTTCTTCTCGGCGGAGAGGTGCATGAAAATGTAAGCGACCAAGCCGGCCTTGAAAGTCGCCAGGACCATAGCCACCGCGATGTTCGCCTTTTGCGAGCCGAAATTGACGTAGGAAAGAAAGACCGTCAGTCCAGTGCAAACGAGGAGCGTGGCACCGACGAGGAGATAACCGCGCACATGGTTGCTGACGTCGTGCGCGTAATGCTCGGTCTCGTGATCGACCGGCTCGGTGGTGGGCGGGTTATTCATGAGTTAGAGCAGGTAGAAGAGCGGGAAAACAAAAATCCAAACCAGATCTACAAAGTGCCAGAACAAGCCCGCGACCTCAACTCGATTCGCGAGATGCTCGGGATTTTGCCGATAAGTGATACCGCCGAAAAAGAAAAGGTAAGTGAACACGATGACGCCACCGAGAACGTGCAATCCGTGCAGTCCGGTAATCGTAAAATAGGTCGCGAAGTAGTTGTTGTGGGTCGGTAAGAACATTGTCGCGCGTTCGACGTCGGCTTTCTCTATCGTCGCGACATGCTCAGTCGGCGGAACGAAGAAGAAGTGCGGCCGGTCCATCTTCGGATCGGTCGGATCGGTGTAAACCACATCGAGTCCGACTTCGTATTCCTTGATCTTGGGATCATCGAGCGCGGCTTCGTTATGCAGATGTCCCGTGATCTCGACGCGCGGCGGCAGCCCTTCCGCGAGAAGGTGTTTGTTGCCGAGATAGCGCTCGTATTTTTCCAGCGAGCTGGTTTTGAGGTAGGCGCCGAAGTGATCGTATTTCTGCGGCCATTCGTAGCCCAGTTTCACCACCAGGAAGATGACCCCACAAAGAATGGTGATCGCCATGTAAACCCTGTATCTAGAATAGCGTCGCATCTTCAGCGACGCCCAGGCGAGGACGACTGTAACGGAAGAGAAGATCAGGACCGCGGTGTTAAAGGTTCCAACTGGAACGTTAAGCAGACCGTGCGGCCAATAGCCAGGCTCGGCATCGAGCCGCAGGAAAATATAAGCGGAAAACAAACCGCCGAAGAGCATCACTTCCGACGCGAGAAAGAGCCAAATACCGACTTTGGCGTTCCAAAGTCCCGTATCGGGCCGCGCAGTAACTGTATAGGGAATTTCCATTTATCTAAATCTCGTTAGGAAAGAAGGACAGGATTTACGGGATTAACAGGATGGGGGAAAGACTTAGGCGGCTCTTCTTTTTCTTCATCCAGTAAATCCTGTTAATCCTGTCTAAAAATCAATTCAATGTCCCAGCGACATAGTCGGCTCGTGCAGCACGCGCTCGCCTTCTTTAATCGGCTCCGTCTGCATCGTGTAATCCTTGTCCCGGCCGGGCAGGCTGTACTCATAAGGCCCGCGATAAACGACCGGCGCTTCAAGGAAGTTGCCGTGCGGCGGTGGCGACGGCGCGGTCCATTCGAGCGTGGTCGCCTCCCAAGGATTGTCGTTCACCTTTTCGCCGCGCCAGATGCTCCAAAAGAAATTGATGATGAAAGGGATTTGCGCGACTCCCATGACCCACGCCGCGATCGAGATCGGCAGGTTCCAATGGAAACCGCTCACGCCCCAGACCTTCTCTGAAGCGAGCGTCCAACCTTGCCCGCCGTCGTACCAGCGGCGATGCATCCCGAGCATGCCCTGCAAAAACATCGGCAGGAAAATGCAGTTCATGCAAACTAGCGAAGGCCAGAAATGCACGTGCCCCCAGAAGTCGCTCATCTTTCTTCCGGTCGCTTTCGGGAACCAATAATAGACGCCCGCAAAGACCGCGAAGATCGTTCCCGGCGCGACGATGTAATGGAAGTGCGCGATGACATAGTAAGTGTCGTGCAGGTAGAGATCGGCCGAATTAAAGGCCAGCGGAATTCCCGTTAGGCCACCGATCCCAAACATCGGCAAAAAGGCCGTCGCGAAAAGCATCGGCACCGTAAACCGAATCGATCCGCCCCAGAGCGAGATGAAAAACGCGCTTAGGATAATGACCGACGGAATGGAGATGATCATCGTCGTCGTTTGGAAAAACGCGCTTACCACTGTGCCCATGCCGGTGAGCCACATGTGATGTGCCCACACGATGAAAGACAAAAAGCCAAGAACGAGCGCGGCAAAAACTAACGACTTGTAGCCCCAGAGCGGCTTCCGCGTGTTATTCGCGAGAATCTCCGCCACGATTCCCATGCCGGGCAGAATGAGCACATACACTTCCGGGTGCCCGAGGAACCAAAAGAGATGCTGCCAGAGCAACGGACTCCCACCGCCGCTGATCGAGACCGCCGCGCCATTCACGATGAGCCCGCTTGGCAAAAAGAAGCTCGTCCCCGCGACGCGATCCATCAGCTGCATGACGATCGCGGACTCCAGCGGAGGAAAAGCGAGCAGCAACAAAAACGCCGTGACAAACTGCGCCCAAACAAAGAACGGCAGCCGCATCCAGGTCATGCCTTTTGCGCGCAACTGGATGATCGTCGCGATAAAATTCACCGCGCCTAACAATGACGAAGTGATGAGCATGATGAACGCAATCAACCAGAGCGTCTGGCCGTTGAAGATGACATGATAGGTTGGCCCTTTATCCGCGATATCGGAGAGCGGCGTATAGGAAGTCCAGCCGCCCTTAGCCGCGCCGCCTGGCACGAAGAAGCTCACCAGCATAACAATGCCACCGGCAAAAAACGCCTGATAACTCGCCATATTGATCTTCGGGAAAGTCATATCCGGCGCGCCGATTTGCAGCGGCACCACGAAATTCCCAAAGGCCGCAAACGCCACCGGCACGATGCCAAGGAAAATCATGATCGTGCCGTGCATCGCGCCTAACGAGTTGTAAAACTCCGGCGTCATCACGCCGTTGTTCATCGCGCCCTGGCCGAGGACGTTCTCAATCAGCGTCCCGATCACCGGCAAGCGTGTTCCCGGGAAAGCGAGCTGCCAGCGCATCAGCATCATCAGGAGAAATCCGAAGAAGAGAAAAATCAGCCCCGAAATCAGATACTGCAGGCCGATGACTTTATGGTCGGTCGAGAAAACGTATTTGCGCAAAAACGACAGCTCGTGGTGATCGTGCTCGTCGTGCGGATGAGAGTCGTGGGCGGCGTGCGTGGAGACCGAAGAAGAAACGTCCATGGTTTGCGTGGTGACACTCAATATGCGCTGGAAGTTTTCAAGAAGAAAGATGCGAATTGCAGCGAAACGATACGAAATTCCGGCAGCTCCACTCGCGCCGAGCCGCGGCCTGAGTCTTGCTTTTCTCTGGACGTATGAAGGAAAGCTTAAAAATCCTCGCGGTCGAAGACGAGACGGCGGTCGCCCAACTCCTGGCTTTGGTGCTGTGCGGTCCGACCTGCCGGGTCACGACCGCGTGCAACGGCGCGCAGGCGTTGAAGAAAATCGCCGCGGCTAGCCAACCGTTCGACGTTGTCATCACCGATCACCAGATGCCGCAGGGCACCGGCCTGGAATTGGTGCGCGAGCTGCGGGCGCATCATTTCGGCGGAAAGATCGCCGTTCTTTCGGCGCATTTAAACGATCAAAACATCCATGCCTACGAAGACCTCCATGTGGACCTGATGCTTTCCAAGCCCTTCGACGTCGACGAGCTCCGCCACGCCATCGACGTTCTCGTGGGCGAAGACTCGCTCGCCGCCTAGCCCCCGCGTTCGGCCGTTGGCCTAACGAATAAAGGACTACGTCCTCGCGCAAACCGCCTAACGAGTATAGGTCTGCCCTACTTTATTTTTACCGGCGCGACCACGAGGTCGAACGTCTTCAGCGTTCCATCCGGATTCGTCCCCGTCGCGTTCGAGTTATCCGCGGCCGAGAAATAAAACCGTCCGCCGTAGTAGGCAAACCCGCTGTAATCCCCGTAATCCACTCCGCTGCGGGCGTCGTTGTCGTTCGAGGCCGCGAGCGAGAGGCGGACGTTGTGCTCGAAAGTCACTCCGCCATCGCGGCTCACCGTCGCGTAGATCATGATGTCGTCGTTAGGCACGCCATTGGTGTCGCCCGGGCCGTGGTCGCCGAAATCGTTGCGCGCGTCGTACCACGCGAGCCCGATTTTTCCCGTCGTCGGATCGAGCGAGATCTTCGGGTTGAACTGACTGTTCGTCCCGGCATCGTCATTCACCCGCGTCGAAGTGCTCCAGGTCGTTCCATTGTCGTCGGAATAGCGCAGGTTGATATCCAGATCGTTACTTTCCTGCGGTTCCTCCGAGACGTAAATGAAATAGAGCCGGCCGTGATGCGGCCCGTTCGTCCGGTCCCATGCCAGCCCGGCCTCGGCGTCGACCGAGCGCCCCGATTGCGCCGGAATGTAATCGAAGCCACCGACATTGGTTGTCTGGAGCACTTGCGCCGGCCCGAATCCCGCCGGCCCGAGGCCATCAGGATCGAGCGCTGCATAGATTGTGGCAGGACCTTCGCCGCCGGTAGGATTTTGAAAGACGACATAGACTTGGCCATCCGGCCCGACCGAAGTATCGCCATAATCACCGGCGCGGTTACTCCCCGGAATCCCTTGCGCGGCCGAGAAAGTTCCGACCTGCCCCAAACCCGTTACCGCCGCGCCGCTCGCCTGGATGGTTCCATCAAAACTCGTCCAGGAAATCCAAACGCTGCCGGAGCCAGTCGAGATGGAAGGTTGATCGCCACCGACTGCCTGCCCAGCCGCGGCCAGACTCTTATAAGGCATCACCGGCAACCCTCGAGGCAACGAAGTAAGAAAAGGCAACGGTTGAAAAGTCGCGCCCCCATCGGTCGAGATCGCCGCTTTGATCGCGATGTCCGACGAGAGATAGGCGAGGAAGATATTTCCGAAATCATCCGAAGCGAGTTGCGCATCACAGCAGGCAAAGCCTAACGAGTCGCCATTCGCGATTATATTATGCTGCCAGGTCTTTCCACCATCCGTGCTCCAGCTATGGAAAAGCGCGTTCGCATCCAGGTTCGAGAGCGTGGTGATGAGTTTGGGATTGGTATGACTCACCGCTACACAAGTCTCGGATTCGTTCCCGCGACTGACACTCACATCCACTTCTTTCAATCCGCCGCTGGCGCCTTCGCGCTCCGGCGCGCGCAAAGGCACTTGCGCGAGCGCGGCAGTCAAACCCAGTTGCGTGCAGAAAAGCAGGACCGCGGAAAAGATTTTCATGGTCAGCACGCTGAGAATTCGCCCAAAGGTCGCAACTGACTTTTAGGTAAGGAATCATCTTTTTCACGACCCCGGCCCGGGCGGAGAAGAGACGTGCCTTTCCCTATATCTGGCCGATAGTCCGCGGCTTATGCCCTTCCGCTCTTTCGGTCTCGACGACCGTATTCATCAAGCCATCAAGGAAGCCGGTTACACTGAACCGACTCCTATCCAAACCGCAGCCATTCCCGAGATCCTCGCGGGTCGCGACGTGATCGGCATTGCGCAAACCGGCACCGGTAAGACGGCGGCCTTCGTCCTCCCCATTCTTACTCAACTCGTCAATCGTGCCCGGGGAAATCAACGTCCCGGCATGCGCGCCCTGATCGTCGCGCCGACGCGCGAGCTGGTCGTGCAGATCGAGGAAAACGTGCGCGCCTACGCGAAGCACCTGCCGCTGCGAATGGCGACCGTTTACGGCGGCGTGAGCGAGCGTCCGCAGATCGCGGCGCTGCGTGCCGGAGTAGAGTTAGTCGTCGCGACACCGGGCCGCTTGATCGACCTCATGGAGCAACGCCAGACTAACTTTTCCGGCGTCGAATTTCTGGTCCTCGATGAAGCCGACCGGATGCTCGACATGGGATTCCTCCCGCCCATTAGAACGATCGTTAGGGCGTTGCCCGCGAAACGGCAGACCTTACTTTTCTCGGCTTCCTTCTCACGAGAAATCGAAGCACTCACAAAAGAGTTTCAACATAGTCCGAAAGTCATAGAGATTGGCCGTCGCGCTAATCCCGCCGACACCGTGACGCAGTGGGTTTACGAGGTGCGCCCGCACCTTAAACCCGCTCTCCTGCAACATCTCCTGGCTAATCCTGACTACGATACCGTCCTTGTTTTTACCCGCACCAAACACGGCGCCGATCGCGTCGCGCGTCGTCTTGAGAGCAGCGGCATTAAAGTAGGAACGATCCATTCCAATCGTTCGCAAAATCAGCGACTGCGGGCGTTGAAGGATTTCAAATCCGGCGCGGTGCGCGTCCTCGTTGCGACCGATGTGGCCGCGCGCGGGATCGACGTCGATGGTATCTCGCATGTCGTTAACTACGATTTTCCCATGCACTCGGAGGACTATGTGCACCGCATCGGCCGGACCGGTCGCGCGCACGCGGTCGGCGATGCCATTAGCTTCATCACACCCGAAGACCAGGGTCCGCTTCGCTCGCTCGAACGGTTCATCGGGCGCGGCATAGTCCGCAAGCGCGCGGACGGCTTTGACTACGAAGCCGCCGCGGCGCCACGCGAGGAAAACCGTCGTCCACCGCAAGGCAGCGGTGCGCCTAACGAGTATAACTCTAATCCGCGTCCACGTCCCAGCGGCTTCCGCCCGGCCGGACGGCGTGGTGGTGGTGGTCGTCGTCGTGCGCGATGAAGCCAGCCGCGCTCGCCCCCGAGCAGGAGCTGGCGGCGCGCGATCCAAAACTTGGCGCTTTGATTGCGCGCGTCGGCCCATTCCCGATCAAGGCAGTTAGACTCGTTAGGCCGCTCGACGCGCTCGCGCGGTCGATCACCTACCAGCAACTCAGCGGGAAAGCAGCCGCTACCATTTTGGGAAGAGTGCAGGCGCTCTATCCCGGCCGGAAATACTTTTCGCCGGAGTTGATCCTCGCGACGGCGGATGAGAACTTCCGCGCCGCTGGTCTTTCGCGCAACAAGACCGCCGCGCTGAAGGACCTGGCGGCCAGGACGCTCGATGGCACTGTGCCCGGACACCGCGCGCTCGTGCGCATGGGCGACGAGGAGATCATCACTCGCCTAACGAGTGTAAGAGGTATTGGCCGCTGGACGGTGGAAATGTTGTTGCTCTTTCACCTCGGCCGTCTCGACGTCTGGCCGGTGGATGATCTTGGTGTGCGGAAAGGTTACGCCAGGACATACCGGAAGAGAGTTGCGCCGACGCCGAAAGAGTTGGTCGTGATTGGCGAGCGATGGCGGCCTTATCGTTCTGTTGCTGCGTGGTACTTCTGGCGCGCGCTGGAATTTCCGGATTAACATGCATCCCGCCAAAACGGATGACGCACATTGTCATCCCGAGCGGAATGGAGCGAAGCGGAATGGAGTCGAGGGACCCCGCAAGCGTTATTGTGCCTCGCCCGCCTGACATCGCTTGTGAGGTCCCTCGCTCCGCTCGGGATGACATCGCAATTGTAACCTAAGTAACAGTTCTGTTACTAAGCCAGTCACAAGCTTCCTAAGGCGAGTAACAGTCTTGTTACGTTACATCGTTTGCCAGTAACCGCCGAACCTTAAAGACTGACTTCGTTTCAAACAACAACATTCAACCTAGAAAGAGTTATGATGAATAATCCATTAGCAAACGACCAGTCAGTTACAACTAAGTCCACCGAAGCGCAGAGCTTCGGCGGTCTTCTGCCAGCTCCTCATCCCATGGCGCGCCGATCATTTCTGCGCAGTCTCGGGTTAGGTGCGGCTCTCATGACACCTATCGCCGGCGCCCTCACCGGAGTAGCGCGCGGTGCTAACCTCGGCTCGGGCAACGCGCTCAGTAATAGCGATGCCGACATCCTTCGCTTCCTGGCGGCGGCGGAATTGATTGAGGCCGACCTTTGGCAGCAATACGCCGAGCTGGCGAACGGCAACGACGCTTACATGACTGCGGTCTCAGCCATCGATGGCGATTTCCCGCGATACATCGCCGATAACACCGACGATGAGCTAAGTCATGCCGCCTTCATTAATGCTTACCTGGCGGCCATGGGAGCGCAGCCGGTCAATCTCGACGCCTTTCGCACCCTGCCGAGTAGTCAGGCGACGGGCGCGCAGCAGATAGGCCGTCTGACTAACTTAATGAATCTTACGGTGGATACGAGCTGGTGGATTCGTTATCGCAGTCCCAAGAACCCGGACTTCGGTGCGAAGTTCCCGCAACTGATCAAGATCGTGAATCGCCCAACCATTCCGAATCGGGACTATCCCGTTGGTTCGGATGCAATTCAGGCGATCGCTAACTCTGCGGCCTTCCATTTCGGCACGATCGAACAAGGTGGCTCGAGTCTTTATACCTCGATGGCAGAGTTAGCCTCAGATCTGACCGTCCTGCGGATCGTCACCAGTATTGCGGGCTCCGAAGTCTTTCATTTCGCCATCTGGGATGATACTGCCGGTAATGTCCCGGCCGTGCGCGTTCCGGGCCTCATCTTCCCGGACATCGCGACGGTGTTTGAAGGTGATCCTCTGCGCCAGAAAGACCTAATCATGCCAGAGCCTTGTGCGTTCATCGACGCGAGTCTGCCGTTGTGCTCGGTCATTCGCCCCTCGTTGACTCAGAATGCCGGCGCGATGGCAGCGGCGAATGGCTTTGAGATCTCGGGTCTCTTCAAGGGCCAACCACCAGCCTTCTTCCAGACCTTGAACAGCCTCGCCGCCGCGGCCGATGCCGCGACGCGGTCTTGCTAAGGACGTTGGGTTGATGCGCGAAGCTCATCACTTCGGGTGAGCTTCGCGCGGTCAGTCGTTAGGCAGCCTAACGAGTGGGCGATCCCAGCCTGGAGCTGGCGGTCGCGGGGCTTTATGGGATGGCGCTGGAAAGGTTGACTTTCCAGCGCCGCTTCTCTAGAAGGCTGCATTATGGCCAATATTCACGTCAGCCGCGGCGGGCAAAGCCTGGGCGTTTTTCCGGAATCCGAAGTGCAGGAAGGATTGCGCAGCGGGCGCTTTCTCCCTAACGATCTGGGCTGGCGCGAGGGCATGACGACATGGCAGGCGCTGGCCACTTTTCCTGAGCTCGGCGCCGGCCCTACCGTGCCGCCACCTCCTGGCCTAACGAGTGGGATCCCGGCGGCCGCGGCCCTCGTTCCGGGAGTCACTGTCGTGGCGCGAAATGGATTGCCCTGGGATCGGAGGGCGGAGTTGGGAACCTTCAACGCCTTCCTCGAAACGCTGAAGTTAGTCCTATTCCAACCCAGTATAGCTTTCGCGACCATGAAGACGGAGGGCGGAATGAGTGAGCCGCTTATCTATGCCTTCATCGGAGGAGCGATCGGCTTCGCTGTCTATATCCTTTTCAACATCGTTATCCATCCCTTCGGATATATGGCCGGCCATCGTGATCCTTTGGCTGGCATGTTCGGCGCCGGCATGGGAGTTCTTTCCGCGATCGTCCTTGTTCCTATTATTCTTGTCCTGGGGATTTTTGTTGGCGCGGGTTTGTTGCACTTATGTCTTATGCTCGTTGGGGGCGCGAAGAGATCGTTTGAAACAACACTAAGAGTTATCTGCTTTACCGTCGGCTCGACTTATCCGCTTCTTATCGTCCCCGTCTGCGGCGGATTGGTGTCCGGTATCTGGTCGATCGTCCTCGAATGCATCGGCATCGCACGCGCGCACGAGACCGAAACAGGTCGCGCCGTCCTGGCGGTATTCCTCCCTCTGGTCCTGTGCTGCGGAGGCGGTGTTTTGTTGAGTATCATGTTCGGCGCGATGGGCGCGATGCTAAGTCATCATTAAGTGCCATGCGGGTGGTGTGGACCTCTGCGAGGGAGAACAGGATTGACCATGAGCTACTCTGGCTGGTCGTTTCTGTCGGTAGCGCGATCGGCGCGGGGATTTGGCTAAGGCTGGGATTACCCTGGCCGCATTGCACGTTTCTGGCACTCACTGGTCATCCCTGTGTGACCTGTGGCGCGACGCGCGCGGCGATCAAGTTTGCGCAAGGGCATTTTATCGCGGCGTGGCTTTTGAATCCCCTGGTCTCGCTGGCCTATTGTGCGATCGCGCTCTTCGATCTTTATGCGATTTTCGCCCTTGTTTTGGGCGCGCCACGTCTAAGGCTGCGCAGTCCTTCCCTGGCCGAGAAAAAAGTGCTTAGAGTTACTGTGTTAGTCCTGTTGGCCAGCAATTGGGCCTACCTGCTCTGGACTACCTAACGAGTAAAGCACTACAAAAAGGTCTCTGATCGCCCGAGGTGGCGCGAAGCGCGAGTCCGTCATCCCGAGCGAAGCCGAGGGATCCCGCAGGGTTTCCTGAAAGCTCTCGGGCAGTGAGGCAAGCAACGGAGCTTCAACGCCACTCCGCGGGATCCTTCGACTCCGCTGCGCTCCGCTCAGGATGACAAATCGGTGAGGAGTGTAGCTCGATACCGCCAGGACGATAGAATGTCGCCTAACGAGCAAAGGTCCGCCCGACATCGTCATCCGGCGCCCCGCGATGCGCGCGAATAAACTCACTCGGATTCAACCAGCCGCGGGTGTCTCTACGATAACCAGCACCGACGAACGGCGTGATGAACTCCCGCATTTCAAAATGAAGATGAGCCAGATATTTCCCGTTAGCCGTTCCTACGGTAGCAATCTCCTGCCCGCGCTGGACTTCGTCATCCTTCGCCACCAGGATCGAATCCAGGTGAGCATAGTAGGATTGGACATACTTCCTTTCGCCCTTCTCACGATAAGCGTGCAGGAGAATAACAATGTTGCCCCAGCCCGGGCCGCCTTCGCGCGCCAGAAGAACGCGCCCATCCGCGACGGCGTAAACCGAATCGCCCAGGTCGCTGTTTTCGCCGCCGATTCCGTTCAGGTCGTCGCCGAGGTGATTGTTTTGGGTGAAGGGCTGAGCGTCATACGCGAGCGCGCCATGCTCCGTGCCTAACGGAAAGTCGAAGCGCGTCACGCTGGGAAGTGAAGCTAAGTCAATCGGAGAGGGGAGATCGAGCGCGAGTTGATAATGGCGGCGTTCGGCGAACTCCGGCCAAAGCCGCCAGCCCAAATCCGCCGCCAGCGCGAGCAGGAAAAGCAGCAGCGCCAGAACCCACCAACTCCAGTGCAGACGCCGCCGCTTGTCGTTAGGCAAACTTTCCATCAACCGCCGGTCCCGCGCAGAGTAGCGACCGGCGAAAGCAGGCCCGCCCGTCGCGCCGGCACATAGCTCGCGATCGCAACCGCAATCAGTGCGAGCAGCGTCGCCCAAAAATAATGCCGCCAATCCCACGTCACGAGGAAGTGGTTCGCATAGATCAAACCGCGAACGCGAATCGGAATGTATGAGACTGCCAGAGTGAGGAGCGCGCCGGCGACGCAACCGACGAGCGATCCCACGCCTGCGATCATCGCGCCTTGCCAGAGGAAGATCGATGAAATGTCGCCGCGCCGATAACCCATCGAGCGCAGTATCGCGATCTCTTTCACCTTTGAGAGCACGGTCATGGTGAGGACATTGAAGATGCCGAACCCGGCCAGAAGAATAATCAATGAGACCGTGATCGCGGCCGAGAGCCGGATGGTGAGAAACAATTGCAGGTTGCCTTCTTCGCGTTCCTGCCAGCTTTCCGTCTCGTGGCCGAAGAGCGTCTCGAAGCGCCCCGCGAGCGCGGGCGCGCGGTCCGGATCGCGCAGTTTGTAGATAATGAGCGAGGCCGAATAAGGCTTGTGCAAAAGCGACTGTGCGACTTTGGCGTGACAATAAATACGCACCGAATCGACCACGCCGACGCCGCTGCGCGCGATCGCAGCGACGACGAACCGCCGATATTCGCCGTCCGGTGAGAGGAGCTGAACCGAATCTCCCGCCGTCACCAGCAGCAGCCCGGCGAGGCGCGATCCGAGCACGAGCGAGTTGGGATTATTACGAAAATCGTCCAGCGTTCCACTCTCGATCTGACTCGCTAGGTTGGTTGTCTGTAAATGAAGTGCGAGATCGATTCCGTAAAGATCGACCGTCGCGCTTTGGAACCCGGCGCGCGCTGTGAGCGTGCCGCGCAACACGGGTGAGCACGCGACGACATTCGAAAAACGCCGGCTCACGCGCATGATTTGCGAAGCGTCATCGATGCCTTGGAAGAGACGGCGATGCGCCGGATGCACCGGTAATTCGGTCGCTCCTTCCAGCGTTTGCACGCGCGCTTTCAAGGTGATGGCGCCGTTACTTCCGAGCGTGGAGTCGATGAAGGTTTTCGCGAAACCCTGCGTCTGCGCCTGCGTGCAGATAAAAATCGCCACGCCGAAAACCACGCCGCCGAGGCTGAGGAAAAAAGCGCGCTTCCGGTTCCCGAGAAAACGGAGCGCGATATAAATCGGCGGCGTCACCTGCGAGGGGCCGCCGGCGCGGAGTGGACGAGCCGTTGCCTAACGAATTGCCCCGGACGCAACTGATCCTGATCGGCCACGACGACGCGCGCGCCTTCCTTCACACCCGAAAGGGCTTCCGCAAATTCAAGCGTGCGATAACCGACCCGCACCGTGCGCGCTTCCACCATCGTGTGTGCGACAGCGAGCACCTGATCGACGAGCAGCGCGCGGGTCGGAATGAGCAGCGCATTTTCGTGGCGGCCGGTGATGATGTTCATTTCGCCGGTCATGCCGGCCATGAGATTTTCCGGCGGATTCTCCAACTCCAGCACGATCGTATAACGCTGCGTTTCCGGATCGGCCGCCGGTAAAATAGACGACACCGTGGCGTTAAACTGTCGCGTGCGATAAGCGTACATTTGCAGCTCGGCTTTCATTCCGGCTTTCACTTCACCGACATCTTCTTCGTTCACTTCGCCGCGGACATAATTCTTCCGCGACGACACCGTAAGCAGCTCATTCCCGTCGGCGATCAACTCGCCATCGATCACGCGCAGGCCGGAAAGAATCCCATCCATCGGCGCGCGAATCTCCGTGTTCTTCATCTGCGCCTCGGCTTTTTGCGCAGCCGCGCGCAACGCTTCCAGATTACGATCGCGCTCGATCCGCTCGTTCTTGAGCGCATCACGCAAACGGTTCGCCTCGCTTTTCGCCTTCTCGTATTCGACCGCCGGCACGTTGCTCAAACCCACCAGTTTTTCGAGCCGCTGCACATTTCCCTCCGCGATTTTCAGCGGCTCCGAAGACGGCAATTCGAGCCGCGCACTTTCTGTCGCGGCCTGCAAATCGGCTTGCGCCTGTTTCAGCAAACGTGCTGTGCTTTCGTCGGTGATCGTCGCGAGCAATTCGCCTTTTCGCACTTGCTTCCCGATCGCACCGCGACCGGCGCTGACCGGCTCGGCGAGCTGGATAAAGCCCGCGTTCTGCGCGCGCACATGATTCACAAACGACGGCTCGATCTGCACCGTGCCGTAAACCGCCGAGATGGCCGTGCCGCGCCTAACGACTTCAACTTCCGCCACCGGCCGCGACCAAAAGAAAAGCAGGACCAGGAACAGCGCAGCCAGCGCGAGGATGATCCAGACCGTTCGCTTCGAAATCCGTGGGCTCAAGGTTTGCATCTTACGGTGGGCGGCAAAACTGTCATCCCGGGCGGAGCGAGGGACCCCGCAAGCGTTCTTGGACGTTCCTTTTGCGAGCGACGCCGAATGACGCCTGCGGGCTCCCTCGTCGTGCTTCCCCGACTCGGGATGACACCCTTGTTGGTGACATTGCTGGTCATCATTCCTTAGGGCGCCGTGAGCTGTCTTCGGTGAATTGAAAATAGCGGCCGGTCGCCCGATCCCATTCCGCGAGCGCGACGTTTTGCTGGTAGGCCGTGTCGAGGAGACCGCGGCGTGTCGCGAGCAGTTCCGTCTCGGCGGTGCGGAATTCCAATTGCGAAGCGAGTCCCTGCTGCCGGCTCTGTTCGACCGCGCCGACATTTTTTTCCGCGAGCGCGATGGATTTGCCTAACGAGTCGTGACGCGTGGCGATCGCCCGGAAATTATTTTGCAGGCCCGCCAGGGTCCGGCCGACACTGGCTTCCAGTTTTTGCAATTGCAGCTCATTGATTTCGCGCAGCGAGCGCTGGCGCAGCACCGCGCCGGCAACGCTGCCGTCGTCGATCACGCGCCAGGTGTAGCTCGCGCCGGGACTGATCTCGGAGGTCACGATGTCATTCGAGCGGTTCGCGGAACCGGAGCTGGCCTCGCGCAGATTCGTTAGGGGAATATAACGGCCGAAAACGGTGAGATCGATCCGCGGATAATAACCGGCCGCGGTGAGGCGCTGATCTTCGCGTGCCGCCCTCACGAGTAAGCGCGCGAGGCGAAGATCTGCGCGCCGGTCGAGCGCGCTGCCGGTTTCCTTTTCTAAAGCGAAATCGACCGCCGCAAAATGCAGCGTGCCTTCCGGCGAAGGCAACTTCGCGCCCGCGCCTAACGACTCGCCAAGCGCGGCCGCCAATTGCAAAATCGCCGCGCCGTAAGCGTGATGCGCCTCGTCGATTTGCGGATCGAGCTCGCGCGCCTGCAAGGTCGCGCTCGCGAGCGCGCCGCGATCCACCGTGCCGGCTTGATAGCGCGCTTCTTCGCCGCGTATGTTTTCGTCGAGTCGCTGACGTTGCGAGCGCCCCAGTTCTTCCAGCGCGCGATCGTAGAGCGCGGTATAAAAGGCGAGCCGCGCCGTGTGCAACTGCTCGACGAGCACGACGTTCAATTGCTGCGCCGCGATGAGCACTTCGAGATCGCCGCGCCGCAGGGAAGCCGGGATGCCCGCCTGGAAAAGCGGCTGCCGCAAATCGCCCTGCGCGAAAGCGAACGGCTGCACCGCCGGTTCGCCGGCGCGACTCCCGCCCTGCACTCCCACCGGGACGTCGAGAGCAAAATTCGGCAGCGCGAGCGAGCGGAAGACGAGGCGATGACCCGACGCCTGCTCAACCGCGACTCTGGCTTGCAGCACGTGTGGGTTGTTTTGGAGCGTGCGATTGAGCGCTTCAGCGATCGTTAGGCCAGGCGCGGCCAGCGGACTAACGATCGTGAAAAAAACGGCGCCCAAAAGGTGTTTCACTTTTTTCCTCCAAGCGTCGCGGGCGGTCGCAGCGCCTGCCAGGCGCGGCCGGCGTCTTCCGACTTTTCGTTAGGCAGAAGCGCGGGCGCCGTTCCTCCTCCAACCGCGCGCTCGAGTCGCGCCAGCGCGGCGTTGTGCAAATAAATCGCGCTGAGGCGCGTCGTCCGCGTCCGCGTTACGTCACCGGCGGCTTGTAAAACATCGAGCTGCGTCCCGAGTCCGGCGGAGAGATTGTTGTTGGCAAAGCCGAGTGCTTCGTCGGCGGTCCGCACATTTTTTGCCTGGGCCGCGAGCACGCTGTCGGCTTGTTGCAGATCGAGAAACGCACTCCGGACTTCGGATTCGATTCCCAGCTTTGTCGCTTTCAGAGAGAGGATCGCCGCGTCACGCCGCGCGCGTGTCGCGTCCATTCGCCCGCGCGTCGCGAAACCGTCGAAGAGATTCCAAGTCGTGTTCACGCCTGCGACGTAGCCGTGGTTAAACTCCGGACCGACCAGCGGATCGCGCTCGCTGTAAGCCTCGTAGCCGGTGAAAAATTGCACATGCGGACGCGCCGCGCTGCGATCGACTTCGAGCTGTTTTTCCTCGATCACGATGTCCTTTTGCGCGGAGCGAATCTCCGGCCGATCGGTCGCTGCGCGCATGAGCGACGCGTTCAAATCGGGATGCCGCGGCTCGTACTGCAAAGTCCCGAACGCCTCAAAAGGCTTCGCGCCGGCCACGCGATTATCGATCCCGCAGAGGTCGCTCAGGTGGAGATAGGAATTTTGCAAATCGGTCTGCGCCTGGATCAGCTCCGGTTCTTCGTTTGCGAGTGCGACCTCGGCGCGGCTGGCATCGAGCGGACCAACGGTCCCAGCGCGCAAACGTTCGCGCGCGCTTTTTAGATCGCCGCGCAAAACCTCGGTCGATTGCTCGCGCAGATGGATTTTTTCGCGATTCAAAAGCAGCTCGTAGAAGGCAAGGCGGACGTCCATCGTGACGCGATCGCTCACCACCTGCAGCTCGTCTTCCTGCTTCGCGAGCGTGAGCTGCGCGATCGCCGTTTCGTTGCTCGTCGCGCCGCCGGTGTAGAGATTTTGCACCACGCGGACCGAAGCGTTGTAGTCGTCCGGACGCAGCCGCGACGATTCCGCCCGCTCGCGCCGGCGGTAAAGTCCATTCGTCACCACCGAGGGCAAGTAACCGGCGCGCGCCTCCAATTCCCCACCGTGCGCGGCCGTGATTTTTTTGCGCGCGATCGCGATTTCCGGGTTCCGATTTTGCGCCAGCCTAACGACGTCGTCGATCGTGTAACGCGGCGCGGCCCGGGCGCTCGTGCACGACAAAACCGCGCCAAGCAAAAGAAAGCCGCTGCGGAAAATCGGTCGCATGGGATTTTCTCTCCGTCGGTCCCCCATTGCGCAACAAAAATCCCGCGGGCGGTGGTCGTTTAATGATTTCATGCTTGGCTCTTTGCGGGCTTGCCGCCAGGCTTCGCCTGCGCCAAGGTTGGCGCTTCCGATGAGCAAAATCCCGATCGCGATTGTAGGTGTTGGCAACTGTGCCAGCTCGCTCGTGCAGGGGATGAGTTTCTATGGTCACGCCCCGGAAAATGGCGCCGCCGTGGGTCTGATGCATCAGAAAGTCGGGCCTTATTCGCCTAACGACATCACGGTCGTTGCTGCTTTCGATGTCGATCGGCGCAAGGTCGGGATCGACCTGAGCGAGGCGATTTTTGCGCTGCCAAATTGCACGAAAGTTTTCTGCAAGGACATCGCGAAAACGGGCACGATCGTGAAGATGGGCTGTGTCCTCGACGGCGTTGCGGAACACATGGCCGCTTACGAACCGGCGCGCACTTTTCTGCCGCTCGCCAAGGAATCGACGCGCGAGCGCATCATCGCCGAGCTGAAGGATTCAGGCGCGCAGATCATGGTGAATTATTTGCCCGTCGGCTCGGAAGAAGCGACGCGGTTCTATGTCGGCTGCGCGCTCGAGGCCGGACTCGGTTTAGTGAACAACATTCCGGTTTTCATCGCCAGCGATCCGGTTTGGGCGAAACGCTTCGAGGAAAAAAATCTGCCGATCGTGGGCGACGACATCAAAGCGCAGATGGGCGCGACCGTGCTCCATCGCACCCTCGTCGATCTCTTTCGCAAACGCGGCGTCAAAGTCGAGCGTACCTATCAACTCAACACCGGCGGCAATACCGATTTCCTAAACATGCTCAATCGCAGCCGACTGGCTTCGAAAAAAGAGTCGAAAACCGAAGCGGTGCAATCGGTTATCGGCAATCGTCTTTCTCCCGATAATATTCACATCGGTCCGAGCGATTACGTGCCGTGGCAGAACGACAACAAGGTTTGTTTTATTCGCGTGGAAGGCCGGCTCTTCGGCGACGTGCCGATGGAGATCGACCTCAAACTTTCCGTCGAGGATTCACCGAATTCCGCGGGCGTGGCGATCGACGCCATTCGTTGCTGCAAGCTCGCGCTTGATCGCGGCAAGGGTGGCGTGCTTCATTCCGCGTCTGCCTATTTTTCCAAACATCCCGCGATCCAACTGACCGACGACGAGGCCTACCAGCGGGTCGAGGAATTCATTCGCGGCGAGCGCGATTCGTGAGCCCGGTGGGGAATTAAGACAGGATTAACAGGATTTACTGGATTGGGGGAACCGGCTTCGCCGGTCGTGTCTTTCTTCAATCCTAAAAATCCTATAAATCCTGTCTCTCTATTATGAGCGATCAAATCTGGCTGAGCTGCCGCGATCTCGAGCGCTACCTCGGTGAAGAAGATTCGCGCGTGCACGCGTTGCGGGGCGTCTCGCTCGATCTTGAACCAGCCACAGTCCACGCCGTCGTCGGGCCATCCGGCTGCGGCAAGAGCACCTTGCTCTACATCCTCGGCCTCCTTGACCAACCCGACGGCGGCAGCCTAACGATCGATGGTCATGCCATCTCTGGCCTGCCGGATGACGAGCTCGCGCGCAAACGCAACGAGCTCCTCGGCTTCATCTTCCAATTTCATTTTCTGCTCGAGGATTTCACCGCGCAGGAGAACGTCATGATCCCGATGCGCCGCCTCGGTCGCCTAACGGAAAGCGAAATGCTGGCGCGCGCCGCGCAATTGTTAGGCGAAGTCGGGCTCGGAGCGAAATTGCGCCGGCCGAGCCGCCACCTTTCCGGCGGCGAACAGCAGCGGGTCGCGATCGCGCGCGCGCTCGCGAACAACCCGCGCGTCATCCTGGCCGACGAACCGACGGGCAATCTCGACGCCGCTAATTCCAATCGTGCTTTTCAGCTCCTCAAAAAAATCGTGCGCGAAGAACGCAAGGCCCTCCTCCTCGTTACCCATAATTCCGCGATCGCGGAAGCGTGCGACTGGATTCACGAGATGCAGGATGGCGTGATCGTCGGCAGCCATCCGCGCGAGCACGAGTAAATTGAGGACGACCCGAATGGCATCTTCCCGAACGTGAGCCTACCTATCGGCCCCGGAATTCGGAAGACGCGCGTGCCTCGACTGCAAGCAATGGCAGAGGCGGCCCGCGCGCGAAGGCCGCCGAAATGGTTCGTTAGGGAGGTTTTCCTCCCATTCGCCGTCACCCGGCTGCTGCTCATTCTCGTGGCCTGGGGTGGTTTTCATCTCGTAAAGAAACCCTTCAAAACCGGCAAATGGGAAGTCGGAAGCGATGGGATGGTCAGCGCGATTCAGGCCCAGCTTTCTCCGGATGTTCACCCGGTGCTAAACATGTTTTCGCGTTGGGACGGCGAATGGTATCTCTCGATCGCGCAACACGGCTACCGGTTTATTCCCGGCGAAGAATCCAACGTGGCGTTCTTCCCGCTCTACCCAAGTGCGGTCCGCATTCTCCATTTCGCCTTTCCCTTTCAGAGCGATGCCGGTTGGCTTTTCCTTGGCATCCTGCTCTCGAATGGAGCGTGCCTCCTCGCGCTGACTTGGTTGTATCAATTGGTTCTTTTAGACTACGGCGACCGGGTGGCGGCGCGCACGGTTCTCTACCTGTGTGTTTTTCCGACCACTCTTTTCCTCTCTGCTTTTCACTCGGAGGGGCTTTTTCTCGCTTGCGTGCTCGGGTCTTTTTACTTCGCGCGGCAGGGAAGATGGTTCTGGGCCGGGCTCTTTGCTGGTCTTGCTGCGATCTGTCGGGCGCCGGGAGTGCTGGTGGTGATCGCCATCGCCTTCGAATACCTGCAGCAAAAGAAATTCCGGTGGCGCGAGATCAAGGCGGATTGCCTTGGGCTGCTTCTAGCTCCGCTCGCCACCGTTGCTCACCTGGCCTACTTCAAATGGCGATTCGACGATTGGTTTGTCATCTTCAAAGTCGAAGGCGTTAAAAGCTGGTCGCGCAAGCTGACTCCACCCTGGGTCACATTTGCCACTTTTTTCCAGCGTCCTCATGCGGGCAAAGGCACGCACGATTCCTATCTCGACCTCCTGTTCACTCTGATACTGATCGCATTGACGGTCCTCGTTGCCTGTAAGTTGCGCTTGAGTTACGCGGTCTATGCCGTCACCACCGTCATCTTTATTACCTCGTGGGGTTATCTCACCTCGATTCCGCGATTCGGGGTGGTCATTTTTCCAGTGATGATCGCGCTCGCTTTTCTCGGCCGGAATGAAAAATTTCACCTAGCCTATCTGGCCATCTCCAGCGCGATTGCCGCTTACTGCATGTTTACCTTTTCGCATTGGGGCTGGTTGGGCTGAGCGCGCTTGAAGAGGTGTTCGAGCACATCGCGGTCTCTTGGTTCCAATCCTAGAATCCGCCAAGCGAGCAGGTAGCCTGCGAGGTAAAGGCCGGCGACCGCGAATTCCCAGGCGATGCCATGAGTCAGAAGACGCGCGCCCAGGGCCACGGGCAATGGGAGCAAGGCCGCGAGCCAGGGCTTGAGCAGCGCGCGCCAGGGCCAGCGCCAGTTCAGCAGCCAGGAGATTTCCGCTCCCCGTAGAATACCCTGGAGCGAATAGGGGACGAGCATTCCGATGGCGGCGCCGAGCGGTCCGAGGGCGGGAATCAGGATCAGGTTCAACCCGATTGCGGCGAGAAAAGCGACGGTGGAGTTGATCAGATTCAACCCCGGCCGTTCGATCATGAGAATCGTCTCGCCCAAGCCGACGAAAGCGTTGATCGCGCAGGCGGCGCCGATAATCGCGACCCAAACACCACCCCGATAAAAGGAGGAGCCGAAAATCGCCATGAGAGCGCCGCCGGAGAGCGCGAAGATGAGGAGCACCGGCAGGAGAATGGCCAGCATCCAACGCGCGAGGTATCCGTAGCTCTCTTCCGCGGCCCGCAACTCTCCCGAGGAAATCTGGCGCGCCACCACGGGAGTGAAAATGGGCACGAACACTCCTCCCACTTTGCGCAGACCACCCGCGAGCTGCACCGCGGCCGCGTAGATCCCGAGGGTCTGCAGCGTGACCCCGGGCGCACGACCGACGAACCAGCCGAGCATGATCACGTCGATGTGCATCACGCCCAGATTGAGCAGGTCGTAGAGTGCAATCGGTGCGGAGGCGCGGACGAGCCTTTGCGTGAGCGCAGCGTCCTCCTCCTGCCCATGCGCTGGCGGCCGACTCGTGTAGAGACGGTGGGCGAGAAAAAACGCCACCATCCCGGAAGCGAGCGTCCCCACAATCGCCGCGATCTCCGGCGCGAGCTCTCGTATCCCCAAGGCGAGCGCTCCGAGCAGTGCCGCGGCCGTTCCCAAGCTTTCCGTTAGGCCGCGCGAATAAATGTCGTGGTGCATCACCGCCATACCGCGCGAGAGAGCGTTGCTGACCCGGTAAAGCGCGAGCCCGGGAATTGCCAGCATCATGATCGAAGCGGCGCGTGCCAGCTCGGGGCGCAACCCGAAGCGCGGGCCGAACCACCAGGTCAGAACCGAAGCGACGAAGGCGAGGCCGAGGCCGCTCCCGACGGCAATAAAGAGGGAGGCGCGGAAGATTCGTCGGCTCCCGGCGCGGTCGTCGGCCGCCTCGGCTTTGGCGACGAAAGCGATCGCGCTGTAGTCCAGCCCGAGGGTGGCGAATTTGCTCAGGAGATCCATCGACGCCCAGGCGAGCCCGAAAGTCCCGAGGACCGCGCTCCCGAGAAGTCGCGCGACCAGGAGCATGAAGATGGCCCGCAGATTCGAAGCGAGGAACGCGAGCGTGCTGAAGAACGCCCCCCGGGCCAGGACCGCGCCGTGCGCCGAGGCCTCGGGAGTCGCGGGTGCGCGAGACATATCCTTCACGCCTGCGCCGCGGCCGCGTCGTGATAAACCTCCAGCGTCTCCCGCGCGCAACGATCCCACGAAAAATCCCGGGCCCTGCCTAACGAGTGCTGGCGAAGCGAATCCCGCAGCGCCGGCGAACGCACCAGCTCGCGCAGGGCGTCGCCGAATTTCGCCACATCCTCCGCCGGAAAAAGTAGCGCCGCGCCGCCCGTAACCTCGCGAAACGGCGGAATATCGCTCGCCACTACCGGGCAACCGCAAGCCATCGCCTCGAGCATGGGAAGGCCGAAACCTTCGTAAATCGACGGCTGGAGCAAAGCTTCCGCCGCCTGGATCAACGCGACCACATCGGGCCGCGCCACCTCCGAGAGCCAGACCACCCGCTCGCGGATGTGGAGGCTTTCCGCCAGCCTAACGAGACCACCGCGCGCTTTCTGCCGCTGCAAAAGCACCAGGCGCCAGGGCGCCGGCACCGCCGCGGCAAAAGCGGCCAGCGCGAGGGCGTGGCGTTTGGTCGGCGCGTTCGCCCCCACGAGCAGGAGATAAGGCGAGTCGGTGCCGGTCAGTTGCGCGGCGCGCTTTCGAGCCACGTCGCGATTTTGCGGCGGGATGAAGCAGGCGTCGGGACCTTGCCGAATCACCGTGATGCGTTTCGCTGCCGCTGGTTCGAGCGCACAAATTCGATCCGCGGTCGCTTGCGATACCGTGATCAGGCGAGTCGCTTTGCGGAGGGATCGCCAGACGGCTTGTTGATAATATTTGCTCTTCACCAGCCGTTCGAATCCCTGAAGATGCAACGCCGGGCGTTCGATCGACATCACATCGTGGATCGTAGCGACACTCGCGCAGGGGACGCCGCGCGGCATAATATTGGCCGGGCTATGAAAAACGTCGATGCCAGAAAAAGAAGCGTAGCGTTGCGGCCAGAACAGCACCAGGGGAGAAGCCGGTCCGGGACGCACCGTCACCTCGGAGACGTTCGGCGCGGTCGAGAGTGGCCGCGGTGCGAGCCGATGCGCCCAGAATAAAAAGTGATCTTCTCGACTCAAACCCGGCAAGCGTTGGACGAGGGCCTCCAGGTAGGCGCCGATACCGCTCGGCTTCTCGCGCACGTAACGGGCGTCGAGCGCGATGCGGAGTGGCGCAGTGGAGTTCGTTCTTGCTCGCATCGGAAGTCCAGATTGGAATCGATTTTACTCCTCTCCGCAATTTCCCAGCAGACCCTAAGTTTAGAGACCCGATGAAGAAGCGAATATTTATCACCGGCGCGAGCTCGGGCATCGGTCGTGCGACCGCGGAGCTTCTCGTTAGGCAAGGTCACGAAGTCTGGGGCACTTCGCGCGATCCGGCGCGCTTGCCGGTAGACGCTCGCTTCCATCCGATCGCGCTCGATTTGGCCGACTCAAAGAGTGCGCGCGAAAGTTTTCAGCGCGCGCTCGCCGAGGCCGGTCATTTCGACGTGGTGATCAACAACGCCGGGAGCGGCCACTTCGATCCGGGCTCCACCATCACTGAGGAAATCGTGCGCGAGCAATTCCAGGTTCTCGTCTTCGCGCAGATCGAAATCTTCCAGGCCGCACTCGCCGCTATGAGGGAGCGGGGCAGGGGACTGATCATCAACGTCACCTCCATGGCCGCGCGTTTACCCGTCCCCTATATGAGCGCCTATAACGCGGCTAAAGCTGCCATGGCTTCGTTCACCATGACCGTCCAACTGGAGTTGCGTGCTTCTTCCATCCGCGTGGTCGATGTGCAACCGGCCGACATTTGCACTTCGTTCAACGAAGCGGTCGTCCAGCCGGCGACAACCGATCGCGCGCTCGCGCAGGTCTGGAAACAAATCGACGCGAATCTGCAGGCCGCGCCGCCGCCGACTTTGGTCGCGCGGCGATTGAGCCTCCTGATCGCACAGAAAAATCCTCCCGCGCGGGTCACGGTGGGCGGGCTTTTTCAGGCCGGGGTCGCCCCTTTCATTTTCAGGCTGCTCCCGCAGGGCGTGCGGGTGTGGGGTCTGAAGAGGTATTATCGGTTGTGAGCGAGGGGAACTTTTCCGAGGCGGTGGTGCTCATGGCCGGTTCCGGTTCGCGCCTGCGCGCGTCCGGCGCCGTCCTTCCGAAAGCGCTCATCCCCGTTCTCGGACGCCCTCTTTTCTCCTTTGCGCTCGACGCGCTCCGGACGGTGGGAATCACCACTCTGCACGTCGTCGTCGGCAACGAAAGTGCGACGCTGCTCGCGGGACTGGAGCCGCTCGTTCCCGCGGAGATGCGACTGCATGCCATTAATAATCCGGATTGGGAAAAACAGAACGGCGTCTCGCTCCTGTGCGCGGCGCCGCACCTGACCGCACCGTTTTTGCTTCTGATGGGCGATCACCTTTTCGAGCCGCAACTGCTCGAGGCGTTCGTTAGGCAGGCGGATCCGGCGGTGCTGAATCTCGCGGTCGATCGCAAAATCGATTCCGTCTTCGATCTCGACGACGCGATGAAAGTCGAGACGCGCGAGGGCCAGATCGTGGCGATCGGGAAAACGCTGACGGATTACGACGCGATCGACACCGGCGTTTTCGTTTGTCCGCCAGAGATTTTTTCCTATCTCCGGCATGCCTGCCGGGGAGGCGACTGCAGCCTGGCCGACGGCGTGCGGTTGATGGCGACGGACGGGAAAGCGCGCGTCATCGACATCGGCGCGGCCTGGTGGCAGGACGTGGATGACAGCGGGATGCTGGGCGAGGCGGAAAGCGCGGCGGCCGCTCGCCTAACGAGCGCGCTGCGCGCCAGCCATTGACTTGAGCGCGAGGAGCGAACTGACCGCTGCGACCGCGCCTAACGAGTGCAGAATCCAGGCGGGCAGGCCGGCGAGCGCGAGGAGAAGGAAGGCGACCAGGGCGACGTCGCGTTTGGTCAGTTGCAGCAGGATCGCGGTGAATCGTTCCCCGAAAAAAAGGAGGCCGCCGCCGTCGAGCAGGCGTCGTTGCCGAGGGTAAAGCGTCGCTGCTGTTGCGCCGGCGGGCGTCCCCCGCGCGGAACGGGCCGGGATGGCGAGGAGCAGCTCGTTCGTCGGGATGAGGAGCGCGACGGCGACGCCTTCGCCGAGTCGCCCGAGGCCGAAACCGAGGCTCAGGACCATGAGCAGATTCCCCACGGTGTCGCACCAGGTATCGAGCTGCGCGCCGCGAGGGGAGGCGAGATGTTTGGCGCGGGCGATTTCGCCGTCGCAGCCGTCGAGGATGCTGTAAAGCTGGAAAAAAAGCAGACCGATGACGATGTCGGAGTAACGGCCACGCGCCAAAAAAACCGAGCCGGCGAGGGGCAGAATAAAAATGAGCAAAGTCCACTGACTCGGCGTGATCGAAGTGTGCAGCAGCGTGCGGGTGAGAGCGCGCGAGACCGGACGATTAACGAACCGCGAAACGAGTCCGTCCTGAGGTTTGCCGGCTCCGCGGAGGAATCGTTTTTCGCAGGCTGGAATCTGGGCCGGGTTTTCCAGGATTTCCCAATCGTCGCCGACCTTAGGTGGCCCCGTGGCCGCGGCTTCGAGCGCGCGGTTGCGATGCAGGAAAATTCTCGTGCCGATTGAGAACTCGGCGATGTCGTTAGGCGGGGAGACGAAGTCGCCGGGCGACAGCCTTGGATGGCACGGAACGAAGCGAGCGGCGGGTGCGACGTCCGCGGACCAGTCGATGAAAATTTCCGCTCTCTCCGCGCGGTGCGCGGCCCATTCCTTTATCTCAAGGGCGAGGCGATCCAGCTGGCGCAGGCCGGCGACTCTCCAGTGCGCGGACTCGTCGGCGAGAATGACGACCCGGCGCACCATTTAGTGGGCGAGAGAGCGCTCGTAGATCCGATAGGTTTTGTAGCGGTGCGCGCCGATCGCGGAGAGGAAACGGTTGATAAGATGGTTGCTCTCCAGGGTGAGGCTCAGCTCGCCGACGTAGCCGCGTTTGATCATGGCGTCTTCGATGATGCGCAGGACGAGCATCTCGGCGATGCCGCTGCGGCGATGCTCCGGTTTCACCCCGAGGGCGACGAGCCGCGCGGTCCGAATGCGGCTCTTGTAGTAGAGGAGCTTGGCGAGCCCGATAGGCAAGCCGAAGGTCGTGAGGCGGCCGTTGATTTTCTTGAAGGCGACGTTGATGTCGGGCACGCAAAGGATGAACCCGGCGGGCTCGTTCCCGATCTCCGCGATGAGGGTGAACTCCGGGACGGCGATCGGCTTGAGTTCTTTCACGAGGTGATCGAACTCCGCGCTGGTGAACGGAACGAAGCCCCAGTTTTTTTCCCACGCGGCATTGTAGATGTCGCGCAAACGGCGGCTCTCGCCGGCCACGTCGCGCAGATTGACCGACCGAATGTTCACTCCCATCTGGTCGCCGAAACGCGCGGAAATACGGCGGAGGCGCTGCGCCGTTTTCTCCGGCTCGGAGAACCACCACGCATACCAGTCCATTACTTGGCGCAGGCCGCACGATTCGAGCAGCGGGGCGTAGTAGGGCGGGTTGTGTGGCGTGAGCAGCATGGGCGGATGTTCGAAACCGTCGATGAGCAGGGCGCAGACGTAGTTCGTGGAATAATCGATTGGGCCCATGATGTCGGTGCGCCCTTTCGCGCGCAGCCAGTCGCCCGCGGCTTCGATCAGGGCCAGCGCGACGGCGGGATCGTCCACACTCTCGAAGAGACCGAAGCAGCCCACGTTTGTGCCGTGGAGTGCGTTGTAGTTCGGGTCGTCGCTCGCCATGATGCGGCCGACGATTTTTCCCTCTCGGCGCGCGAGGAAGAGCGCGGCGTCGCCGTGCTCATAAAACGGATTTTTTTTGCGATCGAGAAATTCCTTCCGCTCAAGGATCAGCGGCGGGACCCAGACCGGATCGTCGCGGTAAATCTCCCAGGGAAACTTGATGAAAGCGTCGCGCTCCGCGGTGGAATGAACTTCGGTGACTTGAATCGTGTTCATAGCAGACGGCGGCAGACGGCGTTCTCTCCGCGGAGAAGGGCGAAGAGGAGCAGATTAAATAGCGTGATCTCTGCGACGAAATACCAGACCGGCTGGCCGAGGCCGAGCAACGCGAAGAGCAGAATCATGCGGGGATTGGTCGCGAGCAGATTCAGCCAGGGAAGGAACGGCCGGCTCGCTTCCCGGTAGGCTTGGGCGATTCGCTCGTCGTTAGGCGGCACGGCCGCGCGGCGCAGTTCGTGGAGCCGAGGCGCGAGCCATTCCTGCTGCCGGGTGTAGTTAAGATAGAGACGAGAGAGGAATTTTTTCGCCGGTTGGTCTCGCCAGCGGAGACGCCCGTATTCCGCCTCTAATCTCGCCGAAGAATCCAGCTCCGCGCCTTTGCCTTCCGCGAAATGAAGCCAGGCGTTCCGAAAATAATCGGCCGCCGCGCTCTGTAGTGAATGGCTGGCCCCGGCGGCGAGCGCGAGCAGCCAGACGAGCTGCGAGCCGCCCCCCGCGGTGTAGCGCAGGCAGAGGTGGGCGTAGACGCTGGCGAAGACAAGGTTATCCACCAAGCCGTCGAGGGCGCGACCCGTGCGGCTTCCTTGATTCGTTAGGCGGGCGAGCTGGCCGTCGGCGTTGTCGAAAGCATTCGAGAGCACATGCAGGCCCATTCCGAGCAGATTCACGCGCAGATCGCGATAGTAGTAAAGATGACCGGCTACAATTCCGAGCGCGCCGCCAGCGAGCGTGACCTGGGCCGGCGTCATCCTCAGCCGGGCGCATAGGAGCGCGAGCTGGAAGCCGACCTTGCGATAAAACCAGAGGTCGAGAAAACTTTCGACCGCGCGCGCCTTGCAAGTCGATTCGAGGGCCCGTGCCGGCGTTTCCGACGAGGCGGTCATGGCCGCCTCAACGCCATAACTCTTCCATCCGCTGCTCCCACGCTTCGTGGTTTTTCTTCGCGTCGGTGATGAGCGGCGAGGCCGCGATGGCTTTGATGACGGTGCGGTTGATCACCGACATGGGGAAGCTGAGGGGCCGGAGGACATCAAGGAAAAGAACCACGCGCACGCCTTCGGTGTCGTTCCAGACTTCGTGATTGTAGGTGTCGTCGGAAAACATCGTCCGGCCCTCTTCCCAATGCGCGATCGTGTCGGCGACGCGGATGCGGCACTGCTCCTTTGGCTCGGGCACGATCAAGCCGAGATGACAGCGGACGACCCCTTTGTAGGGACCGCAGTGCGCCGGGATGTGCATGCCGGGGGCGAGAATGGAGAAAAACGCGGTCTGCACGCCCGGGATTTTCTTCAACAAAGCGAGCGTGCGCGGGCAGCGGGCGGCGTTCGCGGGAGCCTCCAGTCCGTAGGCGAAGAAGAAGAACGTCTTCCACTGGTCGCCTTTCGAGAGGTGCTTCTGGTCCGGCGAGATGTCCTGGAAGTTCGGCAAATCGTCCCGGTGCTCCAGCACCTGATCGAGTTCTTCGCGGATGACGCGCCAGTTGTTTTCCAGCTCCTGCGCCCAGGGAAATTGCGCGGGCGAAAAGAAAGGGGCGTCGCCCACGAGCGAAGCCCGCCCGATGCCTTTATGCACCTGGTGCAATAGTTTGCGGCCATATTTCATGACCGGCTTGCGCAGCTCAGCCTTCATGCGCGAGGGAGCGAAAAGGCCCGTCGACCGCTCACGCGTTCTGAGCGATGAGGTTGGGCACGAGCGTGTCCTCGAGGATGTTGAGCGCTTCGTCGAGATCGGCACGGGTGTGCAAGGCGGTCACGCAAGCGCGGAAGCAAATCCGATCGTTAGGCACGGCCGGATAATCGACCGGCGCGACCCAAAGCCCTCGTGCGCGCAGCTCGTGCCCGAGGCGATACATCCGTTCGCGATCACCAATGACCAGCGGCATTACATAAGTGGTGGAGTTGCCGGTATCGATGCCGAGACCGCGGAGTTGCCGATGGAAATAGTCGGCGTTTTCCCAGAGCTTCGTGCGCAACTCCGGCTGGCTCTGACCGATCTCGAGCGCTTGTAAAATCCCAGCCACGACAACCGGCGGAAGCGCACAGGAATAAACGTAGGGATGCGCATAGAACCGGAGGTAGCGCAGCGTCTCCTTCGAGCCGGCGACGAATCCACCCAAAGCGCCAAAGGCTTTCGAGAAGGTACCGTAAGTAAGGCGGACGCGATCTTCCACGCCAAATTTTTCTGCGGCGCCGCGACCATGTTCACCACAGGCCAGAGTGGAATGGGCCTCATCGATGAAAACACTCGCGCCATGTTCTTCGGCGACGGTGATGAGTTTCTCCAGATTCCCAAAATCGCCATCCATCGAATAGATGCCTTCGATGACCACGAGCTGGCGCTTGCCCATATTTCTGCCTAACGAAACCGCAAGTGATGCCGGATCGTTATGCTCGAATTTTTCCGCGCGGCAACGTGAGAGTGTCGCTCCGTCACGCAGACTGAGATGTGAGCGATTATCGAGAACGGCGACATCGGATTTGCGCAGTAGCCCGGAGATGGTACCGAGCGCACCGCCAAAGCCGCTGTTGAAAAGCATCGCGTCCTCACGGCCGAGAAATTTCGCCATTTTGCGCTCGAGCTCGCGGTGCAAATCGGTCATGCCCGAAAGCATGGGAGAACCGCAGGCGCCCAGACCGTGAGTCGTTAGGGCGTCGTGCGCCGCGGCGATGACCTCTGGGTGATTGGCGAGACCGAGATAATTATAGGAACAGAAATTAATGACAGACTGCGGCTTGCCGTCATAGGTGATCGTGGTGCGCGCGTCGGCCGTCGCGAGCATTTCAGGTTCGTAGAGCTCCACGGCCCATGCGCCTGCTTCCATCCATTTTGTGAACATCGCCGGGGCTTGGAGCGGGTCGAGACCTTCGCCGACGAGGAAATTTCCGAGGCTCAGTTTTGCCGGGTCAGGATTCATGACGCGAAAAACCGAGAAAAGCGTCGCGCACGAGAAACTGCGCAGAAGAAAGTGAACCGACCGTTCGGAGAGAGCGTGCTGAAATGGTCGGTGAAGTTTTGCATCCTTTGGGTTCCCGGCTGCGCTTGAGTTTCCAGATCGGACTGGCCTCAACGCGCGCGCCGCGAATTTTCCATTCGGGAGGACAATTTTAGCGCGTCCCTCGCGCGCGACAAGAGATTAATTTATGGCCGCGAAGTCTTGCCCGTGCGGCGCAAATCTCTACGCTCGTACCATGAGAGTTCTCGTCACGGGTGGGGCCGGTTTCATCGGCTCACATCTCGTGGAGAAGCTGCTCGGGGAAGGGCACGAGGTCGCGATCCTCGATGACTTCAACGATTTTTACGATCCACAAATCAAGCGGCGAAATATCGCAGCCGTTGTGCAGAAAATTGCGGTGCACGAAGTGGACGTGCGCGACGCCGGCAAAGTTCTCGCCGTTTTCGAGAAGGGAAGATTCGATCTCGTCGTGCACTTGGCCGCGCGCGCCGGAGTGCGGCCTTCGATCGGGCAGCCACAACTTTATTACGACACCAACGTCAACGGCACTCTCCACCTCCTGGAAGCAGCCCGCGCGGTGGGATTACAGCGTTTCATCTTCGCCTCCAGCTCTTCGGTTTACGGTCTCGCGAAAGAGGTTCCGTTTTCAGAAGAGCTCCATCTTACACAAACGGTCAGCCCGTATGCCGCGACGAAAATCGCCGGCGAGTTTCTTTGCTCGACCTATTCGCATCTTTATCAAATGCGGATCGTCGCGCTGCGATTCTTCACTGTTTACGGCCCCCGACAACGGCCCGATCTCGCCATTCATCAGTTCACGCGCCGCATCTGGAACGGGAAAGCGATTGATCAATTCGGCGATGGCACGACGCGGCGCGATTACACTTACGTTGACGATATCGTGCAAGGCGTGATGGCGTCGTTAGGCTACGACGGTCCGCTCTTCGATATTTTTAACCTCGGCGAAAATCAGACGATCGAGCTGAAAGATTTGATCGCGGCGATCGAGACGGCACTGCGACGGAAGGCGAAGATCAATGTCCTGCCGGAGCAGGCGGGTGATGTGCCGTTGACCTGCGCGGATATTTCCAAAGCGCAGCGCTTGCTCGGATACCGACCGACTACGCCACTGGCGGTAGGGTTGCCGAAGTTTATCGAGTGGTTTCACGCGAGCCTTAGCGACTGCGGCGGAATGCGGTAGCGGCGATTGTCATCCCGATCCGGCAAAGCGCGGAGAGGGATCCCGCAAGTCAAAAAAAATCAGCTTTCCATTTGACGTCGAGAAACGCTCGCGGGGTCCTTCGCCGTCTCCACGGTTCAGGATGACAATCGCTTTCGTCGATCGTGTGGTCTCTACATTCCCTCTGTTTCACGCCACCCGCTTCCGAGCTTGCATTACGCATCGCTCGGGAATAGTTATTCACATTGATGCCGGGAGACTGAGGTTTGTTCCTCCAACCCGCGATCATCCGGTTGTTTAGCAAAGAAATGAAGCAGGCAAACTCCTTTCACCAGACGAGTTTGCCCGCCCGGAGATCGCACGCGGACGGGCGCAGGCCCGAACGAGTTTCCCGGCCAAAAGAGGCGGAGTTCCCTCCGGCCGCGCAGACTGCTCTCGAGCTGCTTTGTTGGACCCGAACGGGTCCGCGCGCCAGGGACTGTGCATCACATTTTGATGCGCTCCGCCCACAACGTAATTGGGTAGAAACTAAAAACTATTATGAACTCTCAATCCCCCGGGAGAAACTCGCGGCGCCCGCGCCGCAGTGGACCCCGACGGCGGTTCGATACGCGCGAAGATCGCGCCGAGTCGAAGGCTCCCGCAAAAACGAGCATCATGCAGAAGATCAAAGCCTTCTTTGGAGGCGGCGATACCACCCCCGCGAAACCCGTCCGCTCCAGCGCACCGCGTAACGGGACGAGACCCACAGGCAACGGCACGCCTCCACGCGCCCGAGAACGTGAGCACGAACGGGAGCGTCCCTCGCGCACACCAGAGTCGATCGAAGTATCCACGCCGCGCCTCTATGTCGGCAACCTCTCCTTCGAAGCGAGTGAGAGCGATCTGTTCGATCTCTTCAACGGGGTCGGCCAAGTGCAGAACGCGGAGGTCGTCACCTACAAACACAACCAGCGCTCGAAAGGTTTCGCCTTCGTCCAGATGCAATCGGTCGAGGAAGCGAAGCGCGCCGTTGCGGAATTGCACGACAAGGAATTCCTCGGCCGCAAGCTCGTCGTGAGCGGAGCAAAGTCCGAAACGCACTCGCGCGACTAGTTGACGGAACTTGTCTCTAACCGGGAGATCGAGCGGCGAAACGCGCCGCAGGTCTCCCGGTTTTTTGTTGAGTGCGGACCGAGGCGCGTCCTGCAAGGTCTGCATTCCAAGTGAACACGGCATTCTTTATCGTCGGCCCGACCGCGAGTGGAAAATCGCAAATTGCCGCGGACCTGGCGGAGCGATGCGGCGGTGAAGTCATCAGTGCGGATGCCCTTCAAATTTACCGCGGTCTGCCACTGCTCACGGCTCAGCCTAACGAGACACTTCTGAGCCAAGCGCCGCATCATTTGCTCGCCGCCTTTCCGCTCACCGAAGAGATGAGCGCGGCGAAATTCCGCGAACTGGCTTTGCACGCGCTCGCGGAAATTTACGCGCGCGGCAAGCGCGTATTCGTCGTCGGCGGGAGCGGACTTTACCTCAAGGCGCTCACTCACGGCTTGGCCCCGCTACCGCCTGTCGACCAGCTTTTGCGCGAGGAGTTGAACGGCCTGTCGCTCGACGAACTGCAGGAACAGCTCACCGCCTTGGATCCGTTGGGCGCGGCGACGATCGATCGACGGAACAAGCGGCGAATCGTTAGGGCACTGGAGATTTGCGCGCAAACAAACGCGCCAGCCTCCGCGCAACGTAAGGAATGGAAGAGCGAGGCCACTTCTGCCCGTGGCGTCTTCGTCTTTCGCGACCGCGCAGAACTCAACACCCGCATCGATCGTCGCGTGGAAGAGATGTTCCGCGGCGGCGTCGTAGAAGAGGTCGCGGCGATCAAACAGTTAGGCGCGACCGCCGCGAAAACGCTCGGCCTCCGCGAAATTCAGCGGCTCCTCGCTGGCGAGATTTCCGAGGCCGAATGCATCTCCACGATTCAACAGGCCACACGCCGCTACGCCAAAAGGCAGTTGACCTGGTTTCGGCGCCAAACTAATTTTGAGCCGCTGAATCTCTCTCTCTTAAAGGACCACGAAGCCGCCGTCGATTGGATCCTGCAAAAAGCCGAGCGCTCTTTTGCCCCCGCTGAATGATCGTCACTCAGCCGCAGCGAAAACAGGAGCGCGCGCTCCTCGTCGGTCTAGAAAAAGATGGCGTCTCGAAATGGGACCTGCGTGATTCACTCGCAGAATTGGCCGAGTTGGCTAACTCTGCCGGCGCGGAAGTTGTCGATACGGTCACGCAAAAACTGCAGAAGCCCACGGCGCCTTTCTACATCGGCAAAGGCAAAGCCGAGCTGATCAAAGAATCGTTTGAGGAGCAGGAGGTCACCTCTGTTATTTTCGATAACGAACTCTCGCCCGCGCAGGGGAGAAACTTGGAAAATCTTTTCAATCGCAAAGTGCTCGATCGCACCCAGCTCATACTCGACATTTTCGCGCAACGGGCGCGCAGCCGCGAAGGCCGGCTTCAAATCGAGCTCGCGCAACTGCAATACCTGCTTCCGCGCCTAACGAGAATGTGGACGCACCTTTCCCGGCAAACCGGTGGCATCGGGACACGGGGACCGGGGGAAACGCAGCTCGAAGTCGATCGCCGCCGCGTCCAGGAACGGATCGCGCGGCTCGAGCGCGACCTCGAAGAAGTGCGTAAACATCGCAGCATCCAGCGGCAGGGACGTAAGCGTCATCAATGGCCGGTCGCCGCTGTCGTCGGCTACACCAACGCGGGCAAATCCACGTTGCTCAACCGCCTCACCGGCGCGGGAGTGCTCGCGGAAGACAAACTTTTTGCCACGCTTGATCCGACAACGCGCAGTTTCGTTTTGCCTAACAAACAGCGGCTCCTCCTGACCGATACCGTTGGTTTTCTGCGCAAGCTTCCGCACACTTTGATCGAGTCGTTCAAAGCCACGCTCGAAGAAGTGGTCGAAGCGGATTTGCTCATTCACGTCGTCGATCTGAGTCATCCGCGCGTCGATGAGCAGATGGCAGCGGTCGATACCGTGATCAAAGAATTGGGTGCCTACGGCAAACAGACGTTGACGATTTTCAACAAGATCGACCTGCTCGCGAACAAGGATTTGGTCGGCGTTTATCTGGAAAAGTTTCCCGGCAGTGTGGCCATCTCTGCCCGCACGGGCGCGGGCCTCGACGAGCTGGTGCCCGCGCTGCAAACCGCGCTCGCCTCCTGGCGCTTGCGCGGGCGTTACCTTGTGCCCGTGAGCGAAGCGGCATTGCTCGCAGAGGTGCATCGTGCAGGTCACGTTCTTGAGCTGCGTTACGACGGCGATTTCACTGAGCTGGTCGCGCATGTGCCGCCGCAGCTCGAACAAAAACTCGCGCCCTATCTTCATCCGTGAAGGGGAATGCGGGCTGGCAAAAAACTCTCGGCCTAACGAATTGGCCGGTCTTGCGCAAAACGCTCGTCGCGCTCCTGGGTGGTTTGATTCTACTCGTCGGTTTGGTCCTGATCGTTCTTCCCGGGCCGGCGTTTCTTGTCCTCCCGCTCGGGCTCGCGATTCTCGCGAGCGAATTCGTCTGGGCACGCGGCCTCGTTAGGCTTGGGAAAAAACTTTGGGCCAAAACGCGCGGCTGGCGTCGGAAGATCGGAGTCGTTAGGCAATGACGCGTCCAGAACGTGCCCGAGAGTTAGTTGCGCTTTTGCCGCGCGTTTATCCCGATGCGCATTGCGAACTGGATTTCAAAACGCCCCTGCAACTGCTCGTCGCGACCATTCTCTCCGCGCAATGCACCGACAAGCGCGTCAACCTCGTCACGCCGGCGCTCTTCAAAAGTTATCGTAGCGCGGCCGATTTTGCCGCCGCTGATCCGGCGCAACTCGAGAAAGCCATTCAATCGACCGGCTTCTTCCGCAGCAAAGCCAAAAGCATTCGCGGAGCCGCCGCCACGATCGAGAAAGAACACGACGGCAAAGTCCCGCAGACAATGGCCGAGCTGAATGCGCTGCCCGGCGTCGGCCGCAAGACGGCCAACGTGGTTCTCGGCAACGCCTTTCACAAAGATGAAGGCATTGTCGTTGATACACACGTTGGGCGGCTCTCCGAGCGTCTTGGCCTAACGAAGCAAACCGACGCAGTCAAAATCGAAAACGATCTGATGAAGCTCATCCCGCGCGAGCATTGGACGAACTGGAGTCACTGGCTCATCTGGCACGGCCGCCGGCGTTGTTATGCGCGCAAACCCGATTGTCACAACTGCGAGCTGCTGCGGCTCTGTCCTTCCGGTCCGCGTTTTATTCGGCAGGGGTTGGCGCGGTCTGTTCTCGAATAAGTCCTATAGGACCTATGAGACCTATTGGTCCCATCCATCTCGATCTCGACGGCGCGTGGCCGGCCGATCTCGGAATGCCGACGCGCGATCTGCGAGCATGGGGGCCGCGTCTCCGCTTCTCCGCGCCGGCGCGCGAGATCGCTGCGTTTGATCGCGAGCTGGGCCAGGCGTTGCCGCCGTTTTTGGTTTACGGCTCGGGGGATTTTCATCACCTCACTGCCTTGTGGATCCGCCGACAGAAACGCCTAACGACGGTCGTTTCGTTCGATAACCATCCCGATTGGGACCTCCGGCCGCCGCGCTGGTGTTGCGGTGGCTGGGTCAACCGTGCTCTCGAATGGCCGCAGGTGGAAAAGGTGAGCGTCTGGGGTTGCGGCAACTTCGAGTGCTGGTGGCCGGCGCGTATTTTCGGGAACAACCGCGCTGAGCTTGCTGGCCGGCTGGAAGTGCATCCGTGGGCGGACGATCGGAGCCGGAGAGACCGGAAACGCTGCGGCGCAATCCTGCGCGAGAACTGGCGGGAGAAATTTTCCGATTTCGTTAGGCAACTCGGCGCTACGCAAGTTTACGTGACAATCGATCTCGATTGCCTCCGCGTTGAAGAAGCAGCCACCAATTGGGAAAACGGCCGCTTTAGTTTGGAGGACGTGGCCTGGGCGCTCGGTGGGCTGGGTTCCTCGCGCATTGCCGCGGGCGACATTTGCGGCGCGTGGTCGCCGGCCACTTACGCGCGCCGCAAACAGCGTTTCGCTGCGCAAATGGATCACCCCAAACTCCCGCCACGCGATCCGGCGGAGATGCGGCGGACAAACGCAGCCGCCCTGCAGCGACTGCTTCCGCTCTTAATAGACGCCTAACGACCGAAATCCCAGTTTTGCAGGAGCGTTCCTTAGCTCACGGAAACGAGCGCAATGCCGACGCTAATGATGATCGAGCCGATCGTTAGGCGCAGCGTCAACCTCTCCTTCAGGAGATACGCGCCCACGATCGCGATCAGGATCACGCTCATCCCTTGGAAGGGAAAAAAGTAGCTGAGATCGAAGCGTTGCAGCAGCCCGATGTTGATGAAGAAATTCGCCGCGAAAACCGCGATGGCGCTGGCGAAAACAATCGTGGCGTGCAGGCGCGAATATCTTTCCCGCGCCATGATATCCACGGCGTGCTTGAGCAAAATCTGGCCCGCGACGAAGCAGCTCACGGTGATGAAAATGAGAAAAGCGAAGAAGGGCGTCACAGTTTCGCCTCCAGACTGGCCGCGGGTTTGGCCACGATCATGAGTCCGAGGAGCACGAGCGCGATGCCGCCCCAGCGCCGCGGCGTGATCGCTTCGTCGAGAAAAATCCAGCAGCTCAACGGGACCAGAATATGAACGATATTCCCCACTGGAAAGGCGATCGTGAGGGGCAGTTTCCGCAGGGTCGCGAGCCAGTTAAAGAGACTAACGACCGAGGCGAGGATGCCCCACCATACCCAGATCGAGCGCAGTCCGGTTAGTCCGGTCCAGGACCAATTATTCTCAGGGTCGGCCGTCGCGGCTGCGCCGAGTTTCAGGAAAATTTCCGCGGCGGTTCCCAGGATTACACAAATCGAGAGCTGGACCCACGGATTCACAAACCAACGGCGCAGCAGACCAGTCACGACAAAGAGGAAAAATGGCGCCGCAGGACCGGATCTGATTTCGCCGGCGCGAAGCGCGGCGCCAAATGCCGCAGCAGAAAGTTCAAGAGGTGCGAGCGATGCCTAACGAACAAATCGACCGCTTCCAATTCGAGACGCAGATGCATTTTCGGATCGTAGTTGAAGGGCGAAGTTCGGTAGCGACGATAACCGTGTCGCAGCGCCCACCGCAAAATATCGCGGAAGCTCAGGTAATAAAGATTCAGCTCATGCGCGACCGCGTAATCGAGCCCGAGATCGTGGTCGAAAATCGTGCCGTTCCAAACGGTGCAGTAAGAAAACGCGACCGCTTTGCCGGCCTGCCGCCAAATAAAAAAACGGCAGCGCTCGGGCATCGTTAGGCTGGCATCGAGGAAGTATTCACGCGTCAAGACTTCGAACTTGATTGTGCTCCGGCGCGCGACCTCGAGATAGAGCGGATAAATTTCATCGATCACGCTGCGGCAATTGTTGCGCACCTCGAGCGTGATGGGCGGTTCGGCATTCGCGGCCGCGCGGAATTTCCGACGCAAACTCTTACGGGTGATTTTGCTCAAACGCCCGCTCAGGTATTCTTCGAAGTTGGCGAAATCGAGATCGAGTCGTAGTGGCGGAAAACCATCGAGTCGAGTGAAGCCAGCCTGGACTAGCGGCCGCATCTCCTCGCGTCTGCGCGCAGGAAAATCCTTCACGATGAGAAAGGGGATGTTCTCGCGCGCCGCGTAATACAGAAGCGCCTCAGCCAAAATCTCGAAGGCGCGCTCATCGGAAAAATCTTTGCTCACGCCGAAGTACCCGTTCCCGACCAGGCAGCCGGCAATCAGCATGCGACTGCACATAAGTCGTGGTAGAAATTTTCTCGCTTCGGCCAGCGCGCGCTTTGTCCTCTCGCCTAACGAGATCGCGAGATCCTGCTCGACGAGGATGAGCGGCTGGAGCGCGAACGGCTTGTCGTTAGGCGTGAAGAGCACGAGATAGCGATAGAGGAAACCGCGCGCCATCGTGCGCTCGAGCAATTCGTAGTAGCGAAGGTCCTTTTCCTGTTCTCCAAACGTTTCCGCCCAGAGCGCCGGTGAAACGTCCGCGGCACGCGCGTAAATCGCCGCTGTCCCATTCGCTAACGCGAAAACGTGGATCGGCCCGCTGCGAGTTCGCGTCGCGAATTCGAGCGCGCACGCCTGCATCTAGAGCTCGGCGGCGTTGGGGAAAAGCTTCAGCACCGGATCGTGCCTGGTCGGCTGGAGGAAGCGCAGGGCGCGGCGGAAAATTGGATTGAGGCCCGCGCTGGTGTGCATGATGTAGAGATCCAGTGGCACCAGATCGCAGCCGAGATGCAGCTTGGGTTCGTAGTTCAGCGGGCTGCTGCAATATGAGTGCAGACCCTGCGCCAAGGCCCAACTGATGATGTCGCGGATGGTGTAAAAATAGAGATTGAGATCGAAAGCGATGCTGTAATCGAGCCCGAGGTAGTCATCGTAAATGACGCCTTCGTGCACGAGGCAAAGACTGAAGGCGATCGCTTTGCCCTCCTGCCGCCAGATGAAGAAGCGCGCCCGGTCCGGCATTTCCTGGCCGAGCCCGCAAAAATAATCCGGGGTGAGCTTTTCGAAGTGCATTTTCGAACGCTCGTGCACCGCGAGGTAGAGCGGGTAAATCTCGCCGATCACGGACGTAACATCGTGCAGCACTTCAAGCGTGATGGGCGCGTGCTGCGCGGTCGCGCGGAATTTGCGCCGCAGATTCTTGCGGGTTGCTTTGCCTAACGACGCCAGATATTCCTCGAAGTCGCGATGGTGTAACGAGAGCCGCGTCATGGGCATGCTCGCGATGCGCGTGTAGCCGTTCAGAGAGAAACTGCGCATCGGTCCGCGATAACGAGCAGAAAAATCTTTCACAACAATGAGCGAGGCCCCCGCCGCGCGGGCGAACGGTTTCAGGCAATGGTGGAGCGCTTCCGCGGTCCACTCCGCATCCTCCGGCCGACAGGCGCCGAGGTGCCCTTCGCCGGCAGAGCAGCCGACCATGAGCGTCTTCATGGTGAGGAAGCGCGGAAATTTCCGGCGGATGCGCTCGATCGCGTCGCGGACAAATCCGCGGACGCCCTCAGTCAGATTTTGCCGGAGAAAAAAGAGGGGCTGAATCGCGCGCACCTGGTGGTCTTCAGCTTCCAGAACGATGAAGCGATAATCGAACTCCGGCATCAGCGTGGCGCTGATCAGTTCGTAGAAGCGATGATCCTTGCACTTGTCTTCGAAGGCCTCAGTCCAGGCTGGGTAATCCTGCAAGTCTTCCAGCCTAACGAGCGTCGCAAAGCCCTGCGGTATGCGAAGGGCGTTAGCGGGCGGGCGTTGCGGGCGCGCGGGAGACCGAGAGAGGAGGCCGGTAGGAATGGTTATCCGGTAGCAAAAGTCGCCGCCTTTTCAAGCGACCGGCGCGTCTAGGTCTCGTTAGGCTGCGAGTCAGCCGGCGGCTTTTCCGCGTCGCGCGTGTCCACGCGCAGGACGCCGCTGCGAATGTTGAGGTCGCGTTGAGGGAAGGGAATCTCGATCTTGGCTGCGCGGAATTTTTTCTCGATCGCGAAATTCAGATCGCTCCGGAAACGCGCCGGGCGATGGCTCATCTCGGAGCTCCAGACGACCAGCTCGAAGTCGAGCGAACTGTCGCCGAAGGCTTTGAAGAAGACGCTCGGCGCCGGGTCGTTCAGGCATTTCGGATGTTCCTTCGCCGCTTCGATCAACGTTTGCCTAACGACTTCGACGTCGCTGCCGTAAGCCGCGCCGATGGGAATCCGAAAGCGCACCCGCGGATCGCCCCAAGTCCAGTTCGTCACCGGCGAGTCGATAAATTTCTGGTTCGGAACGATGGTGGCGATGTTGTCGTTCGTTACCACGACCGTGCTGCGCGCGCGGATTTTTTGCACCTGCCCCGTGACGCCGGCGACCTCGACGCGATCGCCAATCGTGATCGGGCGCTCGGCCAGAATAACCAGGCCGCTGATGAAATTGCTGGTGATGTTTTGCAAGCCAAAACCAACGCCAACGCCAACCGCGCCTGCGAAAACGGTCAGCGCTTCGAGGTGAATCCCGGTGTTTTGCAGAACGACGAAAATGCCGACAACGAGGATGACGTTGGAAGCGATCTGCGAGATTGCATACTGCAGCGAGCGGTCGAGCCCGCTGTGGACGAGGAAGCGATCGAAGAGAAAACGCTTCGTCCGCGAGGAAATCCAGAAGACGAGAAAGAGCAGGCCGACGAGGAGGAAAATCTGTAGCAAGCTAATCGGCACGCCGGGGAGCGGTTCGCTCCAGGCCAGCGGAATCCCGAGACCGTTAACCGCGGCGACGGTGAAGAAAACGAGCGCGACAACGCTCAGAATCGTCGTGATGATCGCGACGAAATTGGCGTCGAGTTTGAAACGGCTCAGGAAGCGCCTAACGAATGCGCTCTGGACGATCCGGGCGACAAAAAGCCCGAGGGCGAAAAGTCCGACAAACGCGGCGATACCGAGAATGGAAATATGGTGACTGCCGAGGTCGAAAATCGGATCGCCTAACCAAAGGAGATTCACGCGCTATTTTGGCGCGCGAGGAAGTGACTGCAACCCGCGAAACAAAAAACACGGCCGCAGCCGTGTCTTAAGTTGCCTAACGAACCGCCAACCTGCGCGGTTAAGCGGTTATTCTTTGTGGCCGGATTTCTCCTCGATGTATTTCACGACATCGCCCACGGTCTGCAGTTTTTCGGCGTCTTCATCGGGCACTTCGACGGAGAATTCTTCTTCAAAGGCCATGACCAGCTCGACGATGTCGAGCGAATCCGCACCCAAGTCTTCGATGAACGACGCATTCGGCGTGACCTGCTCCGGGTTCACTCCGAGTTGTTCGACGATGATCTCTTTAACTTTCTCTTCAATCGGTTTGTCCGACATAAAATTTCTCCTTGGTTCGGCTTCGGTTGGGTGTGGGTTGACGGCTTAAAGGCGACACGACCCGTTGGCAACTAAATAATTTTGATTGGTGACCAATTTGCTCGCCGCCGTTCCGGTCACTCGGCGGAGGAGCGATTCAGGCGCGCTCACGGCGCGCATAAACTTTTTAGACCCCGCCCGGTCGCAGATTTTACAACCGCGCTTCTGCGAGTAGAAACACACATGTCTGAGCAGGATTCCGCCGATCTCTTTGATCTGAAAATGCTTCCGGCTTGGGCGACGGAATCGCCTAACGAAAACCGCTACGCCGATTTTGCGGGTGAAGCAGAGTCTCGTCCCGGCTCGCGCGGGCGCCACGAGGGTGGCGGCGGAGGGGAACGGCGCGAGCGCGGGCCGCGCCCGCCACGGCGCGATGGACCGCGACGCGACGGGCCGCGACGCGAACAGGACCGCCGGCCTGCAACGCGGGAGCCGCAAGGGCAAGCGCCGCGTCGCGTCGAAGAAAATTTCCCGCCCGCGCCGGCTGTGATGGTGCGTTTTTCTCCCGACCCGCGGGCGCTCGAAAACGTCCTGGCGCAAATCAAAAGTGGTCATGTGGCCTATTCGGTCTTCTCGCTCGCGCGCATGTTTCTGGAAAAGCCGGAGCGTTATGATGTGCTCCTGCAAACCGAAGGCGCGCTGCTTTTTCAGATGGGGGAAAAAGGGGCGGTTGCGAGCGATCGCCGCATTCTGGAGAACGGGGCCTTCGCGCGGGAGATCGGAAATTTTTATCGCACGGAAGTGACGCAATCGGAACCGATCAAAGGAAATTTCACCAGCGTCGCGCGGGATCGTTTGAGTGGGACGCTGCTCGGACCGACGAACCATCACGCCTACCAGACGAAGCTGCGCAGTCTCTACGAGCAGCGCTTTAGCCGCCGCATGAGCTTCCCCGATTACCAGCGGCAAATCGAAATCATAAACGACCCGGAGACGGTTGAGCGCTGGAAGGAAGAAGCGCGCAGCGTCACCACCTACACGACCCTGAAGGAAGAGCCGGAACAAACCTTCGGCGGCATCGCGGAAACGGAACGTCATTTCCGCCAGAATTATCTCCCCGGTTTGCTGCGCGAAGCGCCCGAGGTGACAATCGATGGCGTCGTCAGCCGGCAACTGCCGGATCGCGCGCTCGGCCATGTGATTGAGCAATCGTGGACCCAGGAATCGCGTTCGCCTTCGAAGATGATGCAGGAATTGATCGCGGGCTTTCCGAAAGCCGGCCTCCACATTTTCCGGCATCGCAAAGGGATGCTTTTTGTTTCGCCCATCCGGCCGCGGCCGTTCCCCCATGAGGGCATGGCCATCTCGTCATCGCTCGGCGTGCTTTTGCGCGTTCTCGCGGACGCGCCCGGGATCAAGCGCAATCAGTTGCTCGAGAAACTTCCCGGCGCGGTTGAGGGCGAGATTGCGCCTAACGATGGCGACCTTGAGAAGAAAAAGCTCACGCTCGCCTCCGATCTGCGCTGGTTGGTGAGCGAAGGCTACGTCATCGAATTTAACGATGGATCGCTCGATCTCACTCGCGGCAAGACGCCGTCGCCCGGGCGCGGTCCAAAACCCGGGGCGGATTTGCCTAACGAATCCAAACCGGAAGATGCCGCCGTCGAGATCAGCTCCGAAACGCAGCCGCTGGCGCCGCCTAACGAGCCCCCCGAGGCAGACGCCGTGAGCGCGCCCGCCGAGAATATTCCCAGCGGGCCAGGCGAAGACAGTCCCGGCCCTGCCTAACGAAAGGATTAGCGCGCGATCGTGGCCCAGGCGTTGTGCGCCTGCGAATCCGCGACTGCCTGCACCACCCGCATGTAGCGCACGCCGTCTTCGAAATCTGGGTGCGGATGAACGCGGCCGCGCGATTTCACCGCCGCGATGAAATCGTCTTCGACGTGCCATTTCGTTTCCTGATCTTCCGACGAGCCCGCGACATGCAGCGCGCGGTCGCCGATCTGGCCGGTGTGAACCACGTCAGAACCGAAATCGTAGGTAATGGTGCCGAGGTCGCCGTAAACCTCGAGGCGGTCCGCCGGCGCGAGCGCGTCGATGCCGCTGAATTCGAGCACGCCGTTCATGCCGTTGGCGAAGGTGCAGATCACGCTCAGCAAATCGGGGATGATGACATCATAATTTTGGCGCAGCGGTTGGACAATTTTTCCCCGCGCATAAACGCCGGTGATGTCGCCGAACCAATGTTGCAAAACCTCCGCGTAGATGCCGAGCGTCTGGACGTTGAGTCCGCTGATTTCGCTCCGTTGCCGCCAATGCGCAGGCGCGTCCGGGTCGAGAAAGGTGCTGCTCAAACTTTGCAGCCGGAGATGATGCGGTTGCCCGAGCACACCATCGGCGAGGAGTCTTTGCATGAGAAGATCGCCCGCCATTCCGTGCGGCGGCGGGCAAAGCATCGTCACCAGCTCGGGAAAACGTCGCGAGGCCGCGAGCATTTCTTCCGCCTCCGCCAAATCCATCGCCATGCGCGCCTGACAGAAAACATGTTTGCCCGCCTCGAGCGCGGAAACCGTCACGGCGGAATGCATGTAGGGCGGCGTGCCGATCCAAATAATATCGAGATCGGCCATGCCTAACAATTCCGCCCAGTTTTGCATCGGCGTCGCGTGCGGCGCATTTTCGCGGCAAAATTTCTCCGCGCTTTCGTAGGTGGAATTGCAGATCGCGACGACCTCGACCTCCGAATTGCGCAGCAGCGCGGGGAGATGGCGGCGCTTCACGATTTCTCCCGCGCCGACGATGCCGACGTGCAACTTCTGGTGATTCTTTTGGCTCATAATGTGATCCGGCAAACGCGCGGGAGCTGATTTGACCACGGTTTCGTCGCGCTGTTCAACATCGAAAGATCGCGAGCGTCGCGCGCGAAAGGTGAGGCGAAGAATCCCTTGACCATTCCGTCGAGAGACGGCACTTTACGCGCCTTCTAAAACCGGGCTTATGTCAAAAGTTTGCAGCATCACAGGATCGAAACCTTCACGCGGAAGCGTGATTCACCGTCGCGGCATGGCCAAGAAAAAAGGCGGCGTCGGCCGCCACGTGACTAAAAATGTGCCGCGGACTTTTGCGCCGAATCTGCGCGAACAGCGCATCTGGGTTTCGGAGCTGAATAAATTCGTGCGCGTGAAATTAACCGCGCGCGGTTTGAAGACGATCAATAAAAACGGCGCCTTCGCGACTTTGAAAAAAGCCGGGCTGATCGCGGCGTAAGTTCGTCCGCGCGGTTTTCGTCGGGCCTTCGGCCTCACGGACGCCTCAGTTGTCATCCCGAGCGGAGCGAGGCACCCCGCAAGCTACCCACGGTCTGGCAAGTCAAACTGAGCTTGCGGGGTCCTTCACTGCGCTGCGCTCCGTTCAGGATGACAGCGGGGCGCGCGTTGTGGTGGCCTAACGAGAAGTGGCCGGACGACGTTGGCTCTCGTTCGGCCGCCCGGCGTTACAACATCGTTCCTCGCAGAACGTAAAGCGCGACGTTGAAATAAATCAGCAACCCGGTCACATCGACCAGCGTCGCGACAAACGGCGCTGATGCCGTCGCCGGATCGAGCCCGCAACGCCGCAGCAGAAACGGCAGCATCGCGCCCGCGAGCGACCCCCAGAGCACCACGCCCACGAGCGCGATCGCGACGGTGCATGCCACCAACCAATGGTAGGGCCCGTAGTTGAAAATGTGCAGCTCCTGCCAAAGAGCGATGCGCAGAAACCCGATCGCGCCGAGGATCAAGCCTAACGAAATTCCGGATTGTAATTCTCGCCTAACGACACTGAGCCAATCCTGCAATTTCAATTCCCCCACCGCCATCGCGCGAATCACCAGCGTCGAAGCCTGCGACCCGGAATTTCCTCCGCTGGAAATAATCAGCGGCAAAAACATCGCGAGAATAGCGGCCTTCTCGATCTCGCCGTTGTAGCCCTGCATCGCCGTCGCGGTCAGCATTTCTCCGAGGAAAAGCACGATCAACCAGCTCGCGCGTTTCTTCACCATCCGCGGGAGCGAGATCGTCGTGTAGGGCTCGTCGAGCGCTTCCAAGCCGCCGAGCTTTTGAATGTCTTCGGTCGCTTCTTCTTCCGCGACGTCGAGCATGTCATCGACCGTCACGATGCCGACGAGCACATTCGCCGAATCCACCACCGGCAGTGCCGCGCGGTCGTATTTCCGAAAAATGGTGAGCGCGTCGCCCTGCTTTTCGTTCACCGTCAGATGAGCAAAACTCCGGTCCATAATGTCTCCAACGAGTGTCGTTAGGGGACGCAGGAGAAATTCCCGCATGCGCAAGTCGTCAATCAGCTTTCCTTTGTCATCGACGACGTAAATGAAGTTGAGCGTCTCGCGGTCGCGGCCGTGTGTGCGCACGTAATCGAGGACTTGTTGCACCGTCCAATCCTCATGCACCGCGATAAAATCCGGCGTCATCAAACGCCCGACGCTTCCCTCCGGATAACCGAGGAGCGACTGCGCGATCTTGCGCTCCTCCGGCGTCAGGAGTTGGATGCACTGCCGCGCCGCCGCGCTCGGCAATTCCTCGAGCAACGCCGTGCGATCATCCGGCGACATTTCGTTCAGAATCGCGACGACTTGCTCGTGCGCCATCCCGCGGAGCAGTTGTTGTTGGGCCTCGACATCGAGGTATTCGAAAACATCCGCCGCGAGCGCATGCGGCAGGATGCGGAAGATAATCACCTGCTCGTCTTCCGGCAGATCGAGGATGATCTCGGCGACATCGACTGGAGGCATCTCAGAGAACAACTCGCGCAGCGCGGTGAAATTCCGCGCGTCGATGAAGCTCTTGATCTCGGGTTGAAGAATCCTGCCGACCATGGTTAGGGAGAGACAGGATTATCAGGATTAAGAGGATTCACAAGATCGCCCTAACGGATCGGATGTGTGACTTTTGGCACAGGCGAATCGTTCCGCTTTGCCATCGCCGCTTGGAATTCTCGGGAAACTGGCCAAACTGAACACGATGACTTCTCCTTCTTCCGCGGCCTTCATTCGGCGCGAAGTGGACGACCTCGGGGTCTGTCTGCTCACTTTTGATCGGCCCGAATCGGGCGCGAATATTTTCGATACTGGCGCGCTCGCGGCGCTCAGCGCGCAGCTCGATTTCATCGAGAGTGAACGCGCTCTCACGGGAGTCATCGTCACCTCCGCGAAGAAATCGATCTTCATCGCGGGCGCCGATTTGCAGACCTTGCTCCGCCAGGCGCAGAGCGGCGAGCTGCGCGCGTTTATCGCGGAAGGCCAGCGTATTTTTAACCGGCTCGCCGGCCTAACGATTCCGACCGTTGCGGCCATACATGGGGCGTGCGCGGGCGGCGGCTACGAGATAGCGCTCGCCTGCGATTACCGCGTCGCCTCCGACGCACCCGCGACCCGCATTGGATTGCCCGAGACGACGCTCGGTCTCGTGCCCGCGTGGGGCGGCGCGACGCGTTTGCCGCGTCTGATCGGGCCCGAAGCGGCCGGTGAAGTCATCTTAAAAGGGAAGCTCTATCCTGCGCCTGAAGCGTTGCAGCTCGGGCTCGTCGATGAAGTGGTCGCACAGGATCAGCTCCTCGCAGCCGCGCGCGCCAAACTGAAAGTCGGAAAACGCCAGCCGAGCGCGAAGGTGGAGGGCGGAGCTTCTGCGACGGCGCTCACGGCCCCGTCCAACCAAAATCCTGCTCCCGCCCGCGCTGCCGAAATCATCAATCTCAGCCTAACGAGTTCTTTGGAAGAGTCGTTAGGCCGCGAACTCGACGCCATCGTCGAGTTGGGCGAAACCGAGTCGACCCGCAACCTCATTCGGAACTTCTTCCTCGCCGATCGTTACCGGAAAGGCACGGGCAAATCGCCTAACGAGAAGGTAAGTCACGCCGCGGTCATCGGCGCGGGCGTGATGGGTTCCGGTATCGCGCAGTGGCTCAGCGCGCGTGGCGTTTCCGTCATTCTGCGCGACGTGAACAGCGACGTTCTAAGCAAAGGCCTGGCGAACATCGAGAAAGTTTACGGCGACGCGGTCAAGCGCGGTTTGCTGAGCGAGGAAAAAGCGAAAGAAGGCCGCGCGCGCATCGTCGCCTCCGCCAATCCCGGCCCGATGCGCGACGTCCAGATCGTGGTCGAAGCGGCCTCGGAAAAACTCGAGATCAAGAAAGAAATCTTCCGCGATCTCGACGCGAAAATTGACGACACCGACATCCTCGCGACTAACACCTCTGCGCTCTCGATCGACGAACTCGCGACCGAAACGAAACACCCGGCGCGCGTCATCGGCCTGCATTTTTTCAACCCGGTGAGTCGGATGAAATTGATCGAAGTCGTCATCGGCGAACAAACGTCTGACGAAACCCAAGAGCGCGCTCTCGCCTTTGCGCGCCAGATCGGAAAAATCCCGATCGTCGTTAGGGACAGTCCGGGATTTTTGGTCAACCGGGTTCTTTTTCCCTATCTGCTCGATGCCGCCGAGCTCTTCGAAAAAGGGGTCGATGCGAAGGCGATCGACGACGCGCTGGTCGAGTGGGGAATGCCGATGGGACCGTTGCGTTTGATTGATGAGGTCGGCATCGATATCACGAACGATATCGCGGCGACGCTGGAGAAGTCGTTAGGCGAGCGTGCGCGCACCCCGCAAATTTTGCACAAGATGCGCGCGGCAAAAATGCTTGGCCGCAAAACGGGGAGCGGCTTCTACAAATACGAAGGCAAACAGCAGTTGCCTAACGAAGACCTCGAATCATGGCGAACGACGGAAACCTGTCATCCTGAGCCGGCGCAGCGCGGCGAAGGACCCCGCAAGCCGGCTTCGACGTCAGTTGCCAACAGCGCATCGAGCGACGCTGGCGAGGTCCCTCGCTCCGCTCGGGATGACAACGCGCTCGCTCGCCGTCTTATCTTTCTCATGGTTAATGAAGCGGCGCGCTGTCTGGAAGAGAAGGTCGTCGCGGAGGCCGGGGATGCCGATTACGGGATGATCCTCGGCACTGGCTTCGCGCCTTTGCGCGGTGGTCCGTTGCGATTTGCCGACCACTTCGGCCTAACGAAACTTGTGACAGAGTTGGATCAGCTCGCCGCGAAAGAGAAAAAATTTCAGCCCTGCAACCTCCTGCGCGAACACGCTGAGAAGGGAACCAAATTTTATGAAGACACCGCTCGAAGCGCCTGACAAACAAATCGCCGAAGAGACCAGCGCCAAGCCCGAGCCGGCCGAAGCCCAGTCCGTCATCGACACCTCGAAGATGTCGGAGGGCAAGCGCGCCGCCCTCGAGCTCGCGGAAAGCTCCCGCGATCCGCTCGACGAACGCGGCAGTTTCGCGAGCAACCTCTTCATCGGCCGCTATGACTTCGACCGCATTTTTCCCTATCCAGCGCAGAGCGAAGAGGACCGCGCAAAGGGCGGTCCGTTTTTGAAAGAGCTGCGTGATTATCTCGAAGCAAACGTCGACGCCGATGAGGTCGATCGCACCGGGGAAATCCCGCGCAAGAACATCGAGGACCTTTTCGCGATGGGCGCGTTCGGCGTAAAAATCCCGACGCAGTATGGCGGCCTCGGATTGTCGCAGGTGAACTACGGGCGCGCCGCGATGTTGTTAGGCAGTTGGGATGCAAACCTCACCGCGCTCGTCTCCGCACACCAGTCGATCGGCGTGCCGCAGCCGCTGCTCATCTTCGGCACGGAAGAGCAAAAGGCGAAGTATCTCCCGCGCGTCGCCCGCCAGGAAATCTCTGCGTTTGCCCTCACGGAAGCGAACGCCGGCTCCGATCCGGCAAACATGAGCCTGCGCGCCGATCTCAGCGAGGACGGCTCAGCTTACATCCTGAACGGCGAAAAACTTTGGTGCACCAATTTGATCAAGGCGGGCCTGCTTGTCGTCATGGCAAAAACGGCGCCGAAAATCGTCAAAGGCAAAGAGCGCAAACAGATCAGTGCTTTCATCGTCGAGGTCGATTCGCCCGGGTTGGAAATCACTTATCGCTGCCATTTCATGGGGCTGCGTGCGCTCTACAACGGCATCGTCAAATTCACCGACGTCCGCGTCCCGCGCGAGAACCTGATCGCGAAAGAGGGACAAGGTCTGAAGGTTGCCCTAACGACTCTCAACACCGGCCGCCTAACGATTCCAGCGGCGTGTGTTGGTTTGTCGAAAAGGCTCCTCGAAATCTGCCGCAAATGGGCCGGCGAGCGCGTGCAATGGGGCGCACCGATCGGGCAGCACTCCGCCATCGCCGGCAAAATCGCGGAAATGGCCGGCAACGTTTTCGCGATGGAAGCGATCACATTTCTCACCAGCGCGCTGGTCGATCGCAAGGCCGGCGATCTGCGTATTGAAACCGCGATGTGCAAAATGTGGGCGACCGAAGCGACCTGGCGCATCGCCGATGAAGCGATGCAGGTCCGCGGCGGCCGCGGCTACGAAACGGTTGAATCGCTCGAAGGCCGCGGCGAACCGGGAATTCCGGTCGAGCGTTTCCTGCGCGATTGCCGCATCAATATGATCTTCGAAGGCTCGAGCGAAATCATGCGCCTCTTCATCGCGCGCGAGGCGCTCGATCCGCATCTCAAAGTCGGCGGCGCGATTTTCAACACCACCCTTTCCACCGCCGACCGCGCCAAAGCCGCGATTCAGTCCGGAAAATTTTACGCGAGCTGGTATCCGAAACAGTGGACGCTCGGCACCGCCGGCAATCTGGAAAAACTGCACGTGAACCTGCGCTCGCACGTCCGCTACTGCGCGGGTGCGAGCAAAAAACTGGCGCGCGGTTTATTCCACGCCATGACGCGTTTCGGTCCGAAGCTCGATCGCGAACAGTTGTTGCTTTCGCGCTTCGTCGGCATCGCCACGGAGCTGTTCGCCATGAGCGCCGCCTGCGCGTTCGCTCAGCACAAAATCGACAGCGGTGAGCCGGAGGACGAAGTCATTTCGGTCGCGAACTACTTCTGTCGCTCGGCGAGAATGCGCATCGACGCCTACTTCGCCGGCATCTCCGAAAACGCCGACCGCGCCGGCTACGATCTCACCCAGGAATTGCTCGCCGGAAAACACGCCCACCTGCGCGCGGGAATTGTTTAGCCTAACGATCGAGTCGTTAGGCGATCATTCGTTAGCCGGATTGACCGGCTTCGGCCTCCCGGCTAGGCTCCGGGCATGAGTTCGCCATCCACACTTGCCGAGGCGGCTCCCCAGAGCAGACGTGTGCGGCCGCGCGTCCAAAGCAAACCCGGTGGGAAAAGCAAAGGCCCGCCGAAGTCTCCTGTTCTCGATAAAATCGCCGAGCACGTTTTGCTCGATGGCTTTCGCATCGTCATCGATCTCGAGCGCAGCAAAGGCTCTTATCTATACGACGCCGCCCACGACCAGCGGCTGATCGATCTCTACGGATTTTTCGGGTCCAACCCGGTCGGCTTTAACCATCCGCATTTCGAACGCGCGGAAGTTAAAGCCGATCTTCTTTCCGCGGCGAAAATCAAGATCGCGAACTCGGACGTTTACTCCGAAAACTACGCGCATTTTGTCGAGACCCTCTGGCGCGTCGTCGGCATGCCGCCGCTGGAGCGCATGCTCTTCATCGAAGGTGGCGCGCTCGCGGTCGAGAACACCCTCAAGCCCGCGATGGATTGGAAGGTGCGCAAAAATCTCGCGGCCGGGCGCGGCGAACGCGGCACGGAAATCTTGCATTTCCGCCATGCCTTCCATGGCCGCAGCGGCTACACCATGAGCCTTACGAACACCGATCCTATAAAGACGGATCTTTTCGCGAAGTTCGACTGGCCGCGCGTCTCCACCCCGAACATCGACTTCTCGTTAGGCGAAGCCGAGCGCGAAGCGGACGTGATCGCGCGGGAAAAGAAGTCCGAAGCGGAAATCATGGAGTTCGTTCGGCAGCGCGGCGTCGATCTCGCCGCGATCATCATCGAGCCGATCCAGGGCGAAGGCGGCGACAATCATTTCCGCGGTGAATGGCTGCAAACCCTGCGCCGCATCTGCGACGAAAACGAGATGCTCCTGATTTTCGACGAAGTGCAGACGGGCATGTGCGTTACCGGGAAAAATTGGTGCTGCCAGCATTTCGGCGTGATGCCGGACCTGATGGCGTTCGGCAAAAAAGCGCAGGTCTGCGGCGTCATGGCCGGGCCGCGGCTCGACGAAGTGAAGGACAACTGCTTCCGCCTGCCGAGCCGGATCAACTCGACTTGGGGCGGCAACTTTACCGACATGGTGCGCTCGACGCACTTCCTCGAAATCATCGAGGAAGAAAACCTGGTCGAGAACGCGCGTGTGGTGGGCGAACATTTTCTCATGCGCCTCGAGGAATTGCAGGCGGACGAACCGATGATTTCCGCCGTGCGCGGCCGTGGTTTGTTTCTGGCTTTCGATCTCCCCGACGCGGCGACGCGCGAGGAATTTTGGAAAGGCGCGTTCGAGCTTGGCGTCTTCACTATGCGGTCGGGCGAACGCGCGATTCGTTTCCGGCCCGCGCTCGACATCACGAAGGAAGTCGTGGACGAAGCGGTCGCGCTCCTGCGCCAGCAGTGCGAGCGCATGCGGAAATGAGGCGCGCGAATCTGGGGAGCGCACGCGCCTCGCGTGCTGGCGGATGCGTCTCGCATCCGCGGACTTTTCGCAGCGTCCCTTTGATTTCGGCGAGGGCGCAGAAATCAGCACGCGAGGCGCGTGCGCTCCCCAGAATCTAATGCGCGCCCTTCTCGATAATCTTGGGCTGGCCGAGACTAACGACGGCGCCTTCGCCGGAGAGTGGAGTGGCGGCGGGGCGACTATCGACAAACTCTCCCCCATTGACGGGAAGTTGTTAGGCAAAGTCCGGACCGCTTCACCGGAAGATTACGAAAAGACGGTCGTTAGGGCGGAAGAAGCCTTTCGCAAATGGCGCACCGTGCCCGCGCCGGTACGCGGCGAAACCGTTAGGCAACTGGGCAATGCGTTGCGTGCGCAGAAGCACGAGCTGGGCATGCTCGTCTCGCTCGAAGCCGGCAAAATCATCGCAGAGGGCGAGGGGGAAGTGCAGGAGATGATCGACATCTGCGACTTCGCTGTTGGCCAGTCGCGCATGCTCTATGGCCTGACGATTCAATCCGAGCGGCCGAACCACCGCCTCATGGAGCAATGGCATCCGCTGGGCTTGGTCGGCATTATTTCCGCCTTCAACTTTCCCGTCGCGGTCTGGGCTTGGAACGCGGCACTCGCCGCCGTTTGCGGCGACGCCACCATCTGGAAACCGTCGGAAAAAACTCCGCTGACCGCGATCGCCGTGGCCAAAATCGCGGAGCGGGTTTGCCACGCAACCGGCGCTGATCCCGCAATTTTCTGCCTCCTCATCGGCGACGGCCCGTCGTTAGGCCAGCGCCTCGCCGCGGACGAGCGCGTCCCGCTTATCTCCGCCACCGGCTCGACCCGAATGGGTTTCGACGTGGCTAAAACCGTTCACGGACGCCTTGGCAAAACGATCATGGAACTCGGCGGGAACAACGCGTTGCTCGTCACCCCAACCGCCGACCTGAAGATGGCGACGAGCGCGATTTTCTTCGGCTCGGTCGGGACCGCGGGCCAGCGCTGCACCTCGACCCGCCGGGTGATCATGCACGAGTCGGTCGCGCCCGAGATCGAGCAGGCGCTGCTGCGCGCCTACGAAGGTGTGAAGATCGGCAACCCGCTCGAGCGCGAGACTTTGATGGGTCCGCTGATCGATCCGGCCGCGGTCGAAAACGTCGAAAAGTCCATCGTTAGGCTAAAAGAAGAAGGCGGTGAAGTGCTTTACGGCGGCGAGAAACTCGACGGCGAAGAGTATGCCGGTGGCTGCTACATGACGCCCTGCCTCGCCCGCGCTCAGCGGGATTATAAGGTGGTGCAGCACGAAACTTTCGGCCCGCTGTTATACCTGCTGACCTATCGCGATTTCGACGAAGCCCTCGCCATCCACAATGAGGTCGCCCAGGGACTGAGCTCCTCCATCTTCACCAACGACATGCGGGAGGCGGAGAAATTCGTCAGCGCCGTCGGGAGCGATTGCGGGATCGCCAATATCAACGCCGGCACGAGCGGCGCGGAGATTGGCGGCGCCTTCGGCGGCGAGAAGCAGACCGGCGGGGGCCGCGAGAGCGGAAGCGATTCCTGGAAGAGCTACATGCGCCGGCAGACGAACACGATCAACTTTTCCTCCGAGCTGCCGCTCGCCCAGGGCATTCAGTTCGGCTCCGACGAAGGCAGCGCCTTGGCCTAACGAACTCGAGCCGGCGGCAGATGAACTCCCTTGCGCAGAGTGCACGCGCCGTCCTCATGGTGCGGCCGCACGGCTTCCACCCGAATCCGGAGACGGCGGCCGATAACGCTTTCCAGCAGGAGATCGCCCCGACGGAGGCGCATTCCGTTGCCCGCGCGGCGGAGGATGAATTCGATCGCGCGGTCGAATTGCTGCGCGACGCGGACGTAACGGTGCACGTGCTCGATGACACACCGGCGCCGGCTAAGCCCGACGCGGTTTTCCCTAACAACTGGTTTTCGACCCATCACGATGGCCGCGTGGTTTTTTATCCGATGCACTCGCCGGCACGACGGCACGAGCGGCGTCCGGAAGTGATTGAAGAGCTGCGGAAACATTATCGCGTGCGCGAAGTGGTCGACTACTCGTTAGGCGAAGAAAAGGGGCAGTTCCTCGAAGGCACCGGCAGCCTCGTGCTCGATTACGCCAACCAGCTCGCCTACGCC
>JACDGS010000021.1:61575-68962 GCA_013821455.1 Chthoniobacterales bacterium
GCACGCACCCCGCGATGGTCGATCTGTTTTGCGCCGATTTTGATTTCACGCCGGTAAAATTCCGGAGCGAAACCGAGGACGGCCGGGCCGTTTATCACACCAACGTGCTCATGTGCATCGGGACGAGGTTCGCCCTCGCTGGTCTCCCTCTTATTCCTGACCCGGAGCAGCGCGAGCAGGTGCGCGTGTCGCTGGCCGCGAGCGGGCGGGAGGTGATCGAACTGAGCGCAGAACAAATCGCCGCCTACGCGGGCAACGCTCTCGAGCTCGACAACGGCCGCGAAAAGTTGCTTGTTCTCTCGGCGCGCGCGGAGGCGTCGTTAGGCGACGAGCAGCGCGCGGCGCTGGAGCGTCACGCGCGACTGCTCCCGCTGGCCCTGCCGACGATCGAGCTGGCCGGGGGCAGCGCGCGTTGCATGCTAGCGGCCATTCACCTCCCGGCGGCCAGCGCTACAGCGTAGGGACTCTCGCCGGAGCGCGCTCAGAGTCCGTCGTCAGTTGGTGGCCGAGGACGAATTTGAAGACGACGAAGCAGAGGCCCGCGCCGATGGCAAATCCCGCGTGCATCAGCCAGAAGCTCGTCGTCGCCATCGTCTGGTAAAAACCGCCGACCCAGCCGACCAGGGTGTTCGCCCCGAAAAACGCGAGGTAGTAGAGCCCGATCATGGTCGCGTTGATCGATTTCGGCGCCACCTTAGCGAAGAGCGCGAGGGTGACCGGCAGGAGGTGGGCGAAGCCAATGCTGTTCAGGAAGTGAAACGCCACCGGCCAGAAAAGCCCGATCTTCTCGCCCGGCCCTTGCGTCGCCGCGGCCATGAAAAGGCAAAGCATCCCAGCGGTCGAAAAGACCGCGCCGATCATGATCTTGGTGATCTCGTCCGGCTCGCGCCAGTGCTTGCCGTACCAGCGATAAAAGAGCGCGACGAGCGCAAGAAAGCTGACGCTTACGATCGCGTCCAGCGTGACCAGCCAGGTAGTGGGCAACTTGTGTCCCATGAAGACGAGGTCGAACTGCTGGTCGCCCCAGATGAGGTAGGCGTTGAAAATTTGATTGTTAGGCACGATCGCCACCGCGAGCACGGGAATGAGGAGGATGAGCGCGAGGACCGCGCGCCGTTCCGGGCTGGTTAACTTCGCGCGGGGCGTGGCCGCGGAACGCGCCAGGGCTTCCTCGTTAGGCAAATATTTCTGGCCGGAAAGATAGATGGCCAGCGCCAGGAGCATGCCCACGCCGGCCGCGCTGAAGCCGTAGTGCCAGCCCCAGAGCTCGCCCAGCGTCCCGACGATCAGAGGAGAGGCGATCACGCCCGCGTTGATGCCGAGATAGAAAATTTGAAAGGCATCCGCGCGTCGCAGGTCGTCGGGCCGATAGAGAGAGCCGACCTGGCTGGCGATGTTGCCTTTGAACATCCCGCAACCCAGCACGAGGCAGAGCAGGGCAAAGAGAAAGGCCGATTCAAACGCCATCAGAAAATGCCCGCAGGCCATCGTGACCGCGCCGAGCAGGATGGTGCGGCGTTTCCCCAGTAAACGATCGGCCAGAAAGCCGCCAAAGATCGGCGTGAGATAAACGCTCGCGGCGTAAGTCCCGAAGATGGCCGAGGCCAGCGCCTGCCCTTCCAATCCGCCGTAGAGTTTCCGAAAGCTGGCGAAAGCGGCGACGTGCTCGATTCGGCCCGGGAGGAGAAGAAACTTCACCATGTAGAGCACGAGCAGCGCCTGCATGCCGTAGTAGGAAAAGCGCTCCCAAGCCTCGGTGAAGGCGAGATACCAAAGCCCGCGCGGATGCCCGAGAAAATTGGGCTCGTGCAGGTCGCCCACGAGTGGCGCGGCATCATCGGGCTCGGCGACAGCGGTCATTGCCGGATCGGTATCTCGAACATCGGCCTCTAAGTAAGGGAGGGGAGTCGATGATGGCGAGGAGAAACACGACCCCGTTGCGAACTGACCTTCCCTCTCCGTCCTCCGATGAATCAGGACGATAAGCGCCGCCTCATTCCACGCCAAGGCACGTGGGCAGGCGCGTTCGGGTCCTCGGGATGACAAGCGGAAACTCCCGGTTAACTTTCGGGTATAGCACAGCTACTCTGATCGCGCCTGATGAGGCGGAAAATCAATTCAACTGGCCGCTTTGCTACGAGGCGGAAAATCTGCTCCTGGAGCGGATCGAGGCTTTCCTCGCGCAGAACAGTTTCGCGCGGATTCTCTCCGAACGGATGCGCGCCGAGACGGGGACGCTGTTTCTCGACTGGGTCGATCACCTCGTCGTTTCTCCGAGCGATGAAGCCGCGTTTCGGGAGGTGGGTTTTACCGAGGATCCGTTAGGCGAAAACAAGAGTGGGCTGCAGGCGCTCTGGCATCCCGAGGCGATGTTGCCGCGGGTGTTGCTCTCCGCGAAAGCATCGAGCCATCCGAGCGCGCTCGCGATCCGGCCGGAGTTCGTCGCGGAATTTGCCGCGGTCCACGGGATCACGAACGAGATCGAGGGCGAAGCGTTCTCGCGCTTCCGCAAAGTGCTGGCGTTTGAGGAAAACGACGCGGCCTTCTACGCGATCGAGCGGCGCGGTTATCGCGGTTACATCTCGCAACCCGCCGACGTGAAGAAATTCCTGGCCGCACGCGAGATTTGGCAGACGCGCCGCCGCCGCTGGGACCGCGATGTGAAGGGTTACGCCTACTCACTCGAGCGGCTGCAGGACGTGGTGGATCTCGTCGGCCCCGACCTCGCCTGTCATCTCGTCTTCGAAGAAGAGCGCGCCTTCTGGCAGAAACGCAATCGCGCCGCGATCGAGCAGAAGCGCCGGCAGGACTCGTTAGGCTTGGGCTGGGCGAATCACGATCACCATACTTTCCGTTCGTCGCGCAAACATTTCGTCGATCTCATGAGGGCCTGGGAGATGCTCGGCTTCCAGCGTCGCGAACGCTACTATGCCGGGTCGCAGGCGGGCTGGGGCGCGCAGATTGTCGAGCAACCGATCGAAGGCATCACGATCTTCAACGACGTCGATCTTTACTCCGACGAAACGTGGATCGATTTCTCGAGGGAACCGTTGTCGCCGGAGGAGAAAATACTGCGCACCGTAGGGCTTTGGGTTGGACTGCATGGCGAAAGTTTTCTCGATGCGGGGATGCGTCACCTGGAGTGCCGCTTTGATTACGAGCTCCTCCGCGAGCAACTCGCCGCGGCCCATATCAAGACGATGGGCCGTTTTCCAATTTTCCTTTCCTCAAGCAGGCTTTCACTCAGGGTGAGCGATGGGCCGTGCGGCCAGAGCGAATCACCAGGCTGAGTACGAGAGGGCTCCTCACCGAGGAGCAGGCGCAGAAATTTGCGCACGAAGGGGCGATCGGGAGTCACCTCGAAAACCTGCAACGCAAAGGCGGCTTCAAGGGCTTCAACCAAAAATCAGTCAGCGTCATCATTGAGTTGACCGATCCGCGCAAGCAGGACGCGGTGCACAAGTCGGCGTAGCTGACTGCGACCTGCACTTAAACTTTAACTTTCACCTGCACTCAGGGGGAATGGGGAGGTGTATGTGTAGGTTAAAGTGTAGGTGCAGGTAAAGGATGCGAGATCGCGGGGCGCAGACATTTTGTCGTCTTGAACGGCGAAGCCCGGTGACGGACCTCACGATTGGTCGATCGCTCGGCGGCGGGACCTACGATGAGATGCCGCAAGCGGCATATCGCATTTGCTCGATTCGCGAACTCTCGCCGCTTCGAGGTCACGATCACGTGTGCCTCTCTTTAGTATTGACCGCTTAAAGCGGTCGATACAGGATGATGGAACGATGAAGAAAACGCTCTTGCATGGGTTGTTTCCTCTGGTGCGCGCGGAAATCCTTCGGCTTCTTTTCACGAATGCGCGGACCGAGCTGTATGTGCGTCAACTCGCTCGCTTGAGCGATCTCTCGCTTCAGACCGTGCAGGATGAGCTGGCCAACCTGGAAGCGGCTCATCTCATTGCCAGTCGGAGCAACGGTTACCATCGTTTTTACCGAGCCGACTCGAAGCACCTTCTCTATGCAACGCTGCGAAAGCTTGTCGTCCGCGCAGCCTCGCACGCCAAACCCCAGCCTCGAGCCAGAGGTCAACGACGAGCGGAACGGCGTTGAAACCAAGTCGTGGTCGAGGGTGGGGAAGTTCGCCGCCGTAAGTTACGGTTGACCGCTTTATGCGGTCGAGTAATCCAGCGCGATGAATTTTTTCGGGCTGGGCAACGATTGCCTCGGCGCTCTCGCCCGCTTATGACCTGAATCCCGTGCCAGAAATTGACCGCCGCATACGCCGACGACCGCCCGACGATGCACCAGCGGGACGACGGCCGCGATCGGCCTGTCAGGTGTCACTCTCTCTTTGGATCGACCGCGTAAAGCGGTCGAGATGGGATGATCGAACGAGGTTGACCGCCTTATGCGGTCGAGTATCGAGCGCGATGAATTCTTTCGGGCTGAGCAACGATCGCCTGGGCGCTGGGCGCTCTCGCCCGCTTATGATCTGAATCCCGTCCCGGAAATCGACCGCCGGCATACGCCGAAGACCGCCATCACCGAGTATCAGGAAGAGCCTGCCATCGCCGCCGCCGTCGACGCCGCGCCCCGCTTCGGCCTTAAAGCGGCCGAGGCCAAAGTCATTCTCCGCGAAGTCTTCCACGCCGTCTCCGGCTGGCGCAATACGGGCAAACAACTCCGCATTAAAGCCTCCACCATCGACGTCTACGCCACAGCCTTTGAGCATCCGCTCAGGGACGAAGCCCATAAACTCTTGTGATCGGCTCCCCAGGTCGCGACTGTCATTGTTCCAGACCGCCCAACGATGCATCAGCGGGACGACGGCCGCGATCGGCCTGTCAATATTTGCAAGTTTTCCCCAAAGGAGCGCCGCCGGCATCTCTTCCGCGCAATCGAGTGGCGTTCGCCAACACACGACTGGTCGATCGCTCGGCGGCGGGACCTCCGATGAAATGCCGCAAGCGGCATAACGCATTTGCTCGATTCGCGAACTCTCGCCGCTTCGAGTTCGCCGCTCAGCGTTCTGTCAAGATTTGCACACTGACCCCCAAACTTCGTTCCCCTGACCCCCAAACTTCGTTCCCCGGATTTGATGGCCTTCGGCAAAAAGGTGCAAGTCTGCGGAGTCATGGCCGGTCCGCGTCTCGATGAAGTGCAGGATAACGCCTTCCGGTTGCCGAGCCGTTTGAATTCTACCTGGGGCGGAAACTTTACCGACATGGTGCGCTCGAAGCATTTCCTCCAGATCATCGAAAAGGAAAACCTGGTCGAGAATGCGCGCGTCATGGGTGAGCGGATCGTCAATGCGCTCAAAGAAGTGGCGAGCGAATGCCCGATGATGAGCGCGGTGCGCGGTCGCGGTTTGTTCATCGCCTTCGACCTGGCGGATGCGAAGACGCGCGATCAGGTCTGGAAGAATTTGTTTGATCGCGGGGTGCTGGTTTTGAAATCCGGCGAGCGGGCGATTCGTTTCCGGCCGGCGCTCGATCTGACCGCCGAAGTGGTGGACGAAGCGATGGATCTGCTGCGAGAGGAATGCCGGCAAATGTGTCGTTAGGCATGCAGGCAGTTCTGCAACGGCTCGGTCTGGCCGAAGAAAATGACGGCGCTTTCAATGGCGAGTGGCGAGGCGGCGGCGCGGTCATCGAAAAGGTTTCCCCGATCGACGGCAAACTTCTCGCGCGAGTGCGATGCGCTTCGGATGAAGATTACGAACGAATCGTCACGCGCGCGCAGGAAGCATTTCAAAAATGGCGAGTGACCCCAGCGCCCGTCCGCGGCGAAACGGTGCGCCAACTGGGGAACGCCTTGCGCGAAGCGAAGCCGGATCTCGCTCAGCTGGTCACGATGGAGATGGGAAAGATCGTGGCGGAAGGCGAAGGCGAAGTGCAGGAGATGATCGACATCTGCGACTTCGCGGTCGGCCAATCACGCATGCTTTACGGGCTGACCATTCAATCAGAACGAGCGAGCCATCGGCTGATGGAGCAATGGCATCCGCTCGGCCTCGTCGCCATCATTTCGGCCTTCAATTTTCCCGTCGCCGTCTGGTCATGGAACGCCGCGCTCGCGGCAGTCTGCGGCGATGCGACGATTTGGAAGCCGTCGGAAAAAACGCCGCTTACGGCCATCGCGGTCATCAAGATTGCAGAGCGCGTTTGCCGCAGGACGGGCGCTGATCCTGCCATTTTCTCCTTGTTGATTGGCGATGGTCCGAGCCTGGGGCAAAAACTGGCGGCGGATCGCCGCGTGCCGCTCGTTTCCGCGACCGGGTCGACTCGGATGGGTTTCGAGGTTGGGAAGGCGGTGCATAGCCGCCTCGGCAAGAGTATCCTCGAGCTTGGCGGCAACAACGCACTAATCGTTGGCCCGACCGCGGATTTGGCGATGGCTGCGAGTTCGATTTTCTTCGGCTCAGTTGGCACATCCGGGCAGCGTTGCACCTCTACGCGGCGCGTGATCGCCCATGAATCCGTTGCCAACAAGCTTCGCGAGCAACTACTGAGCGCATACAAGTCGGTGCGCATCGGAAACCCGCTGGATCGCTCGACCTTAATGGGACCGCTGATTGATCCGCCATCGGTCGATAACGTGCAGCGTTCGATCGAGAAGGTTAAAAGCGAGGGCGGCGAAATCCTATTCGGCGGCGAGAAGCTGAACGGCGAGAAATTCCCCGGCGGCTGCTACATGACTCCTTGTCTCGCGACCGCGCGCCACGAGTTCGAGATTGTGAAACACGAGACCTTCGGGCCGTTGCTTTACCTGATGAGCTACGGCGATTTCGATGAAGCGCTCGCGATGCACAACGATGTGCCGCAGGGGTTGAGCTCGGCGATTTTCACGAACGACATGCGCGAGGCGGAGAAATTCCTGAGCACGGTCGGGAGCGATTGCGGAATCGCGAATATCAACACCGGCACGAGTGGCGCGGAAATCGGCGGGGCGTTTGGTGGTGAGAAGCAAACCGGCGGTGGACGCGAAAGCGGGAGCGACTCGTGGAAGAGCTACATGCGCCGGCAGACGAATACGGTGAATTTTTCGACTGAGCTGCCGCTGGCGCAAGGCATCACCTTTGGAGACGACGCGGGAAGCGCAACTGCCTGACAACAAGGTTCAGCCGGCAAAGGCAGGCAAGCCGGTGATGTGTTCACCGAGGACGAGCAAGTGGATGTCGTGCGTGCCTTCGTAGGTTTTGACGCTCTCTAGATTGCACATGTGCCGGAAGCATTGGTGCTCATCGAGGATTCCGACACCGCCGAGGAGGTCACGGGCGGTGCGCGCGGCGTCGAGCGCGATCTCGACGTTGTTCATCTTAGCCATCGAGATGTGGTAATGCTTCGCCGTGCCGGCGTCTTTCATTTGCGCCAGGCGTAACG
>JACDGS010000104.1 GCA_013821455.1 Chthoniobacterales bacterium
GCTGTCGCCCGATGACTCTGCGGAAGGCTACTTTGCCATGCCGATGGAAGTCATGGTTCGTTTTGGAATGTGGGATGAGATTTTGGCCGAGGCCGATAATTACCCCGCAGCCATGATTGGCACACGCGCCCTCCATCACGCCGCACGTGCCATCGCCTACGCGTCCAAAGGGGATTCAAAAAACGCGCGCAAAGAGCAGGCGATCTTTGTGGAAAAAACGAAGCTCGTTCCGAAGGACGAAGCCCTCGGGACCAACAACGTCGCGGACCTTCTCGCGGTTGCCTGGCACATGAGCGAGGGTGAAATCCGGATTCGCGAAGGCCAGTTCGACGCGGGGATCATGGAGTTGCGCCGGGCGATTGAATTAGAAGACGCACTCCATTACGACGAGCCGCCCGGTTGGCTCATTCCGGTTCGTCATTCGTTAGGAGCTACCCTAATGCGGCGCGGCCGCTACGCTGAAGCCGAGCAGCTCTACCGTGAAGACCTTGCTCGCTCGCCCGCCAACGGCTGGTCTCTTTATGGTCTCGCCGAAAGTCTTAGCGCCCAAAACAAGAACGCTGCGGAAACGAAAGTAACGAAGGCGAAATTCCAGACAATCTGGGCCAATGCCGATACTTGGATTATCAGCTCCTGCCTTTGTCAGCCTGCGCGCATGGGGAGCGAGTAGAAAGGAAGTTAAAATCCTGTAATGTTCGAGCACGTCCGCAACGAATACTTTTGCTCAGCGGGTTGAGTTATAGCGTCTGGAACGTAGGCGACGAGATCGAAGCAACCGCGAGTAATACGACCCCAAGGCAACACCTTTTTCCGACGGTCTCTATCGAGAGCATTGGTGAGTTTTTTTTTGGAGAGCCGGCAAACCTTCAGTCTATAGACTTGCCACGGTTGCCGATCTGCTTTAGTCACCAAGCGATGGCGATGTCACAAACGTTGAGCCGCACTCTGCCCGGTTCAAAGCCGGCTCGTGGCCGCCGGCAGACCAAGGCGACCGCCACGCGGCCCCAACCGAAACCATCCCCTTAGATTCTCGATTGCTGGCGCGACCTCATTCTTTTTGTCGGTACACCTGCGCTCTTGATTCCGCTTTTCGCGGCTGCTCAGGCACGCTGGAGCGCTCAGGATATCTTTCTCTTTGTCGGCGCTTTCGGGGCGATGGGTCATCACCTCCCCGGAATGATTCGAGCTTACGGCGATCGCGCCCTTTTTACACGTTTCCGGACGCGCTTTCTCGTCGCACCCCTGCTTCTCCTCGCTGTTTCCATCTGGGGGTCATGGTACAATATTCAGGCGATTCAGCTGCTGGCTTTAGCTTGGGGAATCTGGCACGGCATGATGCAGACTTATGGATTCTGCCGGATCTATGATGGCAAGGCGTCTGCCAGCGCCGCCGCGCGCGCGCGTGCCGATCTCGCGCTCTGTTTCACCTGGTTCGTTGCTGCGGTGCTGCTTTCCCATATGCGCTTCCGGACGTTTCTCGACCTCTGTTACGAAAGCGGAGGGCCCGTGATTCCAGCTGTAGCGGTCTCCATTCTGCGGACGGGCATAATCAGTGTGCTCGCGATCGTGACGGTTTTTTTCGCCTGGCAACAATGGAGCCATTGGCGAGTAAACGCCGGGCGAGTCCCATAAAACTAACTCTCCTCACAAGTGGTGGTACTGTAACAATGGCGTCCAGAACATCCTTGTCGGGATAGCTCTCTTTGAGGTTTTTCACGACGTACAGTACCTGGCGATAGTCTGGATTGATAATCGAAGTCGCGTCGAGCGTGACAACAGTATTCGTGGTTTCATGCGTTTCGTTTTCCGGAAAAGTGGGTCGCTTATCGGAGTTTATGTCCGTCTCGTCCTGCTCTATGGCTCGATCGCTTTTACGAGTTCCGGCGCCTCTACCCTCTGGATTCGCCACGCCTTGATTGGGGTGGTGACGGCTTCTGCTTTACTGCACTTTTACTACGACGGGTTCATCTGGAAGGTGCGCGAAGCTCAGACAAGGTGCATGCTTGGAATCGAGGGAGAAGGCGTAACCTCAGCCGGCGCGCGCCTCGGCTGGCCTCTCTGGCTACGTCATAGTTTGCGCTGGGCGGTGCTCGCGATTCCTTTTGGCGCGCTTTGCAGTGCGCAGTTGGTGGGCCGGGTCGTGCCGCCGTTGGAACGCGCTGCGAAAGTCGCAGAAGTTTTGCCCAATGACGGGCAGGCGCAATTGAACTACAGCAAGGCTTTACATGAAGCAGGGCGTCTCGAAGAGGCAATAGGCCATTATGACTCCGCAATTAAGCGCGATCCCTCTCTGACCGAGGCGGAATTTTTTCTCGGGTTAGCTTACCAGGATCGACAGGAATACGATCATTCTGTTGAGCATTACGAACGTTCCCTTTCGCTCGATCCGAAACGCCAAAGCCGAGTTCAATCTTGGTAGTTTGCTGAAAGCTACCGGCCAACCCACTGAAGCCCGGCGTCGGCTTGAGCATAGCCTAACGCTCGACCCGAGTATGTTCCTGGCGCATCAGGTGCTCGGCGATTTGCTTTGCGACGTGGGGGAATTCGATGCGGCGGTTGCGCAGTACGGAGAGGCTTTGCGACTCCGGCCGGATTTTAAAGCGGCAGAGCAAAGCTTGAGCGTCGCTCGCTCCCTCGCCGGGCGGTAATTTATTGATGTAGGTCACGCCGCTCCCTGCGTAGGCCGCAGGATTCTCGGCGGAGGAATCGCTTCCGCGCGTCTTGGACATGTCGAAGCATGTCCTTCCCCGTTTATTCTGTCTCATTGGAGCGGTGAGCAGAAAGAATGTGACTGGTCTCTCAAACAGGCAAACCGTTGTAGCCTCCGCTGTTTCAGCGCCTCTGACGAATGCTCCGGCGGTGCATTCGACTCGCCAGCATATTCGTGCCCGACTGATCGCCAAACAGCTGATGCGCCGAGACAGCACAGCGTGCGGCCGCTCAGGCTGTGGCACTAATCAAGCCAGTAGACTGAGGAAGGTCGTCCACCTTCACCGATGACGTTAGCCGTTCGACAATCGGCTTGAGACAAACCGTCGGTCTGTCACGGAATTATTCACCAGCTTCGGATCCGCCTGAATGATCCAGCTATTTCCGATCTGCTGGGTGGCACGGGCAGTGCTCTCTAGTAATTCTAATCACTATGAGCTGCATAAGTATCTACCCTTTTGCCCTAAAACGCGTTCTCGTCACTCTTCTTACCCTCCTCGGTCTCTCCTGCATTTCTTGTTTTGCTCAGCCGTTTCTTCTGACTGTTAAGTCGACCCCGTACGATGGCCAAATGATCCGCATCCGTCCGATCCTGGTTTCAGAGCGCCACAGCGACCGCGGCAAGGTTTCATTGCAAATCGTCAATCACTGGATCGAGGAGTTGCGGTCGATCCCTTACGGCTTTACCAAGGCGTGGAAAACGCCGGCGGAAACTGGTTCAGGCGCTCCTGCGGATTGCAAGGCCAAGGCAGTCGCTCTTTACGACAGGATGAAAGAGCATGGTCTCACTGATATGCGTCTGATAATCGGCAAGCGCACTTCGACGAGCCGTTCGACGCACGCCTGGGTGGAGTGGGAGACGGACGGCAGCAAGTACGTCCTCGATCCGACCATAAATTGGATGGCATGTCGGAGCGGCGATCTCCGCTCTAGCTCCTACGTGCCTTACTATGCATTCGTTGGAGCTCGAAAATACCGCGCCGTGCAGTCCACTCTTGTTGCGCAGAATTGACCTGCGTCTCCAGAGCAAAGAAGGACCCAACAAACTCCCGTTTCGGGCCCGTCCGCTGGTGCGCAGGGCGATCGAGCGCTCCGCGCAGGCCGCAGGAT
>JACDGS010000022.1 GCA_013821455.1 Chthoniobacterales bacterium
CCAATGGACGCTCTCCACCGACACGCTGTCCATATTGATTCCCTGGCGCGCCGGGGCCAGCAAGATCGACGGACTCTCTGGGGAATTCGATATCGTCAACGCGCCAGACTCGAACCTGTCGAACAACGTCTCGGTCACCTACGCTCCAACGTCGGGCGTGTTGCTCACGTTTAAGCTCAAGCAGCCGCCGGATGAACCCGATGAGGACGGGACCGTGATCGAGGGTGAACTGAACATTCATTGGTCCGGCAGTCTGATCACCAAGGCTGCGGTGAGTACGCAGCCGGTGATCTTCAGCAAGCGGGAGCACGACGAAAGGCCTGAAAGCCCGCTGCCGGGTTTGCTGGAAAAAATGACGCCGCAGCAGCGGACTGCGTTCATGGCGGCGATGCCCCCGAAACGGTCTCCGCGACATGGCGCCCTTGTCCAGATTGGGCCGGCGATGCAGTTGAGCGAGCTGCCTGCACGCCCCAAGAACGCAGAAGTCCCCGTGATCAGAACTGTAGTGTCAAAGCGTCGGGCACAAATGCAGAAATCCCTCCTTGACGCGCTGCATTCAGTTTTCGGCGCGACCATTCCCGGGGTCGCAGGAAAGTAACGCGCGAAGCTAGGCACCGTTAGGCGTGAGCTCGAAAATCATGATGATCCCCATCCCGACGAGAGTGAAGGCGCTGGATTCATCGTTAGGCCGCCAGGAAAATGGAGCGCGACGAGCCCGAAGAGATAGCCCAGGCTCGCGCCGAGAAAGAGCGTGGGAGTGAATACGCCACCGACGGCTCCGGTGCCGAAGGTCGCGGCAGTGGCGAGTACTTTGCAGAGGAGGACAGCGAGAACAATTTCCCAACCCCAGCCTCCGGCGAGAATTTGTGTTCACGCCTTCGCGACCAATCGACCCGCCCGACGCTACCGTGAACGCGGCCGAAAGGCACTTGATCAGACTCCGGCGCGTCGAGATTTTTCCGTCGCCGAGCACGACGGCTTCCATGTAATCGCTCGTCGTAACGCCGCCGCGCCAGCGCATGCCGAGGTAAAGGACAAGTCCGGCGAGGAATCCTCCCATCGCTGGAATCGTTAGGCGCGCCCACCACGGAAGTGCGGCGAAACTCTCGACCAGTCCGTTCTCGTCGCTGCCCGTCATCAACTTGTGCAGCCAGGAGGTGAGATAACGAAACGCGATCGAAGTTAAAGCGCCGCCGAACCCGATTGCGCCAGCCCAGGCCAGAGTGATCTGCAAGTCACTCGGGTGTACGACATCGCGAAACCACACCCACCATTTGAGTTGGCGGAGCACTTCCTGCCGAGGCAGCGCATCGGAGAGAGCTGGTTCGGTCGGCACGTTCACGACCTGATCTTATCCGATGGTCCCGTCAACTCGCGCTCTTCTCTCTTAAGTCGCACAACTTCCGGGAAGGAAAAACTCCATCCCTCTCGAAGATTCGCTGCGATCATGAAAAAGACATTTCCTCTCATCCTTAGTGTGGCTGCACTTATTTTAGGCGCTTGTGCCCAAGAGAATCACCCGGTTAACGCTTACACTCCGACCGGGCCCGGCGTCGCGGACATCGCCGCGCCCGATCAGGTAGCCGTTGACCACATCGTGGCAGCCAAAGGCGGCGCCGCGACGGGCGGGAGCGGAGGTGGCGCCAACGGCGAGGCTGCGGCGGGAGGAGCCGGCGGAGGCGGTCATCGCTAGCTAGTCCTTTACTCGTTAGGCAAATTTATTCGTCCGCTCTGCCTGACCTTATAAGAGACAGGCCGTCGAGTCCCGCACTTCATCCTTCAGCAACTGCCCCGTGAAGATTGACGCGGCGGAGGATGAGTTAAAGAGTAGCGCCGTGTTCCACCCCCGAATCTCTCTCGTCGTCTTAGCGGCACTGTTCCTTGGCCTTTGCGCTATCAAGGGCTTGGCGGCGGAGCAGGAGTTTCGCCTCGAGAAAGCCGATGCGCAGAGTGTTGCCATCGCGGCCGAATTCAATCAATGGCACGGCCAGCAAATGTCGAAACAAGCCGACGGCACTTGGAAGATCTCCATTTCGCTTAGCGCGGGGACATACGGATACAAATTCCTAGTCAATGGATCGGACTGGCTTTTCGATCCGGCTAACTCGAAGCGCAAGACCGTCAACGGCACTGAAATTCAGCGGTCGAGGTCGGCGCGCCTAACAATGACTCCCCTGCCCCGTCCGGCACTCCGCCACCTTTGAACTCTACAACAAGCAACGCGTTGACTTCCCCGGAGCCGGCGCCCGCTCTGGCGCCGGTGCCGGGAGAACTGTTGATGACGGAGATAAAGCTATCCAAGGCGAACCGCGCGCTCGCGACGCGCGAAGGCAATGGCGCGCTAACAACCGCACGCATCACGTTGCTGGTGCCTTCAGGATTCGATCCCGCTAAGTCATGGCCGATCCTGGTCATCAATAACACTGACAACTTCAACAACGCTGATTCGTTGAATGAGTTTAAGGATTCAGCTACCGCCGCTGGCTGGATCGCCGTAGCGGGTGACGCGATCGATTCTGAAAAGGATGCGCACGGCAATTGGCGTTCGCCATGTTCGGTCGGCGCGCTCGATTATCTGGGATTAGTCTGGCCGGGAGCGAATAAATGGCCGGTGGCCTGCGGAGGCATGTCGGGCGGAGCGAAGAACTCCGCCTTCGTCGCGGGCGAGGTAGCGAAAGCAGGTCACCCTCTTATAGGATTACTCATGATGGGTTGTAACCAGGACATGGCGACCCGTGAATGGCGGAAGGGCTCGCCCCCACAGTTCCTCGGCGTTCCTATTTTTCTCAGTAGCGGCAAGGAGGATACCATCGCGACACCCGCTGAGAGCGAAGCGGTGCGTGACTCAATGAAACGCACTGGATTTTCAAAGGTGCGTTTGGAAAGTCATGACGGCGCCCATGTCGTCTGCCAACCGCATGTGACTGAAGCCCTGCAATGGTTCACCTCAGCGAGCGGCGCGACACCTACCCCCTCCTCCTTCGATAGCTTCTTCAAAAAGCGATAAGGAGAAGTCAGGTCCTATACTCGTTAGGCAAATATTATAGGACTTTCCTGACTTAGTAGGTCTCCACCGGCGAGCGCTTCCCGTCCTCCGCACTGCGCTCTGCGGCGCGTTCGGTCCCGAGAACCGCGACACGCAGATTCCAGATTTCCTCGTTCAGGTCCGCGAAAGCAGTCTCGGAGAAGCGCGTCGGGGGCGAAAGCCTGGCTTTAAAGCGAGCGATATTCGCGCATGCGCGGTCGAGTGCGGCGGAGGGTAGTCTTTCCAGATGGGCCAGCGCCTCTTCGATCATCGGCACGCGATGGCAGATCATAGCGAGATCGTTGCCAGCTCCTATCGCGCGCCGGATCGTTTCTTCGAAGCCGTATTCATTCAGGATCGCGCCCATGTCGAGATCGTCCGTCATGACGAGACCTTGAAACCCTAACTCGCCGCGCAGAAGATCGGTCACGATACGACTGGAGAGCGACGCGGCGAGCTTGTCATCTTCCAAGGCGGGATACCAGCCGTGGCAAATCATCATGCTATCGACTTCGGATGCGAGCGCGCGGAAGACCGCCAGCTCGTTCGCATCGAGTTCCTCGCGAGAGCGTCGAATCACGGGCAGGTCGTGGTGAGCGTCCACCGTGGCCGCGGAGTAACCGGGGAAATGCTTCCCACAACTGGCGATGCCCTGCGCGCGCATGCCCTTGTTAAAAGCGCCCGCCAGCCTGACGACTTCCTCAACGTTCGTTCCGTAGCAGCGTCCACGAAGGGAATTATCAGCCTCATCGTCGAAAGAGATATCGAGCACCGGACAAAGATCGAGATTGAACCCGAAGAGCCGCAACAATCGCCCGGTGATCTCGCCATGTTGCCTAACGAGTAAAGGATCTCCTTTTTCGCGCAGTTGCTGCGCATTGGGCGGTTCCTGTCCGAGCAGGCGCAGGCGAGAAACGCGGCCGCCCTCCTGATCGATGGTAATGATCGGTTCGATCGCGCTGAGATCGCGCAGGTCGTCGATCAGCTTTCTCAGTTGCGACGCGCTTTCGATGTTGCGACCGAAGAGGATGTAGCCGCCGGGTTGCACCTTGCGGAAGAGCGCGGCCGTGGCGGAATCGAGTTCAGTGCCGGGAACACCAGTAAGGATAAGTTGACCGGGGTTAGTCCCATTCATACCCTCGCAAGTTAGTGCACCGGAAACTAAGAAGCGAGAAGGCTGGAGTGTCCGTTGCAATCGCCGAGGGCGCTTACCGGACGCCCCTCCGATTCGTTAGGCGAGGAACGATTTGAAGAAAATCGGCATCTTCGGCGGGAGCTTCGACCCGGTTCATCACGCTCATCTCATTCTCGCGCGGGAAGCGCTGGAGATGCTGGCGCTGGACGAGATTCTGTTCATCCCGGCGGCACAGTCGCCCCACAAATCCGAGCGCGTGCCGGCGGACGCGGAGACGCGTTGGGAGATGCTGCTGGCCGCAATCGAAGGTGAGCGCGCCTTCATTGCTTCGCGCCTTGAACTCGATCGTCCGCCTCCTTCCTATTCCATCGAAACAATCGAGCGCCTCCGCGAGCAAGATCCAAAGTCGGATTTTTTCTTTCTCGTCGGCGAAGACAATCTGCCGCTTCTCGGGAGCTGGCACCGCTTCGCTGAGCTGGAGCGACTGGTGCATTTCGTCGTGCTGGATCGCACCGATTCGAAAACAAAATATGCCTATCCCGCCGTGCGCAGACGAATCGACATTTCGGCGACGGCGATCAGAAAACGGGTTGCCAGCGGGCAGTCGATTCGGTATCTCGTGCCGGACGCAGTGGAGGAAATCATCCGGCGCGAAACACTTTACCAAGGACCGACCGAATCGAACCCGAAGAACTAGCCAGGGCTTGCGCTACTCTCGCCGCCGACAAAAAGGCGGAAGGAATCGTGGTTCTCGATCTGCGAAATATTTCGACCTTTACCGATTTCTTCGTCATCTGCTCGGGGACTTCCGAGCCACAATTAAAAGCGATTGCTGGTGAGATCGAGACGCGCCTGCGGAAGGACGATGACGTGCGGCCCGCGGCGGTGGATGGTTTTCCGGCGAGCCAATGGATCGTGCTCGATTATCTGCAAGTAATCGTGCACGTCTTCCATCGCGAAAAACGTGACTTTTACGCGCTGGAAGATCTCTGGAGTGATGCGCCGCGCCTAACGATCGCGGGCGTCACCTAGTTAAAGAAAAGATAAGCCGCAACGGCTTGCGCCCTCGCAGGAGAATCCGGTCTTACGGCGCTTGGGGAGACGGGCCAGTAGAAGCCGCTGGGCTCGCCGCCGGCTTCGGCGGAATCGCCGCTCCCGGCTGGCCCGCGGGACGACTCGAATCGTAGGTCGCGGGTTTCACCGGTGCCGCCGGCGGTTCGATCCCGAGCAATTCGACATCGAAAACCAATGTCGAGTCCGGTCCGATATCCTGACCCGCGCCGCGTTCGCCGTAAGCGAGATCAGATGGAATAACGAGGTGATATTTGGAACCAACCTTCATGAGCTGCAGCGCTTCGGTCCAGCCTTTGATCACGCGATTTACCGGGAACGTCGCGGGCTCGTTGCGCTTGTAGGAACTGTCGAACTCTTTCCCGTCGATCGTCGTCCCGCGGTAATTCACTTTCACCGTATCGGTCGCCTTCGGCAGGGGGCCGCTGCCTTCCTTTTCCACTTTGTACTGCAAACCGCTGGCGGTCGTCTTCACGCCGTCTTTGGCTTTGTTCGCCTCGAGAAATTTCTTGCCCGCGGCGCTGTTCTTCTCCCCCGAGGCCTTCTTCACCGCCGCTTGTTTCGCGATCATGTCTTTTTGAAAAGCCGCCATCACTTCCTTCACCTGTTCGTCGGTGAGGAGCGGTTTGCCGCCGCTCAATCCATCCTTGATGCCGCGGTTCAGGAGCTCCTCGTTGACGTCGATGAGCTGTCGCTTCAAGGTGCCTCCAATGTCGAGCCCGATGCTGTAACTCACCTTTTCCTTCTGATCATTTAACTTAGGATCCTGCGCCGGAGAAAAAGGCGCAAAGGCGAGCGAGAGAGCGATGATAATAAACGATTTCTTCATAGTAAGGTGTGGTAAAACTGATCCCGCCACACTCCGAAATGGGCTGGCCGGGAGAGATTCATCCACGGAGATTCGTTCGGCGTCAAGGGCGGCCCGGCCGCGCGGCAATCTGGCGTGGGCAAGACTCGGCCGGGTCGGCGCCGCGTTCGGCGCCCTCGTCTCGCACGCAACGGTGGCGGCGATTTCCCTTTCGCATCCGGAGGCGCTCAACGTTGGCCATCGTGTTTGGCAGAACGAATGTGGCGAAACTGTCTCCGGACTGACTTCGTGGAATTCGGGGGAGGATTTTGCCTCACTCGGGATCGGCCATTTCATTTGGTATCCAGCGGGTCGCGCGGGGCCGTTTGAAGAAAGCTTTCCCAAGTTCCTCGCCTATGCGCGAGGACGCGGCGCGACGTTGCCTGCGTTTGCGCCTAACGATCACTGTCCCTGGAACTCCCGTGCGGAATTTGCTTCGGCCGCGGGCAGTGAACAGATGGTACAACTGCGCCGGTTCCTTGCCGGGACGATTGATTTGCAAGCCGACTTTTTGGTTTTGCGGTTGCAGGAAGCACTTCCAAAAATGCTCGCCGTCACGCCAGCTTCAGAACGCGCGGCGATCGCAAAAAATTTCGAGCGCGTCGCGAGCAGCGCGCACGGTTGCTACGCGTTGATCGATTACGTGAACTTCAAAGGCGAAGGCGTGCTCGCAACGGAGCGCTATCGTGATCGTGGCTGGGGTTTGTTGCAGGTGCTCGAGGGCATGCCGCGCGGGGTCGGCGACGGGGCCGCGCCTGATGAATTCGCCGCGTCTGCCGCCGCCGTTTTGCGCGCGCGCGTCGCGAATGCGCCGCCGCCACGGCATGAAGCGAGGTGGTTGCCGGGATGGCTGCACCGCGTCGCTTCCTATCGCAAATCCTGAGTTCGTTAGGCTGGGACGTGACGTTCCCGCCAACGCAGAAAGAGAACTGCCACCAGCCCGCTCCCGAGGCAGAGCAACAAGAAAAATTGCCGGCGCGATGGGGACGGCTGCGCCTCGAGCACGACGAGCGGTGATTCCCACAAAAGCGCACCCTCGCGATTAAGCGCGGTCAACCGCAGAAAGTGCGCGTGCCGTGCATTCAATCGCGTGACCGGCGCGACGATCGGGTTGGTGGCAATATTCAACTTCGGTCCGGCCAATTCGTGCCAGGCAACTTTTAATTCCTCGCCCTCCAGCGAAAGCAGCCGTTCTTCCAGCCGATACATCGTGCCCGGCATTCTTTCCGCGGGCCAGCGCACTTCCCAGTTTGTTGGACTGAGGCGGCGCGTGGTAATCTTCACCGCCGTGTTCAACAACACCTGCGGAGTACCCTCCGCAAACGGCGTGGGCGCAGGAAGAAGATTGTGTGCACGAGCGACCTCGGTCGGGTGCGGCGGCAGCCCGTTAGGCGACGGCGCCGGGGTTACTGAGAACGATGCAGGTGGATTGGGAATTGGCGTCGCGACCGCGATGCTGGTGGGCTCTTCTGCCGCGACCGCGGGCGAACCGACCGGCGTAGGAGTTGCGCTGGCCGCGGGCGCCTCGGCCACGCCGGCGGGGGCAAAACCATTTCCGCCTAACGAAATCGTCGCCGCCTCCCCGGTCTCGCCCGTCAGCGTGACCTGTCCCACGAAATCCTTGGATTCGTTAGGCTGAAAAAAGACCGTCACCTTTTGCGCAGTACCGGCCGCGACTCGATAATCGGTCGCCGAAATTTTCCATGGGCTCGAGATCGTCAGGCGACCGGAAAGAATTCCGCCGCCCGCGTTTCGGATCGTCAATTGACGACTCGAACTTTTTCCAGCGGCCACCTGCCCAAACTCCAACTGCGCCGGGACGTCCAGTCGCGCCGGCAGTTCCTCGATCTCGATCCTCACCTCCGCGACCGAAGAGACGCGGCTTCCCGCCTGCGCGAGGTAGCTGAACCCATCCACATCTTTTTTCCCCGTCCCGTCGGGCGTGTAGAAAACGCTGGCGCGGTTGTCGCCCAACTCCCGAAAGGCCGACAAATTGCCGTGCGCCGGCGGCCTAACGATGGCGAAATGCAGCAGACCGGTCCCACCGTAATGCCCGCGCAACGTAATCCTGACCTGCTCGCCGCGCCGGACCCGAGCAGCCGCGGGGTCCACTTGCGGCGGCAGTAATCCCGGGGAACCGGCACTGATATCCGCCCGCACGGACCCCGCCGCGCAAACCAAAAAGAGCGCTGCCAGGCTTCGAATCGATACGCGCATCATCCAAAAGTTGCGGGCATCGCCGAGGGCTGGCAACTCGGCCACGCCTTTCGGGCCGCAAATTTGTTTTGCCTCGTGCACTCCTCGCGCTATCCATCTTTTCGTCGGCTCTCAGCGGCTTGCCTGTGATCGCCAAGATTTCTCATCTCATCGCTTTCGGATTTGTCATGACCGCGCCCTTCGTCGCGGGGGCGCAGGCAGCGGCTCCGCCTCCCTTAAAAAAGGCCAGGGATCTGATACATCGGCAGGAGCCAATTAATGTGTCGCCCCGATTGCTCGGGCAGGTAACGCCGGAGAATTCGCACGTCCGTGTTTCCATCTCGAAACAACGGGCCTACCTGCTGCTCGGCGACGAAATGGTGATCGACTCACCGATTTCATCGGGCAAACGGGCGCGCCCGACTCCGACCGGCAGTTTCCATGTTTTGGAAAAAGACAAAGGACACCACTCCAGCGTATACGGGGACTTCGTGGACGGCGCGGGTCGCATCGTTAGGCGCGGGGTTAGTTCGCGCATCGATTCCGCGCCCAGCGGCACCCATTTCGTCGGCGCGGAGATGACCTGGTTCATGCGGCTGACGGATGAAGGGGTGGGCATGCATGTCGGTTTTTTGCCAGGTTACGCCGCGTCGCACGGATGCATTCGCATGCCGTCGGCGGCCGCGGAGATGTTTTTCAACCACGTTAAAGTCGGCACGCCCGTTCTGGTCGAGGAGTAGCAACAAGTCCGTCAGACGGGATTCGCCCTGCTCGTTAGGCCAGGCGCTGGCGCAAAAGATTGAGCGCGTTTTGGGAGGCGAGTTGTTTGAAAGTCTCGCGATCGGTGGGGAAGAAAAGATGCCTAACGAATGTCTCGCCGCCACCCGCAAGCGCAAGATAAGCCGTGCCCACAGGCTTCTCGGCGCTGCCGCCGCCCGGACCGGCGATGCCCGTGGCAGCCAGAGCGAAAGTTGAATTTGCTTTTGCGCGCGCCCCTTCGGCCATGGCCCGCGCGACCTCTTCACTCACCGCGCCGTGCGCGGCGATCAGCTCCGGCTCCACGCCCAGCATCGCGCTTTTCGCCTCATTCGCGTAGGTGATATAACCGGCCAGGAACACCGCCGACGCGCCGGGCACATTCGTTAGGCGATGGGCCAGAAACCCGCCAGTGCACGACTCCGCCACCGCCAGTGTAGATTTTTTCTCGATCAGTCGCCTAACAATGACCGCCTCCAAGCTCTCGCTCGTGGTCGAAAAGATAAAATCCGCGAGCTTTGCGCGCACGATCGCATCGGCTCGCTCGATGACTGCGGGCGAGGCGATCACGCGCAAATCGACCTCCCCCATGCGCGCGCAATAGCCGAGCTCCAAACCCGGGAGCGCGAGCAGTTCCGTGCCCACCGCTTCCTCGACATACGACTCGCCCATTCCGACGAGCCGATAACTGCGATAGGCGAAGGCGTCATCCTGCCTAACGATGACGCGCAGAATCGGCCGCACCGCTCGCTCGAACATCGGCTGCAGCTCCCGCGGTGGTCCGGGCAGGAGAAACAAATGGGGCGATTTTTTTTGGCCATTCGCGCGCGCGGGAAGGTAGAGCCCGGGCGCCGTCCCATGGTCGTTAGGCAAGACTTGCGCGCCGCGCGGGACCTGCGCCTGGCGAAGAATGCGATTCGTTAGGCGAATACTGCGGGTGGCGAGCCGTTCGGTGATGAGACGTTGCAGCTCAGGGTCGGTCGCCAGTTCCAAGCCCAGCATCTCGGCTGTGATCTCGCGCGTGATGTCGTCGGTCGTCGGTCCCAGCCCGCCGGTGACAAAAATGATCTCCGCCGTCTCGAAATTTTCTTCGAGCGCAGCGCGAATCGCCACGCCATCCGGCACCGCGAGTTGGCGTTCGACGCGCAAGCCTAACGGCAGGATCTGACGCGCAAGAAAAGTGAGGTGCGTATTGAGCACGTCGCCGAGCAAAATCTCGGTTCCGGTATTAATGACGACGACCCGCACGCGGCAACTTTTCGCGCGAGGATTGCTCGGGTGCCAATGCAAAAGCAAACGTCGTGGGTTTTGGCAGACCTCAGGTAACCAAGCTCGGCAGGCATGCGTCTCGCGGCGACGAACTTTTGCACGCATCCGCCCTCACACGAGTGGGAAGGCGGGATTAAAGTTCATTCTGGGAAAACACCGCAACCAGCGCGAGACGGATGCGCTACCCGAAGTGCAGCTCGCCGCCTAACGATCAGGCCGCGTCTTTGTCCTGCTTCTTGCGGATGAGCGGAACCTTTTTTCCTTCGACCACGGCGCGATTGATCGTCACTTCCGCGATGTCTTCGCGGCTCGGCACTTCGTACATGATGTCGAGCATGATCCGCTCGAGCATGGAGCGTAGCGCACGCGCGCCGGTGCCTTTGGTCACGGCCTGAGCCGCCAGGGCTTTCAACGCGTCCTTCGTCACGGTGAGACGCACGCCTTCCATGGCGAAGAGCTTTGTGTACTGCTTGATCATCGCGTTCTTCGTGTCGGTCAGGATCTGCACCATCTCTTCCTCCGTCAGCGCGTCGAGCGCGCTCAAGACCGGGAGACGACCGATGAACTCGGGAATCATGCCGAAGCCTAACAAGTCTTCCGGCTCGACGTGGCGCACGGATTCTTTGCGCGCGGCTTCCTCGACTTCCAACGTCGGGCTCCCGAAGCCCATCATTTTATGCCCGATCCTTTTCTGCACGATTTTATCGAGGCCGACGAAAGCGCCGCCGCAGATGAACAAAATCTTTTCCGTGTTCACCTGGATGTATTCCTGATGGGGATGTTTGCGGCCGCCTTGCGGCGGGACATTGCAGGTGCTGCCTTCAAGAATTTTCAGCAGCGCCTGTTGCACGCCTTCGCCGGACACGTCGCGCGTGATCGAGACGTTGTCGGTTTTGCGCCCGATCTTGTCGATCTCGTCGATGTAAACGATGCCGATCTCGGCGCGCTTCACGTCGTAATCGGCATTCTGTAACAATCTCAGTATTATATTCTCGACGTCCTCGCCGACGTAGCCTGCCTCGGTCAGCGTCGTCGCATCGGCGATGCAAAACGGTACGTCGAGAATTTTCGCGAGCGTTTTCGCGAGGAGGGTTTTGCCAGAACCAGTCGGACCGATGAGCAGGATGTTGCTCTTCTCAATCTCAACATCGGCGAACGGGTCGGGCTGAAAGGCCGACGAGGTATCGTTAGGCGCGCTCGTTTGCAGGACGCGCTTGAAATGGTTATGCACCGCAACCGAAAGCGTCTTCTTCGCGAGCTCCTGTCCGATCACATATTGATCGAGCGAACGCCGGATGTCTGCCGGTTTCGGCACGCGAATATTAGATGACTGCCGCCGCGCGTCCTCGTTCAGCTCCTTATCGAGGATGCTTTTGCAAACGTTAATACAGCTATCACAAATATAGACGCCCGGACCCGCGATGAGTTTGCGCACTTCCGCGTGGCTCTTGCCGCAGAAGGAGCACATCGTGAGGTTCGAAGCGCGTGCCATATTTCCGGCTGCTCTTGAGCAGTTCCTATTCCTCGACCTTTTGCGGGAGCGCGGCCTCTGCGACCGCGGTGGCGCGATCGTTCAACGCTTTATCGCCCGCGCCGTCGAGGAGTTTCAGCTCTTTGCGCGACTTAATGACTTCATCCACGAGCCCGTAAGTCTTCGCCTCGTTCGCGTTCATATAATAATCGCGATCGGAATCATGCAGCACCTGCTCTTCCGGCCTGCCGGTGTGTTGCGAGAGAATGCGGATGAGCCGCTTCTTCAGCTTAAACATGTATTCCACCGTGCGCTCGACATCACTCGCCTGACCTTGAGCGCCTCCAGAAACCTGGTGAATCATGATGTCGGAATTCGGGAGCGCGAAGCGTTTTCCTTTCGTCCCGGCGGCCAGTAGAACCGCGCCCATGCTCGCCGCCATGCCGAGGCAATAAGTGGTCACGTCGCAGGTGAGGAACTGCATCGTATCGTAAATCGCCAGACCCGCGGTGACGGAGCCGCCTGGTGAATTAATGTAAATGTTGATGTCTTTTTTCCCATCTTCCATTTGCAGGAAGAGGAGCTGCGCGATGATAAGATTGGCGATGTGATCGTCGATCGGCGTGCCGAGAAAAACGATCCGATCCTTGAGCAAACGCGAGTAAATATCGTAGCTGCGTTCGCCGCGTGCGGTTTGCTCGACCACCATCGGCACGAGCACGGATTGAGAGAGATTTTCGTTACGAAGATTGGTCATTTTGATTCGGAACCGGCTCGGAAATCGCCGGTGAAGATATACCATCGATGGTAGCATTCGACCCCAGGAAAGCAACGGTCTTGGCGAGCAGGATCTGCTCGACAAGGTTATTCATGCCGTCGTTTTGCTCGATTTCCTGGCGCAATTTTTCCGGGGTTATATTCGCGTGCATGGCCTGATGGCGGAGACGTTCGTCCACGTCAGCGCGCGTCACCTTCAGCTTCTCCTTCTCCGCGATGCGGTGCAGGATGAAATTAGTTTTCAAACGATGCGCCGCCATCCCGGCCGCCGCTTCGATCAGCTCCTTTTCCTTATCCTTCAGCGCCTCGTCCGATATGCCGCGTTCACGATTGCGATGCACCAGATCGGCCAGCGTGCTGCGCGTTTCGTGCTTGAGTAAATCCGGCGGCAATTCGAATTGGATAAGGTCGTTGAGAAACTTGATCACCTGCGACTCGCGGGCGTTCTCGCGCTGATGTTCCTTATCGTGCTCGATCTGATGTTCGAGCGCGTGACGCAGCTCCTCGAGGTTTTTCTCCGGCATCCACTTCGCGGCGAACGCATCGTCCAGCGGCGGGAGCACGCGTTGTTTGATCTCGAGCAGCGTAACCGAATAGTCGGCTCCCTTGCCCGCCACCTCCGGCACCGGAAAGTCGGCGGGAAAAGGCACCCTTACGGTGCGGGTTTCGTTAGGCTGCTGCCCGATCATAGCTTCTACGAAACCGGGTAGGAAATTATCGGGCGCAACGCGCAGCCAGAATTTTTTACCGCCCTGCAGATTTTTGCTCGCGGCCGGCGCCAACTCCGAAATGGGTTTGCCCTCTACCGTCCCCTCGAAATCGATCACCGCGAAATCCTCCATCGCCACGCCGCGCGTCTCGGGCAGATCGACGAAATCCGCTGATTGCTCGCGCAACCGTTCGACCGCCGCGTCGATCTCTGCCCCCGTCACCTCTGTGCCGGGAAGCTGCAGCGGGATGCCTTTGTATTCCGGTAGCTCGAATTCCGGCGCCGTCACCACCGTCGCGCGAAAACGCATCGAGCGATCGTCGCCAAATTCAACGTCTTCGAGGTTCGTTAGGCTAACGACCCGTAGCTGCTTCTCCGCGATCGCGGCATGATAACTTTGCGAGACGAGCTTCTTCGTCAGCTCATCCTGGATGTCTTTGCGAAACTTCGATTCGATAATGCGTTTAGGCGCTTTGCCCGGGCGGTAACCGGGAATACGGGCCTGCCGGGCGAAGCTTGTCGCGATCGCATCCCACTCCTGCGTCACCTCTTCCGGCAGCAATTCGATCTTCAGCGTCGCGACGCAATGCGGTTGAGTCTCGACTTCGACCTTCATGGAGCGCCCACGTTACCGGAGCGTCGATTCCGGCGCAAACCATCCGCGCAAACGAGCCCTTGCCGGCCGGGCGATGGACGCTTCTTGTCGGCGAAGCACGACGAGGGAGCCCTCGCTCAAACCTGCGCGTGCGGGAAAAATGAGAACGCAAATTGCATGGAGGGGTCCCTCGCCGTCTGCGCGGCTCGGGATGACAACCGGCGGCGCAGTTCCTCGAACATCCTACAGCTCACGCCGCCCTCGGATGTAAACGGAGTGAATCAGCGGGAGACCGAACCAATAGGCGAGCTCGCGATAATCTTCGCAATCGCAAACTACAAAATCGGCCCTCTTCCCGACTTCGAGCGACCCGATCCGTCCGCCGCGCCCGAGACTATAGGCGGCATTCACAGTTATACTCGTTAGGCATTCGGCCGGCGTCATCTTCATCTGCGTACAGGCAAGAGACATTACCATTGGCAGCGAAGGCGTCGGAGAAGAGCCCGGATTGAAATCCGTCGCGAGGACAGCAGCGAGTCCAGCGTCGATCATATCTCGCGCCATCGGGTAACGCGTCTTGCCTAACGAATAAACCGACGCCGGCAACAGAACCGGCTGCACGCCCGCGGCTTTCATCGCCGCAATCCCCTCCTCTTCCGTTTGCTCGAGATGATCCGCCGTCACCGCGCCCAGTTCGGCCGCGAGGGCAGCGCCGCCCGAATTCGTGAGCTGATCGGCGTGCATTCGCAACTGCAACCCCGCCGCTCTAGCTGCGCTAAGGACACGCCGGGTCGAAACCGCGTCGAAATAACCGTGCTCGCAAAATATGTCGCAATATTCGGCCAGCTCTTGCCTAACGACTTCGGGCAGCATCTCTTCGACCAGGCAATCCGCGTACTCGTTAGGCCGATCCTCGTATTCCTCCGGCAACGCATGCGCGCCAAGGAAAGTCGCAACGAATTCTATCGGCGTTGTCTCGTTCAAGCGGCGGATGACGCGGAGCATTTTGAGTTCCTCCTCCAGCGAAAGGCCGTAGCCGGATTTCGCTTCCATTGTCGTTGTGCCGCAACGCAAAAACCACTCCGCGCGCTTCTGCGCCAGCGCGAGTAGTTCCTCCTCGCTGGCCGCGCGCGTCTTGCGCACCGTGGAACGAATTCCCCCACCCTGCGCCGCGATCTCTTCGTAGGTCGCGCCGCGCGCGCGCATCTCAAATTCTTCCACGCGATCGCCGCCGAAAACCGGATGCGCGTGCGCATCGACGAATCCCGGGAGCACCACCCGGCCACGCGCCTCGAGGACGTCCGCGTCGTTAGGCAAATTCCGCTCGATTTCCTCCGAGGATCCGACCTGTTCGATCACGCCATCGCGCACCAGCATTCCGCCTCCGGAGATAATTCCCAGCTCGCGCATTTCCGCTCCAGAGCGCGGGCGCGCCGGTCCCGCAAGTGTCATCAGTTGCGCGCTATGCAGGACGGCGACAGAACCCATGACAATCAATCAACCGTTCGTCGCGCGAAGCAACCGTCCACTTCTGTATTCCAAAACGGCTTGTTAAGGATTCCATATCGTGGCAAAATGGAATCGTGAAAACTACCGTTGATATTCCAGACAAGACCCTTCGCGAAGCGATGAAGTTCGCCAAGGCGAAGACGAAACGCGAAGCCATCCTCGCCGCCCTTGAGGAATTCAATCGCAAACGCCGCATAGCCGCGTTGGTGAAACATTCCGGCACTTTCACTACGCTCATGACGAACGACGAGATCGAGGGGATGGAAATAAAACGCATGAAACTTTGGGGCAAGGCGACGGTCTCGCGCACTTACAAGCCGTGACCTTGATCGACACGTCTTCCTGGGTCGAGCAGCTCCGCATCGGTGGCAATGCAGCCGTGCGGGCACGGGTCGAATCTTTGCTTCAGACAGGCCGTGCAGCTTGGTGCGCGGCGGTACGCCTGGAGCTGTGGGCAGGGGTAAGTAACGACAGAGAGCGCGCCATTTTACAATCCTACGCCCGGGAACTGCCTGATCTCGTCATCAATAGCCGGATCTGGCAGGAGGCCTGCGACCTGGCGAGTCGCTGCCGCAAAGCAGGCAAGCGCGCCCCAACATCCGACATCCTCATCGCCGCTTGTGCAAGACATCACGAAGTCGGGATCGAAACCGCCGACGCGCACTTTGATTTTCTCATGACGCTCTGAGAGCAGACGAAGAATCGGCCTAACCGATTTTAGTTTCAACGACTTCGCTGATTTTCTCGAAGGCGGCTTCGGACTCGTCGCTGATCTCATGCACGCGATGACCGAGTTGAGTCTTCACCGCCTCATCCTTCAGATCTGAGAGGTTTACGAGTACATTGAGGCCGGCTCCTTCGATGCAGCCGCGCGTCGCAATCAGGCCTACGCCGACATCGGAGATCGATGCCGGATTCCCCTGTTCGGCCATCGCCGCCAGGAGCGGGTAACTTTGCAAAGCCGTCTCCATCACCCGCAACGGAATCTCCGCGGCATGTTTGTTGGCGGCTTGAATCGCCGCAGATCGCGCCGCTTTTTCCTCAGCGGAATCCTTCGGCAGAGCGAAAGCCGCCATCACTTTGTTAAAGGCCTCGGTGTCTTCATCGACGAAAAAGAGCAACTGGTCCTTCAGCTCCTGCGCTTTCACCGCCCAACCGCTGAAGGTGTCGAGTTTCTCTTCCCAGCCTCGTTTGCCCGCGGAAAGATTCGCGACCATTCCGCCTAACGATGCTCCAAGCGCTCCCATCAGGGCCGCGGCCGAGCCCCCTCCAGGCGCGGGAGAATCGCTCAGCGTTTCATTGCAGAACTGCCGCAGATTTAGCCTCACGAGTGGCTTTTTTGCTTCCGTCGCGATCTTGAATTCGATCACCTTTTCCTTGGGATCGAACCGCTTCAGTTCGCTCAAGCCTAACGAACGAATCGCGAGATCGATCAGCTCCTCTTCCGAGCCGCCTTCCGACCATTTTTGTTTGCGCAAAAAATAGCGGCCTGCATCAAGGAGACATTTCTTCGGCAGCATGCCGACGATCTCCGAGCCGGTGACGCGCATTCCGCGCTTCGCCGCGGATTCCACGCAGGCATCGAACGCGACGTGCAATGGCGTTTCTTCGATGTTCGTGAGGTTAATCGAAACCTGCGCGATGCCATATTCCTCGACATACCAGCCGATCGCCTTGACGTGCTTCAGCATTCCTGGGACGCGGACCGGTTCGCCATTTTCATCGAGCACCTTTTTGCCGGTTGGCGTTCCGTCCTCGGTCTTGATGCGGCCGGCCTCGCGCACGTCGAACGCGACCGAGGTCGCGCGGCGCGTGGCTTTCGTGTTGAGGTTGACGTTATAAGCGACCAGAAAATCGCGCGCGCCGATTACGGTCCCGCCGGCTCTTTCATTGAAAACAGCCGGACCAAAATTCGGCTTCCAGGCAACGCCTTTTATTTTCTCGAAGAAGCCTTCGTACTCGCCCGCGCGGATGACCGAAAGGTTCGAGCGCGTCGGGTCATTCGCCGCTTTTTCGTAGAGATAAACCGGGATGCCCAGCTCTTCGCCGACGCGTTTGCCTAACGACTTCGCGCACGCGATCGCCTCCTCCCAACTTACGTCGCTCACCGGAATGAAGGGGCAGACATCGGTCGCGCCCATGCGCGGATGCGCGCCAGTCTGCTTGCGCATATCGATCAGTTCCGCGGCTTTTTTGATTCCGCAAAAAGCAGCTTCCACCGCGGCTTCGGGCGTGCCGACAAAAGTGACAACGGTGCGATTGGTGCTCGCCCCGGGATCGACATCCAGCAGCGAAATGCCCTCAACCGATTCGATCGCCGCAGTGATCTGCCGGATCACGTTGAGATCGCGACCTTCCGAAAAATTGGGCACACACTCGATCAATTTTGGCATCGTTAGTCTCGGGGTTTTGGTTCCATCGGGATCTTGACGGAGTTCTTTGCAGCGAAATCGATCGCACGAGAGTAACCGGAATCGACGTGCCGGATGATTCCCATTCCCGGGTCGCTGGTGAGAACACGTTCGAGCCGGCGCGCCGCTGAGTCGGTGCCATCGGCGACCACGACCATCCCGGCGTGCTGTGAATAGCCGATGCCGACGCCGCCGCCATTGTGAATCGAAATCCAAGACGCGCCCGCGGCCGTATTGACCAGGGCGTTGAGTAACGGCCAATCCGCGATTGCGTCGCTGCCGTCGATCATGCCTTCGGTCTCGCGGAAGGGCGAGGCGACCGAGCCGGTGTCGAGATGATCACGACCGATTACGATCGGCGCGCTGACTTTCCCTTGCCTAACGAGCTCGTTCATGGCGACGCCGAACTCGGCGCGCTCGCCATAGCCGAGCCAGCAGATGCGCGCGGGCAGTCCTTGAAACTGGATGCGCTCTTGCGCGAGCTTCATCCAGCGCGCGAGCGTTTTATTTTCGGGAAATAATTCCAGCGCCAGTTTGTCGGTCGCTGCGATATCGGCGGGATCGCCACTGAGCGCGACCCAGCGAAACGGCCCCTTTCCCTCGCAAAAAAGCGGCCGGATGTACTCCGGGACGAAGCCGGGAATATCGAACGCGTTCACGCAGCCCGCCTTTTTCGCCTGGGTGCGAATGTTGTTCCCGTAATCGAAAGTGATCGCGCCCTTCTTCTGCAACGCGAGCATTGCTTCAACGTGCTGCGCCATCGCGGCCATCGAGCGCTCGACGTATTCGTCGGGATTTCTTGCGCGCAACTCCAGCGCTTCGGCGAGCGACATTCCGTTAGGCACATAGCCGTTGAGCGCGTCGTGGGCGCTGGTCTGGTCGGTCAAAACATCGGGCACAATTCCACGCCGCACCATTTCCGGCAGGACGTCGGCGCAGTTGCCGACAAGTCCGACCGAGATCGCTTCGTCGGTCTCGAGCAACTCCAGCGCTTCATCCAACGAAAGGGCGATCTTGTCGCAATATCCGCTCGTCAGGCGTTTCTCGATTCGCGCCGGATCGACGTCGATGCCGAGACAACGCGCGCCTGCCATGGTCGCCGCGAGCGGCTGCGCACCGCCCATGCCGCCAAGCCCGCCGGTGACGAGCAGCTTTCCGCGTAACGAACCGCCAAAGTGCCGCTCGCCCGCGGCGGCAAAGGTTTCGAAGGTTCCCTGCACGATGCCCTGGCTGCCAATGTAGATCCACGAGCCTGCCGTCATCTGGCCGTACATCGTTAGGCCAAGTTTTTCGAGCCGGTTGAACTCCGGGAAATTCGACCAGTGGCCGACGAGATTTGAGTTCGCGATCAAAACGCGCGGCGCGTCTTCGTGCGTCCGAAAAATTCCCACCGGTTTGCCGGATTGAATCAAAAGCGTCTCGTCGTTTTCCAGCGCGCGCAGTTCCCTCACGATCGCGTCGAACGCTGCCCAACTGCGCGCGGCGCGGCCGGTGCCGCCGTAAACGACAAGTCGATCGGGCGCTTCGGCGACTTCGGGATCGAGGTTGTTCATAAGCATGCGCAGGGCGGCTTCCTGGACCCATCCTTTGCAACTGCGTTCGCTCCCGCGTGGCGCGCGAATGATTCGTTTCTCGGTCATAAATCGCTGTCGAATTTTCCGGCGCGAATTGCTTCCGCCACCCTCTCGATATCGGGCGAGAGCGCGCGGTCTTCCTCGAGCCGGGGAGCGAGCGCACGTAAAGTTGCGTAGGCCCGTTCGACGCCGACACCAGCGCGGAGCGGACGACGGAATTCCAGACCTTCCGCGCCGGCGAGTAGCTCAATCGCCAAAACGTTTTCCGCGTTTTCCACGATCGTGCGCAGCTTCAGCGCGCCGGTCATACCCATGGAAACATGATCTTCTTTCCCGGCGGAGGTCGGCAAATTATCGACGCTCGCGGGATGGGCCAGCACCTTCGCCTCGTTCAGCAGCGCCACGGCGGCGACGTGCGCGATCATGAAACCGGATTGCATCCCGGGATGTTGCGCGAGAAACGCGGGCAGGCCTTCGCTCAAATCGGGATTCGTTAGGCGATCGATCCGGCGTTCGCTAATGCTCATGAGATCGGTGGCGGCGATCGCGGCGTAATCGAAGGCCAGCGCGAGCGGAGCGCCGTGAAAATTTCCCCCTGAAATGACATCGCCGTTATCCACAAAAACGAGCGGATTGTCGGTGGCGGAGCCGGATTCGATGGCCAGAATTTCTTCGCAGTGCGCGAGCGCGCCACGGACCGCGCCGTGCACCTGCGGCATGCAGCGCAAACTGTAGGCGTCCTGCACGCGAGGATCGCCTTCGAGGTGAGAGAGACGAATTTCGCTGTCGCGGAGCAACTCGAGCAGGTGGCGCGCGACCGCCATCTGCGCGGGATGCGGACGGGCGCGATGAATGCGCTCGTCGAAGGCAGCCGGAGTTCCGCGCAACGCCTCCAAAGTCATCGCGCCAGCGACATCCGCGACGCGCGCGAGCCGCTTGGCGCGGAGCACGGCGAGACCGCCGACGGCGTGCATCGCCTGTGTGCCGTTGAGCAACGCGAGGCCTTCTTTGGCCTGCAGCTCGGCGGGTTCGAGTCCGGCCTGACGCATCGCGTTGCCACTCGTTAGGCGATTTTCGCCGGACCAAACTTCGCCTTCTCCGATGAGAGCGAGCGCAAGATGGGCCAGCGGCGCGAGATCGCCACTCGCGCCGACAGAACCTTTTTCCGGGATCACGGGCGTAACCCCGCGGTTGAGCATTTCGACGAGCAGTTCGATCACTTCCAAACGAATCCCGCTGAAGCCAAGTGTGAGCACGTTGGCGCGGAGGAGCATCATCGCGCGTACTTCGGGTTCGGAGAGCGGCCGGCCTATGCCGCAGGAATGGCTGCGCACCAGATTGAGCTGCAACTGCTGCGCTTGCTCGGCCGGGATGTGGACATCGGACAGCTTTCCAAAGCCGGTGCTGACACCGTAAATCACGTCGCCGCGCGCAAGGATCTGCTCCACGACGGCACGAGACGCGGCGACCGCGGAATGTGCGCTGGTCGCGATTTTCACGGGTTCGCGGCTTCGGGCCACGCGGTCTATTTCAGCGAGAGAAAGAGACCGGCCGTCGAGCTGTAACACCCGCCTAGACTGACGCAGAATTTTCCATCCGGCAACCGTGCAGCAAACGGAAAAGGCCAGACCGCGTGAACGGCCTGGCCTTAGGTTAAAGTTATCCGCTGGAGGACAACCGCCGGAGAAAACTATTTAGAGTATCCGGTGGTCGCAGTCGTACCGCTGGTCGTCTGCGTTTCCTTTTTCTGCGCGCAAGCACCCAGGCTCAGCACGCCGGCCGCCACGGCCACGATCATGATCATTTTCAAAAATTTCACTATAAATCTCGCCTCCTTCCCTAGCATGTAGCTGCGACTAGTTAGGCGGGGTTGCCAAAGCACGCAACGGATTTTTGCTCCTTTTTTCAGGCGGTGATGACGACCTCGGCACCCTGCGGAACACGCTCGAAAAGCGCGAGCAAATCGTCGCCTTTCATGCGGATGCAGCCGTGGCTTGCGGGCTGGCCGATGAGGTCTTCGTGCCGGGTGCCGTGGATGTAAATGTAACGCTCGCGCGTGTTGGCGTTGTGCTCTTCGAGGCCTTCGAGCCAGAGGATGCGGGTGAGAATCAGGTCTTCCGTCGGCGGTGGCTTTTCGTTAGGCGAAAGCGGCCGGCGGCCGCGGAAAATTGTCCCGACCGGCATGTCGGCACCGATTTTTTCCCCGATCCGGAAACGCCCCAGGGGCGTTTTCAGGCTTCCCGCTTCTGAGCCGATGCCGAAGCGCGAAGTGGAAACCGGATAACTTGCGAGCACGTCCTCGCCGTCCATGAGGTCGAGTCGCTGATCACGCACGGAAACCCGGATGGTGGGAGCGGTGGTTTGCATCTGAAAGTGCGGGCGATACACTCCGCTCGCGATGGGAAAAAAGTATCACGTGGCAATCGTCGGCGCGACTGGTGCGGTCGGTCTCGAGCTGCTGCGCGTGATGGAACGGCGGGATTTTCCGGTGGCTGATTTGCGCCTGCTGGCCTCGCCGCGTTCGGCGGGAACGAAGCTAAAATTCCGCGGCGAGGAGCGGGTCGTCGCTGTTTTGGACGAGGACTCTTTCGCCGGAATCGATCTCGCTTTTTTTAGTGCTGGTTCCGGAACGGCGAAGCAATTCGCATCTGTCGCGCAACGCGCTGGCGCCGTGGCCATCGATAATTCGTCGGCTTTCCGCATGGACGCGGAAGTCCCGCTCGTCATTCCCGAAATCAATCCAGAAGATGCGCGCACGCATCGCGGCCTCATTGCCAACCCGAATTGCACGACCGCGGTCGCGCTCATGGCATTGCATCCGTTGCATCAGGCTTTTGGGTTGCGGCGCGTTTTCGCTTCGAGCTATCAAGCGGTTTCGGGCAGTGGCGCGCGTGCCATCGCGGAGTTGCGCGAGCAGGTGGAAGCGAGTGTGAGTAACGCGAGTGCGACCCCGCAGGTTTATCCGCACCCGATCGCGTTCAACGTCATTCCGCACGTGGACAGCTTTCTTGAGAATGGCTACACGCGTGAGGAAATGAAGCTGCAAAACGAAGGCCGCAAGATGCTTCACCTGCCTGATTTTCGCGCTTCGCTCACGTGTGTGCGGGTGCCTGTGTATCGCGCGCACTCCGTGGCTTTGAGCGCCGAATTTTCGCGTCCGATTTCCGTGGAAGCGGCGCGCGAGGTCTTGGCCAAAGCCCCCGGTCTGGATTTGATCGACGAACCTTCGGCGAATCGCTATCCGACTCCGCTCGATGCCGCGGGCAAGGATAACTGCCAGGTCGGACGGTTACGCATCGATTGCGCGCTCGATAACGGCCTCTCGCTCTGGGTCGCCGGCGATCAGTTACTCAAAGGCGCCGCGCTGAATGCCGTGCAGATCGCGGAGCTGTTGTAGTCGGATCGCGCTCAACCCGTGGCCCCCAAGAGTTCGTTAGGGGTTAGGATTTTCCTGATCGGGACTCGGCTTCTTCTTTTTCCCTTCCGCCTCGCCGTTTTGATTGGCGCGCGCGCGTTGCGGCGGGCGCTGAACCTGGCGAGCACCCGGGGCGTTGGTATTCTGTTGCAACTGCTCCGGAACACCCGTGCGTTCCGGCGGACGCGGGACTTCACCCTGACTCGTCTGCTGAGCGCGCCTCGCCTGTTCTGGCGAGCGCGGATTCGGCTGAGCCGCCGGTTGCTCGGGCGCGCGAACACCGCGTCGTCCCTGTTGAGCTTCGGCAGCTTGCGCTTTCTGTTGTTCGTTAGCCTGAACCGGCCGTCCCTCGTCCCGAATTTCCTGCGCGCGCTCGGCTTGGGCCCGTTGCGCTGCCTGCACACGATCGGCCCGCTCTTTCTCGATCTGCTGGACGCGCTGGTTTTGTTCCTGGGAAATTTGCTGGGCACGCTGTTCGCGCGTCGTGAGCGGCCTTTCCTGATTTTCCTGATTCGACTCCACCGCAGGTTGAGCGGCGCGCACCTTCGGACGGGATACGGCGTTCACCTCTGGCCGGTTCGCATCCGTATTATTCGGTTCGTTAGGCCGAATCGCCGACGCCGGAGCAACGGCCGCTGCTTCCGGCCGACGGCCTTTCTGCGGTTGGAAACTGGGCGCGAAGATCTTCTTCGGGTCTTCCTTTTTCATCTCCGCCTGCAACTGCGCGCGATTTTCAATTCCCTGCCAACCACGCTGGATTTTTGGCTGAGCCACTTTCGTTTTGACCTGCTTCGGCGCGATCGGCTGCGACGATTTTCTGATCGTCGGAGCGACGACAATAAGCTGGTTGCCATTTACGTGATTAAAATTACGTCCGGTCGCGGCCTGTCCGCCGCCGAAGTTGTTTTCCCGTTGCAATGAAAGCTGCGGAATTGGTCGAGCGGAATAACGATTCAGCCGGTCGTAATTAGGACCGCCATTGTAAACGAAGACCTTGTTGTAGGTAATGTTCGTGACGTTAACGGTGCGATTGATGATCGTGACGTTCCTTGCGGGCGCAAAAATGCGCTCGCGCAAAACCGGCTCACCGATGTAGCGGACATCGATGAAGTTGTAATATTGCGGCCCGATGTCGTATTGCAGATCGACCTGGCCAGTAATAGCGCTTCCCTCGTAAACCTGTTCCACATCCGGCGGCAGCGGCGCCCAGCCCACATAGTCGCCACCCGTCCGCCACGAAACCCACGCTGGCGCCCATTCGTAGCCCGGCACCCAAACCCACCCGTAGTCATCGAGCTGCGTCCAGCGTCCGTAGTGGTAAGTGGCCCACCCAAAATCTTCGTAGGAAACCCAGGTCCAACCGGCATCGGTGTAAGCCCAGTAGCCATCCGCGTAGGGCCGCCAGTTTGGATTATCCAGTGCCACCGCGGGCTGAAAGCAGTAACCGTAATTCGCGACATCGATCCAGTCACCCTGACCGGAAAGGTTATCGTAGAAAAAATCGAGCGAGACATCGGGTGGGTCTTGCGCGCGCGCAGAGAGCGGACTCAGGAGGGCGGCCATGAGGGTGAAAGCAGAGAGCAGTTTCTTCATAGTCAGTCTGGCCAACTTCTTGGACTTAGCGGGCTGGCGCTTATTCAATCAATCGCGAGCCGCGCGTCTCGCGGCTGCCTAACGAGTATAAGTCTCGCCTAACGAGGTTTCACGACCACGAACGAACGGCTGCGTTGCCGGCAAACCGAAAGCACCTGTGGCTGGCTCGGATCCAGATTGTCCCGCGCCGCCTCGTACTCGCGCACGTTCGCGACGGGGTTCTGGTTGACCGCTTCGATCACATCGCCAGCACGCAATTCCGCTCCCCCACTCCCGCCGTCTATCTTGGTCACGACCACTCCGCGCACGCTGGGCGGCACGCCTAACGACTGCGCAAGGCGCGGAGTCAGCTCTCGCACTTCGATGGCCGAGAGCACGCCGCCGGAAGGAGCGGCGGCCTGGTCGTGATCTTGGTTCTGATCGTCTCCGTCTGGGTCGTTAGGCGAGGGCGGCAGCGCCTGTCCCGGATTATCGGGCGGAAGCGCACGCGCCAGTTGGTAGTTCGCCGGTTGCTCCTTGATCTTCGCCGAGACTGTCACCGGCTTCCCCTGGCGGTTGACTTCGACTGCGACTTGTTTCTCGAGGTCCACTTGAGAAACAAGACGCTGCAATTCCGCGATGTTATGGACCTCTTTCCCATCGAATTTTTGAATGATATCTCCGCGTTGAATTCGCGCCACCGCTGCCGGTGAATCGGGCATGACTGCGGCGACCACCACGCCGGAGCTGTCGTTGGCGGCGAATGGGCCACCGCGAGGAGCGGGTGTTTCAATGCCGAGATAACCGCGAATAATGCGGCCTTGTTTTAACAGACTGTCGAGCGCCATCCTCACCGTGTTTGAGGGAATGGCGAACCCGATTCCCTGCGAGCCGCCGCTCCGCGAAATGATCGCGGTGTTAATTCCGATAACTTCGCCGCGCAGATTAATCAGCGGACCACCGCTGTTCCCCGGATTGATCGCGGCGTTCGTCTGCAAAAAATCGCCGAAGCCATCGACCCGGTTGGGCCGGCCTTTCGAGCTGATGATGCCGTCGGTCACGGTTTCCTCGAAACCGAATGGATTACCCACCGCGAGCACGAAATCGCCCGCCTGCATCGCATCCGAATCGCCGAGTTGCAGCGGTTTCACGCCGGGATCGTCCACCTTCAAAACCGCGAGATCGAGCTTTGCGTCGGCGCCGATCAAACGCGCTTTGCGCACGCGGCCATCGCTCAGTTGCACCTCAATTTCGTCCACCTGATCAACCACGTGATTATTGGTGATGATGTGACCTTCCTTGGTGACGATGACGCCCGAGCCTAACGAATTCTGCACTGTCGCCTCATCTTCCGGCCCGCGATATTGGCGGAAGTTGCCGCGGAAAAAATCGAACGGATCGAGCCCGCCATTTCGCTGCACGCGCTTCGTCGTTTTCACGCTCACGACCGATGGAATAACTCCCGCGACCAATTTGCGCCGCTCATCGCTGAGCGAGGCCAGACTGGCCAGCGTCTTCGGATCGACCGCCGGCTCGTCCGCCAGGGTGTATTTTTCCGGCTTGGAATGCGTCGTTAGGCTGAGTCGCCCGTGATGAAGCTGGTAATCGTAGAGGAGCGAGACACCGGCGCTTAAAACCAGAACGAGGAGAAGAAATTTCAACAAATTTTTCATTAGCTAACGTGGGAAAAGTTCTCTTCTTCGACAACCAAAGCGCGGAAACGTTGATTTTCGGGTTGGCTCAAGGTCGGGTCGTCCCGAAAAATTTTCGTCGCTGTCGCCCGCGCCTGCTGCATGAGTTTCATATCCGTGCGCAAATCGCCCAGTTTCAAATCCGGTAGCCCGCTCTGCGCGGTGCCGAGCAAATCGCCCGGGCCGCGCATCGCCCAGTCCGCTTCGGCCACCTCGAAACCGCTGCTCGTTTTCTCCAGCACCTGGAGTTTCGCCACCGTTTCTTCCGAGGGATCTGAACTGAGTAAAATGCAGTAAGACTTGTGCACGCCACGCCCGATTCTCCCGCGCAGTTGATGCAGTTGCGCCAGTCCGAAGCGCTCCGCGTTCTCGATCAACATCACGGTAGCGTTCGGAATATCCACGCCCACCTCGATCACAGTCGTACTCACTAGTACACTCGTTAGGCCGCGGCGGAAACGCTCCATCGTTGCCTGCTTCTCCGGCGCGGGAATGCGCCCGTGCAGCAACTCGCAACTGAACGGCTGCAGGCGCTCGCGCCACTTCGCAAACTCCGCCGTGGCGGCTTTCGCATCCAGCTTTTCGCTCTCATCGATTAACGGATAGACGATGTAAACCTGCCGCCCCGCTTCGAGTTCCCGCCGCAAAAACGCAAGGACATCCGGCAGTTTTTTTTCGTCGCGCGCGGCAGTCACGATCCGGCCGCGATCAGCCGGCAGCTCGTCGATCGTCGAGACATCAAGATCACCATAAAGACTCATCGTCAGGGTGCGCGGGATGGGCGTCGCCGTCATTACCAGCACGTCCGGCGCCAGTTCTTGAGTCGTTAGGCGGGCGCGTTGTGATACGCCAAATTTATGTTGCTCATCAATCACCACGAGCCCGGGATTTTCGAGGCCCTCCGGTTCGTAAAGCAAGGCGTGCGTGCCGACAAAAATCTGCGGGAATCCGTTGCGTATTCCGCTTCCCATATTGTGGGACGAAACAACCTTGGCGACCTCGTTAGGTGCTCGGGTAGCGCATGCGTCTCGCGTGCTGGTCGCGCTGTTCCAGCGCGACGAACTTTTTCTTCGCGCACCATCCTCCTGTGTCCAAAGCCATGGATAATCTTCCCCTTGCCTAACGACGTGAGACTCCCAGGGATTGCGCGTAATATAATTAAACTTCTCCTCCAGATCGCGATCCGACCTGATGTAGCGATCAAATCGCTCCCGTTCCCACACGTTACCGGTCTTGCCTTCGAGCTTGTTGATCGCATGCGCAGAAAAAGATTTCACGGATCGCAGCAGCTCACTGAGCGACCAGAACAACCCGTTCCCTTTTTCATCCGTCGTCGTCTTGGGCCACGGCTGAACGAGGAGATGCATATGGTCAGGCATCACGCACGCGGCGAAGAGTTCGTAGCGCTTTTCGTGAAAGTGGCGGGCCGCCTCGAAAGCGATCGTCCGTGCTTCCGGCGACAGTACACGCTGCGACTTTGTGCCAATGGTGACCGCGTAAATCGCCCACGGTTTTTCGAAATGAGGGAGACGCCGGCGGAAGTATCGCGCGTCACCTGATGTTTCTCCCTGAGAAAAAGTTCGCGACGGTGGAACACCGTCGCCAGCACGCGAGACGCATGCGCTACCCAAATCGCCGAACAACGGGAGTGGCGCGAGGTCATCTTTGCGCGCGCCGGTTCTCAGCGAGACGGCCACGCCTAACGGCTCCAGCCAGCGCGAGAGAACCGCGTAGTGTTGCTCCGCCAGGATTTGGGTCGGGGCCATGAAGGCGGCTTGCGCGCCGCTCTCGACCGCGAGCAGCATCGCCGCGATCGCGACCACCGTTTTGCCGGAGCCGACGTCACCCTGCAGCAGACGATTCATCGGCACGGTGGACGCGAGATCTCCACGCAGTTCTGCGATGACGCGGGATTGCGCATTCGTTAGGGCAAAAGGCAGCGCGCGGAGAAAGCGCTCGAGCAGTTCGCCTTCGCCGCAATGTGAGTCGCCGCTGCGAGAGCGCGCCCGCGCGCGGCGCGCGGCAATAGCCATCTGCATCGCTAGAAATTCTTCCAGGACCAAAGCCGCGCGCGCTTTGCCTAACGACTCCCAGGTTTCCGGAAAATGCATTTCGCGCAAGTTCGTAAGATCTCCTGACGCGCGCTCCTCGCACTCGCCGAGGAGCCGATGGATCAGGCCGCGTAAAACACGCGGCGACAATCCTTCCGTCGCGGGATAAACCGGCGTGATGCGCCGGAAATGAATCGAGATTTCATCATCGTTCTCGATGATTTCAAACTCCGGATGCTCCATGCACAAGCGCGGACCGCGCCGCCGCGGCTTGCCGAAGAACACCAGCCGCTGACCGCTCACGATCATTTTCTGCACGTAATGGACGTTGAACCATCGGCAGATGAGCGGCTGGCTCAGAGCATGTGCGCCGCTCTCTTCCAACGTCACCTCGAAGATTTTTTTGGCGTAACCGAACCGTTTGATCTGCGTCCTGGTCACCTCGCCGCAGAGGCAAATCGGCTGCTCGCTTTCCTCGTGCGGAAAGCCGGGAAATTCACGCCGGTCTTCGTGCCGTCTCGGATAATGCCGGAGCAAGTCTTCGACCGTCTCGAGCCCGAGCCGGCGCAACTGGGTCAGGCGTGGACGCGGAATCCAATCGATTTCGCCTAACGAACTCTGAAACGGCCACGACATTCTCCCGCTATCTTAGCCGCTCTTGCCGGCGGTTAAATGGCGGCGGCGCTGCGGATCGCTTCGATCTGCATTTGCAGCCGCGTCTCGCCTTGATATTCATCCGCGCTGATCCGGAAGGCGACGTCCCAGGGAGATGGTGGCAGGGAAACCTCCGCGCCGTAAAAATAAATTGCGCGCTGGTAACGGCCGTTCTGGCGCAGTCGCAAAACCAGATGTTTCTCCTTCAAAATCTGCGGCGCGACCACTGGCTCTACTCTACGGGCGAGGAAGAGCGGTTGCGGATTGCCGTTGCCAAATGGCTGCAACAATTCATGCCAGCGCAACAGATCGCCGGTGACTTCAGCAAGCGTCAGTTCGTGGTCCAAATGCAAACGCCGCTCGAGATCTTCCTCCTTGAGTAACTTGCGGCAGCTCTCGACGAAGACCGTGCGCAAGCCTGCGAAAGAATTTTCGCGAATCGTTAGGCCAGCCGCCATTTCGTGCCCGCCAAATTTTTCCAGCCACTCTTCGCAACGGCTGAGCGCAGCGACGATGGAAAGACCAGCAATACTTCGTCCGCTGCCTTTGCCGAGCCCGTTCTCGTCGAAGCCGATGATGAGCGTGGGCCGATGATATTTCCGGGAGATGCGCGAGGCGACGATCCCGAGCACGCCCGGATGCCAGCCGCGTTGGCCAAGAACGATCGCAGGCTCGGCGCCGAGGTTGCCAGCCGTGATTAGTTCTTCCGCCGCGAGGACGATTTGGCGTTCGAGATTTTGCCGCTCTCGATTCTGCGCGTCCAGTTCCGCGGCAAGCGCGGCGGCCTCGCTTTCCTCAGTAGTGACGAGAAGGCGGAGGGCTTTTTCCGCGCTCGTTAGGCGGCCAGCGGCATTGAGGCGCGGACCGATTCTAAAACCGATGTGCTCGGAAACGATCGGCGGCACCACCGCGGCGACATCCATCAATTTGTTCAGCCCTAACAATCGCCGGCGCGGGAGCTCCCGGACGCCGTGATGCACGAGAATGCGGTTTTCTCCTTCGAGCGGCACGATGTCGGCGACCGTACCGAGGGCGACCAAGTCGAGGCGACGACGCAGATCGAAGTCGGGAAGCGGCGAAGTTTTGAGGAGCGCGTGACAAAGTTTGAAAACGAGACCGACGCTGCAGAAATAACGGAAATCGCCGGCCTCGTTTGTCTTCGGATTCACGAGCGCGACGCAGGTCGGCAATTGCGCTTTTGGCTCGTGATGATCGATGACGATGACATCGACGCCGCGCGCGGTGAGTCCGGCAATTTCGGTACAGGAGGAGGTACCGCAGTCCACCGCGATGAGCAGTTGCGGCTGATACAGTTGGCAGCAGCGCTCGATGCCTTCAGATGTGAGGCCGTAACCCTCGTCGATGCGCGATGGAAGAAAGAGCGAGGGCGGCGCGCCGTAAGCCGAGAGCATTTCGTGCAGGAGGGCGAGCGAGGTGACGCCATCAACGTCGTAGTCACCATAGAGAACGACGCGTTCCCGATTCGTTAGGGCGAGCAGGATGCGATCGACCGCGATGCGCATTTGCGGAAGGGCGAAGGGGTCGCTCAGCCGTTTCAGGAGCGGTCGCAGGAATTCGTGGGCGGCTTCCGTGGTCGTTAGGCCGCGACTTTGCAGAATCCGGCTGATACAGGCCGGCCCGCAGAGTTCGTTAGGCGAAACGGTTTCGGCGAGAATCCAACGTGTCGGGGAGATCATCTCACACGACCGCAATGTCAGGCGGCGCGGCGGGCAGCAGATGGTGCTGAGCGCAGAGTTCGCCAAATTTTTTGAAGCCGTTTTTCTCGGACTCGCCGAAACCGAAGCGCAGGCATTCTCGAAAGTAAAATTCGCAAAACGCGGGATCGGCTTCGGGTTGCGCGGCGATGACGGCCTCGAGGTTGGCCAGATTTTTTTCGCCTAACGAACGCAAAGCGGCGGCGACTTTTTCCTTCCTGGCGAACTCGGGGCGAATCAACCAAAGCGCGTAAACGAAAGGCAAACTGGTTTGTTCCTGCCAGGCCGCGCCGAGATCATAATAGCGATGACGGCCATCCGATTCTTCGCGAAAACGAATCGCCTGGTCGCCGATGAGGAGTTGCCCGCGCTCGGTCGTGATCTCTCCTTCGCGCACCAAAGCGGGAGCGAGTTCGCGTTCGCCTAACAAACATTGCAGGAGATTAATCGAAGTCTCCGAGGCCGGATCGACGACGACTTCGCGCATGAAATTCAGCGGGGCGAGATGGGCGACGATCACGCTGTAAACCGGGCCGTCGGAAGCGATCGCGACGCCATCGACTGCGGCATAAATCGGGTTGCGCAGATATTCGAAACTGGAAACAAGCGCGATGTCGAGTTCGCCCGAAGCGAGTTGTCGGCAGAGCGCAGATGGGTGATCGAACTGCACCGGCCCGTCCCACCCGTGAATAAGCGGACGGGCGTTGAGATACTTGACGCAGCCGAGGCGAACCGGGGCCGCCACTTCAGGCGCAGACCAGTTCGCCTTCGGACTGCGGCGCGGAAGTCGCCGCCACCGGAGTCAGATGATTGTAATAGCTGTCGCGCTGGACCGGATCCCGGCCCGCTTCGCGAATGACGCGACGGAGCGACTGCACCGTTTGTTCCTGAGGCGTTTTCGCACCGGCCATGTGGAAGATTTTTTCTTCCATGATCGTGCCGTGCAAATCATCGACGCCGTAGCTGAGCGAAATCTGCGCAAGCGGCAGTCCCATGCTCACCCAGTAGGCGGTGAGATGTTCGATGTTATCGAGGTAAATGCGGCTGACGGCGAGGTTGCGGAGCTGATGGAAAGCGGTCGCGGGTTGAATGTGCGCGAGGATGGTGGTTTGCGGCTCGAAGGCGAAGGGGATGAAGCCAGTGAAACCGCCAGTCTCGTCCTGCAATTCGCGTAGCTGACGAAGATGATCAACGCGTTGTGCGTCGGATTCGATATGCCCGTAAAGCATGGTGCACGTGCTGCGGCCGCCCATTTCGTGCCAGGTGCGATGGACCTCGAGCCATTCCGCGGCGCTTTCTTTTCCGCGGCAAAGCTCGTCGCGTACGATCGGGTCGAAGATTTCCGCGCCACCGCCGGTGAGCGAGCTCAGGCCGACAGCGCGAAGCTGCGCCAAAGTATCGGCGATCGAGGTTTTGAAAATGCGCCGAGCGAGATGGCGAATTTCAATCGCGGTGAATGCCTTTAGCTGCAGTGCGGGATCGAGCGCGCGCAGGGTTGATAGCAGGTCGAGATACCATTGGCGGTTGAGCGTGGGATGGAGTCCTCCGACCATGTGGACTTCGGTGATTCCCTCGGCGAGGGCACTCTGCACCGCGGCGACGATCTCATCGATCGAGCTTTGGAACGCGTGCGGATCGCGCTTCTTCGCAGCAAAGGCGCAGAACTGACAGGAGAGCACGCAGACGTTCGAGTAGTTAATGTAGCGGTTGAGAATGTATGTCGCGACGTTGCCGTTCTTCCGCTGGCGCACCGCGCTGGCCATAATTCCGAGAGCGTTGAGTTCATGCGAACGATAAAGCCGGAGAGCATCCTCATCGGTAATCCGCTCTGCGTTTTCGATCTTCTCAGCGATCGAACGGAGCGATGGCGGGATGAGGGATAATTTCATCAAGAATGACTCTGAAACAGAGAGCAAGCGCGCATAGGATGCACAGGAGGATGCGTCCGCGCAAGTGCAGCGGATGCCGTGTTCGTCCTTCCAATCCTGCTCCTGCTCCTAATCCGGATAGGTGGTTGTTCGGGTAAGAGTAGGAGCAAGATTAGGATTAAAGAGCGGCGCGACAGATCAAGGGGGCGAGCACCTTGCGATGTCCGCCCCCTCTCAACCCCACAACACAAATCTGTTTCAGCTATTGGTCGCGATCTTTCGCCGTGCTCATGTAACGCAGCTCTGTCGGCGCCGGAGCGACTCCAGGTTTTGGATAATCAGCCGCAAGCTGCCGGTTCGAAGTGGGCACCAAACGCACGGCGCCTTTGGCATTATTCCGCCAGCCGTTCGGGTCGGCATATTCTTCGCCGCTGTTATGCAAGCCGCTCACCTGATCTTCCAAACCGGTGCCGTAATGTTGGTCGATGATCGTAGGCGTGACGAAGACGAGCAGGTTGCGTTTCGTGCGCGCATTCAGTCGTTCCTGAAAAAGAGAACCAAAGATCGGGATGTCGCCCAAGACCGGAACTTTGGTGCGGCTCTTCGTCACTTCATCCTGCAGCAAACCGCCGATCGCGAGAGTGTCACCGCTCTTGATGAGAACGTTGGAATCAAGCGTGCGTGTGTCGATCACCGGGCTGGCCACCGTCGCACCCGCAAAGGTGAAGAGTGCGTCGGCCACCTTGTTGCTGATCTCGGGCTTGACGCTCAACGTGATGAAATCGTCTTTGTTGACCAGTGGCCTAACGACCAGGGTGTTACCGAACTTTTTATCCTGAAAACCGCCGAAGACCGCGGTAGCCGTCTGCTCGTTGAAGTTCAATTGCGGCACCGGCTGATTGCGAATGATCTCGATTTTTGCCTGCATGTTGTCCGCCGTCACGATGCGCGGATTAGCGAGGAACTCGGCGTCAGCATCTTCGTTCAAGAGCCGCAAAGTAAGCGAGAGCGCGGGCGCGGAAAGAATGGCGAACTGTCCGCCTAATGCGGTGAGTCCTGCGCTGGCGTTCCTCAGAAAATCCTGGGGAACGAGCCCTCCGGTCGCGTCTGTGACCACTGCGGGCAAAGTGGATGCTTGGGTTATCTGGATCGGGACGCCGTCGGGACCGAGCCTTGGCGTCGTTGTCACGGCCCCGGTCACTGGGTCCGTCGTCGTCGTCTGCGCAGTCGTGATCGAGCTGCTGCCTAGAGTTGAACCGCCATATTTGAGAGTCTGTGGGCTGGTCGAGCTGCCGACCACGCCGGCCCAGTTAATGCCGTAACTCTGCCGCGGATTTGCGTTCACCTCGACCAAACGCGCTTCGATCATGACCTGTTTGGTCGGCTTATCGATTAACTTCAAGGTCTTGCGAATCGCATCGATATTGCTGCGAGTTTCGCGAAAGAAAACGGTGTTGGTGCGCTCATCCACTTGCGGCGCGTCCTTGCTCGAGAGTTGCGAAGCGAGCAGCGGGGCGATGTCTTTGGCGCGCGCGTAGCTGAATTGAAAGCTGTCGCTTTCAGTTGGCTCGGCGGTGCGTTCGGCGCCGGTCTTGATGTAGTAAACGTTGTCGATCTGGTCCATGAAAAGGCTCTTCGCTTTCACGATGATCGCGATCGCCTGGAGCGCGGTGACGTCTTCCAGCCGCATCGTGACGGTGCCGGTGACGGCTTCGCTCACGACCATGTTGATCTTCGCCTGACGCGCGAGGAGCCGCAGCACCTGGCCGACGTCGTCACCCTGAAATTCTCTTACGCCGATTCCGCCATTGGCTGTCGCCGAATTCGCATCGGTCGTGCTGGCACTGGTCGCGACCGGTTGCGCGCCGGGCGCGGCCGCAGCGGAGACGGGGGATGAAGAAACGTTAGGCGCGACAGCGGGCGTTGCGGTCAAAGGCGCCACGGGGGCGGCCTGCACCAGCGTCATCGGCGCGAGCTCCGAACTGTGCGCATTTGCGGCTCCAGCCGCATCGCGCGCGGAGACGATGACCTGACCCGGAAAGGAATGGGCTGTGCCCGCTTCCTGCGCCGAGGCGGCCGACGTGATCGCCAGCAAAGCTGAGAGGACGCAGACTGAAGGTTTTGTCAGAGTTAACATAATGAGTTTCGGCAAGGGTTGGTTTCGCTGCGAATTCCCTCAAAGCAGGAACCAGACCAGCGCTCGCCGTTTGCCGAAAAAGTGTTCTCCCCCGGATGAATAATGGGGCCGTTAGGCAAAACGGCGCTCAGCGGCGCGTCGTTAGGCACAACCTCGCCCTCCACGGCGCCGGGGGAACGGCGACGCCTCGTTCGTTAGGCGGCGGTCGCGAAACCGAGCGAAGTCTTGGTGAAATCGGCGCTCGGCATTTGCCTAACGAGTCGGACAATGCCGTCCTGCCACTTCTGACCGATTTCCTGCAGATACGGATCGTTCTGCTGGAGACGAGTCCGCATTTTTACCTGCAAGGAATCGGTCTTGTAACAGAGAATGTCGATCGGCGGCCCGACCGCGACGTTGCTCTTCATTGTCGCGTCGATCGAGATCACGCCGAACTTCACCGCATCGGTCAGGCTGCTTTCGTAACTGAAGCCGCGATCCAGAATCGGCTTCCCATATTTCGTTTCGCCGATCTGAAGGAACGGGCTATCCGGGCTCGCGTGAATGCTGTTGCCCTGCGGATAAATTAGATGCACTTCCGGCGCGAGGCCGGCGATCTGCCCGCCGACGATCAGGTGCGTATTGAAACTAAAACCGTCTGCCTCGAGCGCGACGCGATCGCGTTGCTCGACCTCACGTACTTTCGAGCCGACGTAGCGGACCGTCTCATACATCGTCTCGCGATTGAGCAGATGCTTCCGCGCGGGATGGCTTTCGTTGAGATGGAGATCGTCGTCGATCAACGCGAGCGTGGCCTGCGAGAGCGAGAGATTGCCCGAGCTCATGATGCAGATCACGCGCTCGCCCGGCTTTTCGAAGACGCGCATTTTGGAGCGAACGCCGACGTTGTCCATTCCCGCGCTCGTGCGCGAATCGGAAAGAAACACGGCGCCTTTGCTGCAAAGCATCCCGAGGCAATAAGTCATGGTGGCCCAATTTTGCTGCTGACGACGCGGCCTTCCACCTGCCGGATGCGCGTGTGGTGCGTGAGCGGATAAACCTTGCCGTCGTGCCCGCGAAAAAATGCGCTCAGCATCCAACTCACGATGCTGATAAGAATCGCGCCCCAAAATGCGCTGCCGAAATGGTCCACGTGAAACCCGTGTACGAAATCATTCACGAGCAGCAGCATGAGACCGTTCACAACGAAAATAAAAAGTCCCAGCGTTAGAATAATTAGCGGCGCCATGAGCAGAAGAAGGATCGGCCGGAGGAAGGCGTTGAAGATGCCGAGCAGCAGGGAAGCACAGGTGAGCGCGCCCACGCTGTCATAACGAATGCCCTGGATGACGAACGCCGCGACCATGACGGCGACGGTGGTAATCGCCCAGCGAAAAACAAAATGCCTCATCGTTAGGTATGATCGGACGCAGGAGCGGTTTTCATGCCGTTTCCACTTGCGCGGCCGTGCTCTGCGAGTAAAGGCTTGGCCGACCAAAAGCAAAAGTAAATGCCGAAAAGTTCAAAAAAATCGAAGGACGCGGGCCTCAGCGAGAGCATCGCGCAAGAACCAAAAAACGGAGACACCCCGAAAGTTTCTGAAAATGCCGTGGCCGCCAAACGCGCGAAAGCGCCCGTGAGCACTACGCGGAAAAGACTCGCTAAAGCGCCCGGCAAAGACCTCACCGGCGACAAGCCGCGTAAAGTCGCCGCCCGGAAAAAAGCGGCGCCATCCGCCAGGGCCGTCTCGGACAACGACATCCGTTTGCGCGCTTATTTCATCGCGGAAAAACGCGCTGGTGATACCGCGAGCGATTGGCTGGAAGCTCGCCGGCAACTGCTCGCGGAGTCGGCCGCGCGCGCCTAACGAGTGAGCTCGCCCGCAGACGAATTGGCCTTGGCGTTGCGCCGGCGGCGCGTTCTCATCGTCGATGAAAACAGCCGTCGCGATTCAGAGCAGCATCTGGCAAAACTTAAAGCGGTTTCCGAAGAAATAGAGCGGTTAGGAAAGCAGCTACCGCAGCCGATCGATCCGCAACTCGCGCATTTCCTGACGCGTTGCAGCTACGACAAAGCTCTCGAGTTCCTCGAAGGAGCTGTTTGAGGCAACGGCGCGGAAAGTTGCCTAACGAGAATAAAGCTCGACGATCAATTGCTCGTTGACCATCGGCTGCATCTCTTCGCGCGACGGGATGTGTGCCACTTTCCCGGTGAGGGCATCGCGATCGACCGTTAGCCAATCAGGAACAGGTGCGATCTGCGTCAATTCCATATTGCGCAAGGCAAGCTGCCGCGACTTCGGCTTGTCCTTCACCGTGATCTCATCGCCTGCCTTCACGTTGAAGGAAGAGATGTTCACGTTGCGACCGTTCACCTGCACGTGACCGTGCGAAACAAGCTGCCGCGCTCCGCTGCGCGTATTCGCGAGACCGAGGCGGAAGACAACGTTATCGAGTCGAGTTTCCAGGAGTTGCAAAAGAGTTTCGCCCGTCACACCGCGCTTTTGCAGAGCGGTTTCAAAAATGCGACGGAACTGCTTTTCCATCAGACCGTATTGGAAACGCAGCTTCTGCTTTTCGCCGAGCGCGATCGCGTAATCGGACTGCTTCCGGCGCGAGCCTTTCGGCCCATGCATCCCCGGCGGATAGTTTTTGCGTTCGAGCGACTTGGAGGGTCCGAAAAGTGGCACGCCATAACGACGCGCGATTTTAGTTTTGGGTCCGGTGTATCTGGCCATCTGAAAAAGTTAAGAGCTAGAAATTGATTGTTAGGCCGACTCAAACACGACGCTGTTTCGGCGGCCGGCAACCGTTGTGCGGCACGGGGGTGACGTCGCGGATAATTGTTAAATCGAGACCGATGGCTTGCAGCGCGCGAACGGCTGACTCGCGGCCGGCTCCCGGTCCCCTAACGAGAACTTCCACCTCCTTCAGACCATGTCCCATCGCCTGGCGGGAAGCATCCTGTGCCACCATTTGTGCGGCGTAAGCAGTGCTTTTGCGGGAGCCTTTGAATCCTACTTTGCCGGCGCTCGACCAACCAATGACGTTACCGCTCAGGTCGGTGATGGTAACGATCGTGTTATTGAAGGTCGAGAGAACGTGCGCGAAACCAGAGTAGATGTTCTTACTCCCTTTCGCTTTAACGATCTTCGGTTTCTCGACGTCGTTAGGATCGAGCGAAAGGTTTTCCTTCGGCGCTTCCGCGACCGGCGCTTCCGCCTTCTTCGGTTTTTTAGCCGCCTTAGGCTTAGCTTCCTTCTTCGCTGGGGCTGTAACAGGCGCGGGCTGCTCGGCTACCGGCGCGGCAGCGAGTTCGTTTTCAGGAGCAGTCGGCACCGCTGGTGCAGTGTTCGTCTCTTCAGCCGCCGGTGTCTCCGCTGCAGGTTGGTTCTCAGAATCTTCAGCCATGTCTTATACTCGTTAGTTAAACTTTCCCTGCCTTCGCATCCTTGTTACGGATAACACCAACCGTCTTCCGCGGCCCTTTGCGTGTCCGCGCATTCGTTGAGGTTCGCTGACCGCGCACCGGCAAACCGCGGCGATGACGAATCCCGCGATAACAGTTGATCGCTTGTAAGCGCTTCAGGTTGCTCTGCAACTCGCGACGAAGATCGCCTTCGATGGGCAACTTATTGTTCGTGATCGTCTGAATGATCTCGTTGATCTGTTGCGGGCTCAGATCCTTTGCACGCGTGTTGGGATCGATGTTCGTTTGTTCGAGGACACGCTTCGCGGTGCTCGGGCCAACGCCGTAGATGTAAGTCAGGGACGCTTCAATGCGTTTATCGGCGGGAATCTCTACTCCAAGTAATCGAGGCATATATTATTTCAGCGTTTCAGCTTTTTGCTCCTACCCCTGCCGCTGCTTATGGCGCGGATTTTTGCTGCAGATCACGCGCACAACGTTCTTGCGCTTCACGATCTTGCACGCTTCACAAAGTCTTTTTACTGATGGTCGCACTTTCATAAATCACGAGACGAAAAACGCGGAGCTTATCTCCGCGCTACCGATGGCGGAATGTAATCCGCCCTTTCGACAAATCGTAGGGCGAAACTTCTAGCATAACTTTGTCCCCTGGCAAGATGCGAATGAAGTGCATCCGCATCTTTCCCGAGGTGTGCGCGAGGACGCTGTGTCCGTTAGGCAGTTCCACCCGAAACATGGTGTTGGGCAGCAGCTCGACCACCGTTCCCTCTACCTCAATTGCGTCTTTGCGCGCCATGTCAGGATCTCGGGTTCCTCTTTCGTTATCAAAACCGTGTGTTCAAAATGGGCTGAGGGCAAGCCGTCCGCCGTGCAAACTGTCCAGCCATCTTCCAATAAACGGACCGCGGAACCGCCGAGATTAATCATCGGCTCGATCGCCAGAGTCATGCCGGCTTTCAAACGCGGACCGCTGCCGCGTTTGCCATAGTTAGGCACTTGTGGCTCTTCATGCAGTTTCCGGCCAACGCCGTGACCGACAAACTCGCGCACGACGGAAAACTGGTGCCGCCTTGCTTCGTCTTCGATCGTTGCGCATAGGTCGCCCAGCCGTTCGCCAGCGTGTGCATATTCAATCGCGCTCTGCAGCGCGCTCTGCGTGACCGCGAGCAACTTTTCCACACGCTCGTCGATCATTCCCACCGGAATAGTGGCCGCAGTATCGCCGACCCAACCATCCTGAATGACACCTATATCCAGTTTCACGATATCGCCGTATTGAATGCGGCGTTGACTCCCGATGCCGTGAACAATCTCGTCATTTAGCGAGATGCAGATGTTCCCAGGAAAAACGCGATGCCCGAGCCGATAACCCAGAAAAGCACTACGAACTCCAGCCTCTTCCATCAGATCAGCCGCGGCTTGATCGATCTCCTTCGTCGAAATGCCAGGGCGAATCATCTCGCTCACGCGCTCGAGCACGTCGCTCGCGGTCCGGCAGGCGAGCCGCATTTTGTCGATCTCCCGCGCCGACTTGATCGGGATCATTTCGAGTGGTTCTCGATCAGCGCGGCGATGTCGGCAAAGACCGCGTCACGATCTCTATTTCCATCGATGCGATGCAGCGCGTCGTTCTTTTCGTAGTAGGAAAGGAGCGGTTCGGTCTTGTTTTTGAATTCCGTTAGGCGCGTCTGCAGCACCGACGCATCATCGTCGTTGCGGCGAATGAGTGGACCGTCGCAATACGGACACACTGAACGTGCGGCAAAACCAGCACTCGTTAGGCTGGTCGTGAAACCGCAACGGCGGCATTGCAAACGCCCGGCGATACGATCGTGCACCGTCTCCTCCGAGACCTCGAGCCAAAGGACGAGATCCAGTGTGGTCTCGCGTTTCGTCAGAATCTCTTCCAAGCGCTGCGCCTGCGTCAGCGTGCGCGGAAAACCGTCGAAAACGAAACCGTCTTGGCCATGAAGATTAAGCCAGTCTTCGATCAGATGAATGATGATCTCATCCGAAACGAGACCGCCTTGTTTGGAAGTTTCATCTGCTTGCAAACCCAGCGGAGTTTCCAGATCGCGCTCGCGCCGCAGGATCATGCCCGGCGAAGTCACCGCGATGGCGAAGTGCCGCGTGATCATTTCCGCTTGAGTTCCCTTGCCGGAACCGGGAGCGCCAAGAAGAACGATGCGACGTTTCACCGGGCGCCGTAGAGGAAGATTGCCACACCGCCGATGACGAGCACCGCGATGCCGACGTAAAGCCACATCAGCGTTCCCTGCTCCGCTGCTTCGCCGCGCGCGCCACCGCGATCAAAGGCGCGACCGCGAATCCGGCCCTTGCGCAGGAATCCATCGTAGTGACGCTGGATCAGATGGGTTTCCACCTGCCGCATCGTGTCGAGCATTACGCCCACGATAATGAGAAGGCTGGTGCCGCCGAAAAATTGCGCGGTGATCACGGGCACGTGCATAACCTGACTAAGAAGACTCGGCAGGATTGCAATCGCCGTAAGGAAGATCGCCCCCGCAAACGTGAGGCGAGTCATGGTGAAATCAAGGAAGTCCGCGGTCGGTTTGCCAGGACGTACGCCCGGAATGTAGCCGCCGTATTTCTTCAGATCGTCGGCGATCTGCGCAGGCTGGAACTGCGTTGCAACCCAGAAATAACTGAAGAAGAAAATCAGCGCCGCGAGAATCGTGTAATGTTCCCAGCCGGTTGAAAGATGATCGGCAATGACCTTGGCCATCCGGCTATCTTTGAAAGCGAGGCCAACAATCGTAGTCGGGAAAAGTAAGAGCGCCCACGCGAAAATGATCGGCATCACCCCCGCGTAGTTAACTTTCAACGGCATATACTGCGTCTGGCCCCCGTACATTTTTCGGCCGACAACACGCTTCGCGTACTGCACCGTGATCTTTCGCACGCCTTGAGTCACCGCGATGACCGCCGCAATTACGATGAAAAGAAACGCTACCATCAGGACGAGAATTGCCGGACTGACCTGGCTTGTCCCCGTCTCAGCCGACGGAACAAACGTTTTCCACGCTTGCGCCAAAGCCGCGGGCAAGCGCGCAATGATGCCGATCGTGATAATCAGCGAGATACCGTTGCCAATCCCGCGGTCCGTAATCTGATCGCCTAACCACATCAGGAAAAGCGTTCCCGACGTCAAAGTCAGGACCGTGATCACGCGAAAAGACCAACCGAGATTGTCCACCAACGGTATGCCCAGCTTAGCGGTCGTCTCCGTGATGCCCGGCAACATCGTGTGATACGACTCTGGATGCTGAAAGGACACCGCGAGCAGATAGCCTTGAAAAATGCAGAGCACGACCGTCGCATAACGCGTGTACTGCATGATCTTTTGCCGCCCGCCATCTTCCCGGGAGAGACGGCTGAGCGACGGAATGACTGCTGTGAGCAACTGCAGCATGATCGACGCACTGATGAAAGGCATGATGCCTAACGAGAAGATGGCGCAGTTCTCGAGCGCGCCGCCGCTGAAAAGATTAAAGAGCGCTGCGACGCCGCCGCCGGCGCTCTGCGAGGAAGTGCGAAACCAATCTTGCAGCACTGCCGGATTGACGCCCGGAGTCGTGATGGCAGCGCCCATGCGCACCACGACGATGACCGCCAGGGTAAACAAAATTCTCCGACGCAGCTCGGGAATTTTAACCGTGTTTAGAAAAGCCGAGACCATGCCCTAAACTCGCTCTTTGCCCACCAGATTACTTCGCAGACTTCTTTTTGGCTGCGGTTTTTTTGGCCTTCGGTTTGGTCGCCGGCGCTTCCGACTGCGGCGCGGGATGTCGCGGTCCATTCGCGGCGCGCGGCTCTTTCAAGTTCACAGTGCCGCCCGCTTTCTCGATCTTCGCCCGCGCGGACTCGCTCACCTTATCAGCTTCAATCGTTAGGCCATGGGCCAGTTCGCCGCGGCCGAGAATTTTCAGACCGACCACCTTACCGCGCACGTGTCTGGACTCGCGGAGCATCTGCTCGTTGATCAACGTACCGGCCTCAAACTGACTGAGGTCGTCGAGATTGATGATGGCGTAATGCTTCTTGAAAGCGGCGTTGTTAAATCCACGTTTGGGCAAGCGGCGAATGAGAGGCATCTGGCCGCCTTCGAAGCCTAACCGAATGCTGCCGCCGGATCGCGCTTTCTGGCCCTTATGACCCTTGCCGCTCGTCTTACCGTGGCCAGAACTCTCGCCAATGCCAAGACGCTTCGTCCGATGCCGTGCGCCGGGACGCGGACGAAGATTGTGCAACCGGATCATGACTGCTGCGCCCCTCCGTTGTCACCGTTGTTCATCCGTACACCGCGCACTTTAAAAATTTCATCACGCCGGCGCAAAGAGCGCAGCGCTTCGATCGTCGCCTTGACCACGTTCGCGTGATTGCTCGAGCCTAACGACTTTGCGAGCACGTCGCGAATACCAACCGCCTCCACCACCGCACGCACTCCGCCACCGGCGATAACGCCAGTCCCAGGCGAGGCCGGACGCAGCAGCACTCGGCCGCCGCCGAACTCGCCGATCACTTCGTGCGGAATAGTGTTGTCGCGCAGCGACATTTTCTCCATCGACTTGCGCGCTGCGTCGGAAGCTTTGCGAATCGCTTCCGCGACTTCGTTCGCCTTGCCAAAGCCGCAGCCGACTTTGCCATCATGATCGCCCGCGACGATGAGCGCGCTAAAGCTAAAACGGCGTCCGCCTTTCACGACCTTTGCGCATCGATTAATGAAGACGACTTTCTCAGTCGTGTCTCCTCTTGCCGGAGGCGTCCGGTCCGTCGTGCGCGAGTCGCTTCGTCTGCCTTGGTTACCTGCGTATGCCATGAATAGTTAGAGTTTAAGTCCGCCCTCGCGCGCCGCGTCTGCCAGCGCTTTCACTTTGCCGTGATATAAGAATCCGCCGCGATCAAATACTGCCTTATCGATATTCTTTGCCAGCAAACGTTCGGCGATAAGCTTGCCGACCTTTTCAGCCGTAGCCCTGTTCGCCGCGCCCTTGCCGTTTAATTCCTTCTCCGTCGTCGTCGCAGAAACGAGAGTCTTACCAGCATCATCGTCCACGACCTGAGCATAGACATGCTTGCCCGAAAAATAGACACACAAACGCGGACGCTCCGCCGTCCCGGAAACTTTGCGGCGAATACGATTGTGAATACGCCCGCGGATGGCTTTGCGATTGATCGTAGGCATATTACTGGACGGTCTTTCCTTCCTTGCGTCGCACGAGTTCGCCGGCATAACGAACACCCTTACCCTTATAAGGCTCGGGCGGGTAGTAACCGCGAATATCTGCTGCGACTTGACCGACAGTCTTCTTATCAGCGCCGGCAATAGCAATCTTCGTATTCTCCGTCACCGTGATTTTGATGTCCTTTGGAATGGGAAAGAGAATAGGGTGCGAAAATCCAAGACTAAGATTTAGGTTGCTTCCCTGCACCGCGGCTTTGAAACCAACGCCTTCGATCTCCAGGTTTTTCGTAAACCCTTCGCTCACTCCGATGACCATGTTATTGATCAAAGCCCGCGAAAGACCGTGTAAAGCTTTGAGGCTGCGCGTCTCGGCATCGCGGACTAACGAGACTTGGTTATCGGCGACGTTCGCCTTCACGCCCTTCGGCAGCGTCCAATCCAACTTACCCTTGGGACCTTCGACTGCGACCTTGCCGTTCCCGTCAATGTTTACCGTGACCTTGCTGGGAATGGCGACCGCCTTTTTTCCGATACGTGACATAGCTCTTGGGTTACCAGACGAAAGCCAGTAACTCTCCTCCTACTTTTTGTTTCTTCGCTTCTCTACCAGACATCACACCGCGCGAAGTAGATAGGATCGCCGTGCCCATACCGCCGAGCACGCGCGGAATTTCATCGGCCGCCACATAGCGTCGCAGACCAGGACGGCTAACTCGTTTCAGCCCGGTAATCGCGCTCGTGCGGTTCGAAATCTTGTTCGTAATTTTAATCCGAGGATGCGCGGCCGTAGTATCAAGCACGAAATCGGTGATATAACCTTCCTCCTTCAAGATACGAACGATCTCGCTCTTGACCTTTGAGTAAGGAACGAACATCTCCAGCTTCTGCGCCTGCGTGCTGTTACGCACACGCGCCAGAAGGTCGGCAATAGGATCAGTGACAGTACTCATGTTCGTTAGGCTGCGGCGGCGACGGGTTTCTTCGGCCGGTCGCTGAAGGGCATCCCCATTTCGCTCAGAAGCGATTTCGCCTCTTCGTTCGTCCGCGCAGTGGTCACAATGGTAACATCAAAACCGATGTTGCGCTTGATTTTGTCCAGCTCGACCTCGGGAAAAATCGACTGGTCCGAAACACCCAGTGTGTAGTTACCGTTTCCATCGAAGCCCTTCGGGGAAACGCCACGAAAGTCACGAATGCGCGGGAGCGCAGCTTTGATCAGGCGCTCCATGAACTCATACATGTGCGACCCGCGCAGAGTGACCTTGGCGCCGATGGCCTGTTCTTTGCGCAACTTAAAGTTAGAAATGCTCTTCTTCGCGCGGGTCTCCGCCGGCTTCTGACCGGTGATAAGTGCCAGCTCGGCCTTCGCTTCTTCCAGCGCCTGCTTAATGTCCGACTGCGAGCCGACCGAAGTGTTAATGACCACCTTCTCGAGCTTCGGAACTTGGTTCAGGTTTTTATAACCATTCTGCTCCCGCAATGCCGGGATCACGCGTTCTTTGTAATCGCGATAAAATTCGTTTTCCATGACCTAGCTCTTCTTTTTCTTCTTCTCGCCGGAAGATTTCTTTTTCGCTTTCTTCTCTGTGCGCTCGACCACTTTCACATTCGAGATGTGAATGGGACCTTCACGTTCTGCGATCGATCCCTGTGGATTATCCTGCGACTTGCGCAGGTGTTTCTTAATCAGCCGCACACCTTCCACCAGGACACGCTGCTTGCGCGATATTACTTCCAGAACTTTGCCGGACGATCCGCGAAAGTTCCCGGAGATGACGGTGACCTGATCACCCTTCTTCACATGATTCTTAACCCGGTTCATAACACTTCGGGCGCAAGCGAGACGATCTTCATGAAATTGCGCTCGCGCAGTTCGCGCGCGACCGGCCCGAAGATGCGCGTCCCGCGCGGGTTCAAATCTTTGTCGATAATGACGATCGCGTTGTTATCGAAACGCAGCAGCGAGCCGTCGTCGCGTTTGATCGGGTGACGCGTACGCACGAGGACAGCACGAACCACTTCGCCTTTTTTCACCGTGCCGGTCGGGCTCGCTTCTTTCACGTTCGCGGTGATGACATCGCCGATGCCAGCGCATTGCGCGCTGCCTTTGCCAATGACGCCGATCATTGTCGCCATGCGCGCGCCGCTATTATCCGCTACGTCCAATCTTGATCTCAGGTAAACCATAAGAGCCTCTATTTCTGGAAAACTTCCACGAGACGCCAGCGTTTCGTTTTACTCAGCGGGCGTGTCTCCATGATGCGCACAGTGTCGCCAGCCTTGGCTTTGTTCTCTTCATCGTGCGCGTAGAATTTCTTCTTTTGCTTCACGATCTTGCCAAACTTCGCGTGCGGCACGCGCGTGACCGTGCGAACGACGATGGTCTTATTCATCCCGTCGGAAATGACTTCGCCGACACGCGTCTTCCGCGTGCTCCTACTCTCGTTAGGCGCGTCCTGCGTAGTGGTGGTTGCTTCGTTCATGAATACTTACTTCTTTACCGCGGTCTTATTATTGCGCTCGGTCAACACCGTTTCCACGCGCGCGACTTCGCGCCGGAGAAGTCGCAGCCGGCTCGGTTGTTCGAGCTGACCACTCTGTTGTTGCAGCCGCAGGTGCAGACTCTCCTGTCGTAGGTCGCGCTTTTTCGTCAGGAGCTCATCCGTACTCATTTCCAGGATTTCTTTGAATTTCATGGCGTCGTTAGGATTTAGGTGGCGGCGACGTGGTGCCGGGTGAGGAACTTCGTTCTCACCGGTAACTTATCTGCGGCGAGACGCAGTGATTCGCGCGCGACGGATTCTGGCACGCCATCAAGCTCGAATAGGATGTTACCAGGTCGCACTGTCGCGACCCAATACTCCGGCTGGCCTTTGCCTTTACCCATTCGTGTTTCCGGCGGACGACCAGTAACAGACTTATCCGGGAAAATGCGAATCCAAAGCTTGCCTTTACGTTTCATGTTGCGGGTTAAAGCGACACGGGCGGCTTCTATCTGCGTGTTGGTGATCCAGGCGCGTTCCAAGGTCTGGAGGCCGAATTCACCAAAATCGATCCGGAGATTACGCGAAGCCATGCCCTTGCGGCTTCCCCGCTGGGTCTTGCGATACTTAACGCGCTTGGGTAACAGTGGCATGACGATTTCTCCTTCTTAAAGTTTTGCGAGTCCTATACTCGTTAGGCTGTGGCTGGCTCGGGCGCGGGGGCTGGCGTTGCAGCAGGCGCTTCTTCTTTCTTACAGATCCAGCACTTCACTCCGATTTTACCGTAAACGGTATTCGCTTCGGCAAACCCGTAGTCGATCGGGGTGCGTAAAGTATGCAGCGGCACCTTGCCTTCACGGTACCATTCGGACCGGGAAATTTCCGCTCCGTTCAACCGGCCGGAACTCCGCAGACGAATTCCCTGCGCACCGAAATCCATCGCGATCTGGACCGCCTTCTTCATGGCGCGGCGGTAAGCAATCCGGCGCTCGATTTGCAGCGCGACGTTTTCCGCGACGAGCTGCGCGTCTAACTCAGGCGTTTTGATTTCCTGAATGTCGATCTTGATCTGCTTGCCTTGCGCCATCTTAGAAATCTCTTCGGTCATCTTCTCGATCTCGGCACCTTTGCGACCGATAACGATACCTGGTCGGGCAGTATGAATAGTGACGCGGATGCTGTTCCAAGCGCGCTCGATGATGATCTTCGCGACGGCGGCAAATTGCAGCTTCTTCTTCACGTAATTGCGAATCTCAATGTCGCTGTGCAGGAAGCCCGGCATATCCTGCGGCGAAGCATACCAGCGCGAACGCCAGTCGCGGTTCACTCCAAGACGAAAACCAATAGGATTAACTTTCTGGCCCATGAATTAACTTTCCGCTTTCTGTTCGTTAGGCTCCGGCTGTGCCGATTCGTTAGGCTCGGTCGCCGGCGGTTCGTTAGGCGTTTCTTTCATCGCCTTGGCCGGAGTCTTATGAGCGTTCTTTTTCTTGTTAGTACCCCGGTTCTTCTTACCGCCTGATTTCTTCTCGCGCTTTTTAATTTCGATTTCGTCCGTCAGAACGATGCGGATGTGACTGCTGCGTTTGCGAATCGTACTGCCGCTACCGCGCGCGCGCGTCATCATCCGCTTCATCGTCGGGCCTTCGCCCACGATGGCTTCTTTTACGACCAGGCCATCCACGCGCAGGTTGGCGTTGTTCTCCGCATTGGCGATCGCGCTCTTGAGCGTCTTACCAATCATCAGCGCGGCCTTCTTCGGGCTGAAAGCAACGAGATCAAGCGCCGCCGAAACCGGCAGCCCTTGAATGGCGCGCGTGACTTCGCGCGCTTTGAACGCCGAAATCTTCGCGTAACGATATGTCGAGGTAACTTGCATTTAATTCTGACTTACTTCGGGCCGCGCATCCACCTGGAGGCGATCGCCCACTTTTATTGTGTCCTTCTCTGAATCCAACTCCTGCACGACCGCGCCACTGATCCTATCGCGCACGTCCACCACGCGCAGGGTCGCGATGTTACGCCCGCCTCGCACCACGCGCAACGGCATCCCGATTTTTACTCCCTCCTGCGCGCCGAGGTTGCCTACGACGAGCGACCACTCTTCTTTCACACTCAGGACTTTTCCGTCGAGCAGGCTGGGAGCTATCGCATCGTTAGGCTGACCGGCGGTCTTCTCTTCGACGAGGTGATTTGTCGCGCGCAACTGTGTTTCCACATCCATGCGCGCTTCGGCATCGCCGCTCGGAGTTGTCTTCACGTAACGCAAAACAACCTCGGTCAATCGCAGCAGTTGCTCGCGATACGCGACGTTCTCTTTCTGCAAAATCTGCAAGTCGCTCACCGCTTTCAAAAGCCGCTGCGCGAGCTTGGCGCGATTCTTATCGGCCGACTCGATCCCAAGCGCGTCCATGCGTAACTGCAGCTCGGAATATTTGCGGCGAAATAACTCCGCTTCCGAGTTCGAAACGACAAGGCTATCGGTCATCGTTTTCACCGTCTCGCGATCGAGTGAAAGCTGTTTGCGCATAAGATCGTTCTGCGAAAACAAGGTCTCGGCGGTCACCTTCGCTTCCGCTACTTCTAAGTTGGATTCTGACAAAGAACTGTTTTCCGCGTGCACGTTTACGAGCGCGACCGCGTTGCTTACTGCTACCAGGATCGCCAACGACCAGCGATGTCTTGCCGAATTCGACAAGCATCTCGAGCCGATTGGAAATCCGAAATTCACATCATTTCGTCACCTTTGCGGTGTGCGAACCGTGTTTCTTAAAGATCCGCGTCGGTGAAAACTCGCCGAGCTTATGCCCAACCATGTTTTCCGTAACGAAGACTGACTGAAAAATTTTGCCGTTATGGACGAGGAAAGTATGACCTACGAAATCAGGTGTTACCATCGAACGGCGCGACCAGGTCTTAACCGGTTTTTTAATGCCGGTGTTATTCATCTTATCGATCTTCTCGAGAAGATGAGGTTCGACGAACGGTCCTTTTTTTAACGATCTACCCATAGGTCAAAAATTACTTCTTCTTCTTGCGCCGCTCGATGATGAAGCGGTCGCTTGCTTTACGCTTGGTCCGGGTTTTAAAACCTTTGGCTAGCTGTCCCCAGGGACTAACGGGATGATGGCGGCCACCACCACCTTTGGACTTGCCCTGCCCGCCACCCATCGGATGATCGATCGGATTCATCACCATGCCCCGCACATGCGGACGCTTACCTAGCCAGCGCGTGCGACCGGCTTTGCCACTGGAAACATTCATGTGATCGACGTTGCCGACCTGGCCAATCGTCGCGTAAGCGCTCTCGTGAATACGACGAATTTCACCAGACGGTAACTTCACCAGCGCATAACCACCTTCGCGGTTATTAAGGGTCGCCTGCTGGCCCGCGCTACGAGCAATCTGACCGCCACGTCCGGGCATAATCTCGATACAATGAATGTTCGCGCCTAACGGAATCGCGCGCAGAGGAAGAGCGTTGCCAATGTTAGGCGGAGCGTTTTCACCCGCGGTAACCTTGGCGCCTACACCGAGGCCATCCGGAGCCAGGATATAACTCTGTTCGCCGTCGGCATACTTAATGAGAGCTATGCGCGCAGTGCGATTCGGATCGTACTCGATTGCGGTCACTTCCGCCGCGACGTCGTGCTTGCGCCGTTTGAAATCGACTTTGCGATACTTTTGCTTGTGACCTCCGCCGATGTGCCGGGAAGTAAGACGACCGCGGTTGTTCCGGCCTCCGCTACGCTTCTTCGGTTCGGTAAGACTCTTAACCGGTTTGGAAGCCGACTTAGTGACCTCCTGAAACATCGGAAGCTGCGTGAAACGCAACGTCGGTGTAAGTGGGCGAAATTTTCTCAGTGCCATAAACTTATTGTGCGCGCGAGCGCAGAGTCTGGGGAGCGCACGCACCCGGCGTGCTGGTGGAGGCGCCCTCGCCTCGACGAACTTGGCTGCGCGACGTCGCAAGATAGAAAAGCGGCGCGTTCCCCAAAGCCTGTTTCGGCGAGGCGCCGAAACCAGCACGCGAGGCGCGTGCGCTCCCCAGATTGCTTCTTCGCAAATAGTACATCATACCAAATCGATCTTCTCGCCTTTCTTCAGGGTGACGATGGCTTTTTTCCAATGCGCTTTGCGGCCGAAACTTGCCGTGCGCTCACGCTTCTTTTTCCCGGCATAGTTACAAGTGTTCACGGCGACGACCTTCTTCTTGAAGAGTAATTCAACCGCCGCTTTGATCTGCACCTTGTTCGCGCGCGGGCTCACCCGGAAGACATACTTGTTAAGCTTCTCACTCAGGAGCGAAGCCTTCTCGGTTAACTGCACCGTCTGGATTAAATCGTACGGTTCGTTCATGAATTAATCCTTGCGGCCAACTTCGCGAGCGCGCCGTCGGTGACGATAATCTTGTCGAAGGCAAGTAACTGCTCGGTGTTCACATCGGTTGCAGTCGCGAGTAAGACAGGTTTCACATTGCGCGCGGAACGATAGAAGTTCTCGTCGAAGGAGTCGGAGATGAGTAGCACCTTCTTCGCGTCGGTATGACCCTTAACCAGACTTAGGAAGGACTTAGTCTTCGCTTCCTTGACGGTGAAAGCATCCACGGTCATCACGTCGCCGGCACTTATCCGCTCGCTGAGTGCTTTCTGAAAAGCCAGGCGCCGCGTAGTCTTGGAAATCTTCTTCGTGTAATCGCGAGGCTTCGGTCCAAACACGACACCACCACCACGCCAGACCGGCGATGACTTATAGCCCGCACGCGCACGACCGGTTCCCTTCTGACGCCATGGTTTGGCGCCGGAGAGATTTACATCAGCCTTACTTTTAGTATTCGCGGAGCCGGATCGACGCGCCGCGCGCATTGCGACAACTGCGTCGTGCATCGCTTGGGTGCCACGACCATTCTCAATCAGGTTAAGCTTCGCTTCCTTGGCGGCCGCGACAGTCAGAACAGTTGCACTCATTTAGCGGCCTCGGCTGGTTTCTTAAGTGCTGGCCTAACGACGACATAACTGCCAGTCGCGCCCGGAACGGCGCCGCTGATTAGAATGACTTTATCGGCCTCACGCACTTGTAGCACTTGCAGGTTTTGCACAGTTACCCGCTCGTCACCCATGTGGCCGGCCATGCCCATGTTTTTCCAAATACGACCCGGAGTAGAACGATTGCCGATGGCGCCGTTGCGCCGATGAGTCTTAGAGCCATGCGCCGCCCCTTGTCCGTGGAAGTTATGCTTCTTCATTACGCCCTGAAAGCCTTTGCCTTTGGAGCGTCCCACCACATCCACCCAGTCGCCCGCTTGGAACTGAGTTACCGCAAGGTCTATGTCGCCTTCCGGCGCATCTTCTTTCAGTCGAAACTCGCGCACGAGTTTTTTCGGCTCCGAGCTAGCCTTGCCGAAGCCGCCCATCAAAGCCTTAGTTACCCGCGATTCCTTCTGCGCATCGAAGCCAACCTGGATTGCAGAGTAGCCGTCGTTCTCGCTCGTTAGGCGACGGAGTAACGTGTTATCGCCCGCGGCAATGACAGTAACCGGACGCATCTTGCCGTTCGCATCATAGATGCTGGTCATGCCGATTTTCTTTCCTAAAAGTCCGATGCTCATGAGTTGAAGAAATTTGAATTAGGAAACCAGGAAACCAAAAAGAGTCAGAAAACGGTTCATTGTTAGGCAGATCGATTCCTGGTTTTCTGGCTTCCAAATTTAAATCTTAATCGTGATATCCACGCCAGCTGGTAAGTTGAGTTTCTTTAACTCATCCACTGTTTTCGCCGTCGGCTCGATGATGTCGAGCAAACGTTTGTGGGTGCGGATTTCAAATTGATCCATCGACTTCTTGTCGACGTGGGGAGAGCGATTGACCGTAAATTTTTCAATCAAGGTCGGCAGCGGAATTGGACCCGCCACGCGCGCACCCGTGCGCTTGGCCGTCTCTACGATATCGATCGCAGATTGATCGAGCATTCGATGATCGAATGCCTTTAAGCGAATACGAATGCGTTGCGCGTCGGCCATAAGTTACTTCGTCTCCTTCTGGTCGAGCACGGCGGCGACGAGCTGCTGCGGGACTTGTTCGAAATGTGACGGCTCCATCGAGTAACTCGAACGGCCTTTGGAAAGTGAGCGGATCGCGGTCGCATACCCGAACATTTCCGCGAGCGGAACCTCGGCCTGGACCATTGTTAGGTTCCCTTTCACTTCAATGCTGGCGATCTTGCCACGACGACGGTTTAAGTCACCCATGATGTCGCCCTGATACTCTTCCGGAGTAGCATTCTCTACCTTCATGATCGGCTCGAGTAGGATCGGCTTCGCTTTCTTGAAAGCATCCTTCACCGCAAAAATTGCCGCGAGCTTAAACGCCATTTCGTTCGAATCGACGTCGTGATAAGAGCCATCGACGATATCGACATTGGCATCGATCACTTGGTAGCCGCCGATAACTCCGTTAAGCATCGCTTCTTCGATGCCCTTCTTACAGGCCGGGATGTATTCCTTCGGGATGTTACCGCCGACAACCCTATTCTCGACCGTGATACCCTTCCCACGCTCGTTAGGCTGGACCTTGATAATAACGTGACCGTATTGGCCGCGACCGCCTGATTGCTTGATCAACTTACCTTCGCCATCGGCCGGCGCAGTGATGGTTTCGCGATAAGCGATCTGCGGCTTACCGGCATTCGCATCGACCTTGAACTCACGCAGCATGCGATCACGAATGATCTCGAGATGTAACTCTCCCATGCCAGCGATAATGGTCTGTCCGGTGTCTTCGTGGGTGAAGACTTTGAAGGTAGGATCCTCTTCGGACAAGCGCTGCAAGGCGACACCCATCTTTTCCTGGTCCTGCTTAGTCTTCGGCTCGATCGCCATGGAGATAACCGGGTCCGGGAAGGATGGTGGCTCGAGGAGGATAGGGAAATCCTCGTCACATAAAGTATCGCCCGTAGTAATGTTCCTAATGCCGACAATGGCCGCGATATCGCCGGAGTAACAGGTATCAATATCTTCGCGCTTATCCGCCTGAATCTGGATAAGTCGTGAGATACGTTCGCGCTTGTTTGTCCTGGGGTTATAGACGTTATCGCCCTTACTTAGGGAACCCGAATAGACACGGAAGAAAACAAGCTTCCCGACGAAAGGATCGCTCCACAACTTAAAGGCTAAGGAACAAAACTTCCCGTTATCGTCGGTCGGCGCTTCCATCCGTTCATGAGTGTCGGGTTCCATGCCGACCGCAGGCGGAATATCGAGCGGACCAGGCAGATAATCGATCACCGCATCAACGAGATACTGCACGCCTTTGTTCTTAAAGGCCGAGCCACCAACGACCGGCACGAATTTGTTCGCAATCGTCTGCCGGCGAATACCCGCCTTCAGCATTTGCGGCGTAACTTCCTTCTCTTCGAGGACAGCCTCAGCAATCTCGTCGTCGATGTTGGAAATCTGCTCGACCAAAGTGGCGTAAGCCTTCTCGACCTGTTCTTTATTCTCGTCCGGGATTTCGCGCACTTCGTAGATCGAGCCCATCGAGTCGTCGTCGAGATAGAAAATCGCCTTGCGATTAACGACGTCGAGTTGGCCCTTGAGGTAATCTTCTTTCCCGAGCGGAATCAGAATCGGCCAGGCATTCGCGGCGAGCTTCTTGTGCATCGAGTCGATCGACGCATCGAAATCCGCGCCCACGCGATCCATCTTGTTAATGAACGCGATGCGCGGGACGAGATATTTGTTCGCCTGACGCCAGACAGTCTCAGATTGAGGCTGCACACCCGCGACCGCGTCGAAAACGGCGATCGCGCCATCGAGCACGCGCAACGACCGCTCCACTTCCGCGGTGAAATCTACGTGACCCGGAGTATCGATGATGTTCACGCGCATTTTCAGCCCGTCGAACATCTTGTAAACGCCCGGCTCCGACTTCTGCTGCCACGCGCAAGTGGTCGCGGCGGACGTGATCGTAATGCCGCGCTCGCGCTCCTGTTCCATCCAATCGGTCACGGTCGTGCCTTCGTGCACTTCGCCGATTTTGTGGATCATGCCGGTGTAAAAAAGGATGCGCTCGGTCAGAGTCGTTTTGCCGGCGTCGATGTGCGCGGCGATGCCGATGTTCCGCGTTCTCTCGAGCGGGAATTTGCGATCAGGCGAATTCGGATTCGTGCTCACAGGTTTCTCTAAAGTCGCGGAAGGCATGACGAAAAATGTTACCAGCGGAAATGGGCAAAGGCGCGGTTCGCCTGCGCCATCTTATGGGTGTCGTCGCGTTTCTTAATCGCGTTGCCCTGCCCAGCGGCCGCATCGCGCAGCTCATGCGCAAGCGCTTCCGCCATCGGCATACCGCGGCGGTTGTCGGCGTAAGTCACGATCCAACGCATCGCGAGTGAGACCTGGCGCGAAGCCGTCACTTCCATCGGCACTTGGTAAGTGGCACCGCCGACGCGGCGCGATTTCACTTCGAGACGGGGACGCACATTCTCCAGCGCTTTGTTCACGACTTCGAGCGGATCGACCGCGTCGGAACCTTCGCGCGACTTATCGATCGCGGTATAAACAATCCGTTCCGCGAGCGACTTCTTGCCGCGCTTCATGACGGTGGAAATCAGGCGCGCGACCGCGGCGCTACCGTAACGCGAATCGACCTTCTCTTCTTTTTTGTAAGTTCTACGACGACGAGACATTTCTGAAATCCTGAAAAACTAAAATGCTGAAAATCTGAAATTACTTCTTCTTCTTTGCGCTCTTGGCATCGGCCGCTTCGGCACCGGCCTTCGGACGTTTGGCGCCGTACTTGGAACGGCTGCGGCGGCGCCCATCCACGCCTAACGAGTCGAGCGTTCCCCTAACGATGTGATAACGCACCCCCGGCAAATCTTTCACGCGCCCACCGCGCACGAGGACGATGGAATGTTCCTGTAAATTGTGACCTTCGCCCGGAATGTAGGCGATGATTTCCTGGCCGTTCGTTAGGCGAACTTTCGCCACTTTGCGCAAGGCGGAATTCGGCTTCTTCGGCGTGCGCGTCATCACCTGCGTACAGACGCCGCGCCGCTGCGGACAATTCTTCAGCGCCGGTGATTTTGATTTCACCGAAACCTTCTTTCGTCCCTTGCGAATAAGTTGATTAATCGTTGGCATTTCTATGCATTCCAGCCGCGAAACCGGGAGGTTTCAGACGACAAAAAAACCGTTCAAGCCGCGTCCACCTGCATCACGCACCTGATACGGAGAGCGCGCAATATAGGAACAAATATTTAGGTCGCAAGATTATTTTCCTGCGAGAGATGCAGTTGGGTAGAGGAGCGAGCACAAAGCCTTTCGTCCATTCGTTAGGCGATTAATTTCAGCAGCCGGTCGCTTGCGTCCTATGCACCTGCGAGGGCGATTGCGCCCAGCTCTTCCCAACGCTCGTAAAGTCCGGCGACCTGCGCTCGCGCAGCTTCCAAGGCGACGCCGAGCTCTGCGTATTCAGCGGCGCTTTTCGGCGGTGTGACGGAGTTGAGTGCTGCTTCCAGCCTAACGACTTCCCTTTCGGCCGCGAGGATGGCGGCCTCCATGCCTGCGAGTTCGCGTTCTTCTTTCCATTTCAGTTTGCGCGGTTTCCCTGTGGGCTTGGGCAATTCGTTAGGCGCGGTCGCAACTGCAAATGGCGGTGTCTCCGCGACGGCTCGTTTCTCGAGATAATAATCGTAATTCCCGACCGCGTGCCTAACGACTCCATCGCCTTCGAAAGCTAGAATCGCCGTGCAGACGCGGTTCAAAAAATAGCGGTCGTGACTAACGACGATGACGTTGCCCCTGAACGCGACGAGCGCTTCTTCGAGCAGCCGGAGCGTCCCGAGATCGAGATCGTTCGTCGGCTCATCGAGAATGAGGACGTTGCCGCCGCGTTTCAGAATTTTCGCCAGGAGCACGCGGCTGCGTTCGCCGCCGCTGAGCTGGTTGATCTTCGTATTGATCCGCTCTTCGGTAAAAAGAAACCGCCGCAAATAACTGCGCAGCGTGATCGACTCCTCCCCCAGCCTAACGAACTCACTCCCCTCGCCCACTTCTTCGAAAACCGTCTTCGCGTCGTCGAGCAGCAGCCGGTTTTGATCGACGTAATTGATCTCGGTCCGCGCACCGATCTCGACTTCGCCGCGCGTCGGCGCGATCTCGCCGAGCATGATTCTCAGCAAGGTCGATTTCCCGAGCCCGTTGCGGCCGACGATCCCGAGCCGTTCGTTAGGCGCGAGATTGAGCGACAGATTTTCGATCAACGCCCGGCCGCCGAGTTCCATCGAAACCTTCCGCAGCTCGATCACGCGATTCGCCAGTTTCGGCGCGGGCGGAATGATCAGCTCGACATCAAGCTCCGCTTCGGGCGTTTCCTGCGCGGCCATCTCAAAATAACGCTCGACCCGATCGACCGATTTCGTCCGCCGCGCGCGCGGCGCTTTGCGCACCCAGGCGAGTTCGCGTTTAAGAAATTTCTGCCGCTTGTGCTCCTGCATCTCCTCGACCGACGCACGGGCCGCTCGCGCCAAAAGGTAGTCGGTGTAGTTCCCGTCGTAGCTGTAGAAATCGCCGTGCGATAATTCCACCACCCGAGTCGCGATGCGATCGAGGAAATAGCGATCATGCGTGACGAAAAGACAGGTGCCGGCATAGCGCGCGAGAAAATCCTCCAGCCATTCGATCGACTCCGTGTCGAGATGGTTCGTCGGTTCGTCGAGAATTAAAAAGTCCGGCCGCGCGAGCAGCGCGCGACAAAGAGCGACCCGCCGTTTTTCGCCGCCGGACAAAGTCGAGACGATGCGTTCCTCGTTAGGCGCGTGCAGATTCGTGATCAAACTTTTGCTGCGATGCTCGAGATTCCAGCCGTCGAAGTGCTCGATCTGTTCGAGCAGTTGTCCGCTGCGCGTACCTTCCGGCGGCGCGGTTTCATATTCCGCTACCAGATCGAGCACGCGCTGCGCGCCGGCGAGAATGTTCGCATGCACCGTCGCGCTTTCCTCCAGCGCGAACATCTGCGGCATATAGCCCACGACGAGATCGCGCCGGGAATTCATCTCGCCCGCGTCCGGCAGCAGCACGCCGGCCGCGATCTGGAGAAAGGTCGATTTCCCTGAGCCGTTGCGTCCGACCAGTCCGACGCGTTCGCCTTCGAGAATGGTGAGCGAAGCGTGATCGAGCACGACCTGATGGCCGAACCTAACAATCAGCTCGGTTGCGCTCGCGATGGCATTGGGAGCGGTCTCCGGCATGCGATGACATAGCACAGAGGCTGCGCGCGACCAGATGACAAACGCGCGATTACCTCCAACTTCCCGCGAATGTTTGCGCTCCTGAAAACGGACCCAAATTCCAAGGCGCGGCGTGGTCGCCTAACGACTGCGCACGGCGTGATCGAGACGCCGGCGTTTATGCCCGTTGGCACTCAGGGGTCGGTCAAAGGCGTGAGCCCGCGTGAGCTGCGCGCGCTGGAGGCACAGGTGATCCTCGCGAACACCTATCACCTTTTCGTTAGGCCGGGGATGGAGGTGATGCGGCATTTCGGTGGGCTGCACCGCTTCATGAATTGGGACGGGCCGATTCTCACCGACTCCGGCGGCTACCAGATTTTCTCGCTCGCAAAAATTCGGAAGATCACGGAGGAGGGCGCGCGCTTTCAGAATCATCTCGATGGCACGCCGACGTTCATCTCGCCGGAGATCGCGATGGAGATTCAGGCGTCGTTAGGCAGCGACATCGCGATGGTGCTGGATGAATGCCTGCCGTATCCGTGTGATTACGATTATGCCGCGCGGAGTTTGGAGCTGACGGCACGTTGGGCGAAACGGTGCGCTGTAGCGTCCGCTGTCGCAGCGGATAACCCGCGCCGATCCGCTGCGACAGCGGACACTACAGGGCGACTCGTGTTTGGCATCGTGCAGGGCGGGACCTTTGAGGATCTGCGGCGGCGGAGCGCAGAGGCGACGGTGGCCATCGGCTTCGATGGATATGCGATCGGCGGCGTGAGCGTGGGCGAGCCGGAGCCGGAGATGATGCAAGCCGTGGAATGGAGTGAGCCTTTTTTGCCTAACGACAAGCCGCGTTACGCCATGGGGCTCGGCACTCCGCCACAACTGCTGGAGCTGATCGCACGCGGGGTGGACATGTTCGATTGCGTCCTCCCAACGCGGCTGGCACGGAATGGAACTGCCTTTACCGCGCGTGGCACTCTGAATCTCAAGAACGCTGAGTTCATCATGGAGAAAGGCCCCATCGAAGAAGGCTGCGCTTGTCCGGCATGTTCGGAGTTTTCCCGCGGCTATATTCGGCATCTGCTTAAAGCCGAAGAAATCCTCGGGCTGCGTCTAATCACCCTGCACAACCTCCACTTCTATCTCGGCCTAACGAAACGCGCCCGCTCCGAAATCGAGGCCGGCACGTTCGACGGTTTCCGCCGCGAGTTCGTGGCCGGCTACCGCTCCGGGAGTGAGAAAATTCTTGATTAGATTTGGCCAACTGCCTAACCCATAGGCATGAAAACTAGCCAACCGATTCTTCGCTCGTGCCTTGTCGCTCTCTTCGTCCTCGGCGGATTTTTCCTTTCGCCGGCCTATGGCCAAAATCAGCACGTGCCCAGTCCGAGACAGGACTTTCCTGCCGGCCCTCTTCCAAACGCGCTGGCCTTCGACGGCAGCAACATCTGGGTGACTAATCAAAACGCCGCGACGGTCACCAAGTTGAGAGCGAGCGATGGCGTGATTCTCGGCACCTTTCCCGTTGGCGATACCCCTCTCGACATCGTCTTTGATGGGACCAACATCTGGGTGAGTAACTTTTACGGCGGCACCGTGACCGAACTCAGGTCCAGCGACGGCGCAGTCCTCGGTACCTTCGCCACCGGCAACAACCCGGCCGGTCTGGCCTTTGACGGAACCAATATCCTGGTGGCGAATTACAGCGACTTCACCATCACCAAACTGCGCGCGAGCGATGGGGCAAACCAGGGGAGTTTCAGCGTCGGCTTCTTTCCCCTCTTTCTCGTGGTCGCCGGGGAGAATCTCTGGCTGACGAACTATCAGACCAACACGGTACAGGAAGCCCGTCTGAGCGACGGTGTCGTTCTCGGCACTTTCCCCGTGGGATCGAGCCCACAGGGCATCGCGTTCGATGGGAAAAAGATCTGGGTGGCAAACATTGGGGAGTCTAACATCACCGTCTTATCAGCGCGGGATGGCAGCCTGATCGAGACGATTCCGACGATCGGATATCCTTACCGCCTCGTCCAGCTCGGCACCGGCATGTGGGCGACCATATATAACATCAATAAAGTCACGCGCTTCGATACCCGGCTCAAGGGACCGGACCGGACGACGCGGGTAGGAAACAGTCCTGTCGGCATCACCACGGATGGCAGCTCCATCTGGGTCGCCAATAGTGGCGACGGCACGGTGAGCAAACTCAGCTTCGGGCCTTAGCTTGCGCGCGCAGAGACGCGGCCTAACGAGCAGGTGTTTGCTCAACCGGACGCGATCCCCAGGGTAAAATCGGCCGCGAATCGCGGACAATTGGCGTATCGCGGCGAAGGGCGTGCACAGCGAAGCGGCCACAGCCGCGCACGGGGAGTCTTAGACAGGATTGACGAGCTTCCGGGAATCCGTCCCTCTTAAAATCCAGTAAATCCTGTTAATCCTGTCAAAAGTTATTTGCCCGCTTGGGCGACGGGCGCGCTCACGCCTTGCGCGAAGATTTTGTCCAGTGCTTCCAGGGTGTTTTGCGGGCCGAGATACCCATCTCCGTGGTAGCTGCTCGCCAGGACGTGACCCGCAGCGTCCATCACGACGAGCGAGGGAATGCCGGGGCCGCCGAGCTGCTTGAGGTCGTTGAAGTTTCCGAGCTGGTCGTAGTCGATTGCGGGCCAGGGCATTTTGTCGTCGTGCATGTAGGTTTCCCAGTTGAAGCGCGAGCGATCGTGGCTGACGAAGATCAACTCGAACTCCGGATGCTGCGGCGCGACGCGGTGGTAGTATTCGACCAGCTCCGGGGTGAATTTCCGGCAGGGCGGACACCAATGGGCTGAGAAGTAGAAGGCGATGAGCTTCTTGTTTTCCTCCGTCGCGGGATCGACTGGGGTGATGATGCCGTCGCGGGAGAGGACGAGCTTGCCGGCGAGCGCGGTTAGGAGCGGTGTGCCCGCGGGAATGCGCGCCGCGGCGGTGGTCTGCGCGCGCTGCGCTTTGATTGTCGCCGTGGCGCTGCGGTAGATTTTTTCGGCCTGCTGTTCCTGACTCGCGGAAGCGGCGGCGGCGGCCTCGCGCGCAGCCGCGGCGGTGGCGTCGTCCACGCGGTATTGGCCGCTCTCCAAAGCGGTAAGCAGTTGCGGGCTCGCGCCGGCATCGGCGAGGCTCTTGCGAATGGCCGGATGGAGCGGGTCGAGGACGCGCCGCTCAGTGATCTCATGCAAAACGCTCTCGCTGGAATAACCGGACCGCAGCATGAGCGACACCTCTTTCATCGAAAGGGGGCGGAGCGTTCCCGCGGCTGTGGCGGCGAGACTGAGGGCGACGAGGAAAAGGAGAGCGCGCATGGCTCTTCCCGGAGCATATGATACGCCAGACCTTGCCCCCGCGCTGTAGCGTCCGCTGTCCTCAGCGGATTTCCGGGCGACGACATGGTTCGCGCAAATGCGCTGGGGACAGCGCACGCTACAGGGAGCAGCCTCCGGTGCCGGACGCTATTTTTTCGCGTCGGGGAAATAGCGCGCTAGCAGGTCGCGAAATTCAGACTTCGCGGCGGCAGCTTTTTGGGCGAGGTCCCTGGCCGCTTCCGCCTGACCGGTCTGTTGGGCGAAGATCGCGCAGAGCCATTGCCGTTCGGGGACGTTGGACGCTGCCGCACGAATGAAGGCCGTGGACATGCTGAGAAGCACTTGCGGCGAGAGATTGCGCCAATCAGTCATGACGCTGCCATAGCGAGTCTTCAGCTCGAACTTTTCCGCGGTCGCGCGGTGGATCGGTCCATCGTAGCGCACGCCGTGGATGTCGGTGACGGCGCCGCCGAAACCGGTGCCGTTGATGTCGCCGATCAGTTTCGCCTTCCAGGCAGCGAGCCAGCGCTGGCGCTGTAACTCGTTCGCGCGAGCAGCGCGCAAAACGGTCGATTGCAGCTCCACCTTGTCGAGTGGCGCGACCGCATTCTCGAATTGGTAGGCGGCGTTATCGTGCTGCGCGGCTGTGAGCGCGGCTTTCCACTTCGGCGTTTCGACGGCCTCGCGAGCTTTGTCTTCTTCGGCGTGTTGCGCCGCTAGTTGCGCAATCTGTGCGGTGAGTTTCGTCTCCTCATCCGCGAGCTGGAAAGAGAGCGCGCCTTGTGTTTTCAAGTTGCCCTGGATTTGGTGCAGTTCCCTTAAGAGCGCTTCCGGATCTTTGGCGGCATCCCGCGTTTTTTGCCAGTGTTCATAGCGCTCGAAATCCGCCAGCCTCTCCTGCGCGAGCGGCTTCGACTGGTTCATCCAGGAAAACTTCGTCGCCGGTTTGAAGTCGCGGAATTTCCTAAAAGCCTCGGCTGCCTGCGCGAACTCGCCGCTTTCCCAAAGCTGCAGGCCCGCACAGAGATCGACCATCGGTTGAACCTCCGGCGCGCTCACCGCGATCTCGCGAAATAGCGCCTCCGCCGCGCCGTAGTGTCCGGCTTGGAATTCGCGCCGCGCCGGCGGGATCTGCGCCGCGACATCGACCACCGGCGTCGCCTCCCCATCCGCGACGGCGACTGTCTTGGTTCGCTTGTCGCCCGGCAGGAGAAAGTGCGAACGCCAATCTGGCAAATGATGCAAACCAACGTAGATCCCGTAGCCCAGGCCGGCGAGCGCGAGGAGCATGCCTGACAATGCCAACAACTGCACAGGCAGACTCCAGCGGGCGCGTAATTCCTCATCGCGCGCGATCATGGCGGCGCGCGCCGCCTGCAAATCTCTGATCAATTCCTTGTAGGAACTGTGACGATCCGCCGGATTGGATTGCAGCATCTTATCGATGACCGCAGCCGTCTGGTCGGACACGTCGGGCACGACTTCTTTCAACTTCGGCGGGTTGTCCTTCAGCTCTTTCAGCTCCGCCGCCGATTGCGTCTCGACCGAAAAAGTCGGCCGGCCCGCGATGGCGTGAAAAAGCGTTGCACCCAGACTGTAGAGATCGCTTCGGAAATCTTCCGGCTGCCCCGTGAGGCGCTCCGGCGCGATATAATAAGGAGTGCCCCAGATTTCGCCCTCGGCTTCCGCCTTTTGCTCAGCGAAAAGAGCGAGCCCGAAATCCACGATCTTCGCCGTCTCCGCGTCGGAGAAGAGGATATTACCGGGCTTGATATCGCGATGGATCAGCCCGGCTTTGAGCGCGGCCTGCAAGCCCTTTGCAACCTGTAGCCCGACCTCCAGCGTCCGCATTTCCGAGAGATGCTTCTGGTCTTCAATGCGGTCGTCGAGACTGCCGCGATCGACCAACTCCATCACGACGTAGAACTGCCCGTGATCTTCACCCACCGAAAAAACCTCGACCACATGCGGGTGCTTGATCGAGCCGGTGATGCGCGCTTCTTTCTGCAGGTTTTCGGTGAAAGACTGGTCGCCCGCGAACTCACGGCGCAACAATTTCAGCGCGACGAAACGATGCAGATTCGTGTCGTGCGCTTTAAAGACCGAGCCCATCCCCCCAGCCCCGAGAGGCTCCACCACCTTGTAGTTTTCAAACGTGCGCTCGACCCGAACTTGCGCGCCACAACCTGGGCATTCGACTTTGCTGAACGGCTCCAGACCGGCCGTTGCGAGAAGGTGCCCGCAACTTGGACAAGCCTGTTCTGGCGCGTCGTCAGTCGAGGACATTAAAGGGAGAATAACATTCTGTGTCGGCGCGGCAATGGCCTCCCGGCGATTCGTTAGGCGCAGCGCGGAAGCGGAGGGCGGAGGACAGGTTTAAGGAATGAGGAAAGCAGAAAGAATTTGAAAACCAAAAAGCCAGAAAAGGAGATCATTCCAAGCTTTCCGCTTCCTGGTTTTGAAAGCCCGGGCTCATCTTCGATTTCGTTACGGCTGGCTTCCAAATTCATCTTTCCTTCCTGCTTTCCAGCTTTCCTGATTCAAATAATCGCTCCGCTGTCCCGACAAAAAAAAGGCCGGCGCGCCCTCCTCAGAGCGCGCCGGCCTTCCGGAAACAATTCCTTTACTCGTTAGGCATGAACGATCGTCCCCCTCGCCCGGAGGACAGGTTTAAGGAATCAGGAAAGCAGGAAAACAGGAAAGAATTTGAAAACCAAGAAGCCAGAAAAGGAGATCGTTCCAAACTTTCCGCGTCCTGGTTTTGAAAGCCCGGCCTCATCTTCGATTTCGTTACGGCTGGTTTCCAAATTCATCCCTCCTTCCTGCTTTCCAGCTTTCCTGATTCAAATAATCCCTGCACGCTCCCCGACAAAAAAAAGGCCGGCGCGCTCTCCCCAGAACGCGCCGGCCTTCCGGAAACAATCCTTTACTCGTTAGGCACGAATGATCGCCAACATTGCGCCGCCGTATCTAGCTCACCGTCACCTGCGTGCTTTGGCTGATCTGGCCGACCTGCTCGTCGTTGATCACCGGCCAGTAAGTGTAAGTGCGCACTTCCGGCACATTCGCCACCTTCAGCGGCGTCGTATCGATAAAAGTCCGCATGCTGAAAAAGCGCACGAAAGTCGGCTGCGAATCGCCATTGCGCTGCAGATAGAGATTGCCGCCGTCGATGTTGCCCTGGGCGAGACGCACCGTAAACTTCACCTGCTCGTGGCCGACTGCTTTGGCGTTGACGATTTCGCCCGTGTAGGTGTTGGGATCGAACGGCGTGCCTGTGGGCGTGAGCCGCATGGCCGCGCCAATCACATCCGGAGTATATTGCGGCGCACCGGTCACCTGTTTCACCCAGCCGACGCGGCGGGTATCGATCCCTCCGTGCAGCGGGCCCGCGGGCACGGACGGCATCCAGCTCGGCCAGCTCGGCAGCGTCATGGTATCGGGCCCGCCCTTTAACGCGGAATCGACGAAGCCAAAAATGGTCGAGGCAAAATTGGAAGCCTGCGCGCGGGCGATTTGCAAAAGGTAAACCGCCCAGCCTGCATCGTTAAGCACGTCGCTCACCTCGCCCGGATTGAAGCCGACCTGCGGCAGATAAGTCGACGCTTCGTTCTGCACATTGCTCCACCAACTGATCTGCCCCGAGATGTCATCTGGATAATAAGTCTTTTTCATACGCGGCATTATTAAGCAGCCTTTATGCCAGCTCTGCCCGCAACAAAGTTTCAATCCTTTCCTGAAATCTCGACAGCCCGCTGTGCGAGCGAATTTTTCAGCGAGCAAGAGATTCAATTTCTTCGCTGGAGAATGCCAATCCCTGGCTAGGGATTGGCATTTCCCCGCTGGGAATTTGCATTCCCCGGCCAGGGATTTGGGTTCCCTGACGAGAGATTTCGATTTCCTCGCCGGGGATTTGCTTTTTCCGGTTAGGAATTTGGAATCCCTACCGAGGGAATTAAAATTCCGGGCGAGGAGTTTACCATCCCCGACTAGGGAGTAGCGTTCTCTGGCCGAGAGATGGCTCGCTCGCGAAGGGGGCGCTTTTTGTCGTTTCTGCGACCAATCTCTATTCGCCCTCATCACGATACAAACGCGGTCGCGCAGGGTTTGGGGGATTGCGTCGACAGTTGCAGCAGCGGAATCAGTCGCGGCTTCCCGACTCAACGCCGGTCCGCGGCGAATGCGAGGGATAAACATTCAGAGCAGCGGCGGCGATAGCTCAACCGATCGCTTCGCCTCCTCAACCGTGTAGTTAGCCTGGCAGTTCGGACACCGAAGATAGTATTCGTAATAGTAACCGGCGTGAACCTTCCTCTTGCGAGGCTCCTGTCTGACGACGGGTGTGGCGCATTCCCAACAGGGCTGCCCGGCCTCCGTCAGCGGCGGACGACCGCCCGTGTCTTCTGTCTTGTTTTCGTAGCCGTCGTCGGCCGGCAAGTCGGTTCCGCGCAACGCAGCCATCGAGAGCTGATCGCATCGTTCGTTCTTGGGATTCCCCGCATGACCTCTGACCCACCGAAACTCCACCTCATGCGTCTCACAAAGTGTCAGCAGCCGCGTCCAAAGATCGACGTTGGAAGCGCGCTCCTTGTTTGTGCGCCACCAATCCTTCTTCTTCCATGCCTCCGCCCATCCCTCAGCGATCGCCCTCACCAGATACTGCGAGTCGCTGTAGAGCGTGACGCCGCAGGGCTCCTTTAATAATTCGAGCCCTTTGAGGGCAGCGAAGATTTCCATTCGATTGTTGGTGGTTAACCGGAAACCGCCGCTGATTTCGGCGCGCTTCTTCGGATGAATCAACACCACGCCATAACCGCCCGCCCCAGGATTAGGGTCGCAACCGCCGTCGGTGTAAATTTCAACGCGTTGCATCCTGTCGCGTGTCCGAGAATTGTCCGGTTGGTTCCCGGAGCCGCAAAATCGCAGATGGTTCTCGAAGGCGTACGTGCGGGACTTCACGCGCTCAGAAGGGCTGAGACCCAGCACTCGCACCGGAAGCGGTCTCTTCAATAATGATCAGGTAGCGATTCACTTCGGCCTGCTCCGAGATTGCCGCACGCGACCTAAACTGGGACGAGGGTAGGACGGAAGTGGCGAATAGTACGGATCGACTCGGAAACTGCCGCAGGTCGAATCGTCTTCATCGACGACATCTGGACGAGAAGACTCAATGCGGCTTCTAGTAATCCAGCTGGTGCCAGCGGGGTCTCCTCCTCCACCAGCGCGATATCGCGAGCTTTCACGCGCAGACGCTTCCCGAGCTCCCCGCGCGTGAGGCGCGCATCTTCCCGCAGAAGAGCCAGCGCTTCGCCGAGTTCGAAGAGATGACGTGCCGCCGCATACTGCGGATCGCTCGCCATGTTCTTTTCGTGATACTTTTGGAGATCGTCTTTCACAGGTAACCGTGCCGCTCAAAATACCGCTTCTGTCTCTGCTGAGCAATTTCCATATCCTGCCGCGGCGTCTTTTGCGATTTCTTTTGAAAACCGTGCAACAGGACTACGCGGTTGCCTTTCGCAGTGATCGCAAGAATCCGATAGATGTTTCCGCCGTACTCCGTTCGAACTTCCCATAGCTTTCCGCTGCCGCTCATCTTCTGCCAGAATTTGCCCGGCACGTTTGGCATCGTGCGAAGCATTTCCAACGTGCGAACAATCTTCGCGCGCGGAGGAGGCGCTAATCGCGCGAGAAACTCTTCGACCGGCTTGTCGCCGGAGTCGGTTTGGTAAAAGAGGATCTCACGCACGGTCTACGCCTCATCGAAGTAATCGCTGTCGATTTTCTTCACGTGGTAGGCGTGTTCCTCGGCGACGCCGATTCCGTGTTCGATCATCAGTTCAGCGAGCCTGCGTCCGTCGATCAGAATCACTTTCTGATGGAGGCCTGCAGCATACTCGCGCGCGTTGTCGTGAAACGCGCTGGTTGTAATGAAGACGCCTTTCGAAGCCTTCTTCCCCGCCAGTGCGCCTACGAAGTTCTGAATGTCTGGGCGACCGATGCTTGTGGTAGAGCGCTTCTTTGCCTGAACGTAAATTACGTCAAGGCCCAGCCTGTCTTCATTGATGACGCCGTCGATACCTTCGTCGCCGGTCTTCCGAGTCACCGCCGCCGCTTCGTCGCGTGACCCGCCGTAGCCCATCGCCACGAGAAGATCGAGGACGATGCGTTCAAACCGAAAGGGATCAACCGTCGCTAGCTTCCCGCGAATGTCAGTGATCAGACTGGCGTTGAGTTCCCCAAAGGCCGTGTCAATTCGTTCCTGTGGCGAGCTTGGCGGTTCTGCAACGTTGTTATCCTCTGGCGGTTCAGCCGCCTTCGATGATCGAAACGCCCGAAACTCGGGAAATTGACTGAGGAGCTTGAGGTCGATTCTATCGGGCGACTCGCGCAACACATCGTGACCGCGGTCAGAGATGCGGTTCAACCCGCGACCTGTGGATTCAATCAATCCCGCACGGCGCAAATGGACGAGAGCCCAATACACACGGTTCTCGAACCGTGATTGCTTACCGCTAGCCAACCGTTCTTCTCGATCCGCGTCCGTCAGGCTAAACTGCTCCGCAAGGGTAGCCATGAACTCGCGGTTGGAAATGCTCTCGGACCCGCGAGTTGCACACATTACGACGATCGGAAGCATCAAATCCTGAAACGCGGGAATCATAAGGCTGGCGTAGATGACATGATGGGAGTTGCCGGGTGCGGGTATGGAACCTACACCCGACATTATGAATAAGTGCTTACACACTGAATTGTCCTCAGTTGAGGAAACCCGCGCCCAGTTTAATGGGAGCAAAGAAG
>JACDGS010000070.1 GCA_013821455.1 Chthoniobacterales bacterium
AGTCGTTAGCGCGAAAAGTTCGTTTCGGCGAGGCGCCGAAACCAGCACGCGAGGCGCGTGCGCTCCCCGGAGCTTCAAATGATACCGGTCACTAGTTTGAGCCGCGGCTTGCTAGGTCGCGAAATGATTCGGCTGGCGTTGTAGAAAACGTCCGCGACCATTTTCGCCGACAAACTTGCCATCGCGGACTGCGATCTGGCCGCGAACAGTCACGACGTGCGGACGACCTTCGATTTCAAATCCTTCGAACGAATTATAATCGAGATTCATCTGGTGCGTTCGCGACGAGATGGTGCCGCGATAATCCGGATCGTAAACGACGAGGTCCGCGTCGCTACCTAACTGGATCGTGCCTTTGCGCGGGAAGAGACCGAAGAGCTTCGCCGTCTGTGTGCTCGCGGTCTCGACAAACTGATGCAGGTCGATGCGCGCGCGTTTCACGCCATAGGTATAGTAAAGATTGATCCTATCCTCTAATGAAGGAATACCGTTGGGTATCTTGGTGAAGTCATCGCGGCCCATCACCTTTTGTGTCGCGAAATCGAACGGCGCGTGATCGGTCGCCAGAGTTGAGATAAAACCCTTGCGCAAACCGTTCCAGAGCACGTCTTGGTTTCTCTTATCACGCAAAGGAGGAGACATCACCGCTTTGGCTCCTTCGAAGTTCGGCTTCTCTGCATCGGTGCGATCGAGCAGGAGATATTGGATAAGTGTCTCCACCCAAACATTCACTCCCTCCGCGGCGGCACGGATAGCCTCGCGCAAAGCCTCCGCGCAACTTAGGTGCACGACATAGACATGTGCGCCAGTCATGCGCGCGAAGGTCATAAGATGATGCACACCTTCGGCCTCGACTACTGGCGGCCGGCTCCAGTAATGCCATTCCGGCCCAGTCTTACCCTCACTCAGCAGTCTCATTTGTAACTGCTGAATCAGGTCCGCATTCTCGCAGTGCGCGGTCGTAATCACACCCAACGACTTTGCGAGTGACAGTGTACGATACAGTTCCTCGTCACTCACTCCGAAAGCGCCTTTGTACGCCAGGAAGACTTTAAAGCTGCTCACTCCTCGACTGACTATCTCACGTAACTCAGACTCCGTTGACTCGCCATAACGAGTTACCCCCATGTGAAAGCTAAAGTCACAAGCACTGGTTCCTTCCGCCTTACCGAGCCAAAGCTCGAACGCCTCCCTTGGTTTCTCCTCGCGACTCGGGCAAATCATCTCGACAAAAGTCGTCGTTCCACCGACCAGCGCCGCCCGGCTGGCCGTTTCATGCGTATCCTTGGCGGAAGTGCCCATAAAAGGCAGATAGATATGCACGTGCGGATCGATGAAACCGGGAAAGACATACTTTCCGGTAGCGTCCACAGTCTTACACTCGTTAGGCACCTCCAGGTGGGTGCCAATGCGTGTGATCGTTTCGTCCTCGCAGAAAATATCCGCAACGTAACGTTCGTTAGGCGTAACAATCTCACCGTTGCGAATGACCAGACTCATGGCTGTAAAATCGTCAGTCGCGGAAACTGCGCGCCCATAAAGTCGCTGTCCGCTGTCGCCAATCGTCCGCTTTGACCCAGGGCATGCGCCGCGATCATAAAGTCGGGAATAATTCGCGTCCGCGCGCCGCCCTGCGTCCGATAACCCGCAAAAAGCTGGCCCGCAGCGAAGGCAGCGACTTCGTCGAGCGGCGAAAAGACCACCCCGACAGCTGCCATGTTAGTCTTCAGCATCTCCTGATTCCGAAAAAGAGGCGCTACCTCAGACCAAACCACATCGCAGGCGGCGAGTTGATTCTCTTGACGGAGATAAAGAAGAAACTCCAGCCACTCGCTACCCGACCGCTCGTTCCGGAAGATCGCGATCAAGGCCGAGCTATCTACCGCGACAATCATTTACGCAGTCTTACTTTGCGTCCACGAGTCCGCGAAAGCCATTCTTCCGTCGTCCTTCCCCGAAGCGCGCTTTCGGCGCAACCAAGGACAGCGCGCGCCTTCTTTTCATCGAAGACATGGCGCGCTTTCAAGAAGTGGGCACTCTCGTCGAATTGTAAGACCGAACCCGGCTGCAGATGAAGCTTCCTCCGAATTTCGGCGGGGATGGTGATTTGGCCTTTACTGGTCACAGTCGCTTTCATCCTTCTATGTAAGGCGCATATGTAAGGCGCGCAAGGCGAACGTCATTTCCGCCAGACGTCGCCAACATTGTCGCCAAACCAACGTGTGCTGATGACCTTTTGTTGGGTGTAGAATTGCACACCCTCTCTCCCTTGAATGTGCAGGTCACCATAAAAGGAATCGTCCCAGCCGGTGAAGGGAAACATGGCCATGGTCGCAGGGACACCGACATTTATACCAACCATCCCGGCTTTGACGCGATGTTTGAATTCGCGCGCGGCTTTGCCGGAGTTAGTAAAGATGGCGGCGCCGTTGCCGTAGGCGGATCTGTTGGCTAGGTTGATCGCCTGATCCAGGTCATCCATCCGCATAACATTCAGAACCGGACCAAAGACCTCTTCACGAGCCAGAGTCATTTCGTTAGTTACTTCATCGACGATAGTCGCCCCGACGAAGAAGCCGTTAGGCGCATCATGGTTGTGCGCGCCGCGGCCGTCGCAAATGACTTTGGCTCCTTCCGTTTCGCCACGAGTGACAAGACTCAAGACGCGATCGCGATGCTGCGCGGTAATGACCGGGCCCATATCAGGCTGCACCGCAGCATCGGTCGGGCCTACCTTGATCGCCCGCGCAGCTTGGACTAACGAGTCTAAGACTCGGTTGGCGGCGACGCCGACAGTTAGTGCAGTTGAGCCAGCCATACAGCGTTCTCCCGCGCAACCGAAAGCCGCAGTGGCAAGGGCTTCGACGGTGCGCGGAACGTCGGCGTCGGGCATCACGACAATGTAGTTTTTGGCGCCGCCGTTGGCCTGGACGCGTTTGCCATTCCGAGTGCCGGTTTCGTAAATATACTTAGCCACCGCGGAGGAGCCGACGAAAGAAATGGCGCGGACTTTGGGATGAGTCAGTAAGGCATCGACGCACGCGCGACCACCATGGACGACGTTGAGGACACCTTTTGGCAAACCCGCTTTCTCGAGTAACTCAATCAGCAGGATGGCAGTGAGTGGAACTTTCTCGCTCGGTTTCAACACGAAGGTGTTTCCGCAAGCGAGCGCGAGCGGGAACATCCAGAGCGGGACCATGGCGGGAAAGTTAAAGGGTGTAATGCCAACACAGACGCCTAACGGTTGTTGGACTGTTTCGCAGTCGACGCCGCGCGCGATATTCTCAAGGCTATCGCCCATAAGTAAGCTTGGGATGCCACAAGCGTATTCGATGTTTTCCAGACCGCGAAAGGCGCTGCCGCGCGCTTCGGCCAGCGTCTTGCCGTGCTCGCGACTAACGAGCTGACAAATAAGATCGAAGTTCTCTTCGACTAACTGGCGATAGCGGAAGAAAAGGCGGGCGCGCTCGACCGGAGGTGTGTCGCGCCAGGATGGAAAGGCTGCGGCGGCGGCTTCGACCGCTTCGTTAACTATCTCGTCACTGCATTGAGGAACCTCAGCGATGACCTCACCGCGCGAAGGGTTATAGACGGGCGAAGTTTCAAGATCGGGCAACTCTCGCCATAGGCCGTCGATGAATACAGGGCAGCGTCTCACTTGATTTGCAGTCATATTCTTAGTGCGCGCTCAGCCTTGTCATCCCGCTCAGGATGACAGCGGTTGGGTCGTTCGGGCGAATCATCGCGAATAGCTAGGGATGCGGCGGGAACGCTGTCGCGTCGCCGGCGGCGAGCCGGGTCTGGTAGTCAGACCAACTTACACTCGTTAGGCCGGTTTCGACGCTCACCATGGTGATACATCCTTCCACCGGACAGACTAACGAACAAAGGTTGCAACCCACACATTCCTCGACCTTGATCTCGGGCACCGGTTTGCCCGGGACGCGGCCAGGTCCAAGGCCATAAGGAGTAGGGTTGGCGAGGGCGATGGCCTGGTGGGCGCCGTCTTCGCAGGCGATGTAACAGAGGTTGCACCCGATGCACTTGTCATAGTCTATCTCGGCGAGACGCTTGTAATTGAGATCGAGTGTTTCCCATTTCTGGACTTTGTCCACCGCGCGACCGCGTAACTCGTCGACGCTCCTAAAACCTTTGCCGTCGAGATAGTCATTCAATCCATCGACCAAGTCTTCCACGAGACGAAAACCGTAGTGCATGACTGCCGTGCAGACCTGGACGGTAGTAGAACCCAGAGCGAGAAATTCGGCAGCGTCGCGCCAGTTCGTAATGCCACCGATCCCGGAGATAGGCAGGCGCACGGCGGGATCGGAGGCACACGATTGCACCATGTTGAGCGCGATTGGTTTTACCGCCGGACCGCAGTAACCGCCATGAGAGCTAAGTCCGGCGACATAAGGCTCGGGGACAAAGGTGTCGAGGTTGACCTGAGTGATGCTGTTAATGGTATTAATAAGTGAGATAGCATGAGCACCCGCACGCTTCGCCGCGCGGGCGACTGCGGTAATGTCGGTAATGTTAGGCGTGAGCTTGACGATGACGGGAATACTGGCCGCTTCGACCGCCCAACTGGTAATGGTTTCCGCGACGTCCGGATTCTGTCCCACGGCCGAGCCCATACCGCGCTCACACATGCCGTGCGGACAACCAAAATTGAGCTCGACTCCATCCGCGCCCGCATCGGCGGATCGCCTAACGAACTCATGCCACTGCTCGCGTGTCTCGACCATGAGTGAGGCGATGAGAGCATGGTGAGGCCAGCGTTTCTTGACCTCAGCGATTTCGCGAAAATTCGATTCTGGCGAACGGTCGCTAATCAGCTCGATGTTGTTCAGCCCGACCATGCGGCTGTTGCCGTAGTCGATAGAGGAATAGCGCGAAGACACATTGCGAATCGGGTCGCCAATTGTCTTCCAGACAACGCCGCCCCAGCCGGCTTCGAAGGCGCGATGGGCCTGGTAGGCCGTGTTAGCCGGAGGGCCGGACGCGATCCAAAACGGGTTCGGCGATTTGATGCCGGCGAAGTTAGTGGAAAGGTCGGCCATCGTTAGGCTACCGGCGATGTTGTAGCGTCCGCTGTCCTCAGCGGATTTGGTGAAAATTCCATCGCAGACGTTCTTAATGCGCTGACGACAGCGCACGCTACAGCGACGAATGGTAAGTTATTCCTTGTGATCATTCCTGGTTCTTTGAGGTGAGGGCGCTCGTTGCAGGCTGGGGATGGGAAACAGGTGATAGCTCTTCGTATTTCTCTTCCAACTCGGCCACGCGGATAGGAGCGTCGAGGCCGGAGCCGTAAGGTCCGTTAGTCACTCCCCAGCGCGAGGGCTGCACCAGACTTCCTTTACTCGTTAGGCCAAAGAACTCATGGATACCACGCGCGGCTTTCTTGCCTTCGCCGACGGCGTTGACAACTTCGCGACCGCCATTCGCGCAATCGCCGCCGGTGAAGAGATGTGGCAAGCTGGTCTGACCCGTTCGCGCATCGCGCACCGGGGTGCTGTTACGGTTCAGCTTCAGTTCAGGAAAGATGCGCGCGATCCAGTCGCTCTGCTTCTTCTGACCTACGGCTTTGATGATCATGTCGAACGGTTCGATGAACTCAGACCCGGCGATCTGACTCAAACTTCCTTTGTCGCGCGTATGCATCCGCGCGAGACGCAAGCCCGTGACATGACCGCCGTCGCCGATCACTTCCACCGGCGCGTGATGGAAAAGAAAAGTCGCGCCGTCGCGTTTGGCGAGATCGTATTCGAAGGCGTAGGCGGACATCTCGCCTTCACTCCGTCGGTAGACCACAACGACCTCGCTCGCGCCGAGGCGTAGTGCCTGAGTTGCCGCGTCGATCGCGGTGTTGCCGCAACCGATCACCGCGACGCGTGTGCCGAGCGGAATTTGGTGCAAGGGCTCGGTGTGGATTTGCTCGATGAAGGTAAGCGCATCGACGACTTCGGGCAGTTCTTCTCCGGGAATCCCGAGCCGTTGTCCCTCGCCCAATCCGATGCCGAGAAAGATCGCGTCGAAATCGCGCTCGAGCGTCTCGCGAGTGAGGTCGCGGCCGACCTCAACGCCGCAACGAATCTCTACGCCTAACGATTTCACCAACTCGACTTCAGTGAGGCTGACCGCCGGTTTCATTTTATAATAGGCAATGCCGTAAGTGTTCAGACCTCCGGCATTTATTTTCTTCTCGAAGATAACGGCGTCATGGCCGAGCTGTGCGAGTTCCGCGGCGCAACCAAGACCGGCTGGTCCTCCTCCGATGACGGCAATGCGTTTGCCCGATTTCGGTGTGGCCGGCTTGAGGAGGTGAAGAAGTTTATCGTTCGCCTGGTCGGTCGCGTAACGCTGCAGCCGCCCAATTTTTATCGGGTCATCATCGCGATCGAGAAGGACGCAGGCGCCTTCGCAGAGGACTTCGGTTGGACACACGCGCGCGCAGCTCGCGCCGAGGATGTTGGCAGTAAGGATTGTGCGCGCGGCACCGGTGGTGTTGCCGGTCGTGATTTTTTTTATGAAGGCAGGAACATCGATGCCGGTCGGGCAGGCGCTAATACAAGGCGCGTCGAAACAGAAGAGACAGCGCGCGGATTCCACAACCGCCTGCTGGTCGGTGTAAGGGGGCGCGATGTCGGCAAAGTTAGACTCAAGATCGGCGTCAGTTAATTTAGAGCTTAGCGGCATGCTGAGTTTCGTGGTCTTGCCAATTTCCTTTTCTACATCTGAAGCAGGTGGAAACACGAGCACGATTACGAGGACGCGCACGGACGGGCGGGTCGGGGCCTGTTTGACACTCCAGCGGTGCCTCTTAGCTTAGCGCGGTTCATGATGGGAGTTGTCACCGCTTTTCTGCCTGCCGAGTCGGATGTTATCCGTGCCGATGCGGAGCGGCTCGCGCATATCATCATGGAATTGCAGCGTTGCTTCATCCTCCGACTCTCGAAGGAACTGGCGCCCGGACATGTCTCGTTTCCACAGTTCTTTCTCCTCACCTCGCTCGATCACATGGAGGTGTTGTCGATGTCGGCCATCGCCCAAAAAATGGGCCACACTACTGCCGCTGCCAGCGGGCTCGTCGCCCGGCTGCAAAATCTTGGTTATGTTATGCGTTCCCACGCCGCGGAAGATCGGCGCAAGGTGATGGTTTGCATCACCGCGCGCGGGTCGGCGCTAGTCCGGCGCATCCGTGAGGAGATGATTTGCAACCTGATGAAGATAATGGCTCACCTTTCCCCGGCTGAGCAGAAATCCTGGTTGCAGATTTACGGCAAGATATACGATTACTGCCAAAAGAAATAAGTCGTGAGGCGGCGAAAGCCGCGCGCTGCCTTGTCTGGCAGCAGGGATTGTTTGGCTATCCTTCCAAAAGCCCCGCGCCGCGTCGCTGATTGCGGCCGTCTGATTCAGAAATTTTTCGCAACCATGTCCTCTTCCACGTCTCACCGTCATCTGCATTCCCGTCGCCGCCCTTTGAAAAAACTCAACCGTCTTCTGGGATGGCCCGCTGCGCTCCTGCTTGGTGGGTGCGGGCTCGCCGCCATCGCTCTCGGAGAAACTAAAAGCGCTGCGGAAAACCTTGAAAAGAAAGCCACCTCCACCGGCACGCGGACTTATACCCTGCGCGAAGCGGTAGAAACAGCTTTTCAGCGCAATCCTCAGATCTTAAACGCGCGCCAGGAAATTCGCCGCACGAAGGGTGTGCAGATCGAGGTTCTTGCCCAAGCCTTGCCCCATCTCGACGCCACCGCAGCGATCAACTACACCGACCCGAGTTTATTCGGGGGAAATGGCGGGAGCGTCATCACCACATCGAGTGGCGGCGGAGGTGTGCCAACCCCAACGGCCTCGCCAATCCCCAGCGCCACGCCCGCGCCCAGCTCTTCGCCTGGCACCACCACCAGCGTTTTCACTTCCTCTGGAATCAGCGATTACTCCTACAATCTGCGTCTCACGCTCTCGCAGTTGATCTATAACGGTTCCGTCATCCCTGCGATCAGAGGCGCCGGAGCAGCAGCTAACGCCAGTCTCTATGCGTTGCGCGACACGATTGATCGCGTCATCGCCACGGTGCGGACGCAGTTTTACCAAGTAATCCTGAATAAAGCCCTCATCGGCGTGCAGGAGGAATCGGTGCGCCTTCTCGAAAGCCAGCTCAAGGATCAGCAAAACCGTTTCGAGGCCGGCACCGTGCCGCGCTTCAACGTCTTGCAGGCAGAGGTCGCGCTGGTCAATCAACAACCCGCCCTGATCACCGCGCGTAATAATTTCCGCATCGCACAGATTCAACTGGCGAGGACAATCGGCCTCGATTTCGATCCTCGTCGCGGGGATCGGCCCCCGCTCGAATGCGTCGGCAACCTGGATTATACGCCACGAGAAATTCCGTTGCCGATGGCGATCGAGTTGGGCAAAGAGCGCCGGCCATTCCTCAAGCAGCAGCGCTCAAACATCCTCGTGCAGGGGCAGAATCTGGCTGGCGCCTACGCGGGGATTCAACCGAATATCAGCATCAACGCCGGGAAGGCGTTCGAGAGTGATCAATCTTCCAGTAACCTGAACGACACTCTGCAAGGCTGGTTTTTCGGGGTCACCGGGAGCTGGGCTATTTTCGATGGATTTGACACGGCGGGGAAAGTCAAACAGGCGCGTGCGAGTCTGAGTGAGGCCAGGATCACTTACGATGACGCCGTGCGACAAGTGGAACTGGAAATTCAACAGGCTTATTCCAACCTGCAACAGGACCGCGAGCTCTACTTCAGCCAGTCGAAGAACGTCGATCAGGCGCGGGAAGCCCTGCGCTTGGCCAGCGCGCGCCTCGGCGTCGGCGCGGGCGTGCAGTTGGATGTGTTAAACGCGCAGGTCGCGCTGACCCAGGCGCAATCCACCCGGCTCTCTGCGCTCTTCAGCTACAACGCCGATTTGGCGGAATTTGATCGCTCCACCGCGACCGACACCATTTATCACGACGACTTCGACGACCCGATGATGCGCAAAGGTCTCGCGACCAAATACCGGAAAACGAATCCGGAGCCGTTGCCGTCGCCGGGATCGAAGACGTTTTCAAAGTAATCTCGACATGCACGCCTCCGCGGGTTTTGCGGAATCGATCGTGGAATTTTTTCCCGCTTTGCATGATCTGGGGATCGTAAACCATGCATTCGTTAGGCGAATTCCCGGCATCGATGTCGCCACCGAGCGCGCCGTTGCGCTAACTCGGCTCGACGCTGCGCATCGAGCACTGCGCGGGGAACTCGGCTTTGGCGAGGACGATTTCGTCACCGCGGAGCAGGTGCACAGCGACAAGATCGCGACAATCGATGAGCCGGTGCGCTCGGACTTTTGCGCGCCCGGCGCCGACGGTCTCGTCACCGACCAGCGCGGGGTTTCGTTAGGCATTTATGTGGCGGACTGTTGCGCCGTCTATTTGGTCGATCCCGTCCGGCGCGCGATCGGGCTGATTCATTCGGGGAAAAAAGGCACCGAGCTGGCGATCGTCGTGAGGGCGATAGAGCAGTTGCATGCGCGCTTCGGCTCCGAGTCCGCCAATCTCGTCGTCCAACTCAGCCCCTGCATTCGCCCGCCGCATTACGAAGTGGAATTCGCTGCCGAGATCGTTAGGCAAGCGCGCGCGGCCGGCGTGCGGCAGGTTTACGACAGCGGGGAATGCACCGCCTGTGATTTGCAGCGTTACTATTCCTACCGCGCGGAGAAAGCCCGTACCGGCCGCATGCTGGCCCTCCTCGCGCTCACGTAATGCAACTTGACGCCGCCAGCCTGCTCGATAGTCGTTAGGCCAATGCAGCGCTGGCAGTTCATCCTGTTGCTCATCGTTGGAGTCGTTTGCCTCTGCCTGAGCCTGGTCAGCATCGTTTTTGCGCGGCAAAACCAGCTCCTGCAAACTGCTGTGCAGGGTCAGCAAACCCTGATCAACAAGGGCTCACTCAGCCAGCAGATCGGCGCCAATCTCCTGCGCGACATGAACACCGTCGCACAAACCGATGACAACATGAAAAAGCTGCTGCGCGATAACGGTTACAACCTGGCCGCACCTTCTCCCAACCCGGCGCCCTAACGATGAGACCGGATTCGTCCTCATCCTCCGACTCGCATTACAACGGGTTTTGGCCGGTCTTTCTTCTCGGGCTCAGCCTTGTTCTGGTTCTCAGTTGGGAAATTCAGGTCGGCGTTTTCACCCGTCACAACACCGAGCAGTTGCGCGAGCAACAGCTCCACGTCGTCGATCAGGCGAAGAAAGTGCAGAACGAATTGGAAAAGATCGTACGCGGTTTGGTTGAGCTCGCGAAGACCGACGACGCTGCCGCGCAGATCGTGACCAAATACGGCATCAAGTTGAACAACCCCGCGATGCCGACGGAAACACCCGCGCCCTAACGAATCGTCTTATCGTTAGGCATCCTTCGCCGTCGTCCGCCGGAAACCGCAGATCCCGCGTTTCTTCGCCGCGATTACGAAATCGAAAAACGCCTGCGCCGGTTCGCGCCATTCGCGTTCGCGCGCGCGCTCCAGCGCCTGGCTCACATTCAAGTCGCTCTCGTAGAGCAAGCGAAACGCAGCTTTGATCTCCGTGCGATCTTCCACGCTAAAACCCGCGCGCTTCAGCCCCACCACATTCAAACCGACGACCTTGTTCACGTCCGCGCCGATGACGAATGGCGGCAAATCTTTTCCAAAACCTGATCTTCCCTGCGTGATCGCGAGCCGCCCGACGCGCATGAACTGATGAAAAACGCCGCCGCCGCCGAGGAACGCGCCATCCTCCACTGTCACGTAACCGCCGAGCAAACAATTGTTGGCGATGATCACCTTGTTCCCGATCGCGCAGTTATGTCCGAGATGCGCGCCGGCCATGAGAAAATTCTCGTCACCGATCGTCGTGAGGGAGTTTTCCGCCGTGCCGCGGTGAATGGTGACATGCTCGCGAATAATATTACCGCGTCCGATCGTCACACCGCTCGCGGTCTCAGGCTTAAAGGTTAGATCCTGCGGAAAGCCGCCAATGATCGCGCCCTGCCCGATGAAATTATCCGCACCCAGCCTAACGACTCCGTCCAGCACCGCATGCGACTTCACGATCGTGCGCGCTCCGATCTCGACCTGATCGCCGATGCAAACGAACGCGCCGACCTCCACCTCTTCCGCCAGCCGCGCAGAGGGACTAACAATCGCCGTCGGGTGAATCCTCACAGGACGCCCATTTCCTTGAAGCTGAAATAAGGCGCTCGGCCTTCTGCCGGCGCGCCGATGATGACGTGATCAAGCAGCTTGATCTGGAGCAACTCAGCCGCTTCGCGCAGCCGTCTCGTTAGGCTGTGATCGGCCTGGCTTGGGGACGGATCGCCCGATGGATGATTATGCACCACGATGATCGCATAAGCGGAATGGACCAGCGCCGGCCGGAAGACCTCCCTTGGATGCGCGATGCTTTCATTAACGCTGCCTAACGAAATCTCCTCGAGCTTGATGAGATGAAAGCGCGTATCGAGAAGGACGACGCGCAGCGATTCCTTGTGCAACGCGCGCATTTCCGGTCCGAGTAACTCGTAAACTTCCTCCGGCGTTCCCACTTTGCGGGCCGCGAAATTCGAGTGCGCCAGCCGGTGCCCGAGGCCGAAAGCCGCCGCCAGTTGCGCGCCTTTCGCCAGGCCGATGCCTTTGATCGCCGCGAGCTCTTTCACGGAACAACGGCTGAGCGCGCCTAACGACCCGTATTTCGCAATCAACTGGCGCGCGACTTCGACCGCGTTAGCGCCCTCCACGCCGGTGCGCAAGAGAATTGCGATCAGCTCCGCGTCGCTCAGCGCCGCCGCCCCACGCGCCACGAGTTTCTCGCGCGGCCGATCTTCGATCGGCATCTCGTGAATCTTCAGCTGCGCCATAGGTCCTATGCGTCCTATGGGACCTATTCGCCGCTTAACCGCGTAGCGGCCCGACCAGCTCGCGCAGCGCCTCCCCCAAGCCGAACAACGCATCGACGTATTCGTTAGGCGCAAGCGCTTCGAGTTCCGCTTCGCCTTGGTCGATGAATTGCAGCGCGGTATCGATCGCCGCGCCGAGAGCGCTCTGCGCGGGAGGGCTCTGCAGAAGCGCGGCGACGTCTTCGAGTTTGCCCTCAAGCACAAGCGCGGCCGCCCGTTCTCGATCAAAGGCCGACGCCGATCCGAGGAGCGACAGGACAGGCAGCGTCAGCTTTCCCTTGCGTAGATCGGTCCCGAGCGTCTTGCCGGTTTCGGCTTCGTTGCCCGCGATGTCGAGGCAGTCGTCGTAAATCTGATAAGCGGTGCCAATCTGCGCGCCGTAGGTTTTTAATTGCCTAACGACCTCTTCAGGTGCGCCGCTGAGGACCGCTCCGAGTTCTGCCGCGCAGGCAAAAAGCGAACCGGTTTTCATTCCGATGATCCGGAAATATTCTTCGCGCGAAAGTTGCAGATCGAACCGGCGCTGGGTTTGGATCATTTCCCCCGAACAAACCTCCGTCGCCGTGCGCGCGATCGCTCGACTGATCCGCGTGTCATCAAAATCGGTCGATAGATTGAGCGCATGCGCGAAGAGCACGTCACCGAGGAGAACACTGAGCGAGTTGCCCCAGCGCGCGTTTACTGTCGGCTGCGAGCGGCGGCGTTCGGCGTCATCCATGATGTCATCGTGCACCAGCGTGGCGAGGTGAATCAATTCCACAATCACCGCGAGATCGAGATGCTCCGAGCCTAACGAACCGGTCGCCCCGCCGCTGAGGAGCGCGAGCAGCGGACGAAGACGTTTGCCGCTGCCGCCGATGGCGTAGGCGACGTAGCCTTCAATCGCCGGATCGAAGGCATTAACCTGGGCGGAAATGCGGCGCTCGACCTCATCCAGTTGCGCCCGAACGGGCTGAAAAACGCGCGTCAACGGGCTCACCGAAGCTTGGGGCGCGGCGGCTCCGTTCGCGGAAATTTTCACAAGCGCAGAATAGAGGGAAGCTAGCAGCGCCGCAACCAATCGTCGGTTGCGTATTTTTGGCGAGCGAGTAAGGCCGCGCGTTCGAGGACAACCGGCGGGATTGCGCGCTTCTCGACTGTGCCGGCAAGCGCGCGGGAAAAACGATCGCGGAAGGCCGGCGTCAGGCCGGGAACCTGAATGCTTCCCTGCTGCAAAAAACCGGCACGCGTTCGCCGCTGAGCGGCTCCGGCGACCTTGCGATCCTGCATCATGAGATCGTCGCGGACAGGATTCGCGAAACAGGCATCAGATATTTTTGGGGCGGGCGCGGCGGCCAATTCCGTTTCCAGACCTTCCTCGCGCAGCGCGCTCTGAATCGCGTAATGCAGCGCGGCATAGATCGCTCGTGGCCCGAGTTGAAACGCCGGATGCTTTGCGGGCGTCACGAGGGCATACGTGAGATCGTCGCCGTGCAGAACGCTCCCGCCGCCAGTCCAGCGCCTAACGAACTCCTGAGCGCCGTTTTCTTTGGCGCTGTCGGCAAATTTTCCGAAATATCCGAGCGAGATCGCCGGCTGATTCCAACTGTAAAAGCGCAGCGTTGGCTCGCCCGCAGCCTCGAGCAAAGCCTCGTCGATTGCCATATTCATGGCCGCATCGTGCGCGCAGTCTTCGTGAACAACGAGCCGCTCAAACAACATCCGTCACGATCTGCTCCAGCGCGGCGCGCGGATCGGGCGCACCGGTAATCGGGCGCCCAATGACCAGATAATCCGCGCCCGCGGCGAGCGCTTCTTTCGGCGTGGTAGCACGTCGTTGATCGTTAGGCTGTGCGCCTACAGGCCGAATTCCGGGCGTCACGATTTGAATCTCGGAACCGTGCGCGCGTCGGAGCGTCTGAAGTTCATGCGGGCTCGCAACAAAGCCGCGCAGACCGGCAGCGACACCCAACTTGACCAGCCGCGCCACCTGGTTTTCGACCGTGTCCGTGACGCCGGTCTCGCGCAGAGTGTCATCGTCCGAGCTCGTCAGAATGGTAACTCCAAGGAGCAGCAGTTCCGCTGGCGCGGCCGCCACTGCCGCCTCGATCATGGTGCGCCCGCCGGTCAGATGGAGCGTGAGCATTTCCACGCCTAACGAACTCGCGCTCTCCACCCCGTGCCCAACGGTGTTGGGAATATCGTGCAGCTTCAGATCGAGAAAAACGCGACTGCCGAGGTCGCGCACCGCCCGCACGATGTCGGGTCCCGCGGCGATGAAAAGCTGGAGCCCGATCTTAAAAAGACCGGGATGAGGCGAAAGCGCCCGGACAAGCGCCAGCGCGTCCGCGCGTGCGGGAAGATCGAGCGCCACGATGATCTTCGCGCGGGGATCAGCGGCGACAGCTTGCGTCTTCATCCAGTTCCTTACAGGCTGGCCGCAACTTATGCGGCTTTTCGCGCCTGCGAAGATCAATCTGCGCTTCCGAATTCTGCGCCGCCGCGAGGACGGTTTTCACGAGATCGAGACGCTCATGGCGCCGATCTCGTTAGGCGACGAGCTGATTTTTTCGCCTAACGAAAAGGGAAACGGGCTCGTTTTTACCTGCGACGACCCGACTTTGCCTAACGATGAAAACAATCTGGTCGTGCGGGCGGCGCGCAGGTTTTTCGCGGAGGTGAAAGCGGAGCCGCGGGTGCGGATCGAGCTGCGCAAAAAAATCCCGCACGGCGCGGGCCTCGGCGGCGGGAGCAGCGACGCGGCCAGCACGCTGCTGGGTTTGAACGAGCTGCACGGAACGCCGCTGACGCACGCGCGCCTAACGAGTCTCGCGGCGGGGATCGGGTCGGATGTACCGTTCTTCATCTTGCGGAGCGCCGCCGAATGTCGCGGGCGCGGCGAGATCGTGACACCGGTCGCGGCGTTGCCCGCGTGGCCGCTGCTGCTGCTCAAGCCGGAGTTCGGCGTGCCGACGCCATGGGCTTACGGGCGCTGGCGCGATTCTAACGAATTGCCGGGCGTTGCTTACGCCGCGCAGTCGTTAGGCGAATTTAAAATGGAGAACGACCTGGAGCGCCCGGTTTTCGAGAAATATATTTTTCTCGCGCGAATGAAAGAGTGGCTACGGGCGCAACCGGAGGTGGCGGCGGCGCTTCTTTCGGGTTCGGGCTCGACCGTATTTGGCGTTTTGCGCGACGCGCAGACAGGCGATGCCTTGGCCAAACGGGCGCGCGCGGAGTTGGATCCGCTGCTCTGGACCTGCCCATGCGAAATTGCGCGGGGCGCTTCGTAAACCTGTCATCCCGAGCGGAGCGAGGGACCTCACAAGGGGCGTCTGGTGTTACTTGCAAACTGATGCCGTGGGACGCTTGCGGGGTCCCTCGCTTCGCTCGGGATGACAAAGTATGCGGACGCCGTTGGTAAGAAATGTCTCGTTAGGCTAACAGGCGGTCGAGCTCGTCAACGCAGATTTGCGACCACGTCTCCAAATTTTCGCGCCGCGCCACCAGCTCAGTTCTCGTTAGGAATTCAAGGTTCGTGATCATCGCCTCGCGTTTCTGCACCTTCGCTTCCGCAAGCCGGAAAACGTGCACGACACCGAGATGCACGCGGCCGACTTCCGTGGTGTCGTCGTTCAAGAGCGCGACGACGCGATCTTCGAACGTCGTTTCGATCTTCATCTCCTCGTTCACCTCGCGCTCGACGCCGGCGCGGTAAGCCTGCTCGTCCCAGGCGAAGAGCGATTCGTCCTCGTCGTTCATGTGTCCGCCAATGCCGATCGAACCTTTGGCGACGAGCCGTTGTTCGCCCGCTTTTTTCCCGCGCACGTAATGGAGCACGCGGTCGCCGCACGCGAGCAGCGCGTAGGGAATGATCTGCTTGTGCGTCGGATCGGTCTCGGCCAGGGCGCGGGAAAGGAAATGATTGTTTCCGCGCGCGAGGAGCGAATCGAGGTAACGCCGCGGCTCGAAGCAAAGCCCTTGGAAACCGCCAAGCTGATCGAAGAGTTCCCGCCTAACGACGAGAACGTTTTCGTTAGGCGCAGCCACGCGTCGCTAGAACGAAAATGTCGCGCCCACCTGCGGGCCGAAGAGATTCAGGCTCGGGTTCGGATTGGTCTGACCGCCATTGGAGAGATGCTGATACTGAATGCCAACCTCTACTTTGAAGCGGTCGTTCACCCGATATTCGAGGCCGCCCGCGGAAAGGATGTTGAAGGTGAAGTCCTGTCCCTGACCCTGAAAAATGGGATCCTGACTGTCGAGAAAACCGAGCCCGACGCCGGCCGAAGTGTAGAACTGAAGGCGTGAGTTTGGCCTAACGAAAACGTGGCGGAGACCAAGGGAAATCCCGAAATAGCGGTTCTCAATTCCCCGCACAAAGCCTTCCCCCAAGGCCAGCGCATAAACCTGGTTATAGCCACGAAAGAAACTTTCGTCGTTATCGTTCACGCCCCAACGCAACCGGGCGGTCAGAAACTCACTCGGAATCTCGTAACTGTTCGGGTTTCCCGCGACGGAAAGGAGGTAGGAGGTTTCCGCCGAAAACTCGAAATGCGGCGCAGCGACGCCATCGCTTGTCGCGACAGCTGGTTGCGGGGCGCGCGTTTCGTTCTCGCCCGCTCTCAGGTCAGCCACCAAAAAAAGCAGCACGCCCAAACCAGTAGCGAGCGTAAAGCGCATAAATTTCATAAAGGGACGCAAGCATATTTCCAGTTCCCGCAATTGCAATTAAGCGGGCCTGTCCGCATGCTTAAACCATGAAGAAATCGCTGATCTTTTTCGCCGCGACCTCGCTTTTCTCCACTTCGCTTTTCGCGGCGGTGGACGCGCCGAAAGTCCCTTCGCTCGCGCAGGAGGTCTGGCAGGTGAGCGGCGGTCAGGATTGGCCAAAGGTGCAGGCGATCGATTTCACCTTTGCGGTCGAGAAAGATGGGAAGCAGGTCGCGCAGGCGCAGCATCATTGGGACGTAGCCGCGCAGACCGATGAGATAAAATGGAAGGGCAAGGATATCACGGTAAACCTGGCGGAGCCGGCGACGACCGACGACGCGAAAGCGGCTTACGCACGCTGGGTGAACGACTCCTATTGGCTGCTCATGCCGTTGAAGTTGAAGGATCGCGGGGTCACGGTCACGTCGGAGGGGACAAAGGAGATGGAGGGTAAAAAACGCGATCTGTTGCGTTTGAATTTTGGACAGGTGGGGCTCACGCCTAACGATCAATATCGGATCTATGTCGATCCTTCGAGCAAACTGGTAACCTCCTGGGATTACATGCCGAAAGGGGAAAAGGGCATGAGCGGGACTTGGGAAGGCTACGAAAAATCAGGTGGCCTAACGTTGGCGACAGATCACAAAATGAACGGTGGCGTGCGCATCCGGATTTTGAATCTGAAGGTGACGAGCGCGAAATAACCGGCGCGGCGCATCCGTCCACCGAGCGCAAAAATTGTCATCCTGAACCGGCGAAGCGCGGTGCAGGACCCCGCAAGCCTTCTTCGGCGCGGTGTTTCAGAGATCGTTCCGCTCGGACGCTTGCGGGGT
>JACDGS010000071.1 GCA_013821455.1 Chthoniobacterales bacterium
CGCAGTGCATGCAGGGGACCGGCTGATGATGGAATTCCGGCTCGTTAGGCGAACCGGCATGGTAGGTGTCGACGCGGATCCAGTGCATTTCGCGGCCGGCAATGACCTGCGCTTTGCCGACGACCGGAATGTTATTCTCGGCCTGGCAGGCGATGGTGCAGGCGTTGCACCCGATGCAGGTGCCGAGGTCGATCACCATCGCCCAGGCGTAACCGAGCTTCTTGAATTCGTCCGGATGATAGAGAGTCTCATCGTGCTTCGGCACCTCCCGCATCTCCGCCGCAAAACGCGGTTTCCGAACGAACTCCGCGAGAGTGCCGGCGCGATACAGGGCGCGGCCCTCAATCGTGAAATGGTTCTGCGTAGTCGCAAACTTTTCCCGGCGATCAAGTCTTTTAATCGTTAGGCCTCCACCCTGCCAAAGCGCGTCCGAAGTACGGAGCGTATAAGCGTTAAATCCTTTGTTCGTGCCCACTCGGCCCGCCTCCTTACGGCCGTATCCCAGGTGCAGCGTTACCGTGTTCTCGGCTTGCCCGGGGGTAATCCAGATCGGCGCGTCGAGTTTGCGCCCGCGAAAGGTTAGCTCGACGTAATCGCCGTTCTCGATCTTTTCGCGCTGAGCGAGCGCCGGACTAACGAGCGCAGCGTTATCCCAGGTGATTTTCGAAAACGGATGCGGCAGCTCCTGAAGCCAGCCGTTGTTCGCATAACGGCCGTCCAACAGGTTCGGGTCAGCGCGAAAAAGAAGCTCCAGTCCGTTGCCGGACGGCGCAGAGCCGCGCCTGAGCGCGGCGGCGGCACTTTGGCCGGGCGGCTGCTCGCCGCCAGCGGTGACGCCATCGCTTAAAATCTTGCGCCACTGTCTTTCGAATCCGGCGTTTTCCGCTCCCCGTTGCCAAGTCGCCCTAACGATCTCGTAGGCGCTGCGCGCCGGTTGCTGCGTAAAAGGCTCGAGCAGTTCGTGCGCGGAAACCCCGTCATAGAGCGGCGCGATGAGCGGCTGCACGACCGTGAGCGAACCGTCACAAGCGCGGGCGTCGCTCCAGCTTTCGAGAAAATGCGTCGCCGGGATCTGCCAGTGGCAAAGCTGCGAAGTCTCGTTGGCGTAGAGGCTATGGTGCAGACGCAGTGTCACCTTCCGCAGCGCGGCCGAGAAATCGAGATCGACCGGTGCGTCGTAAGCCGGGTTGCCGCCCAGGATGACGAGCAATTCCACCGCTCCGCCGCGCATGTCGTCCACCAGAGTCTTGAGCGAATCGACTTGGTTGACCGGGTTCGCCACCACTGGAGCGTGTTCGCTGATCGTCGCGCCGACGTTGCCTAACGACGCGTTGATTTGCGCGACAAGCGCGTGCACTGCCGGCGGTTGGGTTTCCCCCGCGATGACGATGCTCGCGCCGGCATTCGCCCGCAGATCCTGCGCGGCCGCCCAGACCCATTCGTTCGCTGAGGCCGGAACGTCCGCGCCCGCGCCGCCGGCGCCGACCAACGCTGCGAGCGCCGCAGCGATTTCGGGAATGGCGTGCCCCGCGACCGGCAGACGGTGATCGGCGTTTGAGCCGGTGATGCTCGGTGTCGGTTCCGCTGCATAGAAGCGGCTCATCGTGGCGCCCCCGGGCTTTTCCACCCGGCGGCCCTTCGCGAAATCGCGCGCATGACGCAGGGCAGCTGGATGCAGATAAAGGAAATCCGAATCCAGCGCCACGACCACTTTTGCCTTCGCGAAATCGTAGAGGTTTTCTCCGCCGTAAACTCCGGCCGAGGGCGCCGCGCGGACCGCATCGCGCGTTAGCGGATCCCATTGATGCCAGCGCGCGCCCGGGAATTTATTCGCGATTGCCTGCAACTGCGCAGCGAGCGTCGGCGAAGTGATCGTTTGCGTAAGTATGCGAATGCCGGCGCCGCCGCTTTTTGCCTGGCTGGAGAGCGTCTGATTGAGTCGCTCGAGAAAATCTCCCCAAGTCGCGCCTGCGCTGCCATTCGTTAGGGTCTTCGCTCGATCGGGATCATAAAGATCGAGGAGATCGGCCTGCGCCCAGATCGTGGTCGCGCCGAGGCTCGCCGGATGATCGGGATTTCCCTCTATCTTCGTGGGGCGTCCTTCATTGCTCGTGGCGATGATCCCCTGCCCGTAGCCGCCAAACGTGGTCGCGCTGGCGAAGTAAAGCGGCTTGCCCGGAACGACCCGCTCCGGCTGATCGACGTACGGAACGATCTTTTCGATCGGCTGTTTGGTGCACGCGCCAAGACCGGCGAGGGCGATCGACGCGCCCATCAAACGCAGAAAATCGCGCCGCTGGAGGGCATCTCCCCACTCGGAGGCGCCGCGGGGGAATTCGCGGTGCAGGCGCTCCTGGAATTCGGGAGTGGCGGCCAGTTCTTCAAGGCTACGCCAGTATTCTGGATGGGACTCATTGGACCCATAGGACTGATCAGACGTATCGGAACTCCTCATCGATGACAGGTCGAGCAATTCGTTAGGCGGCCGCTCGTGTCGATTTGATTTTGCCTAACGAGCAACCTTCCTTGCTCCTCCTGATCGGGCGGAGCTTGCCAGTGCAAATTGTAGATCTGGGAGCGCGGCCGGACATAATTCTGGGGCGCGCGATGGCAGTCCAGGCACCACTTCATGTAGAGCGTCTGCGTTCGCCAGGTGAGCGGCATTTTGTCCAGTTCGCCGTGACAGGTGGAGCAGCCGACTCCTTTCGAGATGTGGATGCTGTGATTGAAATAGGCGAAGTCAGGCAGGTCGTTGACCCGGTTCCATTGTAACGGCCGGTTCGTCGTTAGGCTGTTCCGCACCGGGGCGAGGACGGGCGCTTCGGTCCAAAGCTGGGAGTGGCAGGTCATGCAAATCTGCGTGCTCGGAATCCCGGCGAACCCCGATTGCTCGACCGAGGTGTGGCAGTAGCGGCAATCGATCCCGTCGTCGCCGACGTGATGTTTATGGCTGAAGGGGACCGGCTGCGCGAGCGGGACATCGACATAGGTGGTGTAGGGCGACCAGAAGATCGCCGAGGTCGCCCAGCCCGCGCCGCAAACGAGCAGGACGAAACCGACGAGGACGACTCTGGAGTGAACATTGGCGCTGCGCGAAAAAATCTGGGCCATTGCTGAACAACCGGCGCGTTACCCAGCCCGCACCCAGCGCTCCGCTTCCGCCAGCGCCGAAGTGTCGAAATATTTCACCTGATGACGCATGACAAAAATCGAGCCGATTTTCGTGAGCCATTCCTGCCATTTCTTTTCCCCCACCATCGCGACGCGCTCGACTTTGCTGGCGTGCTCGGTCCCGAAACGCAGATCGTCCCAGGCCGCCGCGGGTGTCCAGCCATGGAAATCGTCCATGATGAAAAGCATCCGCATCGTGCCGCGCTTCGCGAGCAGCCGCTTCCAGGTTGGAATCAAATCGTCGTAATCTTCTTGTGTGAGTTTTCCGCTGACCCGCACAGTGATCAAGTTGCCGTCATTCTCCGTGATCTTGTGCATCCAGAAAGGTGGCCGCGCTTTCGCCGCCATCCTATTCATCGCCGCTAACGCAGAACAAGGACGTTGCTATTTTTAGCGCCGCCGCTCATCGGCTGCGGCGCCGCTTTTCTCGCTCAGTGCGGCGGCCGTGTTGACGAGGGCGACGTGCGAGAACGCTTGCGGGAAATTTCCAAGCTGGCGCTTTTCCTGTGGCTGATATTCTTCGGATAAAAGGCCGAGGTCGTTGCGCAACTCGAGCAATCTCTCGAAGAGGACGCGCGCATCTTTCTTGCGGCCGATGAGGTGCAGGCAATCGGCCAGCCAAAACGAACAGGGTAGAAAAACTCCTTCCGTGCCGGCCAGTCCATCCACCTTTTTTTCTTCTGGTCGATAACGCAGCACAAAACCGCCTTCCATCAAATCGCGCTCGACCGCGGCGATCGTGTTGCGCACCCGCTCGTCGTTAGGCGGGAGGAATCCGACGATCGGCATCATGAGGATGCTCGCGTCCATCGCATCGGACCCGTAGGACTGAGTAAAAGCTTTTTTCTTTTCGTTGTAACCGCACTCGCAGACTTCGCGGTGAATTTGATCGCGGATTTTTTTCCAGCGCTCGATGTTCTGGTCGGCGTTGCAGCCGCAATCGTGCACCAGCTTGACTGCACGATCGAACGCCACCCAGGCCATCATTTTCGAATGGGTAAATTGCTTCGCGCCGCCGCGAACTTCCCAAATTCCCGCGTCCGGTTGTTCCCATTTGCCTTCCAGATATTCGAGAAGCGCGACTTGCAGGCGCCAATCCGCATCGCTGTTTTCCAAACCGGCACGATGCGCTTGGTACATCGCGTCGATCACTTCGCCATAGACATCGAGTTGCGATTGACTCGAGGCGGCGTTGCCGACCCGCACCGGCTTGGAATTTTCGTATCCACTCAGCCAATCGATCTCATATTCAGCGAGGCGGCGCTCGCCCTGCACGCCATACATGATTTGCATTTGTGCGGCGCTGCCGGCGACAGCGCGCAGGAGCCATTCGCGCCAGGCGCACGCCTCCTCGTGATAGCCGGCGCTCATGAGCGCGAGCAAAGTGAAGGTGGCGTCGCGCAGCCAGCAGTAGCGATAATCCCAATTGCGCACTCCGCCGATTTCCTCCGGGAGCGAAGTGGTGGCGGCGGCGACGATGCCGCCGGTCGGCGCATACGTCAGGCCTTTGAGCGTGATCAATGAGCGCATGACCGCGTCGCGCCAGGGCCCTTCGCGCGCAAATCCCTTCGACCACTTTTGCCAGTAGCTCTCCGTCTGGCCTAACGCCCGCTCGGGATCGACCTTCTTCGGCGGCGGCGCGTGCGAAGGAAACCAGGTGAGCACGAACGGTATTCGCTCGCCCTTCGTGACCGTGAACTCCGCGACAGTTTTGAGCTCTTCGCCATGCGTCTCGACCGGCGTACGAAGGACCAAGGCGTCGGGCCCCGCGATCGCCTCCAAAGCGCCGTGGCGTTTCCGCACCCACGGCACGATCGATCCGTAGTCGAACCGGATGATCAACTCCATCCGAATCGTTATCTTCCCTCGCAACCCCTCGACGATCCGGACGACATCGGGATTCTCGCCGCGCGGCGGCATGAAATCGATCAAGCGCACGGCGCCTTCGGCCGTCTCGAGATCGGTCTCAAGGATGAGCGTGTCATCACGGTAGCGGCGCGCGCGTTTTTTTATTTTCTCTCGCGGGATGAAACTCCACTGGCCGTTTTGCGCCTCGCCTAACAATGCCGCAAAACAGGCGCCGGAATCAAAACGCGGCAGGCAAAGCCAGTCGATGCAGCCCTCCCGACTAACGAGTGCGCCGCTCTGCGTATCGCTCAGGAACGCGTAGTCCTCGATTTTGGGCGCCCTCTTCGTCATGCCACAAGCGCGGCCAGGGAATTTTGCAAGCCTCGGCAAGCTGGCGCGTCACAAATTGAAGCTAAGATGAAAATCACTCGAAACATTATCGGATTTGCAACCGCGCTAGGTTTTGGCGCACCTGCAATTTAAACTGCCGGGCTGCAAGTGCAGGCGACACTTCTTGCTCTTTTCTTTCTTTCCCTCTTGCTGCGAGCCATGGCGTTTTTGCTTGCAAGCAGAAGGAGGCGGCGCGCGAGCGGGGCGTCTCCATCTCGTATTTGAGAGGTACTTCGCAGGATTGAGAGGGTTCGACCGCAGCGCCGGCACATTTCGCGGCAATGTTAGCGCGGCGCTTACCGGATTGGACCTTTCTCTCACAAGCGGCGGCCCATAGCTGGAAGCAGAGAGCCTCCGCTCCCCGTCGCACGCCCTTTGCTCGCAAGCATAAGCCTCTTTCTCAAGAGCATTTTTCTCTTGCTTGGAAACACAGACTCTGCGTCAACGAGCAAAGACCTGGGCTTACAAGAACAGACTCATTTCTTACAAGCAAAGACTTAGAGAAAGGAAGAAAAGGGCTGCCTCTCGCAGGAGGCGCCCCATCGCAGGCGTGAAAAGAGCCTGGTCTAACGAGCAAAACCTTCCCGAAGGCGAACACAAGCCCGCTAAAGCCGCGCGGCGACTGGATCTTGCAAGATATGCTCTCATGTTCGTAAGCGTTACGACCGCATTGCGGCGATCCGTCCCGGCGTCGACAAGGTCCGCGGCGCCATTGCGGCGATCCGTCTCCCTATCGGCAAGGCCCGCGGCGCCATTGGCCGCGTTACGGTTTATGCTTATCCTTCATCGATACACCCACCGCATCACCCCTGGCACGATCACTCCGGCGAGCAGACAGATGGTCGCCACGAGCGGCCGCCGGCTGAATCGGTAGGCCATAATCACCCCCACCACGCTTGAGATCACGAGACCGGCCGCGCCGGCGAGCATGAAATAGCGCAGCGGCGTCGGATTCCGCCCGCGGGTTTGCGGCAGGTGCGCGTTCTTATGGATATCCGAGAGCGCGGCCAGCGCGGGAGGAGCGATGTAGGTCCGGTCCCTGGTCGATTCATGCCAGTTAAACAACTGCCAGGAGCCGGTGACGGCGAAGAAGATCAACATCGGAGCGAACAAACAACCGAGATAAAGATGGAGTTTGCGCAGGAATCTCATAACCCGCCCCCTCGCATAGCCGGATCAGCCCACCTCGACAAGCGCGGACTGCGCAGCCAGTCAGCGTATCCGCCCTTTTGCGGTTCTCTAGTCTCCGGTCGTCTACTTTAGACCTGGAAAGCCCGGCCTCGCTTTCGGCTGCGTTAGCGCACCGATGAGCAGTCACTTCCCCCTTCCCTTGCCCTGCCACGCCGTAGCCTCGGCGAAGGCGGGATGGTGCTACCGTCCCTTCGTGCCGCTTATTCTTGTCGCTCTATTATTCTTCGTCGTCCTCTCCTTTGGCGGGATCGTTTTGCTCTCGCTCGCTTTGCGCTACCGCGCCGGCACCACCCGCAGGCAAGGCCGGCGCTGGGTTGTTAATATGAACGTCTGGTTGACCGGTTTCTCCGCCGTTTTTTTCCTCTTCTTCAGCTTCTTCATGTCGTTTTGGCTCGGCCCAAGTCTTCGCTTCGCCTTGATGGGCATGGCTATCGGCCTCCTGCTCGGTTTGCTGGGCCTGGCCCTGACGCGTTGGGAATTTCAACCTCAAGGACTTTTCTACACGCCAAGCCGCTGGCTGGCGCTCCTCATCACGCTCGTCATCACCGCCCGTTTCGCCTACGGCTGGTGGCGCGCGACGCATCCGCACGTGAGCGGCGCCCTCGCCGGGCAGAACTGGTTCACGGGCGCCTCCGCCACTCAACTCTCCCTCGCCGTCGCCGCCGGCCTGATTGGCTACTACTTCATGTTTGCCATCGGAGTCCGTTTCAACCTCCTGCGTCACGAACGCCGTCGGTCCGCCTAAGTCGATGAACGCTCCGGCGTTTGTCCGCTGGTATTGGCTCTGGTGGGGGCTCAATCTCAGGAACGAAGCCGACGAGAGGCAACCCCGGCCCGCCGAGCTTCATGGTGGTCGATTCGGACGGCAATCCGGTCTTCATCGGTCAACACGAGCGGCTCGTCTTTCAACCGGCGAAGGGGCGCTAGCTGTTCTGCATCAACCGTCCTTCCTTCTGCCTTCTTACTTCTTAATTTCTTCCCTCTTGCCAAGCGAAGACCGTCCCGCTAGAGATGCCCCATCGAATGCACGTCCCCAACACCGACGCGGCCTTGGAGACGGAATCCGAGTAATCGATGAGCACCGAGAAGATCATCGAAAAGCTTTTGCGTGGAGAATCGGACGCAAACGTGCGCTTCGCCGAGCTTTGCCAGGTATTGGAAGCGAAAGGATTTCGCATGCGCGTCTCCGGCAGTCATCACATCTTCACCAAGTTGGGCGTGCGCGAGCGAGTCAATCTCCAACGCGAAGGCTCGAAAGCGAAGCCATATCAAGTGAAACAGGTGCGAAAAATTCTTGCTCAGTATAAACTTCTTTAATCATGAAGAACCCGCGCTATGAAATGATCATCTGGTGGAGCGATGAAGATAAAGCCTTCGTCGTGGACGTGCCGGAGCTTCCCGGTTGCATGGCCCACGGCGACACACGCACTGAGGCGGTCGCCAAGGCAGAAGAAGCCATCGCTTTCTGGATCAAGACTGCGCGGGACGATGGCATCAAGGTCCCGTCGCCGCGCGGTCGCCTTCTCGTTGCGTGACCATGGCTGACGAACGATCGGCTCGACGACCCTAACAATCCGAGGAGCGCTAGGTGTTCTGCATCAACCGCTTTTCCTTCTGCCTTTCTCCTGTGGCTTCACTTCTTAATTCATCCTTTTTCCTTCTGCCTTCCCAAGCGCGCCTTTACGCTATCCTCCGCGGTTTGTTCTTTGGTGGAAAATGATGCCGCAGGGCCAAATCACGCGAAAAGACAGGCAACGCTTGGTACGCGTTCAACGAAGCGTGTCGAACGCGCCTCGCTAGCGACGGAGGCTGCAGGCTGCCAACGGAGATTCCGTCGAAGAATAGACCTTCACGGCCTAACACGCCGCAGGAAATGGTCTTTGAACTCGCGATAAGCGTTTGGCGGAAGATTCCCACCTCGCTTGCGAGCACCGCGCTCAACCAAAGCGTCTACGTACAGCATTTGTGCCCACAGCTGTAGCTTAAGGGGATCCCGCTGAAGAATATTGACGACAAATGGGTGGTTGAGGTTAACAGCGAGTTGCAACACTTCGTCACTAGGACACGCGAATTCGGCGTAAATTTCGCTTTCGGGTCGGTCTTCCAAGAACCACACGTCTAGTTCGGGTAGTCCTTCGCTCCCTACTACGACGCGAGTGGGTTCACCTGCGTCTTCTATCACCGCCGCTATTTTAGCAACCTCTTCTGCGGGGGCTGTTGGAACCGGCGGTGGTCCCGATTCCACGATCATCATTGCCGTGTCTACTGCTGGGTCGCTCAGACTGTCTTTAGTTGCGTCGCCGGCGAGTTGACCATCTGCCTTAGTAGGTTTGGTCACTTCATCGCTCTTCGTAGTCGTCGCTTTGTCGACGTAATCAGCTACCGCATCTTTCAGTTTAATGATGAAGGCGTGTTCTAGGTCGCCTGCCCAGTCAAAAGCGTCTTTTGTCTGAGTAACAGGCCAATCATCCAAGTCCAATTCGCCGACCAATCGCTGCGATTGAAAACTTTGTGGGTAAACGAATATCTCCTCTGGTTTGTATCCCTCGCCAGGGCCACCGGTCACAAGCCGTCCCCGACGAAAAAGGTGCATTCCGGCGCGCCGGCCGTTGCCCGGAATGCGCAGCCACACGCTGCCCTTCACGTTGTGTTTACCGACTTTAAACGAAACGTTCTTTTTCCATTTCTGCTTTTTTCCGTTAGGAAGCCTTTCTTCGAATACAGGGTCTTTTTTCCCAAGTTAGCGGTTCGCCATTCCAGCGTATTACAACTTCTCCTGAGTCGATATCACGACGGTAAATGCTGGCGAGATGTTCCTTGATCCGACTGATCGCTTGCCCTCGGAACGTGCGGTATAACCCTTCAACTTCAATTCGTGTGTAGTGTTGTGCGGTGGGTTGATTCTTTCGAACTAATACTCCAACTGAATCTGGATGGTGCCTTTCCAAGTCCCGCACGTCTATCGCAACCTCGTACTCCTCTATGGCGCCTAAACGCTTTGTCACGACGCGCCACTTTCGGCCCAGCCAGCATGAAGCCATCTTGAGTCCCATTCCGAATTCCGACCGTCCGGAGGGATCGGCGGGCGGTTTGTTGAGCTGAACTGCACGGGTCAACTCAGCTAGATTCATCCCATTCGCATCGTCGGCCACTGAGAGCGTGCCGGCCTGCGGATCATACGCGACATCGATAGTAAGCTTCGGAGTCTTGCCGAGGGACTTTTGAATTGCCTTTCTATGTTCTGAGAAATTCTGCGTTGAGTTGTCGACGAATTCTCCGATCGCATACCAAATTTTGTACGCGAGACGCTGATACGTCGCGTACACGTCGGAACCTGGTCTGATTTCAATTTCTGGCGTTTTTGTCGTGCTCATATGTCTATTTCCAACCGTACGATTCTCCGTTGCCTATCCACGATTACCAGTGCAATCGGCCGACCGGGCACAACGATGCCGGTTGGAACTGAAATCTGCGGAGGCTGTGCGTCCAAAACTTGGCACTCATGCGCAGTTCCGGTGGCATCATGGACGATTATCTTGCCACGCCAAAGCGGAAACTGCCGAGGCAATTCCATCCACTCACGGTTTCCGAAAATATGACCGCGCCGTAGTTGGTATCGCTCCGCTTCCGTGCGGTCCCAGAACACGGACGGCAACCGCGCGACGTTCATTGCCCATCCGCCCGTTTTGCTGTGATATGGTTCAAATACCGCCAGTTCAAAGTTCCACTCTCGACACGCTGAGTGGATCCGACTCGTGTAATCGTCCGCAATGCACAAAAAGCCGGGTTCTCGATAGATCAACTCGCGCAGCTTAGCACCAGGAACTTCCGGAATCGCTGCGGAAAGTGATGCGACAAGGCTCGAGTCGTAAATCCCTCTGCTCAATGTCTCCAGTTGCGGTGCGATATGTGTCGATAGCGAATGGTGAGCGAGTTCAACCTCGACGACATACCAAAGATCGAACTCCGAAGAGACGAGGACCAAGTCTGGCTGAGCGCCGCGTCCCCAACCGTCGCGAATGATCGGTGTCCATGAACGGCCGTGATAGCCAGGAAAAAGCTGGCGGATGCATCGCACGATTTGACGTGAAAAATCCGCTTCCGCCGGTGGCTCGTACGGCCAATACCTTTCGAGGGTGTTTTCGACAAAGAAGCTTTTCATCTCGGGAGTGCCTCGAACCACCGCACATTCGCCAGGTCCCGTAGACGCTCTGACTCTTCTCGCAGGTGCTCGGCTTCGGAGTTCAGCGCATAGAGAGTCATCACCAAGGCGCGCGACTTATTTGGCGCGGGTCGAAGAACGCGTCCCAGCCTCTGAATCCTCTGACGCAGAGTGGCAGTCGATGCCGCTATAATTCCAAACTGTGTGCTCGGAACGTCCAATCCTTCATCCAATGCGCGACAGGTTACCAGGACGTCGATTTGCCCTGCTATGTAGAGACGAAGATTCTCATAACGAGTGGGCGGACCCAGACCGGAATGGTAAACCCTCGCGCGATGCCCATGCTGCAGCAAGAGTGCCACGATCCTGTCTGCCGATCGGGTGAATTCGTGAAAGATAATCCCGCGTTGGCCAAGCGACTGGTTCGTCAGCTCAACGGTCGCATGTATCCGCGAAACGGCAGATTGGCTGCGGCGACTCCGTAGCAATAGCAGACGTTGCAGACGCGGAGACTCCAGGAGTCCTTGCTTGTTCAAGTTTTGTCGCTCGCGGGCAATCGATTTGTTAATCTTCTGAATTGCCTCCTCCTCTTCTTCAGTCATCGGAACTCGAATGTTCCATAAGTCGAATTCGCTAATTACCCCCTCCCTTAACGCGTCATCGTACGAGTAACGAAAAATTACCGGACCCAACACGGGCACGACAAAGTCCTCGAACCAACTGTCGTATTGTCGTTCCGGCGTCGCCGAGAGCCCAAGCGTTGCGATGAAGGAGCCGCCGAGGACTTGTCGGTTCTTAGCAGAAGCAACACGGTGGCATTCATCAACTATCAGACACCAGTGGCCGTTCTTGGTGATGGTGCTGGCAACGGATCGGGCGCTGTTTAGCACCGCGAGGACAACGCGTCCCATCTTGCGTCTTTTAACTCCCCCGCCGAGGGCCGTTACGTCCGCCTCCTGAATCTGTAGCTCTCCTGTTAACGCCGCATGCCACTGATCCAGCAAGGCTACGGTAGGAACAACGATAAGAAACTGGCAATTCGGTCGAACTTTAATTACTTCGGCCATGCACTGAAGGGCAAACAGGGTCTTTCCGCCGCCGGTTACTACCGAGATTATTCCGCGAAAGTTTTTAGACCATGCATCGAGAGCGGCAACTTGCCACCGCCTAGGCTCGTGCTTTAAAGCCCAACCAGAAGCTGGTTCGCGACTAGCGAACGCTGCGTGATTAGCACGCGCCACTGTTTGGCAGCAAAGATCGCGCAACCAACTCGACGAGATCAGCGTTAACGGCGTTGCCCAGAGCTTTAAAAGCAGTACCGGCAGCTTCGGGCAAATGCTTTAGTTCATGCATACTTTGCAAGCGTGCACATTCTCGCGGCGTCATATATCGCTTTTCCCATCCTATGATCGGCACTTGTGTTGTGGTCATCGCGATAAGTGAGGGAGCCGTTGTCGGGCGTTTAACGCGGACACCAGATGCCCGGAACTGAATAACGAGCTTCCATAGATTTCGTCTAGCTCCTTTGCAGTTCCATTCGAACTTCTGAAAGCTTGAAGGGAACTCTAGAATATGGGGCATCCATTCGTCGATGATCTTGCGGTGGCGGATGTAAAACTCGCGGTTTTGGCGGATGAACTGAACCTTCCATTTTGGGAAAGCTAAATCCTCCGAGCGCGCATGGGAAGGCAAGGCCGCAAGTAACTCGTCCGACGACAATCCCTTCAGCGGCCTCCCGTGGCTGCCTCGGAAGTTTTGCAACTTTCGCGGTCCGCATGCAAACGGTGTCGCATCCTCGTACGGATACGTCGCTCCAAATTCCATCGACCAAATTGGGAACGAAGGCAGTTCTGAATTTTCTGGAAAGCGAGTTAAGAAGTCTTGCCACACTTCCAAGCATTTGATCGCCGCATCCGAAAGCTTACGGGCATCGCTCGGGTCGACAGATAACGCCGAGAGAATTGAAAGAGACTTTCCCGACGACTCATCGGGCCAGAAAAATCTGCCGAGGCCTGATCGACTACCAACGATGAAAAGCCTCTCCCTGATTTGCGGGATTCCAAAGCGGTGAGGCGACAGACGGCGGGTAAGGATGTGATAGCCAGCTGCTCGAAGGTTGTTCTGCATGCGAAGCCACGTCTTTCCACCGTCGTGCTGCTCAAGGTTCGGGACATTTTCCAGCATCACGTATTCCGGTTCGCGATACCGTAAAATCCGCAACACACGGTCGAACAAATCCCCCCACTTCGGACAATCAAAGCCTTGTTGTGAGCCTGCTTTCGAAAACGGCTGACAAGGGAACCCCGCACATAATACGTCGTGTTTTGGAATGCGCTCTATGTGAATCTCGCGAATGTCGCCTACAGGCCGGATCCCGTAATTTCTTGCGTACAGATCGCCAAGGTCGGGGTTCAGTTCCGATGCGAAGACGCATCGATGGCCAAGGCGCGCTAGCGCCAGATGAAATCCGCCGAGGCCCGCAAAGAGATCAACGAACTTCAGATGCCGCACATTCTCAATCGCGCTGCGCGTACTTGATCGATTACTCGGTCTTGCGTGTACCTCCTGGCGAATGCGCGCAGCGGCTGCGAAAGGGTCTCTCTTGATGTCACCTTCCAACAGTCGCAACACCGTCCAACCCTGTTGCCGCAACAGTGCAGTGGTGCGCGCGTCGCGGCTTATATTGGCTGCGATTTTCGCCTGCCAATATTCAGAGTTGCTGCCTGCCATCAACTTTTTGCGTAATGTCGGCCAATTCCGGCCGTGCCAGAAATCGCCATCGCAGAATACAACAAGCCGCACTTTAGGCAGCACGATGTCCGGTTTGCCAGGGAGGTTCTCGACGTTCTTTCGAAACCGCAAGCCCGCTCGCCAAAGTTCCCGTCGCAAAAGAATCTCGTGCGTAGTGTCGCGGCGACTATTCTGCCGCTTGCTTCGGCTAGCAGCCTCAGAACTCGACGAAAATCCAGTGAAAGAAGGCGTGTTACGCGCCATTGGTGGTCACGGTGAGCAGTATCCGAAGTTTCGCCCTCGTCACAACCAAATTTCCGCAGCCGCGTCCTTTCATCGGGTTGGATTTTTCTGCCGCAGAGCACGCCGAGTAAGACATCAGCTGGGCAAGCCGCCTTCGTCAAGGAGAGCAGCGTCACCATCGTTAACGAAGCGGGCGAAACCTCGAAGGAGTCGCCACTATCAAGCGCGACGACTTGTCGCCCCCGCGGCTCTGCAAGTTAGTTTCCCTTCCTTCTTATTTGCGCTGGCGCGCGGGCAGTCTGGGCGAGCACAAGCAAGTACGAGCCGCACAGGCATTACAGCTCAATTCCTCCAGCACATCTTCACGATCCTCAAGCAACGCGGTCGCGCCTCGGTCGTCTTGCCGGATAACGTCCTCTTCGAAGGCGGCGCCGGCGAAACGATAAGACGCGCGTTGCTCAAACAGCCCGACGTGCACACGCTCGTGCGCCTACCCACCGGCATCTTCTACGCGCAAGGGCCCGAGCCGGGCTAGCAGTAAAGCCAACGTCCTCGTTTGTTCGACCGCAAAGCGGCCGCCGAGAAACCGTGGAGTACGAGCCGCACCGGCGTTTGAATCTCTGGATCCACTGCCTGCGCACTAACAAACACTGCACCCTTAAGCAATACCCGCTAACGCGGAGCGACCTCAATGGCCTGGGATCGCATCTAACTCCGCAATTCTTCGCGAGTATGAGCTTTCGCCATTGCGTTCTCGCTGGGCGACAAACCTTACGCAAATGTGTAGGCTGAACGCTGCGCATGATAGCGTTGATCGCAGAAAACCAAATGAAATTTGCCAGAACTTGCATCGTCCTCGCTGCGATTATCGCGGCCCCTGGCTTCTCCCCCCTTCACGCAACTACGGCGTGGCAAGCAGGACAAGCGACATCCCAGCCCAAGCAGTCGGAAATCGATTCGGCCGATCGGTTTTTTCGGACGGGGAAGTTCTCCGAAGCTGGCAAACTTTACTCGCAAATTGTCACTCAAAACCCCAAGGATTATGTGGCAACCCTCCAGTTGGGCCGCATTGCATTGCTTTCTAACCGGCTTGAGGAGGCGCAAAAATGGCTGGAGAAGGCCATAAGCCTGCAGCCGGGTGATGCCGACGCAAAGGTCATGCTGGCGGAGACGTTTTATCGGCGCGACGATTTCCAAAGGGCAGCGGCTTCGCTCAACGGCGTCGACGTGAGCAGCAACAAGCTGATTCGTGAGCAGTATCCGATACTCAACGTGGCAAAGCTTGAGAGCTTCAAGGGCCAGACGCCTTATGAATTGCATGGCAATGGAACAAGTACGCATCTGAAGTTCTTAAAGACCGATCCGCTGCCAGTGGTCAATGTGCGCGTAAACGGCGGGGAGGAAGTCACCTTCTTCATTGATACCGGGGGTTCGGAGGTCACCCTCGATGTGGATTTCGCCAAGGAGCTTGGCGTCCCGCAATTCGGCGCGGTCCAAGGCACCTTTTCCGGCGGCCAGCACGCTGAGGTCCAGCAGGGGCGGATCGAGGCACTCACCGTCGGCGATTGGACAATCAAAAATCTGCCCGCGGCAATGTTTCCGTTGCGCCAACTCTCAAAGGACTTGGGCGTAAAGCGTATCGACGGAGTCATCGGGACCACTCTGTTTTACCATTTCCTGGCGACCATGGATTACCCACACGGCGAGCTTGTCCTGCGCCGGAAGACCGCCGAAAGCCTGGAAGAGTTTAAGGCAAAGTCATCAGGCATGGGCGTTCCCATATGGATGGCGAGCGACCATTTCATGGTGGGCTGGGGATGGGTGGAGACGCTTCCGCCCGCGCTTCTCTTCGTTGACACAGGACTGGCGCAGGCGGGTGTTAAATTGGCGGAGTCGGTGATAAAGAAAGCCGGGATCAAGCTGGAGGAAGACAAAGCTTCGGAAGGTGCCGGAGGCGGCGGGACACTAAGAATCGTCCCATACACTGTGCATCAGCTTGCCCTCGGAGACATGAAGGCAGAGAACGTCGCTGGTCTCTACGATGGACCGTTTCCGTGGGAAGAGATGTTTGGCTTTCACCTCGCCGGCATGGTGGGCCACGATTTCTTCAAGCGCTACGCGGTGACCTTTGACTTTCAGAACATGCAGATTTTTCTGCAGTAGAAACGCTAATCTAAGGCATGCGCGGCCAGCATTGTAGCCGCGTCGCTGTGTCGAGGCGGTGCGAGCCACGCTCGCGTTTAAAGCTCCGGGTTTACGACCTTCCGCCTTCGCACAAGGCTACGGCGTGACAGGTCCGCCTTGTAGCTGCTCCGGCGCGACAGGACGTACAAGTCTGCACTTCACCCTCAAGGAATGGAGCAGATGCGACATAGACTGACGAATGTCAGCCTGAAGGGGCAGCGCTGATTGCTCTCTGGCTCGGAGGAACTGAGCTTTTGCTTGGGCGGAGCGGGGGCGTGCTGGAAAACAAAAGAGGCGCTCCCGTCAACACGAGTGTTTTCGGGGCGCCTGCAGAAAGGAAAGACTCGCGTTCATGGCCGGAAGGGCTAAGTCTGGTGCGAAGTGAAAGAGGAAATGGTCGATACGCATTCGAAGGCGCTGAAGATCAATCTCGATTCGCGCTGGTACGGGACGTTCGCAGAGATCGGCGCCGGGCAGGAGGTGGTGCGTTGGTTTTTTCGCGTCGGCGGTGCGGCCGGGACCATTGCGAAGAGCATTTCGGCTTACGACATGAAGGTGAGCGACGCCATCTATGGCCATGCGGAGCGTTACGTGTCCCGCGGGCGGCTGCAGGCGATGCTCGATCGGGAGTTCGATCTGGACGTGGAGCGGCTCGGGCACGAGCGCGGCGATAACACCTCGTTCTTCGCCTTTGCCGATACGGTGGTGGCGCGAAGCTACCGCGGGGGCAACGAGTGCCACGGCTGGATGGGGATCAAATTCCAGAGCCGGGTGCACGATGACCCGAGCCAGATCGTGATGCACGTGCGGATGCTCGACGCGGAGGCGTCGCTGCAGCAGGAAGCGCTCGGCATCGTGGGCGTGAATCTTTGCTACGGCGCGTTTTTCTTAAACCATGTGCCGGAGGAGTTGGTCGAGTCGCTGCTCGACAAGCTGACCACGGGCCGGATCGAGATCGACATGCTCGAATTCCGCGGGATCGAATTTCGCAACGTAGACAACCGCATCATGGCGCTGAAGCTGGTGCAACTCGGGCTGAGCGGCGCGGCCATGTTCGGCGCGAATCGCGAGGTCTTGCAGCCCTCCGACGTGCTGCACAAAAAAGCGGTCCTGGTCGAGCGCGGGAGTTTTCGCCCGACTACCCACGTCAATCTCGATATGCTCGAGTGCGCGCTCACGAAATTCAAAGAGGACCCCGCGGTGGCGGACAAGCCGGTTCTGCCAGTGATGGAACTCACGATGCACAATCTGCTCGCGGGAGGCACGGAGGTGGACCGGCGTGATTTCCTCGCGCGTGCGGAGTTGCTCGCGGCCTGTGGCATGACAGCGCTCATTTCCGATTACTTTGAGTATTACCGCCTCGCCGCTTATCTCTCCGCGCGGACGAAAGAGCGCATCGGCATCGTCCTGGGTGTGCCGAGCGTTTACGAGTTATTCGAGGAAAAGTATTACG
>JACDGS010000072.1 GCA_013821455.1 Chthoniobacterales bacterium
CAGTAGGGGTAGGAGTCGGCGTTGGGGTAGGCTTGGGCGTCGGGGTTGGGGTAGGTTTGGGCGTCGGGGTTGGGGTAGGCTTGGGCGTTGGGGTTGGGGTTGGGGTGGACGTTGGAGTAGGTGTAGGTGTGGGCGTTGGAGTGGGAGCCGCTCCGCCGATCGTTTCCGCAGTCGAGCTGATATACGGGCGACCTACGCCGCCCGCGATGAGGATGCGGCCGTCCTGCAATTCAGTCGCCGTGTGGTTCTGCCGCGGCTCAGTCATGTTACCGAAAAGGCTGAACTGACCAGTCGCCGGATCGTATAACTCCACCGATTCGATCGCCTGTTGCGCACCGCCGAAGATCGCTCCTCCGGTGATGCTCCCACCAAAGATGAGCACCTTGCCGGTCAAACCACCCCATGCTGGATTCGTTAGGCGCAAAGCGCGGTGCCGTCCGCGCGTCTGCACCATCGTCCCGACGGACGAGAAGGTCTTACTGCTCGGCTGATAAAGATCGCCTGGAGTCGAGGTCAGTGTTCCGCCGCATGCCATCACTGTCCCATCGGCTAGCAAAGTCGCTTCGTGTTCGCCGCGCGGCACACTCATGTCCTCAACCATGCTGAAAGTCCGCGTCGTAGGGCTGTATAACTCTACCGTTTGCGTAGTACGTTCGCCGCCTTCCACGGAGTTATCGAGATAGTTACCGCCGGTGACAAGGACCGTGCCGTCATTCAGCAAATCGGCGCGATGGCGTTTGCGTTTCAGATTCAAGCTTCCAGTCGTAAGAGTGAATGTACCGCTCCCAGCATTGTAAGTCTCAGCGGTAGGTGTCTCATCACCGCCATCGATGACTCCACCTACGAGAAGGGCTTCGCCGCTGTTCAGGCGAGTAGCCGTGTGCAGGGCACGACCGACGTGCAGCGAACCGGTATTAGTAAAGAGTGAGGTGGCAGGATTAAAAAGCTCCCCACTAGTGGTATCTCCCGTATCGCTTTTGCCGCCGGCGATCAGCACCTGGCCATTAACAAGTGTTGTGGCCGTATGACTCTTGCGCACCTGGTTGAGAGAACCGACCGCCGAAAAACCGTTAGTGCCTGGGTCAAACACTTCCGCGGCGGCGAGAGTATTTGTGTCCGAGCTCCCCGCCGCGAGTAAGACCTTGCCGCTCGCGAGCAGGTTCGCCGTATGCTGGTTCCGGCCCGTGATCATATCTCCGAGTGAAGTGAAGGTAAATGTCGAAGGGCTAAGTAGCTCGGCTGTTTTCAACGTCTCATTACCCGTGACCCCGCCGGCTACGAGGATGGTTCCATTGAGTAAGGGCGTCGCGGTATGACCAGCTCTATCCTCGATTAAGTCATCATAGACCGACCAAACCAGAGTAGTTGGGTCAAAGACCTCATTCACTCCGAGGAAACCACTTTCCAGGGTGACCCCGGCGATGACTACAACCCGTCCATCCGTCAGCATCACCGCGCGATGATTGGAGCGGTGATAGAGCATGGATTGCCTCTTGGTGAAGAGCTGAGTGACAGGGTTATAATCCTCCACCTCATCGTGAGGGCTCGTGCCAGAAAAGCCTCCGGTGATCAGGACCGTCCCATCAAGGAGACGAGTCATCGTATGATTGGCGCGAGGAATCCTCATCCCCGTCGCCAGGACGGTGAAGATCTGACTTACCGGGTTATAAATCTCCGTCGTGTTCACCGCTGCCGTGCCGACATAGCCACCGGTGATCAAGACCGTGCCATCGGGAAATAAGAGCGAAGCGTGTGACCTGCGATTGACCGGCGTGCCCGTCGTCGTCGTGAAAGCGAGGGTGGCCGGATTAAAGAGCTCCGCCGTCTGCCCGCCCACCAGCAGGACGAGGCCGTTATTCAACAAGGCAGTATGCTGTGTCCGCGCGGTCTTCATATTCTTCACAGTCTTCGTGAAGACACCAGTCGCGGGGTTGTAGATCTCGGCCGTGGTCAGGGGATCGGGATTTTCGCCTCCGGCAATAAAGACCTCGCCATTCGGCAGCAGCGTCGCGGTGTGGTTCGCCCGCGCAGCGGTCATCGAGCCGGTCGGGGTAAAGGTCCTCGTCGCCGGGTTATAAAGAAGCGCCGAGCTCAGGGTGACATTTTCATTCACTCCGCCAGTGACAAGGACCTTCCCCGAGGGAAGGAGCGTGGCGGTGTGGCCGGTGCGTTCCGGCGAAAGAGGAATGGTCGATTGGCCTTCTGAAAAATGAGTAGCCAACAAGGACAGACATATCGATAGGAAGAGATTTTTCATAATTACCAGACTGCCGGCGTGGGGGCGATCTTGTGATAAATGCGAAGAAAGCGCAAGAGGCATTTCCTCGTTCGAAAGGCGAGCAGGAAGAACGCTCAACTCCACCGGATGGACAAGCGGAATTCGAGTAAAAATTTACGGCGTGACAAGCTCCGCTGTCTGACTGACATACGGCCGGCCGACGCCACCGGTGATGAGAATTCTTCCATCATTCAACTCGGTCGCGGTGTGATTTTGCCGGGCTACGGTCATCGTCCCGAAAACGGTAAAAAGGCCTGACCGCGGGTTGTAAATCTCGACCGAATCCAAAGCCTGCTGCGCGCCGCCAAAGATGGGGCCTCCGATAACGTCCCCGCCGATGACCAGGATGCGGCCGACGCTTTTCCGCCAGAGGGGGTTCGTTAGGCGCAAAGCGACGTGGCGGCCGCGCGTCTGCACCAGTGCGCCCGTCGTGGTGAAGGTCTGCGAGGCGGGCTGGAAGAGATCGGAAGTATCCGAAGCGATGGTTCCACCGGTCTCGATCGTAGTGCCATCTTCCAGCAGAGTGGACTCATGTTCGCCGCGGGCGATGTGCATGCTTCCTACCATCTGGAAGAGACCCGTCGTAGGATTATATAACTCAGCGGTCTCAGTGGTACGATCTCCTCCGCCCATGGCATTGGCCAAAGTGTTACCACCGGTGACTAGCACCGTGCCGTCATTTTGGAGCGCGGAGCGATGACGCTTGCGCTTCAGGTTGAGCGGTCCGGTAAAGGCAAACGATTCTGTCGTAGGATTAAATAGCTCAGCCGTCGCTGTCTCATCGCCACCGGTTATAACTCCGCCGGCGATCAGGACCTTCCCGGTCGCCAAGAGGTTACCGGTGTGCAAGGCGCGACCTATATTCAACGGGTTAGTAAGATGAAATAGGTTCGTTGCTGGATCGAATATCTCCGCGCTCGGCAGATCACCCTGCAAGCTCTTCCCACCCGTGACAAGGATACGTCCGTCCTGCAATGTCGTTCCGGTATGACTCTTGCGCGCCACCGCCAAAGATCCGACCAGCGTGAAAGTGTTAGTCACAGGATCGAAGACCTCAGCCGACCTGAGTGTGTCTGTATCTGTGCTTCCGGCGGAGAGTAAAACCTTGCCATCGGGCAGGAGATTTGCCCTATGTTGGTTGCGACCGGCGTTCATATCTCCCAACGAAGAAAACTGTAGCGTCATGGGACTTAATATCTCCGCGGAGGTTAACGTCTGGTTACCCGTGACTCCGCCCGCGACAAGAATCTGTCCATCCTGCAACATCGTCGCCGTGGGAGTGCCGCGGTTCTGCTGCAAAGTTCCGTCGAGCGACCACAGACGAGTAGCAGGATCGTAAACCTCATCAATCGCAAGGAAACCACTCTCCAGAGTTATCCCGCCAATAACTATAACTCTACCATCTGGCAGCAGCACCCCGCGATGATTAGAGCGATGATAAAGAAGACGTCCGGTAAGAGCGAAGGTCTTAGTCGCAGGAGTATAAATCTCTACTTCCTCGTGCGGGCTGGTTCCTGAGAAACCGCCCGCGATAAGAATTGTTCCATCGAGCAGATTAGTCGCCGAGTGATTGGCGCGAGGAATAACCATCCCCGGAGATAGAACGGTGAAGCTCTGATTAGCCGGCGTATAGATTTCCGCCGCGTTGCTGGCGACCAATCCTACATAGCCCCCGGTAATAAGAACCGTCCCGTCGTTGAGCAGATTAGCGGCGTGAGCCTTCCGGGCGATTGGCATCCCCAGGGTAGGGGTGAATGTCTGCGCGGTAGGATCGTACAGGTCTGCGCCTTTGCTACCGTCGATAAGCACATGGCCATCCGGCAACACGGTCGCAGTATGGTTACTCCTGGCCGCGCTCATCTTAGACTTGACCGACTTAAAGGTCCCCGTAGTTGGGTTATAAAGCTCCGCCGTTCTTAGCAAGGTCGACCCCTGATCGCCACCAGTAATTAATACCTCACCACCACTCAGCAAAGTGGAGGTGTGATCGGCCCGCGCCGTAGTCATATTCCCAGTCGCGGTGAAAGTCTTAGTCGCCGGATCGTAGAGTGAGGCCGAGTTAAGTGTGGCGGACTCATTCACTCCACCGGTGATCAGGACCTTGCCCGAGAGCAAGCGAGTCGCGTTGTGTCCGGTGCGTTCCGGAAGGAGTGGAATCGTATCAGATGGGGCGCGGGTGGCACTCAGAGCCACCAGGGAAAAGGCGCCGAGAAGCATTAGGCGAAGTTGTGTTTTCATGAAATCAGATGCGGTAAGGATAATGGGACGGAACCTTAAGCGTACGGTGTGACGACAGTCGAGGAAATTTATCGAAGCTCGGTAAATTCTCGTCCTACCCTGAGTGTCTCATCGTCTCGACCCATCTCACCACGCGCCCTGAAAGCTTGCGCGGCGAAACCTACTGTGTAGCATCCTCCGATGAAATTCTTGCGGAAACTGGTGAGCCGGTTCCAGGGCATGCTCGAGCAAATGTTTCCGAACTGGGCACACCAGCGCCATCGTCATAAGTGGGAACGGCAATGGGCCGACCCAAACTACAGTCCCTTTTGGAAAACCGAGCGGCCGCAAAAGGAATTCGTCGAAGCCATAGAGTCGGGTTGGTTCGATAAAAACCAGCGCGTGCTCGATGTCGGCTGCGGAAATGGCGAAGTCAGCCGCTGGCTTTCGTCGCAAGGATACAAAGTCACCGGCATCGACTATAGCGCGGCCGCGATCGAGAATTGCCGGCGGCTAGCTGCAGGGGCCGATGCCAGTTTGAAATTTGATGTCGCGGATCTGTGCAGCGACCTGCGCTTGGATCCGGCCGGCAGTTTGCTCGATCGCGGATGCTTTCATCGCATCGCGGATAACTTTCGCTCGCTCTATGCGCAAAATGTCGCCCGTGCGGCCGCGCCCGGCGGGCATTTCCTCCTTCTTTCCGGCACTTTCCAGGATGCGCGCTTCGCCAACTATCGCGGCGCGCGGACGGAAGCCGAGCTGCACGACCATGTGAAATCGATTTTCGGAAAATACTTCTCCGTGGACCGCGCCGAGACGGCGGTCATCAACGCCAGTGAGGACCAGGAAGCAATGCCGGCGGTTGCTTTCTGGATGACCCGCAACGCCGATCTCGCCTAACGAGTATAAGATTCTAAAGCCGAGTATTCGCGGGGCGATAGTCCCCTAACGAGTATAAGTCTCCCGACATCCATGCAATCTCTCTTTAGCCTGGAATCGCTGCGGCACAGCCGGCGCAACCGCTGGCTGGCTTTCGTTATCCTTGCGACCGTGTTTTGCGGCCCGGCGGTGCAACGGCTCATCGCGCGCCGAGTAGCGGACCTTTCCGACACCACAGTCCTGCGCGACTTGGTCTATAAAAAAATCGGTGGCGAAGAGCTGAAAATCGATCTCTACCTGCCGAAGAATGCGACCGGCAAAATGCCCGTGATTCTCTGGATTCACGGCGGTGGCTGGAGTCGTGGAAACAAAAAGCAATGTCCCGCCGTCACCATGGTCAAACAAGGCTATGCCGTCGCCAGCATGCAGTATCGCCTAACGAGTGAAGCAGTCTTCCCGTCGCAAATCGAAGATTGCAAAGCCGCGGTGCGCTGGCTCCGGGCCAACGCCGCGACATATAACTTCGATGCCGATCACATCGGCGCCTGGGGGCACTCATCGGGCGCGCATCTCGCCTCTTTGCTCGGCACCTCGGGCGGGGTGGCCGCCCTGGAGGGCAAGGACGAAAATTCGAAATATCCCAGCTCCGTCCAGGCGGTGTGTGAGATCTCCGGCCCGGCCGATCTGGTGCGCATGTATCACGACGTTTCGGCGGAGTCATCGGATATTGCCACCGAGGCGAAGCAAGCAATCGAAGGATTGATCGGAGGTCCTATGGCTGACAAACAGGCTAATGCCGTTGCCGCGAGTCCGATGACTTACATTACCAAGAATGATCCACCCTTCCTTATCATCCACGGTGAAGAAGATACTACTGTGCCGGTGAGTCAGAGCCGCCTCTTCGCCGAGGCTCTAAAAGCGGCTGGAGTGCCGACCATTCTCGACATCGTGCCCATGCGCGGACATGGCACAGGCGGCCCGCGCTTTGAACCGATGATCACTTCCTTCTTCGACAAATATCTTAAGGGCAAACAGGACACTAAGACTCCCTAGCTTCGCCTGGGTCTGGTACCGGTGGCAGCGCGCCGCGGCTTGTCACTTATCAAGCGGCCGACCGGTCATTCACCCGCGCGAGAGCGCGATGGTTTCTCATAGCACAGCACGCGAGTAACAAAGTGTGTCCTCCCGAGCGGAGCGGAGCGAAGTCGAGGGATCCCGGCGAATATCCGTAAAGCTTCCGACGCCCCACTCACCAAAAGCCCCATGGGATCCCCTCGGCCTCGCGGCGCTCCGCTCGGGATGACACCGACACTCCAGTCGCGGCGGCAAGAAAGTTGCTATGGGAATAGGAACCGCAACCAGCACTTCGCCTTTACAAAGCATTCGCAAAATGCCAACCTCTGCAAAACTCCTACCAAGGCCTCCCAGCCCAGTCGCGACGGCGTTCCCTCGCCCGACCACATCCGTATTTGCACGACAGCAACTTTAACAAAACCATGGAAATACCAGCTAAACTCAAAGAATACATCGATAACAACCGGGCGCCCCTTCCTCCCGTAAGCGACCCGGACGAACCGCTGCAAATCGATTCGCTCGGCTTGATCCGGCTCGTGGCCTTTCTCGAAAGCGATCTCGGCATTCGCATCGAAGACGAAGAACTCCTCGCGGAAAATTTCGCGACCCTGCGTTCGTTAGGCGATTTGCTCGAGACCAAAGCCAAGGCCGCGGAAGCACAGTGACCTGTGCCGTCCCGCAATCGGCGCGCTAAGAACAATCCCATCATCGAAACTCCCCGCGCCTTCGTGCTCTGTGGAGGTCTCGGCACCCGCCTGCGCGCGGTGTTGCGCGATCGGCCAAAATCGATGGCGCCCGTCGCCGGCGTGCCGTTTCTGCAGATTCTGCTCGAGCGGATTCGCGCGCAGGGAATTAGCGAGATCGTTCTCGGCACCGGATATCTCGCGGAACAAATCGAACAACATTTTGGCAGCGGCGAAAGCTTGAGCCTAACGATCCGATATTCGCAGGAATCAGCGCCGGCCGGTACGGGTGGAGCCGTCAAGCTCGCGCAAGGTCTGCTTAGCAATCCCGCACTTATTCTGAATGGAGATAGCTATGTGGAATGGAACCTCGCTCCCATGCTGGAACTAGCTCATACCCAACAAGCCGACCTGGTTATGGCTTTGCAACCTGTCGCGGATGTCGGCCGTTACGGATCGGTCGTGATAGCGGACGATGGCAGAGTCACTCAATTCGTTGAGAAAGGCGTCAATCGCGGCTCCGGTTTGATCAACGCGGGTGTCTATCTTCTGAGGAAAGAAATTATCGATCAGTTACCCGGTAACATGGCAATTTCCCTAGAGAAGGATGTTTTTCCGGGCCTATTAAGTCGCCGAGTTTATGGCTTGGTTTGCGAAGGTCCTTTTATCGATATCGGCATCCCCGAAGACCTCGCACGAGCGCAAACGCTACTTGCCTAAAGTAATTCACCGCATTGTATTAACTGCGACAAACTTATAAGCGCCCCGGGAATCAGAAATTTCCCACTGACTCGAATGTAATAGAAGGCGCTTCCGTAAACTCGACTGGTTTAACCAGTCGAGTTTACACGGCGCGGGAGCATTTCTCGCCCCGGCGCACGGGACGAAGCAACAAGCTAGCCTAACGAGTCTAAGTGGGCTGACCTTCAAGTCAGACAGCACTTACACTTGCACCTTCAGAGCCAAAGGAAACAAAGCGCGCACGGGACGAAGTCGTCGCCAACGGCATAACTATCAAAAGCGGAGCAACCTTTAATTTCAGCGGCCAGGTGCAGGGACACTTAAAGCAAGGACTAGTCCTAACCGTGATCAATAACACTGCCACGACCTATCGCCGGCACCTTCAGCAATCTACCCCCAGGCGCGGTCCTAACGATAAGTGGAAATAACTTCCAAGCCAGCTACGAAGGCGGCGATGGCAATGATCTCACGCTCACGGTGCAGTAGAAGCGGCAGCCGGATCTTGTAGCCGCTTCGCTGTGCGAAGCGTCGATCGGACGGGCCCGGCAACAAGTCGCCAAGTTCGCGCCTCCCACAGGGAGGCGGGGATTCGGTTATCCCGCATCCCCACAGGGCACTGAGCGACCGCACCCAGAGTTATTTCCCACAACCGAATGGTGGCCCGGCAAAGACAAATGCGCTTCCGAACGCGCGTTATAAAAATTTCCTAAATAAGGTTGACAGCAGGAATAAATCTCCGGCTTAATCGTGTTTGTAAACCCCAAGCCATGCCTCCTCCTCGATTGCCCAGTGCGTCAGCTCCTGACGACCAGTCAGCCACGGTCTTTTCCCACGCTGCCTCCGCCTCTCTCCACCCCCACTCTTTCTGCCTAACGAACAACCCATCATCCATTCAGCCGACGTGAATAATAAATATCAAAGCCTGGGGATCGACGCTGCTAAATACCAAACCTTCACGATATACGGAAGCGGTGAACATGCTTTCGAGTTTTGGGGCAATTGGGATGGCCAACTAGGAAGCGACACAACTGTAGGTCAAGACGCCATCAGCTTTTTCAACTCTCATCTCCCCTAACAACCCTTCATTGAAATTCTCACTATGAAATATAACAAAATTGTCTTGGGCCAGCTTTTTGGATTTCGACCACTCATTCTGCTTGTTATCTCCTTGCTCTTTCTTCAATTGAATAGCCCTAGTTTTGCCGGCAGCGCGACCTGGCTGAGCCAGCCTCACTCGGGGTTTTGGAGCGACGCCACCAACTGGAGCCCGGCTACTATTCCTAACGGAGCGTCCGATTTGGCCACCTTTGGTTCTTCGCGCGTGCGCAACATCTCCCTCGATTCCAATATCGAAGTAGGCGGTGTCGTTTTTACCCAAGGCGCGAGCGTCTTTAAGATCACCGTTGGAGTGGTCGATTCGACTTCGTTCATCATAAGCGGCGCCGGGATGACAAATAGTTCGGGCCTCACACAAAGCTTCGTCGTCCAGGGCAGCGATGTCGGCCAGAGTGTGGCTCTGGATTTTGAAAATACCGCGAGCGCGGGAACGTTGATCAGCTATGTCGCCGGTCAGGCGCCGGGAAATGGTCCCGGAGCGCACATACGGTTCTTCAACAATTCGACAGCGGGCTCTGCCCTGCTCCAAGCCAATAACAGCAGTGGCGAAAATAACCGGCCGGCAAGCGGCGCGGGGGGCATAATCGAGTTCCTTGATAACACGGACGCAGGCAGCGCAACCCTGACAGCAAACGGAAATGGAAGTATCGTCCTGCTGAACGATAGCATCGCCGCAAACGCTCAGGTTGATCTGGTTGACGGCGGCGCGCTCGACGTCAGCGAGCATGCCGCGCCGGGACTCAGCCTTGGTTCCTTGGAAGGGAGCGGCTTTGTCTATCTCGGCGGGAACAAACTCACCCTCGGCACAAACGGTCTCAGCACGACTTATTCGGGAGAGATTCTCGACCTCGGCGGCCAGGGAGGACAAACGGGTGGCTCACTCAGCAAAGCCGGCACGGGGACCTTGACTCTAACGGGAGCGAGTATCTACACCGGAGGAACGACTGTAAGTAGTGGCGCGCTGATCATCAGTAATGTCACCGCCTCAGGAAGTGGGACGGGCTCAGTGAATGTGAATTTTGGAACGTTAGGCGGAAATGGCATCATTGCTGGCGCAGTGACCATAGGAACAGGAAGCGGCGGCGGTGCTTTCCTAGCTCCAGCGCATGGCACGGAGCAGCAGTCCAGCCTAACGAGTCTAAGTGGAGTGACCTTTAAGGCGGACAGCACCTACACCTGTACCGTCAAGCCAAAGGCAACAAAGCACGTAACGACAAAGTCATTGCCAATGGAGTAACCATCGATAGCGGCGCGACCTTTAACTTCGGCGGCCAAGTGCAAGGACGCTTGCGGCAAGGACTGGTCCTAACTGTGATCAGTAACACTGCCGCGACACCTATCGCTGGCACCTTCAGTAACCTCCCCGATGGCGCCGTGCTAACGGTAAGTGGAAATAACTTCCAGGCCAGCTACGAAGGCGGCGATGGGAATGATCTCACGCTGAGGGTGCTCTGAAGAAGAGCCACGGATGAACACGGATGGGGAGAAGAGAAGCGGTCCACAGATTACGCAGATTCACACAGATTGAAGGAGCAACTCACACGCTGAAAAATCTGTGTAAATCGGTGTAAATCTGTGGACGAACATCTTTCTTCGGGCCGCAGTGGGGGACTTGGACAGGATTAACAGGATTTTGAGAGAGGGGAGCCGATTCCCTGAACTCTGTTCAATCCGGTAAATCCTGTCTAAAGATCCTGTGTCGTTTCCCTGAAAAAGGAGATTGCCCTGCAGAAATTTCTTCGATTTAATCGCCGGCGGAATCTAAAGCTATGCGCGCTCGCCGACTAAAAGGCGCAACTGACGCTCAGTCAGGCGGTCTCCTCTCGCATTGCATCCGCGTCCTTCCTCTCTCGCGCTTTCCTGCCCTAACGAGCCCAACGATTGCCAAAAAGTCAGCCTAACGAAACCATACTGTGAGCACGCAGAAAAAACCCATCCTGACAAACCTCTTCATCCTGACCTGCACGGCACTATTTTGCTTTCTCTTTATTCTCTTCGCGATGCGGATAACGCCCGCCGCTAAAGCGACTCCTACGCCGACGCCCACCCCGCCGGTTCCGCCATGTACGGCGACTCCCACGCCAGCAGTAACTCCAAGTCCGACACCAACTCCTTGTTCCGCTTGTTCGCCACACGAGACGCCCACCGCGCCACCGACCGCAACGCCGATTCCCAGCCCATATCAACTGCCGACGGGCCAAGGGGTTTTGGAGTGGAGACCTTTTGCGCCGTCGGGTACTGGGCCTTGGCCAAGCGTTATACTGGTCCATCCAGGCGGATTTTATGCAGGCAGCATGTATGGCGATACGCTCGAGGTGGTGGCTCAAGATTTGGCGGCCGCAGGCTACTACACCCTTATAGTTTCCTATCGCCTGGCACCGTGCGGTCAAATACAAGGTCAACCGTGCCACAATGTCGACGCCTTAACAGGGCGACCTCCCCAGCAAACCGACGACATCAAAGCGGAAGTTCGCGCCCTTCGAGCTGATATCACGCACTGCAATGGAAAGATAGGTGTCGTGGGCGGATCAGCGGGGGGTAGCCACGCTCTTTTTGTTGCGCTTGATACCGTCACTTCGTCCAATTGGTCTGCCGTAATGCGGCCAGATTGTGTCGTTGGACTTTCCGGCGCCTATGACTTTTCCGACCGGACGCCGGAGGACTACGACGTCCACCACGTAGACCCAGTCTCGACCTTTGCTTATGATGTGACGAACTACACGAATTCGGTCGATCTAGCGGTTCAAAAGAGTAAGTCCCCGGTTTCACTCGTGACGACACCGACGCTATCGATCCCGTTCAAACCGGCCTTCGTGATCAACAGTCAGTACGATCCTATGCCATTCCACCAGATTGTGGACATCCAGTGCGCGTTTCAAACGCACAGTGTCAGCTCATCGCTTTACCAGGTTCTGACGATCTCGGACAACTCGAAGCAGGCCTTTGCTCTTTGGTATGAATACGACGACAGCAGCCCTCCGCAGCAAGTCAAGACCAGGGTAATAAGTTTTTTAGATAAATACCTGAAATAACCTGAGCGCACCAGATACTCTATGAAATCTATTACTCTCTTTTTTGCTTCGCTGATCGGAGCAGTCATCTTACTCGCATCGAGCCCTGTCTCTCAGGCTGGCAGCGCCACTTGGGACTTCAATCCCACCAACGGCGATTGGAACACGGCTGCTAACTGGACGCCGGCGACCGTGCCTAACGGGCCGGCGGATGTGGCAACCTTTGGCGCTTCCAATGCCCTAAACATTTTCATCTCCGCTGACGTGGAGGTCGCGAAAATCGTTTTCGCGGCAGAGTCCAACGCCTTTACGCTGACGGCTAACCCGCTGACAACTCTCACGGTCAGCGGAGCAGGGCTGACGAATAGTGCTGGGGTCAAGGAAGGTCTCGTCAGCGCGGTGGACAGTCTGAGCAATGCCGGAGAAATCGTCTTCACCGGGAGCGCCGCTGCCGGGACGCTCACTACCTTTACTAACGCCGGAAACACGACGGCCAAGTTCGATTTCGGCGGGACGACGCGCTTCCTCGGTACGAGCACGGCGAGTCATGCCGCTCTTGTAAACTTGGGAGCAAGCGCGAGCGGAGGCTATGGGGGTCTCACCTATTTCGGCGATCATGCCTCGGCTGATTATGCCAGCTTAACGAATGAACCCGGCTTGGCGGAAGGCGCATCCGGCGGGACGACCAGTCTTGATCTCTCGGCCCAGGCTGGCCAGGCCTCGCTGACTTCGAACGGGGCGACCATAAGCGGAGCAAACGGCGGCAACACAACCTTTGCTGGTAACTCTCATGCGGCCAGCGCCACCTTGATTGCCAACGCTGGAGACAACGGTGGAGGGGGCGGGCAAATTGTCTTCATTCAAAACTCGTCGGGCGATAGCTGCAGGGTCCAGCTTTTCGGTAACGGATTTCTCGACATCAGCACCCATTTCGGCCCGCCGGGCGCCGCTAAACTGCCTAGCACGGGGCCGCCGCTGACGATTGGTTCGCTGGAAGGAGACGGCGTCGCGATCCTGGGCGGCACGCCGCTCAAGGTAGGGAGCAGCAACCTGGCGACGATCTTTTCGGGAGTGATCGAAGATGGGCAGTATTACGCCGGGGGCGCGCTGCTCAAGATAGGAACAGGCACACTGACCTTGTCGGGCTCCAACTCATATACCGGGGGCACAACGGTGAGTGCGGGAACGTTAGTCATCAACAACGCGGCTGGGTCTGGCGCCGGCGCGGGGCCGGTGAGTGTGAATGCGGCAACCTTAGGCGGGAAAGGAATCGTCGCCGGTGCGGTGACTATCGGCACCGGGAGCGGCGCGGGAGCTTTCTTGGCTCCGGCGCATGGGACGAAGCAAGAAGCTAGCCTAACGAGTCTAAGTGGACTGACCTTTGAGGCGGACAGCACCTACACCTGCACCTTCAAAGCCAAAGGCAACAAAGCGCGGACGGATAAAGTCATCGCCAAGGGCGTGACCATTAATAGTGGGGCCAGCTTTAACTTCAGCGGACAGGTGCAAGGACAATTACGGCAAGGACTGGTCCTAACTGTGATTAGCAACACGAGCGCGACACCTATCGCTGGCACCTTTAGCAACCTGCCCGATGGCGCGATCCTAACGATAAGTGGAAATAATTTCCAAGCCAGCTACGAAGGCGGCGATGGGAATGATCTCACGCTCACGGTGCTGTAACACAGGCTTCCAGCCTGTCGGGTCGCGCAGGCTTCCAGCCTGCTCCGCCTGTGCAGGCAGGATGCCCGCACGACCTGACAGCCAGGATGGCTGTGTTACCAAAACGCGGAACGACTTCCAAGCCAGCTACGAAGGTGGCGATGGGAACGATCTCACGCTGACCGTGCAGTAGCGCCGAGGCACGCCTGAACCCGACTGCCGTAACGGATGCGAAGCAACGACCGGGCTTTCAAACACGGATAGGTTCGTCCTAGGACTTGGACAGGATGAACTGGATTTTAAGAGAGGGGAGCCGCTTCCCTGAATCCTGTTCAATCCTGTAAATCCTGTCTGAAGATTCTGTATCCCTTTCCTGGAAAATAAGATTGACCTCCATAAATTTCTTCGATTTAATCGCCAGCGGAATCTAAAGCCATGCGCGCTCGCCGACTAAAAGGCGCAACAGCCGCTGACGCTCAGTCAGACGGTCTCCACTCGCATTCCGCCCACATGATCTTCCCCTCCCGCCCCTCCTTGCCTAACCAGTTCACTGTGAGCAAAAACAGCCTAACGAAAATAAACTATGAGTATCCAGAAAAAAATACCCTGAAAAACCTGCTCGCCCTAACCGCCACCGCCCTGTTTTGTTTTCTCTTTGTTTTCTTCGCCATGCGGATGACGCCGATCGCGAAGGCGACGCCGACTCCCACGCCGACGGCTACTCCTTTCGTCTATCCCAGCTGTACGATAACGCCCACGATTCCGCCTACTAACTGTCAACCAGACGTAGATCAGAACTGCGCGAGTTCGCCGTGTTCGGCTCCCACCTATCCACCGTCGCCATCTCCCGCCGCCACTCCCATTCCATCCCTATATCAGCCAGGAGACGGAACGGTCCTCGAGTGGCGCGTGTTCCCTGCAACTTCCCCTTCGCCGTATCCTTCAATTGCGCCCTCGATCGTATTCTTGCATGAGGGGGGTTTCTACACCGGTAATGTCTTCTCAAGGAGCAATGAGCCCGTTTACAACGATATGGCCAGTCGTGGTTACAACGTTTACGTTTGCGCGTATCGGCTCGCGCCATGCGGTTTGGTGAAGGGGCAAGCGTGCCATGATGATACAGTCGCAGGGCTCGCTTCTGGTCGGCCTCCACAGCAGACTAACGACATTAAGGCCTTCATTAAGGCCGCTCGGGCAGACGGCCGCTCCAACGGGAAGCTCGCTGTCATTGGCGGATCTGCGGGCGGAAGTCATGCGGCGTTCGTAGCCCTAGACACTGCGAGCTCGGTAGGATGGCCGAACTGGACGGCCACAGATCGCGCAGACGTCACAGCCTGCCTTTCCGGCGCTTATAACTTCTCCGACCAAACTGCCGAATCCTACGGACCTGATCCTTTGCCAGATTTTCAATTCTACGTCGAGAACTACACGAATAGCTGCGATCCGGATGTGCTACGGTCGCTATCGCCTGTGGCGAAAGTGGGGTCATCTACAGCGAGTAATTTTAAGCCGATGTACATAATAAACAGCGAAAAGGACCCGATGCCTTTTCACCAGATTGTCGATTTAAAATGCGCACTGGAGGGCGCGGGAGTGGACACCAGTAAATACAAAGTCGTCACTATTCCGCACAGCCATGAGCATGCCTTCGATTTCTGGTTCACTATAGACGCCGCGGACCCCACCAAAACTTGGGGTGATCACATCATGGATTTTGTTGGTGCCCACCTGCCATAATTCTAAATCGAACTGCTATGAAAATACGTTTTGTCTCATCCCTGTTTGTTCTTCTTACCATCTGTCTTAAAGCCAATGCCGACAGCGGCACCTGGCTCCCGAACCCCGCAAACAACGAGTGGAATAACCCGGCGAACTGGTCTTCCGGCACTGTCCCGGGCTCCGCTGATGTGGCGACCTTTGCCCAATCCACGGAGACGAGTTTGACCGATAGCGGAGTTCCCATTCTCTCCGGCATCGCTTTCGCGCCCGGTGCTAGTAGTTACACCACGACTCTTGCCGGAGAGAACCAGAACGGATTGACTTGTCGCGGAAACGTCACGAACGATTCCGGGGTGGCTCAGAACTTTGTCGTCGAGCCGGGCACTTCCTTTAACCTGTTCAATTTTCCCAACGAACCTGCTCCGACCGTGGATGAGCGGGTGACCTTCACTATGCAGGCCGGGGGCGGCGTGTTCCTGTTTGAAGGCACTGCCAACGGCGGTGCGGGGACATTCATAAACGAAGGCGGCAGTAGCGCCGGGCAGTCTGGCGGGTTTCTCGAGGTGATTGGTATCGCCACGGCCGGCGAAGGCACGATCGTCAACCGCGGCGCGACTGCAGCCGGGGCCGAGGGAGGCCGCACGACTTTTGTGCAGCAATTCCCGAGCGCGAAGAACGCGACCTTGGTGGCCGAGGCGGGAAGCAACGGTGGCCAGGGTGGAACGATTGCGTTCTATGACGCTTCAACCGGCGGCACTTCGAGAGCCGAGGTCTTCGGCAACGGCTATCTCGACATCAGCCCGCGCAGCGGCGCGGGCGGAGCGAGCATGACCATTGGGTCGCTGGAAGGCGATGGCCAGGTCTATCTCGGCCGCCAGACCCTCATCGTGGGGAGCAATAATCTGGACACCACCTTTGCCGGGGTCCTGCATCCGGGGGGCCCGGCGGGCGGCAGCGGCGGCGGCGCGTTTAGCAAGATCGGAACTGGTATGCTCACCCTGAGTGGCCCGAATCTCTACACTGCGGGGACGACGGTGAGCGCGGGGACGTTAGTAGTGAGTAACACCATCGGCTCGGGGACAGGCCCCGGCGCGGTGAGTGTGAACGCGGGGACGTTAGGCGGGAAGGGAACCGTCGCGGGCGCGGTGACTCTCGGCATGGGGAGCGGCGCAGGAGCCTTCCTGGCCCCAGCCCACGGGACAAAGCAGCAAGCGAGCCTAACGAGTCTAAGTGGATTGACCTTTAAGGCGGACAGCACCTATACCTGCACCTTCAAAGCCAAAGGG
>JACDGS010000073.1 GCA_013821455.1 Chthoniobacterales bacterium
GTGCAGGACCAGGGCGGCTACATCAACGCCTACACGTCGTTCGATCGCACCGTTTATTGGATCGATGTGCCTAACGAAGGCGTCGCCAGCGCCATCGATCTCCTGGCCGACGCGATGATGAATTCGACTTTGCCGGCGGATGAATACGTCAAGGAGCAGGAAGTCATCCGGCGTGAGTTTGCCATGAGCATGGACGATCCCGATCGCATGATCGGTCAGCTTATGTTTCGTACCGCTTTTCAGCGGCACCCCTATCGGCTGCCGGTGATCGGCGATCTGCAGGTTTTCGATCAACTCACGCAGCAGGACGTGATGGATTATTACAAGACGCGCTACGTGCCTAATAATCTCACCTTTGTCGTCGTCGGCGATGTGGACGCCGAGCGGGTGCGCGGGCAGCTCACGGATTATTTTAAGGATTACGCCGAGCAGTCGCTCAAACCCGTTTACATACCGGCCGAGCCGCCGCAACTCGGGAAACGCGAGGTGAACGAGGAGTTTGCGACCGAGCTGACGCGTCTCGCGCTGGCCTGGCACATCCCGGGAATCACACATCCGGATGTCCCCGCGCTCGATCTCCTCTCGACGGTTTTGGGAGAGGGCCATAGTTCGCGCATTTATCGGAAAGTCCGCGAGGAAGCCGGCCTCGCCTTCAATCTCGGCGCATTTTCCTATACGCCGGGCGATCCGGGGTTGCTTGGAATCGATGCCACGATGGAGCCTCAAAATCGCGCGGCGGCGGAAGAGATGATTCTAGAGATCGTGCGCGAAGTGGCGCAGCGTGGCGTTACCGCGGCCGAGCTGGCCAAAGCAAAGAAGATCGTTCTCAGCCACTCGTTAGGCGGCCTAACGACGATGCGCGGTCAGGCTTCCGATTTGGGTTCGAACTGGCTCGTCTGTCGCAACCTCAACTTTACCCGCGACTACCTCGAAGCTGTGCAAAAAGTTACGCTGGCCGACCTCCAGCGCGTCGCGGCGGAATATTTGGTTGAGCAAAATCTCACCGTCGTTTCCCTGAACCCGCGTGGAACTCAGGCGGCCAGGGCGGCCGAAGCAGTCGCCATCTCGGCGGGCGAGATTCAGAAGATCGAGCTAAGCAACGGTCTGCGAATTCTCGTTAGAGAAGATCCGCGGCTGCCGCTCATCTCGATGGTTGCTGTTTTTCGCGGGGGCTTGCTCGCGGAAACGGACGCGACCAACGGCATCACACGCCTGCTTGCGAAAGCGCTTCTCAAAGGAACGACAAGCCGAACTGCGGAGGAAATCGCCGACCTCATCGAGGCTGTCGGCGGCGGCATATCGAGCGACGCGGGCAACAACAGCTTCAGCGTTTCCCTCGATGTGACTCAACCTGATCTGCGGCTCGGCGCCGACTTGTTGTCCGACATTTTGCTCCACGCCACGCTGCCGGAAAAAGCCATCGCGCGGGAAAAGGAAGCGCAGCTCGCCGGCATTCGTGACGAGGAAGAGCGGCTCACGACCGTCGCCCGAAATGTCCTGCGCGCGACGCTTTTCCCTGGTCATCCGTATGCGCTCCGGAACAAGGGCACGCCTTCGTCTGTTGCGGCCCTCACCCGTGCGCAATTGCTGGCGTTCCGCGATCGCCTGCTCGTAGCTCGCAACGGCGTCGTCTCCGTCTTCGGAAATGTCCGCGCGGAGGAAGTGAAGCAGCTTTTTGAGCAAACACTCGCCGCCATGAATTCTGGCGAACTCGCGCTCGGCGGCGCGCCGATTCCGCCTGTGCTCAGCGGCACGGTCGCGGTCGAGGAGCATCGCGACAAAGCGCAGGGCGTCCTCATGGTCGGCTTCCGCGGCGCAGATATGTTTAGCCCCGATCGCTATGCCTTGGAGCTGATCGACGAGGCGAGCAGCGACCTGGGTTCGCGCTTTTTCATTCGCATCCGCGAAGAGATGGGGCTGGCCTATTACGTCGGCGCGAGCCAGATGCAGGGGCTAGTCCCGGGGCTGTTTGCGTTCTATCTCGGCACTGACCCGCAAAAGATTGAGCAGGTGCAGGCAGCGTTGCTCGAAGAGATCGATAAACTCGCGCGCGCTGGCCTAACGAGTGAAGAACTCGTTAGGGCGAAAAAGAAACTCATCGGCCAGCAGCGCATCTCCAACCAGAGTAACGACTCCTTCGGTTACATGGCGGCGCTCGACGAGCTTTACGGTCTCGGCTTTGATCACTATAAAGAACTGGAGCGCGAGGTGAATCGCGTCACCGTCGAAGACGTGAGCCGGGTCGCCGCGAAATATTTCCAACAACCCTACGTTCTCGCCACCGTTCGTCCGGCGAATTCTATTAACCATTAACCATTAACTATTAACTATTAACTATTAACCGCTAACTCTCTCCTATGGCCGAAGTCCAAAAAACCACTCAATCCGGGGAACTCACGCAGCGCTTCATCGAATTCGTCATGATGCAGGCGCAGAACGCGGCGCTTTTTCTCGGTCAAATTCCTAATCCGCAGACGGGCAAAGCCGAGATTAACCTCGAGGTCGCGCGCATGTTCATCGATCAACTGGCAATGATTCAGGAGAAAACGCGAAATAACCTAACGACCGACGAAACCACCGTTCTACGCAACGCGCTGTCGAGTTTGCAGATGGCTTTTGTCGAAGCGTCGCAGGGAAAAAGCGGCGGCTTTTCTGCCGCGAGCGAGCCTTCCGACGAAGAGGAGAAGGAGACACCCCCGCCGCGTCCACCCGAACAGCCTAACGAGTCCTCCGTCCAACCTGCCGCCAGCGACTCGGAGTCGAAGAAAAAATTCACCAAGAGTTACGGCGCCTGATTTTTACTGCGGCAAAAAATGCCTAACGAGCCTAAACGATGAAGAAACTAGCGAGCGGCCTTTTGTTTTTCGGGTGTGCCGCGTTGCTCGCGGCCACTTTCGCGCGTTCCGGACTTAGCCTAACGAAGCGCGGTTGGAGCGAGGCGGGCGCGCGCGCAAGGGAAGGCGCGGAGAGCCCACCGGAAGATTGGTTTGTGACCCAGCGCGTGACTCATGGCGGAATTCCGGCAGGCGCTCTGGAAAGAGCGGGCGCGCAAGCTGCGGCGCTCGCGAACGCTGCGGCGCAGGACGCCGTGGCCCAAGGACTGCCCGCCGTACGTTCGCGCTGGCAATTTGTCGGGCCGACTAACATTGGCGGCCGCGTCGTCGATATCGCGGTAGATCCGGTCGCTGCTGATACGCTCTACATCGCCGCGGCCACGGGCGGCGTGTGGAAAAGTACGGACAAGGGCAGCACCTTTACCGCCATCTGGCCCGCCACGAATCCGCAAGCGATCGGCGCGCTCGTTATCACTTCCACTGGGACCTTGTTTGCGGGAACGGGCGAGGCGAATCCCGGCGGCGGCAGTATCACTTACGGCGGCTCGGGCATTTATCGCTCGACCGACGCGGGCCGGACCTGGCTGCGCGTTGGCCTAACGAACTCCGGCGCGATCGGCCGGCTCGCGGTCGATCCGACAAACCCGCAGCACCTTTTCGCCGCTGCGGCCGGCCAACTTTACAATCATGGTGGCGATCGCGGAGTCTATGAGTCGAACGACAACGGCACGACTTGGACACAAGTGTTAGCTGGCGATAACGACACCACGGGCGCGGTTGATTTGGCCATCGATCCGACAAATCCAAATCGTGTCTTCGCCGCGATGTGGGATCACTTCCGTGAGCCTGACTTGCGCACTTATGGTGGCGTCGGCTCGGGAGTTTTCCGCTCCACGGATGGCGGCACCACCTGGCAGCGCCTAACGAGTGGCCTGCCGGCTTCCTCCAGCACGATCGGTCGCATCGGGCTCGGCCTGGCCCCGTCGAATCCGCAGCGTCTCTACGTCATCATCAATCAAACCAGCGGACCGTTTCAGGGTTTCTATAAGACTGACAACGGCGGCGATACCTGGACTAAGTTTGCGACCAACTCTACCCTCTCCGGCGCGCAATCTACTTATGGCTGGTGGTTCGGGCGGGTGTGGGTCGATCCGGTTAACCAACTGCACCTCTTCGCGGCCGGAGTTTATCTCTGTGAATCGAAGGATGGAGGCTCTACTTTCACGGCCGAATTTAGCCCGCACGCGGACGATCACGCGATGGCTTGGGATCTGAAAGTTCCTAACCGTGTCTATCTCGGTAATGACGGTGGCACTTATCGCTCTGATGTGAATGGTTCTAACGATTTGTGGACGGCGGCGACCAGTCAGCCTTTCACTCAATTTTATCGCGTGGATGTGAGTGAACAGGATAGCACGCGGCTGGTTGGTGGAGCGCAGGATAATGGAGTCAACCGTTCCTACGGCGGGACGGGTTGGAACACCTACGTCGGCGGCGACGGCCTTGAAGCGTTAATCGATCCGGTAAACCAGAACGATGTCTATGGCTGCAGCCAATATGGCGAATGCAATCGTTCGACTAACGGTGGCGACTCCAGCTCCAATTTCACTGGATCGACCGTTTCTTCCCGGCGCAACTGGCTTTCTCCACTTCAGTTCGACCCAGCTAATCCCGCTATTCTTTACTACGCCGGCAATCAAGTTAACCGGTCGGTCGATCACGCCGTCCACTGGACAGTGATCAGTCCCGACCTCACCGGCGGGCCGGGCCGCGATCCGAGCTATCCCTTCGGGACAGTGACTACGGTTGCGGGCGCGAAGACTGATTCTAACCGTATTCTCGCGGGCACGGACGACGGCCGCCTTTGGTTTACCACAAATCTTGGCGTGAATTGGGCGCAGGTGACCGATTCCGACGTGCCCGGGACATGGGTTACGAGAGTCATGGTTGACCCAGTTAATGCCAGCGTCGCCTATGCTACCTTCTCTGGTTACCGCTCCGGGGTCGAGTTACCATATGTCATCAAGACGGCAGATGGTGGAACGACCTGGAACAGCATCGTCGGGAACCTGCCGCAGGCGCCGGTTAACGATATCGTCGTCGTCAGTTCAACGCTCTATGTCGCTACGGATGTCGGCGTTTACAGTTCGGCTAATGGGGGCCGGAAGTGGCGCGCGGCGGCGACCGGTTTGCCTAACGTTCCCGTGACCGATCTCGAATATCGCGCGGCCTCGAATTCACTCTACGCCGCGACCTTCGGCCGGGGAATCTACGTGCTCACACTGCCTTAGCCAAGCCCTGTATTTAGGCGAGCGTGTCGCCACGCCTAACGAGTATAGGACTCGAAAAGAGGTGCCTCAAGCACCGAAGTCCACCGGGACGCGAATACGCTAACGAGAACAAGATCGGCTCTGACCCGAACAGTGTTAGAAGCAACGCTACGCGTAAGGCAAGAAGCAACCGTCTTCAAACTGCGAGATAACTCATGCCTTGCCCATAACGATGGCCAGCCGGACTGAGCCGCCGAACTTTCCTATGTAATAAAGTGTGGCGCGGCCCGCTCCGCAGAGAGGGTAAAGTAAGTAGGGGCAACCTTTGATGGAGACTGGATTCTGTGTGTCGATAGAAACGGACCGGGAGTGCTCGTGTGAAATTGCCGACACGTAATCGCGACGATCGAAGATCGTCGTCATGTCGTCGGGCCGTCCCTGGCCTCGATAGGTCGCGGTGCTCGTGTAAGAGTCAGTGACGATTGGCTCAACAATGTCTTCGCCGGCATAACGATGGAGTTGAAACATGATCTCGCCGGAAGGACCACCCCATTGCTCGAGGTTGACAGGATGATTGTAAGCGACGTCGAAAACACGCACTTGCTCGCCTAACGAATCCGCGGTGTCATAAGTCCTCGCGATACGATCTTTTGTGGCTCGCGCCTGCTCCGCGGCGAACGCGGCGCTCTCCGCCGAAGACAGGCTGAGACCAGTATCGCGCAAGCTGCGGATAAGGTTTTCATCGGCTCCTTGCGCTTGCAGGATCTTTTCCTGTGAGGCGTCGAGAGGATGGAGAAGTTTGCGACTGCGCACCTCTTGCAAAATGGAAGGACTTTCCTCGTGCGCGCGCACGAGGAGCGAGACTTCGCTGAACTCGATGGGCCGAGCCTGTGTCGGGATTACGCTAGCCGCGACTAAAAGCAGGGCGGCGGGGAAAACCTGCCGGAGCATTGTATTCATAACCGCAGGTTTTACCCGGAAGTCGGCCGCGTTGGCAAGCCGCAAAATCCGGGCACAAAAAGAGCGTTAGGCAAAACCTGAGGCGGTTGATTAAGTAACCCTGAATAGCGGGCTGGGACCCAGCGCAGTCCCATTTTGACAAGCGGCGAAATGCCGCTACTTTCCACGTCCCTCGCCGCTTCCTCCCAAGTAAAATCAGGAGAGCCTAACGACTCGCTGGCACTGAAATCATCATGCAAAAAAATCGCAGCAAACGTTATCGCGCCGCCGAAGAATTGGTGGATCGTAACAAGACTTACAGCTTCTCTGACGCCGTTTCGGCCCTGAAGAAACTTCCACCGACGAAGTTCGACCAGACCGTTACGATGTCGTTCCGGCTTGGGGTTGATCCGAAGCAATCTGATCAAATGGTACGCGGTACTTGCCCGCTTCCGCACGGCAGCGGCAAACAGGTGCGTGTTCTGGTTTTCGCACAAGGCGCAGCTGCTACGGCGGCGAAGGAGGCGGGCGCCGAGTTCGTCGGCTTTGAAGATTTGGTGCGGAAATGCCAGGAAGGCTTTCAGGATTTCGATGTCGCGATTGCGACTCCCACCGCGATGGCGGAGGTGCGCAAGCTCGGCAAGGTGCTCGGACCGCGGGGGCTGATGCCCAATCCGAAAACAGGCACAGTAACGGAGGATACGGCCACGGCGGTGCGCGAAGTGAAGGCGGGCCGAGTTGAATTCAAGCTCGATAAGAATGGCAACGTCGCGGTTCCGTTAGGCAAAGTCTCCTTCGCTGAAAATCAGCTCGTGGAAAATGGAACGGCGATTATCGAGGCGGTCGTGAAGGCGCGGCCGGCGACCGCTAAAGGGCGTTTCGTCGAAGGAATGACGCTCGCGGCAACCATGTCGCCGGGGCTCGCAGTGGATCCTTCACCTTACCTGAGCATTTAGAAGAAGAGTTGGTCCACAGATTACGCAGATGAACACAGATTTTTTAAGGCGTGGACGGGCGTCGTCCGGAAATCTGTGTGAATCTGCGAAATCGTGGAAGACAAAAAGATTTTAGAAAAATGAGACCAGAAAAAGCCAACATCGTTGCCGATCTTTCCGAGAAACTGAGTCAGTCGCCGTTCCTCCTCGTGACTGATTATCAGCGCATGAAAGTCGATCAGTTCGGCGAGCTGCGGAATCGGCTCGCACCGACCGGCGCCGAAGTGCACGTGGTGAAGAACAGTTTTCTTAAGCGCGCGATGACGGCGAGCGGCTTGCCCGATGTGGCGAAAGAGTTGAGCGGCCAAACGGCGGTTGTGACTGGAAAGAGCGATGTCGCGCCGGTGGCGAAAGTGCTGAAGACGTTCGCGGCAGAATTTAAGATCGCGGCGCTCAAGATCGGTGTGGTGGACAAGAGCATTCTCTCAGCGGCGGAACTAGAATCACTCGCCGACCTGCCTCCACGCGAGCAACTGCTCGCGCAGCTGCTTGGCGTGTTCATGGCGCCGGCCTCGAAACTGGTCCGAACTTTGAACGAACCGGCCGCTTCACTCGCGCGCCTCTTGAACGCGAAAGCGGAAAAGGAAGGAAAACCGGCGGAAGCCGCGGCTTAACGCCTAACGAATTAAATTTCCACGGCGCTGAGTGGCGGGTGGACAAAACAACAAAACAACTGTCCGGCTTGGCGGCTGCCGAGCGTAATTTTCCGGAGGCTTCCGGGAGCGGCAATCGGAGGAAATAAAATGGCAGATACAAATGCAATCGTGGAGCAACTCAGCGGCCTGACCGTTCTCGAAGTTGCTGGACTGGTGAAGCAACTCGAAGAGAAATGGGGCGTGAGCGCAGCGGCGCCGGTCGCGGCGGCTGCGCCCGCGGGCGGTGGTGGCGGCGGCGCGGCAGCTCCGGCGGCCGAAGAAAAGACCACGTTCGACGTCATCCTCAAGGAGATGGGCGCGAACAAAATCGGCGTGATCAAGGAAGTTCGGGCCGCTGTGCCCGGACTCGGTTTGGCCGAAGCCAAGGCTCTCGTCGAGGGTGCACCCAAGACGATGAAGGAAGGCGTGACCAAGGAAGAAGCCGAAGAGATCAAAAAGAAGGTCGAAGCGGCCGGCGCCAAAGTCGAAATCAAATAATTTTTGTCCAGCGGGCGGCGCGATGCTTAGCAAAAAGCATTTGCGTCGCCGCGCTGGATGAAGATAGTAGCTCCCCCCTTCTCCCGGATAATAGTCTCCCGAATATTCTTTACCCGCGCTCGACGGCTCAGCTCAAGATTAGCAACAAAACGGCGGAGGTCGCATTGACCGACCGGTGTTTTGCTGCTACTTTTTTTGCCCGCGATTCCCGGCTGATACCCTGATTCTCAGCCTCCGCACGACCTCAATCCAAGGTCGTTCCGGTATTTAACCATTGGAGATTAGTTATGTCTGAACGTCCTGTAGAGCGCATCCATTTCGGTACGATCAAAGAGGCAATCGAGCCACCGAACCTGATCGAGGTACAACTCAATTCCTACGTCGATTTTTTGCAGAAAGACGTCCCGGCGAACAAACGGAAGAACACCGGTTTGCAGACCGTGTTTAAGGAAGTCTTCCCGATCGAAAGCTACGACGAGAAGGCGACGCTCGATTTCAGTCATTACGAAATTGGCGAGCCGAAGTTGAGCGCGCTCGAGGCGCAGCGCGAAGGACAAACTTTCAGCGCGCCCCTTCACGTCACCTTCCAGCTCAAAGAAGAGAAGGGGACGAAAGAGGAGAAGGTTTACATGGGCGAAATCCCTCTCATGACGCCGCAGGGTACGTTCGTCGTCAATGGCGCGGAGCGCGTCGTCGTCTCGCAACTGCATCGCTCACCGGGCATCGCTTTCGAGTCGAGCATCCATTTGAACGGCAAGGTGCTTTATAGCTTCCGCATCATTCCGGATCGGGGCTCTTGGATCGAAGTTCAGTTCGACACCAGCGACCTTCTCTACATCTATCTCGACCGCCGCAAACGCCGCCGGAAATTTCTCGCCACCACTTTTCTGCGCGCGCTCGGTTACGGCCCGGACGAGGAAGTCATCAAACTCTTCTACACAATCGAAAATTTGAAGTTAAGTGAGAAGCTCGATGAAGAAAAGCTCGCGACCAAGGTGCTCACTGCGGACGTTCTCGACGGCGAGGTCACTGTGGCCCGCGCTTTCGAGCCGCTGACTTTGGCGGCTGTGCGGCAGATCATGGCGCTCGGTTTGAGCGAGGTAAAGGTCATTGATATTTCTCACGACGACACCGTCGTGAAGGCTCTGAAAAAGGATCCAGCACATGACCAGGAAGAGGCGCTGAAAGACATCTACCGCAAACTTCGCCCCGGCGATCCGCCGACTGTCGCGAACGCTCGCGCGCTCCTGAAGCGTCTCTTCTTCGATCCAAAAAAATACGATCTCGGCCGCGTTGGCCGCTACAAGCTCAACCAGAAACTTGGGATCGACGTCGATCTCGGCGAGCGCATTTTAACCGACAAGGATTTCATCGCAGCGATCAAGTATTTGATCAATCTGCGCCGCGGCGAAGGCACGCTCGACGATATCGATCACCTCGGCAGCCGTCGCGTTCGGACCGTTGGTGAATTGCTCGCTAACCAATGCCGCGTCGGCCTCGCGCGCACCGAACGCCTCGTGAAAGAGCGCATGACTTTATTCGATATCAACATCGACGGCATGACGCCGCAGAAATTGATCAACCCGAAAGCTCTCAGCGCGGTTGTGCGCGATTTCTTCGGCCGTTCGCAGCTCTCGCAATTCATGGATCAGACGAATCCACTCGCAGAGCTAACCCACAAACGGCGTCTCTCCGCCCTCGGGCCGGGCGGCCTCAGCCGCGATCGCGCCGGCTTCGAAGTGCGTGACGTCCATCCATCGCACTACGGTCGCATTTGTCCGATCGAAACGCCGGAAGGTCCGAACATCGGCCTCATCAGCTCGATGAGTACTTTCGCGCGCATCAATGAATTTGGGTTCATCGAAACGCCCTACCGAAAAGTCGAGAATGGCCGTGTCAGCGATAAGGTGGATTACCTGACCGGCGATCGTGAGGAGAATTTCATCGTTGCACAGGCCAACGCGCCGATGGACGCGAAAGGTCATTTCACGGGCGAGAAAGTTTCGGTCCGTTATCGCGGCGACTTTTTGGAAGTCGAGCCACAGAAGGTCCACTACATGGACGTCTCGCCGAAACAGCTCGTCTCCGTTGCTGCGGGATTAATTCCGTTTCTCGAACACGATGACGCGAACCGCGCGCTCATGGGTTCCAACATGCAGCGCCAGGGTGTGCCGCTGATCGTCTCCGAATCGCCGCTGGTCGGCACCGGTCTTGAAGGAAAAGTGGCCCGCGATTCTCGTGCCGTTGTTGTTTCCACCGAAGCCGGTCGCGTCGCGTCAGTGACGGCGGATCAAATTGTCGTAACGAAAGACGGCCACATGCCGGAGAGCCGCAAAAAATTGAAGACGGACTTGGAAGCGGGCGTGCACGTTTATGAGCTGAGGAAATTCATGCGTTCAAACGCGGGCACATGCGTGAACCAAAAGCCGATCGTAAAGAAAGGCCAGCATGTGAAGAGGGGCCAAGTCATCGCGGATGGCCCGAACACCGATCAGGGCGAACTCGCACTCGGCCGCAACGTCCTCGTCGCTTTCATGCCGTGGAACGGCTACAACTTCGAGGATGCGATCATGATCTCGGAGAAGGTCGTGAAGGAAGACATCTACACTTCCATTCATATCGATGAGTTCGAAATCGGCGCGCGCGATACAAAGCTCGGCCCCGAAGAAATCACGCGGGACATCCCGAACGTCAGCGAAGAAGCGCTGCGCAATCTCGGACCCGACGGAGTCATTCGCGTCGGCGCGGAGGTAAAACCGGGCGACATCCTCGTCGGGAAAATCACCCCGAAAAGCGAGACAGAGCTGGCGCCGGAGGAGCGTCTCCTGCGCGCCATCTTCGGCGAAAAAGCGGCGGACGTGAAAGACACGTCACTCACCGTTCCTTCGGGCACTTACGGCATCGTCATGGATGTGAAGGTTTCTTCACGGCGTGAAGTCGCGCGCGAGAAGCTCACGCCGACGGAAACAAAACGTCAGCTCAAATCGATCACGGAGGATAATCGGAAGAAGAAAGACGAACTCACCGAGCACCTCACCGACGCGCTTTCCAACTTCTTGTTAGGCGAAAAGGTTCCGCTCGATGTCGTCAATGCACAAAGTGGCGAGATCATCATCCCGGCCAATCGCAAGATCACCAAAACTCTTCTGCGCAAGCTGGCCGTCGCGCACGATCACATCGAGATCGATCCCTCGCCGATTCGCAACAAGATCCGCGAAATCATCGCGCAGTACGAACACAAGTTCGCTGAGTTGGAATTGGAGCGCGAACGCTCGATGGATCGCGTCGAGAGCGGCGACGACATCGATCCCGGCATTATCAAGCAGGTGAAAGTGTTCGTTGCGAGCAAGCGCAAGCTGAGCGTCGGCGATAAAATGGCGGGTCGGCACGGCAATAAGGGTGTCGTCGCGCGCATCGTTCCGGAAGAAGACATGCCGTATCTCGCGGACGGAACACCGGTGGAAATCTGCCTCAATCCGTTAGGCGTGCCGAGCCGCATGAACGTCGGTCAAGTTCTGGAAACGCACCTCGGAGTTGCGGCGAAGGCGCTCGGCTTCAAAGTGGCGACCCCGGTCTTCGACGGAATTTCGGAAGCCAAGATTCGCGAATACTTGAACGAAGCGAAGAAAGTCGAAGGCTTCAAATGGGTGCAGGAAAACGGTAAGGCTCGCCTTTTCGATGGCCGCACTGGGGATGCCTTCGATCAGGAGGTTGTCGTCGGCTACATCTACATGCTGAAGCTCGGTCACCTTGTCGCGGATAAGATCCACGCGCGTGCAGTCGGACCGTATTCGTTAGTCACGCAGCAACCGTTGGGCGGCAAAGCGCAATACGGCGGTCAGCGTTTCGGCGAGATGGAAGTCTGGGCGCTCGAAGCGTACGGCGCGGCTTACACTTTACAGGAACTCCTCACGGTGAAGTCGGACGACGTACAGGGACGCACCCGGATTTACGAGTCGATCGTGAAAGGCGACAACTCGCTCGAAGCCGGCACGCCGGAATCTTTCAACGTCTTGATCAAGGAAATGCAGTCGTTAGGCCTCGACGTCAAAGTCGGCGGCCAGGCGCCGACTTTCCTGGAAAGCGTTGCCTAACAATCAACCTCAAATTGTCATCCTGAGCGTAGCGAAGGACCTCACAAGCGTAGCGCGACGCCTTTCGGAAAAACGGCGCCGAGAAACGCGTGAGAGGTTTCTCGCTGCGCTCGGAATGACAGGTGGCAAACAAAATTTAACTCGAACTCTTAGAACAAATTTATGAACGAACATTCCTGGCGAGAGTTAGTGGGCGAAGAACGCTCTGTCGGTTTTGATCAGGTCGCGATCGGTGTCGCTTCGAGTGACACCATGCGCTCCTGGAGCAAAGGGGAAGTCAAAAATCCCGAAACGATTAACTACCGCACCTTCAAACCGGAAAAGGGCGGATTATTCTGTGAACGCATCTTCGGTCCCACACGCGACTGGGAATGCTCTTGCGGAAAATACAAACGCATCAAGCACAAGGGTGTTATCTGCGATCGTTGTGGTGTCGAAGTTACGCTCGCGCGGGTGCGGCGCGAACGCATGGGGCACATCGAACTCGCCGTGCCGGTGTCGCACATCTGGTTCTACAAGTGCATGCCGTCGCGTCTCGGTCTCATGCTCGACATGAGCGCGCGCCAGCTCGAGCGCGTCATCTATTACGAGGATTACATCGTGATCGATCCGGGCAACACGCCCCTAACGAAATGCCAGCTCCTGACCGAGGTCGAATATCGCGAAGCGCAGGAACAATACGGCGAAGAATTCAAAGCCGGAATGGGCGCGGATGGCGTGAAGACACTTCTCGGGGAAATCGACTTGGCCAAGCTCAACAAAGAGCTCGAAGAGGCGATGGGGAACACCAAGAGTAAACAGATTCGCAAGAAGCTGGCGAAGCGTTTGAAGCTCGTGCAAGGCTTTGCTTCGTCGCACTCGCGCCCTGAATGGATGGTGCTCGAAGTGCTGCCGGTGATCCCGCCGGACCTGCGTCCGCTCGTCCCATTGGAAGGCGGACGGTTCGCGACGTCGGATTTGAACGACCTTTATCGTCGTGTCATCAACCGGAACAACCGTCTTAAGAATCTGCTCCAGCTCAAGACGCCGGACGTCATCATCCGCAACGAAAAACGGATGTTGCAGGAAGCGGTCGACGCGCTCTTCGACAACGGCCGACATGGCCGCGCCGTCACCGGCGCCGGCAATCGTCCGCTAAAATCTTTGAGCGACATGCTTAAGGGCAAAGGCGGACGCTTCCGTCAGAACTTGTTAGGCAAACGTGTCGATTACTCGGGGCGCTCGGTCATCGTCATCGGGCCCGAGCTGAAGCTCAATCAGTGTGGTTTACCGAAGAAAATGGCGCTCGTTTTATTCGAGCCCTTCATCATCCGTCGCTTAAAAGATCTCGGCTACGTTCACACCGTCCGCAGCGCGAAGAAGATGATTGAGCGGCAGACGCCGGAAGTATGGGACATCCTCGAGGAAGTCACCAAAGGCCATCCGGTTTTGCTCAATCGCGCGCCGACCTTGCATCGTCTTTCGATTCAGGCTTTCGAGCCGCAGCTCATCGAGGGTGAAGCGATCCGCATTCACCCGCTCGTTTGCACGGCGTACAACGCCGACTTCGACGGTGACCAAATGGCCGTGCACGTGCCGCTGTCGGTCGAGGCGCAAATGGAAGCGCGCATGCTCATGCTCGCGCCGAATAATATCTTCTCGCCTTCGAGTGGAAAACCGATCACGACCCCATCTCAGGACATCACGTTAGGCTGCTATTACCTCACGCAGAATCCACGGCGCGCTGCTGGTGCTGCCGTCGAATCGCGCATCCCGCTTTTCGAAAATGCCACCGAGGTCGAGTTCGCGATGGCCGATGGCGCCGTCAAAACGCATGATCGGATTCGCTACAAAAATCCTGACTTCGGCAAGGACACTATCTACGGCGACAAAGTCACGCACGTCATGGAAACGACCGCGGGCCGCGTCATCTTCAACGAAATTTGGCCGCAAGGTCTCGGGTTTTTCAACAAGGCTGCCGGCAAAAAGCAGCTCAGCGATATCATTTGGCGCTGCTATCAAGTCGCTGGCCAGGACGGCACGGTTGAGACGCTTGATAAGTTGAAGGAGCTCGGGTTCCGCGAGGCGACCAAGGCCGGCGTTTCTATCGGGATCTCCGACATGATCATTCCGAAGGAGAAAGAGGTCGAGCTTGCGAACGCCTACAAACAAATCAAGCAGGTCGAGCAACAGTATCGCAAAGGCATCATTACCGATGGCGAGCGTTACAACAAAATCATCGACATCTGGACCCACGCCGGGGACGAAATCTCCAACGTCATGTTCCGCACCCTCGAGCATAACGAGGGTCGCAAGGAGCTGAACCCGGTTTACCTCATGGTCGATTCCGGTGCGCGCGGTAACCGTCAGCAGGTGAAACAGCTTGCCGGTATGCGCGGTTTGATGGCCAAGCCGTCAGGCGAAATCATCGAGCGCCCGATCACTTCGAACTTCCGCGAAGGCCTCACCGTGCTCGAGTATTTCATCTCTACTCACGGTGCGCGAAAAGGTCTCGCCGACACCGCGCTTAAAACCGCCGACTCCGGTTACCTAACGAGAAAGCTGGTGGATGCTTCGCAGGACGTGATCATTAACGAACTCGATTGCGAAACCGTGAACGGCATCGTCGTCAAATCCATTTACGAGGGCGACGAAGAAGTCGTCGATCTCTCCACCCGCATCATCGGACGCGTCAGTTGCGAGACCGTGGTCGATCCGGTGACGAAGAAAAAAATTATCAAAGCCAATCAAATGATCGACGAGCCGACGGCGGCCGCGATCGAGAAGATTGGCGTGGAAAGCTTGAAGATTCGTTCCGTGCTCACTTGTGAAACTGGACGCGGAGTTTGCGCGCTTTGCTACGGACGCAACCTCGCCACCGGCCAATTCGTCAAACTCGGCGAAGCGGTCGGCATCATTGCCGCGCAATCCATCGGCGAGCCGGGCACGCAGTTGACCATGCGTACCTTCCACATCGGCGGCACGGCGAGTCAGACCTTCAAGCAGCCGATCGTCAAAGCGAAAAACGACGGCACCGTTCGTTTCAACGACATGCGCGTCGTGCAGGCCCTCGACGGCAACTGGATCGCGCTCAACAAAAACGGCTCGGTCACTTTGCATAACGACGAAGGCCGCGAGATCGAGCGCTACAACATCGTCATCGGCTCGGTCATTTCCAAACCCGACGGCGGCACCGTGAAAAAAGGCGAGACCTTTGTGCAATGGGATCCGTACAACGTGCCGATCTTGACCGAAAAAACCGGTAAGATCGAATTCCGCGACATGATTGCTGGCGTCACGATGAAGCGCGAGGTCGATGAAGCCACCGGGCTCATGGGCACGGTCATCATCGAGCACAAAGAAGATCTGCATCCGCAGATCGTCATCGTTGGCGACGACGGCGAAGTGGCCGCGAGCTATTCGATTCCGGCGGGAGCGCACGTCATCGTGGAAGCGAATCACAAGATTCGCGCCGGCGCCTTGCTCGCGAAGACGCCGCGTAAGGTTGCGAAGACCAAAGACATCACCGGCGGTTTGCCACGTGTGGCCGAACTCTTCGAAGCACGTCGCCCGAAAGACGCGGCCGAAATTGCGAAGATCGACGGCGTCGTCGAGCTCGGCGGAACCGTTCGTGGCAAACGCAAACTCATCCTCAAAGACGCCGAGACCGGCGCCGAAGAGGAGCACCTCATTCCGCTCAACAAACACATGATCGTCTTCAAAGGCGACTTCGTGAAAAAAGGCGCGCAGCTCACCGATGGTCCCGTTGTCCCGCACGAGATCCTCGAAATCTGCGGACCGCAGGATTTGCAGGAACACCTCGTCAATGAAGTGCAGGAAGTGTATCGGCTCCAGGGCGTCGAGATTAACGACAAGCACATCGAGATCATCGTTAGGCAGATGCTCCGCAAGGTGAAGATCACCGATCCGGGCGACACCTCGCTCCTCTGGGGCGATCAGATCGACAAGCTCGATTTCGAACGCGAAAACACCAAGGTTGTCGAGCAGGGCGGAAAGCCCGCGGAAGCGACGCCAGTGTTGTTAGGCATCACTAAGGCCTCCCTCGAAACCGACAGTTTCATCAGCGCGGCTTCGTTCCAGGATACCACCCGCGTCCTCACCGAAGCGGCAACGTTAGGCAAAATCGACAAGCTGCGTGGTTTTAAGGAAAACGTCATCATGGGTCACCTCATTCCAGCTGGCACCGGTTTCCCCGCGGTGCGCGAGATCAAACTCGTCGAGCTCGGCGAGCAGGTCGGCGCGCCCCTGATGGAAGAACCGGAAGCGCAGCCCGCGCTCGGCTAACGGAAAGTGCGGCTGTAGCC
>JACDGS010000074.1 GCA_013821455.1 Chthoniobacterales bacterium
CGCCAAGGCGAACTTCCTTTGCGGTAAAAGTCCGTGGCGGCGAGGCGCCGTAACCAGCTCGCGAGGGCGCGTGCGCTCCCCGGAATTTGCGGTCGGTCGCCTCTTCGCCAGATCACCGTAGGTTGTGCGGATGAAGCGATTATTTTGGACTCTCGGCGGAGTTGGCGTCGCCGCTTGGATCGTCTCGCGCTTCTTGCGCAGCGATTTTTCTTTTGCCGGGAAATCCGTCGTCATCACCGGCGGTTCGCGCGGACTTGGCCTAACGATCGCCCGCCAGATCGCGGCCGAGGGCGGCCGCCTCGCGCTCCTCGCGCGCGATGAGAAAGAGCTGAACGAAGCTTGCGACGAACTGCGCAAGATCGGCGGCGAGGCGATCGGTGTGCCCTGCGATTTGCTCGATCGCGGCCAGTCGTTAGGCGCGATCGAGACCGTGATGGATCGCTACGGCGCGATCGACGTGCTGATCAACAACGCCGGCATCATCGAGGTCGGCCCCCTCGACAACATGCGCCGCGGCGATTTTGAAAAATCGATGGCGCTGCATTTTTGGGCGCCGTTCAATTTAATTCAGCAAACGATCCCGCACCTGCGGCGTGCGGGCGGCGGCCGCATCGTCAATATCTCGTCCATCGGCGGCAAAGTCGCCGTCCCGCACATGTCTCCGTACAGCGCGAGCAAGTTCGCACTCGTCGGTCTCTCCGACGCGTTCCGCGCCGAGCTCGCGTGCGATGGCATTCACGTCACCACGGTGACGCCGGGAATGATGCGCACCGGCTCGCATGGATATGCGAAATTCAAAGGCAATCACGGCGCGGAATACACTTGGTTCTCGCTCTCGACCGCGCTGCCTTTTGCGGCCGTAAACGCCGAGCGCGCCGCCGCCAAAATCGTCGCCGCCTGTCGCCGCGGACAGTCCTCACTCGTCATCGGTTTGCCTGCGCGCATCGGCATCATCGGCAACGCGCTTTTCCCCAGCCTCACGGGTGAGATAATGAAACTGGTCAGTCGTATTCTGCCGTCGGCCGTCGGCGTGGAAGGCGACGAAGCGCTTTCCGGCCAGGAAGCTCGCCAAGAAAAAAGTGTCCCCGGCTGGCTCAGCCGTCTGACCGCCGCCGCGGCCGGGCGGCAGCACGAAGCCTAACGCCTAACGAACCGGCGAAGCGATAGCAAAAGTGATGAAGCCGCAAATCACCGCCATCAGCACCATCGCTACGAGAAAGACGGCGTCGGCTACTCGTTCCAATTGCCGCATCCGCTGGTTCGCGCGCGCGCGCAACGCCGAGTAGGCGGTCAGGCACGCGCCGAGAAAAAGGAGCGCGTCGACCGCGAGGAGATTATCCGCCAGGGTGTCGATCTTTCCGATCGTGATCACAACCCGGATCAAACCAATAACCGTGAGGCAAACGCCCACCATCCCCGCCGAGACGGTGAAGAGGTGAACACAAAGATCTTCCTGCAAATGGTTCGATTCCACGCGCGGCAATCTGCCCCCGGCTTGCTTCGGCTTCACGCTTTTTCCTCACGGCTGGAGAGCGGCGCGGCGATGCTTTCGAGCGAGCGACCCTCCGCAGCCACGCCGATCCACGCCTCCGTCAGTCCGCCGACAATCATCAGCGCTGCACCGACCAAATAGCCGGCGAACAGCGTGCCTCGGGATCCCGTGCCGATGATCCAGCCAAAGAGAACGGGCGCGCCCGCGCCGCCGGCCAGCGTCCCGACCGCGTAGAAAAGCGCGATCGCAAAAGCGCGAATCTCGAGCGGGAAAATTTCACTTATCGTTAGGTAAGCTGAGCTGGCCGCGGCCGACGCGACGAAAAAAATCACCATCCACGCGATCGTCTGCGTGCGCGCGTCGAGCAGACCGGCCTGAAAAAGCCAGCCGGTCGCCGCGAGCAAAATTCCCGCGAGCACATAGGTCCCCGCGATCATCGGCTTGCGCCCGATGGTGTCGAAAAGATGCCCGAGCAGGAGCGGCCCGAGCACGTTCCCGAGCGCGAAGGGCAGCAGGTAAAGCCCGGCGTTTTCCGCCGGCACGCCGTAAAAGCGCATGAGCACGAGCGGGTAGGTGAAGAAGATCGCGTTATAAAAAAAGGCCTGTGTCAGCATGAGGACGAGCCCGAGGAACGAGCGCCGCCGATGCTCGTGCGCGATGGCATTCCAGATCTCGCGCCAGGGAGTGTGCGTGCGCGTGCGAACGCGCGTCGGCGGCTCGTTAGGCATCGTTAGGCTAACGTCGCCCGCGGCTGCTTCGAGCTGCGCCACGATTTGCTCCGCCTCGTCATTACGGCCGTGAATCATGAGCCAGCGCGGACTTTCCGGCACCCATTGGCGAAAGAAAATCACGATCAACCCGAGGACCGCGCCGATTCCAAATGCACAGCGCCAGCCTAACGACACCGGTATGCGCCGCGGATCGAGCAGCCAGATTGTCGCGCCCGCGCCGAGGGCGGCGCCGATCCAGTAGGTGCCGTTGATAATAAGATCGACCCGTCCCCGCACTCGCGCCGGAATGAGCTCGTCGATCGCGGAATTGATCGCCGCGTATTCCCCGCCGATGCCGGCGCCGGTCAGCGCGCGGAAAAATGCGTAGCTGGCGAAGCTCCAGGAAAAAGCCGTCGCCGCCGTGGCCAGCAGGTAAACGGCGACCGTGATGAAGAAGAGCCGTTTGCGTCCAAGCCGATCGGTCGCATAACCAAAAAAGAGCGCGCCCACGACCGCGCCGATAAGATAGAAAGTCGCGCTCGCCCCCACTTGCGTGTCGGTCAGCCCTAACGTCTCACGATGCGTGAGCATCGCGCCGACCGCACCCGCCAGCGTCACCTCCAGTCCGTCGAGAATCCACGTCGCGCCCAGTGCGATCACGATCAGCCAATGCCGATTGGTCCACGGCAGCCGATCGAGTCGCGCCGGCACGTGTGATTCGATCCACTGGCCCTCGCTCATCGTTGACGAGTTCCACGAATCGGGTCAGCAAGCGAAGAATCTTGTGCCGCTCCGGGCGCTCTCCTATAACGGCGCGATGTCTCAGCTTCTTCATCGCATTCTCTGCGTCCTCTGCGCTTTGTGTTTGACCAGTTCGTTAGGCGCGGAAACTATCGCCCTCAAAGCGGCGCATCTTTTCGACGGCAAAGCAAAGACCCTCGTGCCTAACGGAGTCGTCCTGATCGATGGCAACACCATCACCGCTGCGGGCAGCAACCTCGCCGTGCCTAACGACGCCAAAATCATCGACCTCGGCGACGCTACCCTCTCCCCCGGATTCATGGACGCGCACACGCATCTCACGGGCGATTTCTATTCTGAGCCGTACGACGAGCTGCGCTTGAAAGACCTGGAAGATTCTGTCGCGACGCTGGCTTTCAAATCCGTCCCGCACGCCCGCGCCACGCTCGCCGCAGGCTTCACCAGCGTGCGCGACGTCGGGAGCGAATTCTTCCTCGATGTCGCGCTGCGCAACGCCATCGCCGCCGGGATCGTCGAGGGCCCGCGCATGCTCGTCGCGACCAAAGGCATCGGCGCGACTGGCGGACATTTCGATCGTTCGAATGGTTTTCGCGACGGGCTTTTCGGGCGGCAAAAGGATTACACCGATGGCATCGCCGACGGACCGGAAGAGGTCCGGAAAGCCGTGCGCTACGAGGTAAAAAACGGCGCTGACGTCATCAAAGCGGCTGTCTCCGGCGGCGTCCTCTCGTTAACGGACGAAGTCGATGTCCCGCAATTTTCCCCTGAAGAAATGAAAGCGCTGGTCGAAGAATCGCATCGGCTGCGCAAGAAAGTGGCGGTCCATTGCCACGGCGACGAAGCCGCGCGCGAAGCGATCAACGCGGGCGTGGACTCGATCGAGCACGGGTCTTTTCTGAAACCGGCGACGCTCGAGTTGATGAAAGCGAAAGGAACTTATCTCACACCCACCTTGATCGCGGCCGAGGAGATACTGGGCAAGATCGACAAATATCCGCCCGCGGTGCAGGCGAAAGCGCGCGCGGCGATTGCGGCGCGTTCGGAGATGTTTCGCAATGCGGTCAAAATCGGCGTGAAAATCTCCTTCGGGACCGATGCGGGCGTTTACCCGCACGGCGAGAATGCCAAGGAGTTCGCCCTCATGACTGGTCTGGGAATGAAGCCGATCGATGCCTTAATTTGCGCGACTTCGGTGGACGCGGACTTGTTAGGCGTGAGTGCGAAGCTCGGCACGCTGGAGAAAGGCAAGCTCGCCGATATCGTCGCCATGCCCGGCGATCCGACGCAGGACATCACCGCCACGCAACGCGTCAACTTCGTCATGAAAGACGGCAAGGTTGTCAGGCAGGATGCCGGTAAGTGAGTTGCCTAACGAGTAAAGAACAGGATTAACAGGATTTAACAGGATTGAGAGAAGCAAAGACGTGAGTTGGACCTGCTTCTCTTCAATTCAATCCTGCAAATCCTGTTAATCCTGTCTAATTGAACAGATGATGAGATTCGAAAATCAGGTAGCTATCGTCACGGGTGCAGGCCGCGGGATAGGTCACGCGATTGCGCTGCGGTTGGCGAGCGAAGGCGCGCGCGTTGCTTCAGTTAGCCGGAGTGAAAAGACTTCGCAAAGCACCGCCGAAGAGATTAACCGCACACGCGTCGATGCCGCCAGAGCCTATGCGGTAGATGTCGTCGATCACGCTGCGGTGCAGGCATGCGGCGCGCAGATTCTCGCCGACTTCGGGCGCATCGACATTCTGGTCAACAATGCGGGCGTGACGCGCGACGGCTTGAGTATGCGGATGTCAGTCGAGGATTGGGATACCGTTCTCGATACGAACTTAAAGGGCGCCTTTAGCTTCACGCAGGCCGTCATGCGGTCGATGATCAAGCAACGCAGCGGTCGCATCATCAACATCAGCTCCATCGCCGGCCTGACGGGAAATGCGGGCCAGGCCAACTACGCCGCGAGCAAGGCGGGCCTCATTGGCCTAACGAAATCGCTCGCGCGCGAGCTGGCCAGTCGCAGCATTACCGTGAACGCGATCGCGCCCGGCTTCATTACCACCGACATGACCGGCGTTCTGCCCGACCAGATCAAGGAAGCGATCCTGGCCAAGATTCCGTTAGGCAAATTCGGCGAGAGTGAAGACATCGCCGCGGCGGTCGCCTTCCTCGCCGCGCCAGAAGCGAAATTCATCACCGGCCAGGTGCTCACGGTTGATGGCGGAATGGTGATGTAGTTGTGTGCGTGGGCTCTCGTGGCCTAACGAAAAACGCCGCAAATCCAACCGTGGTAAAACATAGCACTGCGGTGAGAGCGACCCAGATACCGTAAAGCCAGCGGCCCCCCATGGTGAGGATATTTAACCAATAGATGGTTCCGGCGCAAAGTAGAAGTTCGAGTAACTGGAGTCCTAACCGGAGCGGAAAGCGAACAGGTTTACGCACTGCGAGCAGACTTATAAGGGGCCAGGCAAAGGCCAGGAGAGTTAGTCCTCCAGAAACGGTGAAGCCGATGTGGCGGCAGCCGTATTCGTAAGTGAAAGCCTCGTTGGTCTGCGGGAAGAAGCGTTGCGCGATTGTTTTTGTGCTTGGTCTCGCATGGTGACCGCCCCGCTCGCACTCGCTCAGGGGCAGAAAAATCGCGCCGAGGAGAACGATCGCTGCGGCGAAACGTATCTTGCGCAGGTTTGACATTGCCTAACGAGAATAGGACTGATTGGTATAACTAGGAACCATCTCACAAATGGGGGAGGGTGTCATCCCGAGCGGAGCGAGGGACGTCGCGAGCGTTGAGAGACTCTGCCTCTACGGGTGATTTCGGAGGACGCTTGCGAGGTCCTTCGCCGCGCTCCGCCGGCTCAGGATGACAACGCTATTCATGAGACGGCTTGTAGAGTTAAGAGGCGCTCGCGCCAATCTCAGCTTGTGACTCTGCCCGCAAGGCCCGCGCGGCCTTCTTAGCCAGGGCATGACTGGGACGTTCGACCACGAGATAGAACAGGTAACAGACAACAAGCACAAACAACACCATGACCATCCAGCGCAGGTTATTACTGGCCATCCGCGGGAAGAGCTCCGCGAACAACGCGCCGATGGGCAGGTGGACTAGATAAAGTGAGTAACTCCACAAGCCCGCCCATTCCAACCAGCGCCAGGGAGCGACCTGCCGCCGGAAATCTATTTCTCGGCGCAACCACAAAGCGACCAGCACCCCGAAGAATGTCAGTGTCCAGGGATCACCAATCGGGGTATGGAACCGCATGAAGCTGGAGGTCCAGGCCGCGCCGAAAACGGCGGCGCGCCAAACCCAGATGGAGACTCGGCCTACCGCGCGAGGCGGCGTCGTGCGGATAGACTCGGCGAGCACACAACCGAGTAGCCAACAAGGAAGGCCCAGCAGCCAATTAAGCCCTGGGCCGTAGGAAGGATAGTAGGGCGCGGAAGAGTTAGTCGCGGCGATGGCGAAGGCGATGGCATAAGACACCGTAAGGATGCCGCGCCACGATCCGAAACGTAGTTGCAGCGCGCGGAGGGCGGGATAGCAACCGTAGTAAATCAGCTCGGCGAGAAGACTCCAGAGAATCGAATATTCAAAGACCGCCAGGCCCAGGCCGATGAAGGCACTTAGCAGTATGGCAACTGCGGCTGGACCCAGGATGCGAAGAAAGCGTCGTGCATAAAACTCCTTGAGGTAGAGTTGCCTTCTGGAAGCGGCATAGGGGAAGTGAATACAAAATCCCGAGATAACGAAGAAGACGATGACTGCCGCCGGCCCCGGCCAAAGGTTGCCCCAGAGCGCGTGCAGGCTCCGGCTAAGAACGGAGCCGGGCGCGAAAGGATCCCATAACTTTGGTTCGGCCTCATGACCGAAGAAGACCCACAGGGCGCAGATGAATCGGACCGAATCCAGTCCTCGGACACGACCTGTTGCTGCCGGCAGAATCTTCATATCTCAGTGGCGTGATTCTGTGAACAACTCTACCTAACGAGAATAGGATTACCTCCAAGTGGCAGTGTCGTTTTAGCCTAACGACAAAAGGAGTTCACGCCTCCGGTTCTACCGCGTGTTATTGGATTTTTCATTCTCACGGTATAAGACGCCGCAGACGAAGGATACAGCATTAAGTTTCTCGAGCTCAAGGCCGCGAGTTGCGCCACGGCGCTTCCCGTTTCATCGTCACGGCATGAGTATCGAGAAAGCAACATTTGGAGCCGGCTGCTTCTGGGGCGTCGAGGAGATGTTTCGCAATGTCAAAGGCGTGAGCTCGGCGACGAGCGGCTACGCCGGCGGCGCAACCGAAAACCCGAGTTATGAAGATGTGTGCAGTCATGACACGGGACACGCGGAGGTGGTCGAGGTCGAGTTCGACCCGGCGCAGGTCACCTATGAAAAATTGCTCGATCTTTTCTGGGCTAACCACGATCCGACGACGCGCAATCGACAGGGTCCGGACGTCGGCTCGCAATATCGCTCGGTCGTTTTCTATCATTCGCCGGAACAAAAAGCCGCCGCGGAAGCGAAGCTCGCTGAGTTGGAAAAAGCCGGCAAATTTCGCCGACCCATCGTGACTCAGATCGAGCCGGCGCCGACTTTTTATCGCGCCGAAGATTATCATCAACAGTATCTGCGCAAGCACGGACGTTCGCATTGCGCGATTTAAGCGCGATGGATGGCGAAGTGCGTAAGACGGAAGTTATTCGCACGAATAACTTCGCCGCAGATGCGGTCGCTTTATTGCTGAAAGAAGCCCGTGCCGCTTTGGCGGAGCGCGGGGAGTTTCGCATCGCGCTCGCAGGCGGCAGTACGCCGCGACCGATCTACACCGAGTTTGGGCGCACGGCGCGTGACCTGCCTTGGGAGAAAGTGCGGTTCACTTTCGGAGATGAACGCTGCGTGCCGCCGGACGACGAACAAAGCAACTATCGGATGGCGCGCGAGACTTTGTTCGAACCTTTCGGCATTCCAGAGCGTTCCGTTTTGCGCCTCAGCGGCGAGATCGATCCACCATTGGCGGCGCAGGAATACGAAGACCAATTGAAGGTCATCGCGACACAACACGGCGAGACCATTTATCGGCACGACCTCATCCTTCTCGGCCTCGGCGAGGATGGGCATACGGCTTCGCTTTTTCCCGGCACGCTGGCGCTCAACGAAACGGTGCGGCGAGTGGTTTCGAACTTTGTCCCGAAATTCGAGAGCTGGCGCCTAACGATGACTTTGCCGCTCCTCAATCAGGCGCGGCACATTTTGTTTTTGGTCGGCGGCGGGAAAAATCACGAGCTGATCGAGCGTGTGCTCGCGGGTGCGGAGGAGTTTCCGGCGGCGCGCGTCGCCCCTGTGCATGGCCGCATCACCTGGATGATCGGCGCCTAACGAGTGAAGGTGCGCACAGTTTTGGTCACCGGTTCGGCTGGGTTGATCGGCTCGGAAACGGTCAGGCGCTTCGCGAGCGAAGGCTACACGGTGGTCGGGATCGATAACGATATGCGGCAACGGTTTTTCGGCGCCGAAGCCTCCACGCAAAAGACCCGCGAAGAGTTAGTCGCGCAGGTGCCTAACTATGAGCATCGCGCGATCGATATCCGTGATGCTTCGGCGGTGAATGAGACCTTCGCGCAGCACGGGCGCGGGCTGGCGGCGATCGTGCATACCGCGGCGCAGCCTTCGCACGATTGGGCGGCGCGCGATCCGCAAATGGATTTCACTGTGAACGCAAACGGGACCCTCAACCTGCTCGAGGCCGCGCGGAATTTTTGCCCCGAAACGCCGTTCGTTTTTACTTCGACGAATAAGGTCTATGGCGACACGCCGAATCGACTGCCGCTGCTAGAGCTACCGCTGCGGTGGGAGATAGAACCCGGCCATGAATACGAACCGGGCATTTCCGAGAACATGAGCATCGACCAGACGAAGCACTCACTTTTCGGCGCGTCGAAAGTCGCGGCCGATGTGCTGGTGCAGGAATACGGCCGCTATTTTGGCATGCCGACAGCGTGTTTTCGCGGTGGGTGCCTAACGGGCCCGGCGCACGCCGGCACCGAGCTGCATGGTTTCCTATCCTATCTTATGAAGTGCACCGTAACCGGGCGGCCTTATCGCGTCTTCGGCTACAAGGGAAAACAGGTGCGCGATAACATTCACAGCTTCGACCTGGTGGAAGCGTTTGCCGCGTTCGTTAGGCAACCGCGCGTCGGTGAGGTTTACAACATCGGCGGGAGCCGCCACTCGAATTGCTCCATGCTGGAAGCGATCGAGCTCTGCGAAGAAATCAGCGGGCGCAAACTCTCCTGGGAATATGTCGAGGATAATCGCGTCGGCGATCATATATGGTGGATCAGCGACGTGCGGAAATTCCGCGAGCATTACCCTGATTGGAATTTCCGCTACGGCCTGCGCGAGATTTTGGAAGAGATCTACGCAGCGGTCGTCGCAGTCTCGTAGCCTAACGAGTAAAGGACTACGCAAGTTCCGACTCCGGGGAGAATGGGCTGGGATAGCCTGTTCAGATGAACTCGCCGAAACCTCCCAAAGCGGGGGAGCGCAGACAGGTTGCCTAACGAATCAGTATTGTTCGCCTTCGTCCGAAATGTTCGGCGCGATCCGATCTGGAATCGCCCAAACGTGGACCATGACCGCGATCCAATAGATCGGGAGCAGGAAAAAGCCGAAGCCAGCCGTCCCCGTGGCGATGAGGAGTGCGAGCGCCACTGCCATGGGCGCGCCGACGAACATGAAGAGAACGCCGAGGACGCGGTAGCCTTTATAGATGTGCCCGAGGCCGGGCAGGATGCTGAGCATCACCGCCACCATGTCGCTCGCCGCCCCTTCCGCCGTGGTGTCGTGGAAACCGCTGGCCTCGTTAGGCACGCTAAAAGGCTGTTCGGGCGAGGCCGCTACCGGTGTGTCTGTATATTCCATGCAAACTCCTTTTCGTTAGGCTGAATTCAGGCTGCGCTGCATGATCTTCCGCCCGGCGCTTTCGTCAAGAACGACCGCCGGTGCGCGACGGAAAAAGCGCGGGTCCTTTTTTCGTTCAAATCTCCGCAGAAGATGCAAACTAGGAGGATGACCGATTTGTCCGAGATCGTCCGTTACGCCGATGACCTCCTCCAGCTCGCGGCGATCGACGACTATCCCAATGCGCTCAACGGTCTGCAGATTGAGAACAACGGCAGCGTCAGCAAAATCGGCGCGGCGGTGGATGCATCGGCCGCGACTTTTCAGATGGCTGCGGAGCACGGGATCGATCTTCTCGTCGTCCATCACGGAATTTTCTGGCCCGGTTTGCGTCCGCTGACAGGCGCACATTTTCGCGCGTTGCAGGCCGCGTTCACGCACAACCTCGCGCTTTATAGCGCGCATCTGCCGCTCGATTTCCATGCGACGCTCGGCAACAACGCGCTTCTCGCCGCCGCGCTCGGGCTTGGCCAGACGCAGCCCTTTCTCGAAGTGAAAGGGCGCGCGCTGGGCGTGAGAGCGGCATCGACTTTACGACGCGACGAACTGCTCGCGAAACTCGAGGAGTCGTTAGGCGGACCCGTGCGCTGTATTGGGGCCGGCCCGATGGAAACGAAAAACGTGGGGATCGTGACCGGCGGCGCGGGCGGGGAAATCTATGCCGCCGCGAGCGAGGGAGTGGACACTTACATCACGGGCGAAGCACCACATTGGGCGGCGGTCGCGGCGGAAGAATTGGGGATCAATCTTTTCCTCGGCGGCCATTACGCGACGGAGACTTTCGGCGTGAAAGCGCTCGCCGCGGACCTGGGGGAACGCTTCAAGTTGCCATGGGAATTTTTGGATCACCCGACCGGACTGTGAATAAGGAGTTGTCACCCCAAGCGGGGCGCGGAGAACTCCGGGGAGCGCACGCGCCTCGCGTGCTGTTTTCGGCGCCTCGCCGAAAACATTCGGACGCGGGCGAAAAGTTCGCGCGGGCGAGGCGCCCTCGCCGCCACGCGAGGCGTGTGCGTTCCCCAGCGAAACCACTGACCTCGCTTCGTCTTTCGTTGCGCAACGCCGTGAAGAGATCCCGGCGCGCTGCCAGAAAGCTCTCGCGCGCAGTCCTTCGCGGGCGGACGCGGCCCGGCAGCTCCACGGGATCCCTCGGCGGCGCTGCGCTCCGCTCAGGATGACATTGCTTTTCGTTAGGCCAAATTAACGTGCTGCCCGCTCTCGATCTGCTGCTGCTGCTTTTGTTTCTCGCGACGTTTTGGCGTCTGCGTGAAATGCAGAAAACGGTCGCTCTCCTGAACGACCGTCTTGGTCTTCTCGAAAAGCGCGGCCCTTCCTCCGCGCCCGTCGCTCCGCCTAACGAACCCCGCATCGAGCCGCGTCCTGCGAATGTGAATGAGCCGGTAATGATCGCGCCACGAGTGAGTCAGCCGCCGCCTTTGCCGCCGCCCATCCCACAACCGGCCGCACCTGCGCCCCGGCCGCCGATCGATTGGGAACAATTCATGGGCGTAAAACTTTTCGCCTGGCTCGGTGGCTTGGCGCTTTTTCTCGGTGTTGTCTTTTTGGTCAAATACTCGTTCGAGAACAATCTCATCACGCCTCTCGGCCGGATCGTTCTCGGCGGCGCGGTCGGTGTGATTCTGGTCGCGGCGGGCTCCTGGCTGGCACACGGACGCTATGGCGTCACCGGGCAAAGTCTTTGCGCCACCGGCGTGGTGATTCTCTACGCGAACATCTTTGCGGCGCACTCCTTCTATGGGCTCATCAGCCTAACGAGTGCGTTTTTCGCCATGTCGGCCGTGACGCTCGGCGCCTTTCTCCTCGCCGTGAACCTGAGCGCGCAAGTCATCGTGATTTTGGGATTGTTAGGCGGATTCCTCACGCCAGTCCTCCTGCCCGTGAGCGCCGACAACGCGCGCCCGCTTTTCATCTACATCGCGCTGCTCGATCTCGGCGTGGTCGCGGTCGCGTTGCGCCAGCGCTGGACATATCTCGTGCTCCTCGCCGCTGTGGGTACGGTCCTGACTCAGCTTGGCTGGGCGGTGCAGTTCTTCAACGCCACCAAAGGCGCCGCCGTCTGGTGGATTTTCCTCGGCTTCGAAACGCTTTTTCTCGCGACATTTTTCTGCCGAAACAATCGCGCATCTCCAAACAGGTGGACGACCTTCGGCGCTGCCTTAACGGGTCTGGCCGCTTTGGGATTCGGTTTTTGGCTTCTGGCCACGCCCGCGCTCGCGCGTCAGCCGTCTTACTTTTTCGGTTTCGTCTTTCTCGCGGACGCGGGCTTGCTCGCGCTCGTCGTGCTCGGCGGAGCGCATCGCGTCATCGCCTGGGCGGCAGGCGCGGTGGCTTTTATTTTGATCGGTACTTGGATTGAATTTTTCGCCCCGCACGCCGCGCTTTCCGCTGCGCTCGCGGCCATCGTGGTCTTCGCTTTTCTCCACGCGGCGACGACGCCTGCTTCCGCGTGGAGACCTGGCCTGTTGCCGTTCACTGCGGGCGGAACGCTGGCCCCTTTTCTCCTGCTCATCGCGCTCATCGATCGCGTGTCGCTCGCGAATCCGACGCCGATTTTTGCCGTCGCCTTGGTGCTGACCGCGACGCTGCTCGCGGTTGCGATCGTCAAGCGCGCCGACTGGCTCGCGCTCGCGGCATTGTTAGGCAGCGGCGCGACCGAGCTGGTCTGGCAGAGCGAGCGCTTCTCCGGGACGCAGGCCGTTCCCGCGCTCGCCTGTTACGGGATTTTGCTCGCTCTCTTCGTCGCGTTCCCTTTCTGTGCCGCCGCGAAAGAAAAAGCGCCGGCGTGGGCGGCGAGTGCGCTGGCGCAGGCGCTGGCCTTTTGGCTTTTCGATCGGGCCATCGGGGCCGCTTTCCCTAACGAGTGGATGGGATTGCTCGCGGCGGCCTTCGTCCTCCCGGGCGCGGTGAGTCTTTTCGCCCTGCTGAAATTTCTGCACGCATCTCCCGCGAGCGGCGATGCCCGCCTCGCCTGGCAGGGTGGGGCGGTTCTACTTTTCGGTAGTCTCGTCTTCCCCCTCCAATTCGAGCGCGAATGGATTACGCTCGGCTGGGCGCTGGAAGGATTAGCCTTGCTCGGACTGTTCCGGCGAGTGCCGCATCGCGGTTTGCGTTTGGTGGCGGTGCTCCTACTCAGCGCAGCCTTCGTTAGGCTGGCGCTGAATCCCGCCGTCCTCGAATATCACAAGCGGAGCGCGACGCGCCTTTGGAATTGGTATCTTTACGCCTACGGCCTGACCACAGCCTGTCTTCTCGGCGGCGCGGCCATTTTCGGCCAGCCCAGAACGAATCTGCTGGAGCGCGCCGCTCCGCCATTCCTTTACTCGTTAGGCACAATCCTCGCTTTCCTACTCCTGAACGTCGAGATCGCCGATTACTTTTCCATCGGACCGACCCTGACCTTTTCCTTCTCCGGCAATTTCGCGCGCGACATGACTTACTCGCTCGCATGGGCCTTGTTCGCCCTCGCGCTCATCTTCATCGGCATGCGCCTGCGCGACAAGGCCGCGCGCTACGCGGGGCTGGGATTGTTAAGCGTGACTTTGCTGAAGCTTTTTCTGCACGACCTGCAGGATTTGGCCGAACTCTATCGGATCGGCGCCTTCGTCGGCGTAGCGGTTATTTTGATCGTAGCTTCGCTCGTCTATCAGCGCTTTCTTTTGAGTGAGCGCCGCCCGCCTTCTCGCCCCGGCCTGACCTCCTGAAAATTCAGCCACAGATAGATACAGATTTACACGGAAAAGGAAACAGCCCTCCGGCTCGGCCATTTCCGCCGGGTGGCGCTTCCCCTGGAACAAAATGAAGCGACGAATCCAAGCGGTGTAAGCCTCCTCGGTCCGCAGGCTATAATGGTGCAGGCGTAGCACTTCGCGCACACGCTCGAGGAGTTTCTGCTTGCGGGGAGGTTGCGCCACCGGCACCCTCTTCATGATTGGCGATGTTAAATACTTCACGCTTCCGCCGACAAGCCCTAAAAAGCTTCGTCCACGAAGCCCTAAATTTTAGGGCTTCAAAAATGAAGCCTACTTCTCGTTAGATGAAGTGAGTTCGATATGAATTCGGAGGAGTCGGCAGACGAAGACTTCATTCTTCTCGGAGGCTACTCGCCCCACGAAGCAGCGAGGCTGCTCGAGCGCTTCACACAGAGCGGAATTCCCTTTCGCACGCGCCGGAAGACCATGGGATACGACCTTACATCTGCGATCCTTGTCAGCATTGATCCAGCACGAGCGGGCGAGGCCGCCGAGATTCATCGGGATCTTTTCGGCGATGCGCTACCAAATTATGATTCGTCCTTCTTTCGTGCACACCGCAACATCTAACCAAGCGATGCAGCCTGTATATTCGCTGTGGGCCTGCTCCTGGGTAGGAGAGTAGGTCGGTGCGAGATCCGCGATGCAGCAGCTCGAGCTTTCCCTGTTTGGGGAGTTGAGAGCGACTGGTTAGTTTGATCGGCGCCGGCCTCAAAGGCCCGATAATTAGAACCACTCGAACAGTTACTTGAGCGGTCAAGCCGGGCCCAGCCTTTGCGGGTGGGTGCCGGCCTGACCAGCTCGCATTTTACAAGCAGGAGGAAGCTAATGAAAGAGGGAGCAAAAGTCTATGTCGGAGTTGATATCGCCAAGGCGCACTTGGAGGTGGCGGCGGGGAAGCAGGAGCGGCATTTTGGCACGACGCCAAAGGGGTCAAGCAGTTCGCTGGCTGGTTGTGCCAGCGCGGGGAAGGGGTGCAAGTGATCTGCGAAGCCAGCGGGGGTTATGAGCGGCGGCTGGTGCGGGGGTTACAAGGGGCCGGGATCGCGGTCAGCCTGGTGCAGGCGAGCCGGGTGCGGCAGTTTGCGCGGGCCGGTGGCTTATGGGCCAAGACGGATCGCATCGATGCGCAGTTGCTCTGCGCTTTTGGCCAGGCGCTCCAGCCTCCGCCGACCCGGGCCCTGAGCGCGGAGCAGGAGAGCTTGCGGGAACTGGACGGGCAACGGCGGCACTTGAGCCGGCTCCTGGTCATGGAACAGAATCGGCAAGCTCAGCTGGAGCACAAAGAGCTCCGCCGTCTGGGAAAGAGACTCATCGCGCAGATCAAACGAGAATTAGGCAAAGTGGACTTACTCATCGGGGAGTTGATCGCGCAGTCGGCCGAGCTCACGGCCAAGGCGCAGAAGCTGGTGGCCATCAGTGGGGTGGGAGCGCGCACGGCCGCCCTGCGCCTGGCGCAAATGCCGGAGCTGGGCGCGCTCAACCGCGGCCAGGCTGCGGCTCTGGCCGGAGTGGCGCCCTTTAACCGCGATAGCGGCCAGCTCTGCGGACGACGGGCTATCTACGGCGGACGGCGCGCGGTGCGCAGTGGCTTGTACATGGCCGCGCTGGTCGCGGCCCGCTATAAAACCCGATCTTAAGCCCGTTCTATCAACGCTTGCGTGCTGCCGGCAAACCGCCCAAACTCGCCCTCACCGCGGTCATGCGTAAGCTTCTCTCAGTCCTGAACTCTGCCCTCAAACCCCACCCTATCCTCACTTGACGCCAAGACAGTTACTAACCGCTGGCCGGCGTACGCTCAAGTTTTCCATGACTCCTGCCTCTTCTCCAGCCACAACGCGCGTTCTCGCCAGCGGTGGCTGATCTTGGTCTCGTTAGATGTTGCTCGCGCTTGCCCCGTTCGCGCATTTTGTTATCCTGCACTCATGACCCAAGCCGTGTCTCAAATTCTTAGCGAGGTGGAACGTCTCTCTGTCGCCGAGCGCGTCGAGTTACGCCGCGCCATCGTGGAGCGCACTCCGATGTCGGGCGATCTCACCGACGAGGATTTCGGCGCGTTAGCCGCCGAATCTTTCCGCGCCCTCGACGGGGAGGAGGCAGCGCAGGGTGCCTGAGCGGGGCGAGGTCTGGCAGGTGGATTTCGGCATCACTCAGAAGGTTCGCCCTGCGCTCATCATCAGTGTTCCCTACGCCGCTAGCGATCGCGCGCTGATTGGCGTGATTCCGCATACCACTGCTGTGCGCGGTTCACAGTTTGAGGTTCCGGTCCCGACACGTTTCCTTGCAGTCGGCGCATTTCTTGTTCAGGGCCTGCTTGCCGTCCCACCACGATATTTCCTCCGCAGGCTTGGCATTCTGTCTCCCTCTCAACTACATCCGGTGGAAGAGGCGCTTCTTCGTTGGTTGGCGCTTTCCCGAACTGGCCGCAACATCTAACCCCTATGTAGGGAGTCAAGGGCGGCGTGCGGATTCAGGTTGGTTTTAGGTCATTGGTTTGAGAGATGGGTTTGGCGGTGGGTCTGGTCTTGGGAACGCTTCCTCTTC
>JACDGS010000075.1 GCA_013821455.1 Chthoniobacterales bacterium
GGGATGACATGCGCGACTTTCGCGGGACACTTTCATATTCGCGGATTCGGATTTCTTTCGCACGCCGCTCCTCGATATTCGACTCTCACGTCATGAGACTCCTCGACCGCTACATCATCAGGAATTTCTTTCAGCCCTACCTGTATTGCATTCTCGGCTTTCTCTCGATCTGGCTGATTTTCGACATCAGCGATAATAGCGCGCAGATCTTCGATGGCCGCACGCCGTTCGTTTCCGTGCTGCAGTTTTACGCCGGACAGATTCCGCAGGTGCTGGTCATCCTGCTGCCGGTTTCGCTGCTGCTCGCGCTCCTCTTTTCGTTAGGCAGAATGTCGCGCGCGAACGAGATCGTCTCCATGCTCACCGCGGGTGTGAGCGTCCCGCGCGTGGCGTTGCCGCTGCTCGTGATCGGGTTGATCACGACCGGCGTTACCTTGAGTCTGAACGCGTCGCTCGCGGCGCACGCGGAACGAGCGCGCAAGGTTTTCTTCGACGAAATTAATTCCGGCGGCGCGCGCGAGCGCACGATCAGTGGTCAGGTTTTTCGCAACCGCACCGACAAGCGCACTTGGTTTGTCGCGCATTTCCGGCCCGGCTCGAATCAATTCAGCGGCGTGCAGGTGGTGCAACAGGATGAGGACGAAAACATCGTCCGGAATTATCTCGTGACCGATGCCTTTTTTGATCCGGCGAAAACGGAGTGGCGTTTCGACCACGCCAAAGTGGTGGATTACGACAAGGCGGGGACGATCACGAACGACAAGGTGCTCGATAGCCTAACGATCGCGGGCTGGAGCGAGACGCCCTTTCGCTTGAGCAGCGCGAACGTGCATGCTGAATTCCTCGGCATCTCGGAGTTGAATCAGTATCTGCATTTCAACGCAGATTTCCCCGAGACGCTGCTCGCGCCCTTCCGCACGCAGTTGCAGTATCGCTGGGCGCTGCCCTGGACCTGTTTTGTCGTAACCATCATGGCGACGCCGTTAGGCATTGGGTTTTCGCGGCGCGGGATTCTGTCGAGCGTGGCGACGGCCATCGTGCTCGTGTTCTCCATGAACTTTCTCACGCACCTTTTTCTGGCGCTCGGAGAAGGCGATCGCATTTCCGCTTTCGCCGCGGGATGGACGCCGACTTTTATCTTTTTATTGATCGGACTTTATCTCCTCCGCCTGCGCGCGACCAATCGCGAAGCGCCCAGCTTTAATCCCGCGTCGCTCTGGCGTAATTTGCGCACAAGATGAACCCGCTGCTGGACGAATGGTCGATTCAACATCGCGCCGACGCGTGCGCCGCGACGGGCCGGCCGTTCGAGGCGGGAGAGAATTTTTACACGCTGCTTTTTCGCGACGGCGACGGCTATCGCCGCCAGGATTTGAGCGAGCAAGCGTGGCAGCAGCGCAACGACAATCTGCAGCCGTTCTCCTTTTGGAGGGCGCGCTTCGAACCGCCGCCCCCCGCACCGCCCGATCCCTTGCCGAAGGAAAACGCGGAGGAGCTTTTTCGGCGACTCGTTAGGCAAGCGGATCGCACCAATGCCAACGCATGTTATGTCCTCGCGGCGATGCTGGAGCGGAAACGGATCTTGAAGCAGATCGAAACTGAGAGTCGCGACCAAGGGCGCGTGCTGATTTACGAGCACGTGAAAAACGGGGATGTCTTTGTCGTGCCCGACCCGCAACTGCATCTCGGTCAATTGGAGTCGGTGCAAAACGAAGTCTCGCAACTGCTGCGGGTAATATAAAAAACACGCGGCCGGACCCCCGGTCATCCCGAGCACAGTCGAGGGATCCCGTTGAGTTTGCGCGAAGCTTCAATGCTCTCGCAGCGATGGTTCTCGATCGCGCGACGGGATCCCTCGACTGCGCTCGGGATGACGGAGTTTTCGGGGGACGACTAAAGCTCGGCCAGCCGACCGCGGTTGCGGCCCCTAACGATAGCCTTTACAGAACTTCATGCTGCCGTGGTTCTCGAACGGGAAATTTCCGCTCTATCTCGCGCCGATGGCGGGGGTGTCGGACATGATTTTCCGGCAGCTCTGCAAGGAGCGCGGGGCCGATGTGCTAGTGACGGAATTTGTTTCTTCCGAAGGCGTTTTTCGGCGCAATCATCGCACGCGCGGGTACATCGAATTCGGCGCGATGGAGCGGCCGATCGGCGTGCAGCTTTTCGGCGGCAACGCCGAACACATGGGAGAGGCGGCGCGCCAGGTGGTCGGTTGGGTGCAGCCGGATTTCATCGATCTGAACTTCGGTTGCCCGGTGAACAAGGTCGTCGCGAAAAACGGCGGCTCGGCTTTGCTCAAGGATTGCCCAACGTTAGGCAAAGTCGCGGCGGCAGTCGTTAGGGCGGTCGCGCCGCTGCCGGTCACGGCGAAGATTCGCACCGGTTGGGACGAAAAGACGGTCAATGCCGTCGCGGTGGCGCGGCAGTTGGAGTCGTTAGGCATCGCCGCGCTCGCGGTTCATGGACGGACTCGCGCGCAGGGATATTCCGGCGCGGCCGATTGGGATGTAATCGCGGAGGTGGCCGCGGCGGTTTCCATCCCGGTGATCGGGAACGGCGATCTTTTTACAGCGGCGGACATTGCTTTGCGCAAGCGCGAGACCGGAATTGCCGGTGCCATGATCGGTCGCGCGGCCATGAGCTCGCCCTGGATTTTTTCGCAGACGAAACATTTCCTCGCCACGGGCATGCTTCTGCCACTGCCGGAGCCGGCGGAAAAATGGGCGCTCATCCAGCGGCATTGCGAGCTGGCCGTCGCCCAATGCGGCCGTAACGCAGCCTGCAAAGCAGGCGAGGCCGGGCTTTCCATTGAAGATTTGGCCATGCGCTCGATGCGCGGACGGTTGATGGCGTACTCGAAAGGCATGCCCGCAAGCAAAATGCTGCGTGAAAAATTCCAGCGTGTCTCGTCGTTAGGCGAAGTGGCGGAAATTGCGCGGACCCATCTGGCAACCTGCCTCGAAGCGGCTTAAATTCCCCTCGTGACCGCAGCCGCGCCTAACGGCGAAATCAAATTCAAGATCGGCAACGAGCGCCTCGTCAAAGTGACCGAGGACGCTTCGCGCAAGCTGACATCGCTTTTGCAAAAGCAGGGCCGCGCGCATGGGGCGTTGCGCGTGGCGGTGATCGGCGGCGGCTGTTCCGGCCTGCAATACAAAATGGATTTGGTCGATGGGCCGGCAAATCGCGACATCATGGTCGAGTCGCAAAATGTGCGCGTGGTGGTCGATCCGAAGAGTGCGCTTTTCGTGAGCGGGTCGGTCCTCGATTACAGCGACGATCTGCAAAAGGGTGGGTTCAAAGTCACAAATCCGAATGCAGTCGCGCACTGTTCCTGCGGCGAGAGCTTTTCGGCGTGACCGATTATTTCGCGCTTTTAGGCGCAGCGCGGCGGCCCTGGCTGGAACCGGAACAGTTGAAGGAACAGTATTTCAACATGAACCGCGCGGAGGAGCCGAGTGCGGAATTGAACGAAGCGTTTCGTGTTCTGTGCGACCCAAAGTTGCGGCTACAGCATCTGCTGAAATTGGAAGGCATCGAGTTGCCCGCGGGGCGGCCCGTGCCGGCGAAGGTCGCGGAGCTTTTCTGGCAGGCCGGGGCAGTTCTGCGCGAGACCGAAGCGTGGCTGCGCCAGAACAGCGAAGCGACGGGCAATCTGGCGCGGGCAATGTTACATCCCACCCGGGCGCAGTTGGAGGAGAAGCTGGGGAAATTGGACGACGCCTTGCATGCGGTTTATGAGAGCGAGATGGCGGCCCTGCGGCGGCTTGATGCGGGATGGCGTGCGGAGCCGAACGAGCTCGCGGAATTGATCGAGTTGGCGGACTCGATTTCGTATCTGACTCCATTGCTGGAGCGGACGAAGGAAGGTCGCTTCCGCTTGAGTGCCGCCTAACGAGAAGTGGGCAAGGTCAGCTCGTTTTGCTGCGGGTGATCCCAGCGCGTGCCATCCCGAGCGGAGCGCAGCGTAGCCGAGGGATCCCGTCGAATTTCCTGGAAGCGGATTTGCACCGGAGCTTCTCGTTAGGTGACGGGTTCCCTCGACTGCGCTGCGCTTCGCTCGGGATGACACGGGGGCGCTTTTTGGCCTAACGAGACGTCGTTTTCGATGCGGAACTTTTCTCGCGGTTTGCGCTTGCGTTGCAACATGCTTTTGCGAACATGTTCAGGTGCTCACGCCCGGGCAAAAGAAAGTTCTTCATTTTATCCAGACTGAGCAACAAGCGACCGGTCTCACCCCCAGCACCCGCGAGATCCAGGAGCATTTCGGTTTTGCGAGCCAGACTTCAGTGATGCAGTACCTCGCCGCTCTCGAGCGGAAAGGCTTCCTGCAGCGGCACGCGCGGAAAGCCCGCGCGCTGGTCACCTCCGGAACCAGAATGCGAGTGGTCGACATCCCCATCTACGGGCAAATCCCCGCGGGCATGTCGACCCTCGCGGAGGAGAACATCGAGGGCCATGTCACGCTCGATCTCGATTCGATCAATGCGTCGCGCACCGCCCGTACTTTTGCTTTGCGCGTGCGCGGCGATTCCATGATCGGCGCGCATATTCTCGACGGCGACGTCGTGATTCTGGAAGATCGGCAGACGGCGAAAAGCGGCGATATCGTCGCAGCGCTGATCGATGGCGAGACAACGTTGAAACGTTATGTGACGGAACGCGGTCGTCCGTTCTTGAAGGCGGAGAATCCGCGCTTTCCGAATCTCGTTCCCGCGCAGGAGTTGCGTATTCAAGGGGTGATGACCTCCCTTGTGCGCAAGCAATCGACAGCAGCGCGCTCTTCGGCGTAGCGTCGCTGCGTGCCGCCGCTTCACTCTTACACCGCGCCTCTCACACCGGAGCAGGCGACGAAATTGCGGGCGCTCGTCGAGGAGCTGGGTTTCAAGTTTTCGCCCAAGCCGTACACGATTTTTTTCGCGCAGAAGGAGAAACTGAGCGTCGCGGTTTACGAGAAAGGTCCCAAGGTCTTGCTGCAAGGGAAAGGGATCGAAGACTTCGTCAGCTTCGAGTTGGAGCCGAAGATTCTGGAAGAAGCGCGGCTTGGTTACGAAGAAGTGCACGCCCCGGAAATGTTCGAGCCGCACTTCGGCATCGACGAGAGCGGGAAGGGCGATTTTTTCGGTCCGCTCGTGATCGCGGGAGTGTACAGCGATCGCGAGGTCGCGCGGAGGTTTATGGAAGCCGGAATTCAGGATAGCAAGCGCATCGGTTCCGACGCGAAGATTCATGCGCTCGCAAAAATCATTCGCGAAACGCCGGGCGTTGCGCTTGAGACGATCCTTATCGGGCCGGAAAAGTATAATGAGCTCTACGAAAAATTTGCCAATCTTAACGATCTGCTCGGCTGGGGACACGCGCGCATCATCGAGAATCTTCTCGAGAAACGTCCCGAATGTCCGCGAGCGCTCTCCGATAAATTTGCGGACGAGCGCGTGATCAAAAAAGCGCTGCTCAAGAATGGGAAGTTGATCGTGCTCGAGCAGCGAACCAAAGCGGAATCCGACCTCGCAGTAGCTGCGGCGTCGATTCTCGCGCGCGAAGCTTTCATTGACTGGCTGGAGCGAAACGAAAAGCGGGCCGGGGTGACGCTGGGGCGTGGCGTTTCCGAACCGATCAAAGTGGCCGCGCGCAAAATCGTAGAGCAGGGCGGAGCGGAGGCGTTGCGGAAATTTGCGAAAGTGCATTTCCGCACCGCACACGAGATCGCGCCGGATTCCTTCGCCGCGCCGCCTCCTCGACGACCTTGGCGAAAGTAGTGCGTCTCTGCCGACTCGTGACGCCGCGGAGCTGCCGGCGGCAAGCATCCTGCTCTAAAACCTGTGCTGCGTCGCAGGCCCGTGGAAACAAGATTGCTTATTCTCAATTCCGATCCCGTTTTCCAAGACACCGCGCTCGCGATCTTCGACACCATGCCTGCGGTCGAGATGCGCATCGTGCGCGGCCTGCCCGAGGCAGTTTACATTTTGCTGCGGGAGGGCTTCGACCTTTTCGTCATTGAAGGGGCGCCGGGAATCGCCCTCGAGCAAGCGACGACGACTCGCCAGCATTTTCCCTCGCTGGAAATACTTTGTCTCACTTCGGCGGCGATCGACGCTGAGCTGCGCGCGATAGCGGAACAACAGAAAATTTCACTGTTTGCGAGCGACCTGCCGACCGCGCATTTGCGCCGGCGATTGCGCGCAATCGTCTCGGCCTTCAAGAGCAAAACGAATGCGCCTTCGGAAGGCGTCGATCCGTGTCATTCGCTTATTGGTAATCTCAATCAATTTTCCGCGGCGGAAGTTTTGCAGATGAGTTGCCTGGGCCAGCGCAGCGGGCGATTTACTTTCAAGTCGGGACGCGGCAACAGCGAAATTTATCTGCATCACGGCATGGTGCGCCACGCTGTTTACGGCACGCTCGAGGGCGAGCAGGCCGTCGCTGAAGTTTTTCGCTGGCGACAAGGCCGTTTCTATTTTGAGGAGGGCATCATCAGCCAGGTGCAGACCGTAAGTCGCCCCTGGCCTCATCTGTTGCTCGACAATCTGCAGAAGCTCGATGAAACCGTGGACATCCTGGAGGCCACGGCGAAGTCATGATCGATCCGATTCTTGAGACGGAGCTTCGTCTTCTCAGTTTGCAGGTCGAGAGCTGGAAAAAGCTGCACGGTTTCGTCACTTACGCTCTCGATAAGGCGAAGCCGATCGTTTCGGTCGAGCAGGAAAATCAGTTCACTGAAATTCGAGGCATTCTCCTCCAGGAAAGCGAGCACGTTTTCGAGGAACTGGACTTGGTCGAGGCGCTCTCTGCAAAAGCAATGAATGTCCTGCAGCGCGCCACCTCGATCCGTGGAGTGCGCGAGCTCTCCGTGGATGAAACTCGCCGGCTGGAAATGGATTGGAATGCGGTCTTCACCAAAATCGGCGTGGTTCAGGGACAACTGAAAGCGAGAAAGAAAGAGCTAAGTTCGCGGACGTCTTTTGCGGAGTCTCTCGCCCGCATCTTCGGGCAGCGAACGGCCGGCGGCTGAGCTTCGCGAGGAAGCGTCGCCCGGCGGATTCCCGCAATTACGCTCTCCGCGTTTTTTTTTAAGAATACATCCGCTCACTGGCACAGGCGGTTGCGAATCCTTACGACATGAGCAAGCTCACGAAACGGGACATCGTCGTCGCCATTAGCAACCAGACAGGCATGGTGCAGCATCAGGTCTTCGACATTGTGCAGCGCACGCTGGATGAAATCACCGACAGCCTCGCGCGCAACGTCGCGGTGGAGCTGCGCAACTTCGGCGTCTTTCAACCGCGCCTGACCAAGCCGCGCGTGGGCCGCAACCCGAACCAGCCGGGCAGCCGATTCGTCATCCCGTCGCGCGCGACCGTGAAATTCAAAGCGGGCAAGATTATGCGGCAGCGGGTGGAAATGCTTTCTCGCGAAATGAAAGACGCCGCGCAACGCAAGGAGGACGGCGCTGCTCCAGGGTCCCCAGCTGCCTAACGACTGCTTGTCGCCTTTTCCCGGCGCCGCATAATTTTTCCGTATTCGGAGAATCCGCTTTGTGTCCTGCGCGCGATTGAGCTAAACATCAGCTTCCAAATGAAAAAACTTATTCACCTTATCCCAATTTTCTCTTTCGCTCTTGCCACGGCCGCTTTTGCTGGCTCCGAGGACACCAGCAAAAGTGTGGCCGGCACGCCGGCAGTCACTGAGACCGAGCAAGTGCCGCTCGATATTTTTAAATCCGAGCACAGTTATGTTTTCGAGAGCGACCTGAACCATGGCGGTAGTTTTGGCAAACAGGGCGAAATCCAGAACGAGCTCGAGTACGGACATCGCATTAAGCTTTCGGGGAATTTTTATGCGCATGTCGGTTTCTCGTATGATCGGTTCGATTTCGGCAGCACGAATGCACCTGTGCCTAACCACCTGCAATCGGCCGCCGGCATTATCGGAGTGGACTACATGCACGGGTCCGATGTGGGGGCTTTCATCCAGGCCCGTCCAGGTTTTTACACTGAGAACGACTTCGATTATTCCTCCGTTGATGTTCCTCTGACCGCGGGTGGAGTGATCACTTTGCAGCCTGATAAACTCTACGTTTTTGTGGGCGCTTATGCGGCGTTTTTGCGCGGTAGTTTTCCCGTCCTCCCGCTCGTCGGCGTAGTCTGGAACCCTTGCGATCACGTTAAGCTTTTCGGCGTTTTACCGGAGCCAAAACTGATTTACTCACCGAACAAGAAACTCGACTTCTACCTGGGCGCCGAGCTCTCCGGCGGCTCCTATCGCACCGACACCAACAACAGCATCACTCCTCACAAATTGAGCGGTGCACAGGTTGACTATACCGACTACCGCGCGGGCGGGGGCGTGGCTTACTCCGTGAATAAGAATTTCACCGTCGATCTTGGCGCCGGCGTTTCCGTTCTGCGGGAATTCGTTTTCGATCGCGCGGGTGAAAACTATCGCACCGATCCCGCGCCGTTTATTCGGCTCGAGCTGAAAGCCGCTTTCTAAGCGAGCCGGTGCGCTTTCTCGATGGTGTGGCGGTCGTTAGGCAAAGCTCTTTCGTGGGCGGCTGCGATCTGCACGGCGTGGTCGGCGGTATCCGCCGGGCCGATGGAAGAGCTGAAATCGCTCTCCCATTTGCCTCCCTTTGATCTCGCAAAATTAAAGCGTGGCGACGTCGTCACTCAGCGCGGTCCGGAGGGCGACTTCGCTCGCGGGATTTCTCTTGAGTCCTGCTATTTCATCGCCGCGCCGCTGAGTGTGGTGGGCGACGGTTTGCAGCATTGGGATCCGACCAAACATCCAAAGTTAGGCACGCGCCTTTATCGCGAATATGTCCTCGGTTCGGCGGGAGAAGCGTTCCAGACCATCCGCCTCTCCTCGAAGGTCGCGGACGACCGCTGGATTTTGGATCGCACCTTCGCGATCGCGGATGGCGGCGCGGCGAGCGATCTTCATCTCACCGTCGGCGAGATCGAAGTGATCCGAGTCACAGTTCCGAAAAAAACCGCCGCTGCCGAGCCTGCGCGTGAGGCAAGCGCAAATAGAGCCTGGGGTGAGATACTTCGACGTCGCAGCGATAGTCTCACCGAGGGCGGTATCGCCGCGGTCGCGCCGTTTGGCAGCGATCGCGCGCTTTCTCCCGCGTCGGAGTTTCGCGGGCTGCTAAGTCTCGAACCAACAGCGGTAAAGCACTTCCGGCCCATTCTGGAGTCGCGACCCCTGGCGGCCAACGGCTCCGGTGCGCCTAACGAAGCCGTCGGCTATTGGGAAACTTCGCTCGTGCGAGGGCACACCACGCTGCAACTCGGGGCTTTCAGTTCACGAAAATCCCCCGATTCATGGCAACTATCCGACTGCGTTTACTATCCTTCCGACACCTACTTCATGGTGCTCGACCTCTTTCAACTCTGGCCGGTGGACGGCGGTACTCTGGTTTGGCAGGTGGGACTCGTCTCCGCGCCGTTTCGAAGCTATCTCGGCGGCGTCGATCGCTTCGTCGCGAGCAAGCAGATGACCAGTGAAACCATCGACACCGTGAAAGCTTTCCGCGCCGACATGGAAAAGCGCCGCTAAAAGCGCACCTATTCCTGGATGCGCTTGAGCAGAAGCGCGGCGCCAAAGAAGGTCGCGATCGCGCCCACGAAAAGGAAAAGCAAATCGTCCGCGTAGAACATAAAACCAGCGCGGTACAGATTCACCAGCCGAAAAGCGCGGCAGAAGTGAGTCAGGGGAAAACATTCCGCGAGATAGCGGATAGGTTGCGGTAACTGCTCGAGCGGAGCGAATGCGCCTGATAAGACGAAGACCGGCAGAAGAAAGAAAACCGAAAGCTGGATGGCTTGTGTCTGCGTGCGTGAGAAAGCTGAGATCAAGAGGCCTAAGCCTAACGAGCAAAGGAGGAAAAGAAGGCAGATCAAGCCGAGCATAACCGGTTGATGAAAGACAACGTGAAAGTGCCAACCTGCTACCACCATCACGACAAGGATAAGGACGATGGAGATAGCGAGATACGGAATAATCTTACCGACAACAATTTCATTCCTGCGCAGCGCGGTCACCATGAGCTGATAAAGCGTGCCTGACTCACGTTCCCGCGCGATGGTGCACGCAGTAAGAGTTACGGTAAGTAATTGTAGGATAATTCCGATAACTCCTGGGACGACATAGTCGATGAAGCGCTCCTCTGGGTTATAGAGCACCCTGGCTTTCACATCCCACTGCGTCATGGAGGAAACGAATTCCTTCCTCACTTCGATCGGCAGCTTCTTCGCCAAGTCGATGACACCTTCCGGCAAGGACTCAATCATCGTATCGCGCTGTTGTTTTTGGAAATCTCCAAGGCTTTCCTGCACCCGACCCTTTAATTCAGTCGCGGTGTTCGTATCCGCGCCGTCGAGATAGAGTGGCAATGGAACAGGGTCGCCATTCTTCAGGCTCTCACCCCAACCGAGCGGAATGATGAGGGCCGCGCGCACACCTTCTTTTAGTAAGTCCGGCTGACCACTTACCGTAGCGGTCTGCTTCCATTTAAAAGTAGTAGCCTTGAGCACTTCCCTAACGAACATATCCGATAGGGCTGAATGATCCTGATCCACTAAGAGAGCCGGCACGTCACTCGACGAAGTGCTTTCGAAAGCATGACCAAAAATAAGAGTGAAAACCGGCGGTAGGATGAGTAACAGCACCAGAATCCGCCAGTCGCGATAGATATGGATAAACTCCTTGCGTGCGACACTTCCTACCGCTTGCAGGCTATAGCGACCTCTCATGACATCGCGGCCTTATTTAACATTGAGTCATAACCCTGAGAGTAAGCCGTAAAGACATCTTCCATGTCCGGTTCGGCCCAACGCGAGCCGTTGAGTTGTAAGTCTGGGAAAGGCCAGGTCTCCTGCCATTGCGCAATCAACTTCTCCGCCTCCGGAGCATAAACTCTTAGCCGGCCACTGTGCAGAGACACACCCAGCACTCCCGGTATCTCTCTTAACCTAACGAGTGCAGGCATGAGTGGTTTTACGTCAAGCTCGAGCAACTTGGCTTTGAAGGTCTCCATCAACGCCCGCGGCGAAGCTTTGGCGAGAAGCTGTCCTTTATGAATGAAGCCGACGTCCGTGCAACGCTCCGCCTCATCCATGTAATGCGTCGTGACAAAGATCGTGATGCCGCTGTCACTCAAATCGTAGAGCAGGTCCCACATCTGTTGCCGATGCACGGGATCGAGACCGGACGTCGGTTCGTCGAGAAAAAGAAGCGGCGGGTTGTGCACGAGCGCGCAGCCGAGCGCGAGCAATTGACGCATGCCGCCCGAAAGCGCGCCCGCGGGCGTATCAGGCTTTTCTGCCAGGTCCATCTGCCGAAGAAGTTGCTGAATGCGCGCCTCCATTTGGTGGCGCGGAACTCCATAGGCGCCGGCGAAAAAGCGCATGTTCTCTAGCACCGTAAGGTCTGGATAGAGGCTGAACTTCTGCGCCATGTAACCAAAGCGCGCGCGCACCGCATAACGCTCGCGCCAGACATCGCCGCCCACGATTTTCGCTTCGCCTGCCGTCGGCCGAAGCAAACCGCAAAGCATCCGCATTGTCGTCGTCTTGCCTGCGCCGTTCGCGCCGAGGAACCCGAAAATCTCACCGCGTCGAATTTCCAAGGACAGGTTGTCCACGGCCTTCACCTTCCCGAAGCTTTTCGTTAGGCCGCGGAGCGAGACGATCGCCTCGCTCGGAGTGAGCGGCGGACTAGCGGATCTTCGCACGGTAGAAAGGGCTTGGGTTAGGCGCCGACACTTTCATTTCACTACCTTCTCGCTTCGCCGAAAAGCGTCCCGGCGCAAGTGAATGCTCCCCGCCGCCCGGGCGAAGATCAACCCCCGCGTTGACACTGAAGTCATCCACTGAAAACTACCGCAACCTGCCATGAAAATTTCCGCGCTCTTTTGCCTCGTCCTTGTCGCTGCCGTTCCTGCCCTCTCGCGGGCCGATGCCCTGAGCGAGATGGCCGGCTTTTCTGTCTTTGGAAAAGTCAGCCTCGATGAGCTGGCGAAAGGCGGGATCAAAACCGCGGCCGGCGTGCCGATGAGCACACCGCGCGATCTTTCCGTGCAAAGCTGCTTCGTCCTTCCGAAAACTCCCGCACAAGTTATCGAGGCGTTGAAGCAATTCGATCCTACGGCGCATCGCGAGTTGAAAGTCTTTTTGCACTCCGATATTTCTGGTGCTCCTTCGGCAGCGAATTTTTCCAAACTCGCCCATCCGCCCGGCAACGCTGCCGCGCGCGCGCTGAGTTCCGCGACAGAGAAAATGTCGCCCGAGTTACAAGTCAGCCGCGCCGAGGCCCAGAAATTCGACTCCGCCAAACCGATCTTTAGCTTCTGGGCCGACCTGCTCCTGCAGCGCGCGAAAGATTTTGTCGCGGGCGGCGCCTCGGCGCAGCGCGCCTACGATCACACCAGCGCGGCGGCCCAGCCGGGGCGGGAGATTTCCGGACTCGTTAGGCAACAGCCGCAGGTGGCGAAACAATTCGGTGGTTTTCTCGGCACGACCGGTTTGATGGGCGGCAGAGGCTCGCTCAAGCCGGAACTGTATTGGGAACTGCTGCAAGTCGAGGATGATGGCGTGCTCACTCTTGGCGCGAGCTACAACCGGGCGAGCGCTGGCGGCGGCTATCAGGTGGCCGACGGCCTCTACTACGCGAGCGGCGGCTATTACGTCGCTCTCACTCTTTATCAGATATGGCCGGTCGATGTCGGCGGCCGGCCGTCGAGTCTCGTCTGGCGCGGCGACTTTATTTCCGCGGCATCGTTAGGCGACCTGCATGGAATCGAGCGCCTCGCCGCCGAGTCGGCGATGAAAAAAGATATTCTCAAAGCCGCCACCATCTTTAGGAACGAGGGCGGGCGATGACTTTGCGACCCGGCATTCTTGCGAGCCTGCTGTCCACCGCGCTCTCACTCCACCTCCTCGCCGGAACGGATAAGGAGGTCGCCGCCGAAACCGCGCCCGTGACGGACCCGGGCTTCCGTTTCTCCGGCGAAATCACCATCGAACAATCCTACGTCGGCGAATCGGACGTCGCGCGCGAAGGTCGTGACGTGAATTTCGACGAACTCTATTCGAACCTGAAATTCGTTTACACCCCGCGGATCGAATACGGCATCATCCGCGCCGGTGCGCAGTTCGAGCGCTACTCGCTCGGCTTTTCCGGGAGTGGCGCGCAAGTGCCAAATACGCTTCAGGCGCTCAACGCCGTGGTCGGTTTCGACACTAAGTTCTCCGATTCCATTCTCGTTAGGCTGGAAGCGCAGCCCGGCTTTTACGGCACCACCTTCGATCAACTCGACGGCGACCAGTTCAACGTCCCGTTCATCCTCGGCGGCACCTACATCTATAGCCCGGAGCTGCAATTCGTCCTCGGCGTCGGGGTGAACTTCCAGCAAAAATATCCGGTTCTCCCCGGTGGCGGACTGCGCTGGAAATTTGCGCCGCATTGGATCCTTAACGCCATCCTCCCTACCCCGCATCTCGAGTACGAGCTGGGCCACGCGATCACTCTTTTCGCCGGAGCCGATATTAAGACGAATACCTTCCGCGTGGACGACCGCTTCGGCGCGCGCAACGGCGACACGCGCCTGAATAACGCCTGGCTCAACTACGAAGAAGTGCGCGTCAGCGTCGGAGCGGATTGGAAAATAAACTCCTCCCTCACTTTCCGCGCCGAAGGCGGTTACGTGCCTTATCACGATCTGGATTACGACCGAGCCGACATCCGCTACCACAACGTAAGTGGCGCGCCCTACGGCTCAATCATGTTGCAGGGTAATTTCTAGCCTGACGTCGAGCTAGAATGGACGGGGACATACGCCCCTTCCACCAACCAATCGCTGTAGCGTCCGCTGTCCTCAGCGGATCGGAGTGAAGCGAAAAGCGGAATGCGCTGAGGACAGCGCACGCTACCACAACCGGGGTTTTGTTTTGTCTGTGAGTGGAACGGAATGCTCCAAGCAGGACTTAGAGTCGGTGAATGAGGACAACGGCGGCAGATAACAATACGAATGCGGCTGAAGGGAGAGAAATCGTGGCGAGCCGTCGTACAGATTCCGCGTCCGGGGAGGACTGGAAGTGCGATATGAGAAGCGCGCCTCTGTGAGCCACGACTATCAAGAGCGCGACCGCAGAATTCGCGGCAGGCAAAACCAACGGCGGGATCTTGTCGAGGGCTTCTAGCAGCTTTCGCATGGCGTGGCGCGTAAAGACCTAACGAGAACAAGATCAGCCACCACTGGCGGGAGGGAGCCTGCCTTGCCATGGAGGTGTTTTCATAAGGTAAAGCGAGACCGTACGCTGGCCGGCGGTTGGCTGCATCGCCTTGGTTAAGCGAGTCGGTCGCGATAAACACGATATACAAGTGAGAGGGGTTAACCTCATCCTGACCAACCGGCCCATCGACGTGCCTCGACCGCAGCGAGAAACTCCGTCACTTGGAGGTTGAACAAACCCGGCTCCTCCAGATTCGCGACGTGACCGCATCCTGGGAATACGGCCAAGCCAGCGTGCGGGATCCATTCGCGCATCACCACTGAAGGCTCAATACTCGGCGTATCGCGGTCGCCCGCCATGATCAGAGTTGGGACACGAAGGGCCTTCAACTCGGTTTCCAATTCAAAGACGGTTTTGCGCTTCACCAATACCTCGCGCGCCAGATGGGCACTAGCCTGCGCATCGTGCTCGGTTAATTGGCGCAAGAACTCAGCGAAGCCGCGGGGGTCTTTTTGCTTAAATGATGCTCGATTCGGGGCGATCTCGAAGTGGTGAACCAGACTCGCGATTCCGTCACGCTCGAGACCAGCGGCAATCGCCTCCTCATCCTGCACAAACTGCTCCCGGTTCACCGAGCCAGCGCCTGCCCCGAGAAGAATAAGGCTCTTCGTCATTTCCGAGTGGGCGATGGCAAAGTCGCGCGCAACGTTGGCGCCCATCGAGCAGCCGCCGAGGTGGACGGGCCCAAGCTCGAGATGCTTCAACAGCTGATGAAGATCATCGACGAGAAGATTCTGGGAATAGTCGCTGGCGGCGGTCGGGATCGTTGAAGGAGCATATCCTCGATGGTTGTAAGTCAGCACGCGATACCGCCGGGAAAAATATCGCACTTGCGGCTCCCAGGAACGCAGATCGCCGCCATACTCGTGCACCCACACCAGCGGCACGCCTTCGCCAGTTTCCTCATAGCAAAGATTAACGCCGTTCACGCTCGCCCTCGGCCTGCTCTTTCCCTCCGGCAAATTAGTGGGTCTCACAGGGCTCATTGCCGCCGAAACGTTGGCGACCGCTGGCAAAAACGGCACAGCGGCTATTTTGGCTAGGAATGAGCGTCGCAACATACATTTACGCCTAACGAGAACAAGATCAGCCACTGCTGGCGAGAGCGCGGGTGGCGGCGGGATGAGAGGTTTGAATCACGGAAAACTTGAGCGAACGCCGGCCAGCGGTTGGCTGCATCGCCTGGTTAGAGGTGAGCGTGCTACGAAGCAAGAAGGCTGCGAACGGAAATATCTTCGTCGATCTCCTCCCAGTGAATCCCAACCCCGCGGCCAATCAAGCGCCATTTCGCCCGCTGTGCGGTCGTAGCGCGAAGAAGACGCGGAAACCACTCCAAGGGAGCCGACACCCGGCGACCATCGGCGAGCGTGACCACAAGCTCGTCCTCTGCGCACGAGACATCCACCGCGTCCGCAAGTGGCTTACTGGCTAAAGTGCTCATCCCACGCAACGATAAACTCCCGCCGCTGCTCTGCAATGAGAGAATGAAGCTCCCGCAACTGCGAACCGCGGAACCCGTGGATGCGCAGAATCGCTGGCATGACCCGACACTCTACGGAAACGCTCTCGCGTGGCAACTGACCGAGCGTGAATCATGACATCTAACGAGAACAAGATCAGCCACCCCTAGCGAGAGCGCGCGTGGCGGCGGGAGAAGAGGTTGGAGTCATGGGAAAGTTGGGCATACGCCGGCGTGGTTGGCTGCATCGCCTAGATGACATGTATGGGGTTGCCGGGTGCGGGTCTGGGACCTACACCCGACAAGTATGCATAATAATGACACTAAGTCAGAGTTGTCCTCACGCGAGGAAACCCGCGGCCAGTTTAATGGCCGCCGCGCGGCGATCAAGCTTGGAATCGATGTGCACCAGGAGTTTTACGTCGTGGTCCTGCAGGAGGGCGGGACTAATCCCAAGCCGGCGCAGCGTTT
>JACDGS010000105.1 GCA_013821455.1 Chthoniobacterales bacterium
AAATGGAGATACGCAAATCGACATCCTTGCCCATGACGCGAATGCGAAAGCGTCCGTCCTGTGGCAAGCGGCGCTCGGCGATGTTGAGGCCAGCGAGAATTTTGATACGCGAAGTGATCGCGAGCTGCAGGCCTTTGGGCGGCGATTCGGCCGCGATCAATTCGCCGTCGATGCGGTAACGCAACTTCAGCGTGCGCTGGAACGGCTCGATGTGAATGTCGGAAGCTTTTTCCTTAATCGCCTGCGCGAGGATCAGGTTGACGATCTTGATCACCGGCGCGTCTTCGCTGTCGGTCGCGAGACGATCGAGATCGATGTCTTCGCGCTTCTGCTGTTGCACCTCGACGTCGTTGGCAACGTCTTCGGAAACTTGCTTGAGCACTTCGCTCATCTGCGCGCCGGTGCTGTGCACGCCGCTGAGCGCTTCGTTGACCGCGCGCTCGGTCGCGATCATGGGCACGATCTCGAGCTGCACGCGCCGTTTCAGGTCATCGACCGCGAGCACATTCGTCGGGTCGGCCATGGCCACAAAAAGTTTGCCCTGCAAGCGCGCCACCGGGACGAGCTTGTGCGCCTTCGCCATGTCGCGCGGAACGAGGTTGAGGATTTCCTCGGGCACGCGCACTTTCGACAAATTAATCGGCGGCGTATTCAGGCAGCGGCCCATGCTGAAGGCCATGTCCTGATCGCTGACGAATTGCTTGTCGGTTAAAATTTTCAGCAGCCGTCCGCCCTGCGTTTTTTGAATCTGCGTTGCCTCTTCGAGTTGGTTAGGCAAAAGGAGGCCGTCTTCGATCAGAACGTCGGCAATGCGTTCTCCGAAAGACTTACTGCGCGACATGTTGGCGATTGCGCTCAGGCGCGTCCCTCCAATCTGTAGATATCCTGCAGGGTTTTCGCGATGACCGACGGCTTTGCCATATACCAGGTCACGGTGTAGTCGAGCGACTGCTGGACGGCCTCGCGCCCCGCCGCATCAAAAGGATTCGCCACCGCGACCATGATCGTGCGGCTAACCAAATCGAACGGCACGAAGAGCCGCCCAATTGTGAGATCGTCCGGCAACATGCGCACGACCTGGCGATCGATGTCGTAATATTCCAAGGGCACATAGGCGAACTTCGTCCGATCGATCAGCGCCGAGAGGACCTTCTCGCATTTGATGTCGTTCCCATCGCAAAGATGCGTGATGAGAGAAGTCGGCAGCGATTGCCCGGTGAGCGCGCGATTCGAAGTCTTCACCGAAGCGAGCGCAGCGTTCACTTCCTCCTCGGGGAACATCTGTTGGACGATCAAGAATTTTGCGAGCTGATCTTCGCCGAGGTCGGCATCTTCAGCCGCGACGCGCTTGCGGACCTGCCCCGCGTTGCGGCCGCCAATCTCGGCCAGACCGCCGCCATCGCCGGAACCATTCGCGCCGCTCGAAGTACCCGCAGTAAGAACAAGGCCATTCCCCGCCGCGGAAGGTTTCTTGTCCCCGGGCTGCAAGCGACTCTCGATTTCGCCCAGCATAGCGAGGACTTCCGGCGCGTTCGGATCCTGGGCGAGAACCGCTTCACATTCCTGCATCGCGAGCGAATAAGAGCCGCCGTTGAAATATGCTTCGGCCAATTTTTTTGAAGCGCGCAGTGCCTCCTCGGTGTTGCCGAGTTTTTGATGTGCCTCTTTCAGGATGAGGAGCGACTGATAATCGTCGGGCTGTGTTTGAGTGATGACCTCAAACATCTCGATCGTTTGCAGAATCTGACTGCGCTCCTCCTCAGATAGGACGTGTTCCAGCACACGAGGGGTAAAAGCTAGAAACGTGCCTCGTGGAAGGGCGGGTTTCGAATTGCTCGTAACGCGGTTGCGTCATGTTTCAACCGAGCAGAATGCAATTCTCTCTTGCTGGTAGTTAACTTTCCCACGACTTCGTCAAACCTATGCCGCTTTTCTTTCTCAACTCTCTCGCCGATCCATTTCTCGTTAGTTTTGCGCTGGCTCTTCCGCTTTTCGCCTCCACCGCCGCCGTTGCCGAATCCGTCCCACCTGAAGCCCATCGGCCGCTGAAAATTTTGATCCTCGGCGGCACCGGTTTCACCGGGCCTTTCCAAGTGAAATATGCTCTCGCGCGCGGACACAAAGTCACCGTCTTCAATCGCGGCAAAACTCATCCCGGCGAATTGCCCGAAGGCGTCGAGCAACTCATCGGCGATCGCAACGGCCAGCTCGATGCGCTCAAAGGCCGCAAGTGGGACGTCGTCATTGATAACCCGACGATGCTTCCAAAATGGGTGCATGACGCCGCGCAAATTCTGCAGGGGAACGTGGACCGCTACATCTTCATCTCGACCATTTCCGTTTACGGGAACGTCGAAAAACCCGGCACAAACGAAACTGCCCCTGTCGAAAAATATTCTGGCTCGGATCCGATGAAAGAAACGCGCGACAGCGTCATCGCCTCGAAGTTCGCCCTCTACGGACCGCTCAAAGCGCTCTCGGAAAAAGAAGTGGAAAAATGGTTCCCCGGAAAATTCCTAATCATCCGTCCCGGCCTGATCGTTGGGCCCGGCGATGAGACCGATCGCTTCAGTTACTGGCCGGTGCGCATCGATCGCGGCGGCGAAGTCCTCGCGCCGGGCGACCCGGGCGACCCGGTGCAATTTATCGATGCGCGCGATCTCGCGGAGTGGACCATCCGCATGGCCGAACAAGGCGCGACCGGCGTTTACAACGCCACCGGACCGGCCACGCGCCTAACGATAAGCGGGATGCTCGAAGGAATTAAAAGCGCGCTCGACTCCAAAGCCACTTTTGCCTGGGCGCCGACGAAATTCCTCGAGGAACAAAAAGTCGCGCCTTGGTCGGACATGCCGGTCTGGGTCCCGCCCACGGGCGAGGATGCGGGCATGGGCTGCATCAATATCCAGCGCGCCCTCGATCACGGCCTAAACTTCCGGCCCTTGGCCGAAACCGCGCGCGACACGCTGGCGTGGTTCAAGGCACAACCAAAGGAGCGTCAGGAAAAATTGAAAGCTGGCCTAACGAGTGAGCGCGAAAAGGAAGTGCTCGCCGCCTGGCACAAACAAAGTCGTTAGGCCGCGCGCGGCTTGTTGCCTAACGAAGGATCGAGTCCGCAATAGTTGTCATCCTGAGCGGAGCGCAGCGAAGTCGAAGGATCCCGTCGTGCTTCCCGGAAGCTCCGATAGCGCCTTCCACGGTTCCACGCTGCACGGAAGCCCGGCGGGATCCCTCGACTCCGCTGCGCTTCGCTCGGGATGACAAATGTCGTCTCCCTTCTCCCATAGTTCGCACTCGCTTCCGGCCCCACTCCGGGCAAATCTCCTTCGCTTATGAAACGCGTCTTCACTCTCATTTCGCT
>JACDGS010000076.1 GCA_013821455.1 Chthoniobacterales bacterium
TTCACTGGCTCACTCCACAACTCGTTCTGCTTCGCATGGCGTCCCATCATGGGAACATGTGTCTACCAAATCCCATCATCCTTGGGTACTCCTATTTTTTACTGCCAGGATTTGGGCAACAGCCCGTTTGGTTTTGCCTTCTTCACTGCGGACTTCTTGGCGCCCTTCGTTGCGCTGCTCTTTCCCTTGCTTATGAGCGCCCTCGCCGCTTGGTAATTGACCATGTGCTCCTCCACGGAGACGCGCGCAACGGTGCGGCCGACCACGTCGAGAGCCAGGTCCTCCAACGATTTGAAGCGGACGCAACCTTTCCCCATGTAGAGCTTCTTGCCGCTCTTCTGGTATTCGCTGGTGAACCAGGTGGAGAGAGTGGGATGACCGTAGAAGGAAAGGAAATGCAGCACCATGCCCGACTTCTGCGAGGCGAGCGCAACCAAGGGCAGCGGCACTTTGGGATTCTCGCCATAGCCCGCCGGATACAGGGACAGCGGGATATACCAGCCGATCATCCCGAACTGCATGCCCTCCTCATATCCGCCCGGCAGGTTCTCATTGATCGCCTTGCGCACGGCGCTGAGCGCGGCGCGGCGATCCGCGGGGAGCGCGGCGAGGTATTGGGCCACGGTGGAAGCTGTCATATTACCTAGCTTGGGTGTCACGAAAGTGGCGTTTGCCTTGCTGCGCTAAGGCGTATTCGTCGCGGCTGAGGATGTTTTCCTCCAGCTTCATGTCCGTTCGGCAAAAGGTCTGGATGAAGCTGGTCATCTTGGCGGCGTCGCTGAGCACTTCTTCGGTCAGGTAGTTGGCATCGACGTTGATGCAGATCGCGCCGACGACTCCGTATTCCGGCCGCATGATGGGGATGGTCGTGCATTTGAACTTACGCGCCCCGAGGTTCAGTTCGTAGTTCAACTTATCTTCGTTCGCGGCCACGCGCTTCTTCAGGTCGATGACAAGATTGGTGGTGCCGTCGTGCAAACGCCGGCCGGTGACATTGTTCTCCAGCGCGGTGAGCGAGCGCGAAGGATTCGAGAGATCATGCAACAGGATCTCGATCCCGAGATCGGGGAAAGATTTGCCGACGAGCCGCACAATGCGCTGGAAATTCTCGAGGTATTCGAGCGTGTCGTCGGCGACTTTCTTTCCTTCATATTTGGCGAAGAGACGGGAGTAGGCTTTCTGCTCGGGCGGCTCGAGCTGAGCGCGCACGTTGTTTTGTTCGCCGATAAAGATGAGATGGCGCGCGGCGCGCGCATCGAAGTTGCGCAGGAAATAATGGATGCCGAGCCGGAAATCCTTCAGGCTGAACTCAGGGAAATTATCGCGATTGATCGCGTAAGGATAAAAGTCGTATTCCTCGAGGCGCTTCCCGAATTGGCGGCGCTCCTTATACTTCCCGAACAGAAAACCGGCCCCGAGCAAAATCCCGGACGCGATGATGGAAGCAAAGACGTTGATCGTAATGTCATTTCCGAAACCGGCGGCGAGCAAATGCATAGCGGACGCTCCTGTAGGTCACCACTTCGGTAAAGGCAAAGAATAGGCCGCTTCCAAACGCGAAATGCTGCGCAGCGAGACGCCGGAAATGCTTGCGCGAGTTTGTCTCGTTAGGCTAAGACGGCGGCATGCCCCCGAGGACGAACCAGCGAAAAGGTGAGGGGAGAGAAAAGGGGGGCAGAGCTTACTATCAACACTCTGCGGGTGAAGCGTGGGACTAATCGTCTCGACTTTACTGGCCAGCCCATGGGCTAACAGGTCTTACGAAAGCCGCTCGCGCAGCTCGACTGCAATGCGCTGGCCAACTCCTTCCGGATGGCCTTCCGAAACTTCGCGTTGGCGGGTAACTTGTGTTTCCCATTACCGAGCGCCATGAACGCAGATTGAAACGCTACGCCGTCCATACTCTGCGAAATGCTGAGAAGCGGAAAACTGAAACGCTCAGAGCGCGGGATAAACGCGTGGATCAAGGGCGCCGAACAACCGGTCCCTCGCGTGACACCCGCGCGCATTTTCGCAAAACGCACCCAATGGGCGACGTTGCTCGCCCGTGAGCGTTATCCCGATTACGGAGAAGCCCCTCCTCACTGCAGGGGGATGGCAGGCGATAAAGCCAGCGCGCGAACTGCTCAAGGGGGCCGCGTCTCCGAGGCTAAATACGAGCGGCCGGTGCTGACCGGCTACGGGCGAGGCCTGAAGGGGTCAGAGAGCTTACTATCGACACTGATCAGAATGACGTATGACTCTTGATACGCTGGCCAGCTTCTTTCCCGATCGCCTCCCGAATCTTCGCGCTGACGGGGGAAGAGAGGGATGAAAAAGGGAGATATCATTTCCACCTCTAGGTTCCCATTATTCCGTTCCGCCTCCCTGGTGGGAAAGCCCGGCCTCGCTTTTGGGTGAGTGACGGGAAAGCCCGACCTCGGCTGGCCTTCGTCCGCGGGTGTCGGCCAGCTGGCGTGCTATGATGCTTCCTGCGCGTCGCTCTTATTCTGTTCTCCGCTGGTTCCTTCTTCGTTTACGGCGCGGCTTGTTTCTGCTCCGATTATCTGCGGCGCGAGTTTGTGCGTTACCATCTCGGGCGGGAGCGGGTGCTGGTGGGAGTGCTGCAAATCTGCGCGGCGCTCGGTCTGCTCTTCGGGCTGGAGGTGCCGTGGATCGGCCGAGCCGCCGCGGCCGGTCTCACTCTTATGATGCTGCTCGCAGTCGGCGTCCGGATTCGGATCAGAGATAGTCTGTTGCAGACTTCGCAGGCTTTGCTCTACCTGGTCTTGAACGGCTGGCTGTGCTGGGCGGCGTTTTAGACGCGCCCGAGGAGCACGATCAGCGCGCAGAGCAGGGCGACGCCAGCGGCCGGGAGCGACTTCTGCAGCGGGTCCTTGATCTTCACGTGCATGGCGACGGCGCCGAGCATCATCAAGCCCATGCCGATGGCGGCGGGACGAACGAGCAGGGGAAACCAAATGCCGGCGATGAGGGCGACGGCGAGCAGAATCTTAATCGCGCCGACCAGATACATCGACCACGCGGGCAGTCCGTAGGCCGGAAATTCTTCGCGCAGATTGCGGGCGTTGCCTCCCCGGTAAGCGCTGGGCTTATCCGCGCGCAGCAGCCAGACGTTGAGCACTCCGAGGGCGACGAAGAGTTGGAGGGCAATGCGCAGGTAGAGCATGTTTCTGTGAGTCGAGGAAACGACTACAACGCTCCGCCGAAGCGGCACCCTACGATGCTGACGGCGGGTAGCAAACGACACTGTTCGCGGTACGCTTGGGTCTATGCGCTCCGGTTTCCCTACGGATTCACCGGTGTATTGCCGTTTACGATAGGCTCGGCCGCTCGGCCGTGATGCGCTGGCCGACCTCTTTCCCGATGGCCTTCCGAATCTTCGCGCTGACGGGAGAAGAGAAGGATGTAAGCGAAAGGATGAGGGATGGACTTTTCAAAAGCTGAGATTCTGAAACGGTGCCGTAACGGATGCGCAGCAACGGCCCGGCTTTCAAAAGCTGAGATAGTCTGGTCTCCTTTTCAGCTCGACGAGCGGGAGCGCGAGCTTTGGGAACGCGTCTTTGCAGGTTTGATATCGCGCTTTCCACATTTGGTATCGCGCTTCTCACATTTGGAAAGCGAGTTCTCACACTTTGAAAGAAAGTTTTCGCACTTGGGAAGCGAGGTTCCGTGCTTGAAGAATAAGTCTTCTGACAGGGCTTACCCTTTTCATGATGAATGGGGCGATGACTCGAATCGGAGAAGCAATCTTAGTTGCCGACTTTCCCGGGTGACAGCTCACCAAAGTGTTTCATCTCGGGAGGGCTGTGACGGGTGAGCTTTGTTCTGTCGTGTGCTGAGCCGACAAGACAAGTCCCAAGTAAGGCGCGCGAGCTTTCAACTTGCGTCGTGAAGTTGATGGGCAAAGAGCGTGCCTGTTCGCTCGCGTGGGTAGGCCGCAAAACCGACTCTTCGCCCTACACCCGCGAGCGGCCCGGCATGAGCGCCTTCGTCCTCGAGAACGGCAACGTTTACCACATCTCCTCCGCCTTTCGCGCGGGGTCGATGGTCTCTGGGTATGTATCAGTGGCTCGACCGCGCGTCGCAAGGCCGAAACGCCACGAGCGTCTGGTGGCATCGTCACGATGAATACGACCGCGAGGCTGAAAGTGCTTCGAAGCGTTGTTGTGAATAGTTAATCGACAGTTTTGGCACCACGCAGCTTAAGCTTCGCAACCCTCCCCCGACAACGCGTGTCGGGTTGAACTCAGAATACGGCGCCGCGACCGATTTCAACAATGCCGCCTAGCAGCGTAGTACTATACGTGAGTCACGTATAGCAAGAGAGCAACGAGGGCGGCTGGCAGAAAAAAGGGCGGAAATGCGCGCCTCGGAGGCGTCATGCTCTGAACGTGGAACAGTCAATTTTGGAGCGGCCCGAAGCGTTGTTGTGAATAGTTAATCGACAGTTTAGCGCCCGCCAGCGTCTCCCGGCGTCGATTCGTAGAGCCGCGTTGCAGTTCGGATTCGACCGTGATCAAACCACCTCGCTTGTCCCGTATGACGCTAAAGCAAGCAGGCCCGCGGAGTTTGCAACGGCCGAGTTATCTGGTCTTGTGGAAAAGCCTTTGTGCTATACGTGAAACACGTATAGTTGTTTTCTTCATTTGCACGGCGATGAGCTTTCAAACCAGGCGCAAAATCGTTCGGCGTGCTCGGCGAGGAGCAGCGGCGGCGGTGAAGAATTTGAGCGTGCGCCTCTACGACTGGCGCAAGAAGAATGATCTTTCGCAAAGTGAGGCAGCTCTAAAGCTGAAGGTCTCCAAACGCACTCTGCAAGAGTGGGAACAGGGTCGCTCCCAGCCGAGGCATTTGGCAATGGCCGCTATCACCTCTGCGATTGGGCGGAAAATATAGCCAGTAGTTTTTCCCGACTGGCAGACGCGAAACCGCTTAGATTTCCTGTTATTTGGCTATACGTGAGTCACGTATAGCTTCCAAAATACTTTAGTTCATTTCCGTGTCTCTGTGGCTGATTTTCCGGTGTCATTGTTGGAAAGGAGTCCTGCGTGATAGTGAGCCCTGCCCCATCTGCTGGACGGGCTTGTTTTATCGTTACTGTCTCAGCAGAATTGTGCGCTGACGATGCACGCGCGTCCGATTTCATTCTGGTGCTTTTCTCATTCGTCTTCGTGGCGGCGGTGACGCACTTGCTCTCTACGGCGGGCGAGATCATTATCGCCTCGAAGCGCATCCGGCTATCCAGGTTCAATGCGGCGCTGGATGTTAATTTCACTCCTGTTCACCTGCGCGTGGCGGATCGGTCAGTAGGATTTGCACGCGGTAAGATCTTGGGACAATTGGTCGATCGCGTTCTACTTCTCGATCGCCGCGGACATTTATCTGAATGCATTTCTCGTCTCGCCTGCGTCCCTTCAAGAGGCGAGATCGACCCGCAGCGCTTTCATTCCGAGCAAGGCCGAAAATATCTGATCGCCTAGGGCATTCTTTCCGCAGTCATGATGGTGACCAATGCCAGGCTTGGCCAAGTTGCCGTCGCGGAATATCGTTATCGCCCCGATGACCCTAGCGAGGGGCGCGACGGCTATTTCATCAGCAGCCGTCGGGTGCAAATTTTGGCGCTGGCGATTTAAGTTGGGAAGTCGGCTTTAGAATTTTGCCGTACTGCAGACGGCGTTATCGGGATGATCTCGCGGTAGTCTGGAGCACAAACGGAAAGTGGCCGCAAACCTACCCTAGCGCGGTTTTTCAATATTGAGCACCGCGATCTTTATCTCTAACTCAGGCCGCCCCGTGATTCCCGTTCTACGGTGTGATAAAGCTGCGCGACAATATCCTTTGCTATCAGCTAGGCGGCAGTCCCGGTCGTGGCAAAAACAACGATTTCGTTCAAGCCCGCCGCCAAACGGAAGCAGTGTGGTCGAAGTCAGAATGACAAGGAACCCGACAAGAAGGCTCCTCCTCATATAAATGACTATGCCATCAACCTAATGACTCTCCGCGCCGGTCTCATTTAGCTTTTCTAACGAGAAATCGACCGCGTATCTCGCGTGCGCTCAAGTGGAATCGAAGATTGGCAGCCGGCAATGTTCCTGTTTCACCAGCAATGGAATCTCGGTGCACGCGAGCATGACCCCTTGTGCGCCGCGGTGCGCGAGCGCGTCGATAATTTCGAGATAGCCTCGCCGTGTTTCGTCACGAAGGATTTGCTTTTGTAACTCAGCGAAGATGGCTTGATGAATGAACTCCTGTTCGGCGGGTGTCGGCCTGATCGTTTCGATGCCGGACCTACGGAGTATGTCTGGGTAGAAATGATGTTGCATGGTGAAGCGGGTTCCGAGCAACGCCACCTTTTGCAGATGTGACTGGCGAATTTCCCGCGCAACGGCCTTGACGATGTGAAGCAAAGGAATGCCGATCGATGCCTGCACCTGCTCGGGCACGATGTGCATTGTATTCACGCACAGCACCACGGCTTCCGCGCCGTTGGCTTCCAGTTGTCGCGCGAGTGTGGAAAGACTTTCTCCGATGCTCGACCATGCGCCGGCTTCGGCCCGCGGCAGGTATTCCTGGAAGTTAACCGAGTAAAGAAGAAGCCTGGCCGAGCTGTTAGCACCTAGCTTTTCGTTCGTGAGCTGGTTGATGTAGGCGTAATAATCAACCGTCGAAACCCAGGTCGTGCCGCCGATCAAGCCGAGGGTTTTCAAATGCGCGCTATCACTCGCGACTCAGACCAGGCGGGGCGCGGAATAGTAGGCGTAGTGAGTCGTCACCAGCACCACACAGGAAACAATCCCGAGAATAAATGCCGGCGTCACTTCGTGGAATGGAAAGAAGAAGCCCGTAACCGTCGTAGCTACCGTGGTGAGAAGGAACCATTTCGTTCAACCGGGAAGGAGCTTACGCGCGATGAGGCTGAAGACCGCGAACAAACCGATGAAGACCGCAATGAGACTGAGGGCGGTATGGAAGATCGTGTAGGCGCGCAGGATCACGACGAGTCCTTTACTCGTTAGGCTTGAATAAACGCAAGCAAATCCCGATTGATTGTTTCGGCTTCGGTCGTCGGCATGCCGTGCGGAAAACCTTTATAGGTCTTGAGCGTGCCGTTCCTGAGTAACTTAGCCGAGAGCGGCGCGGAATCGGCATACGGCACGATCTGGTCGTCGTCGCCGTGCATGACAAGGACCGGGACGTTAATTTTCTTAAGGTCTTCGGTGAAGTCAGTCTGCGAAAAGGCGACGATGCCATCGTAGTGGGCCTTGGCGCCGCCCATCATGCTTTGGCGCCACCAATTCCAGATTACAGCTTCCGACTTCTTCGCGCCGGGCCGATTGTAACCATAGAACGGTCCAGCGGGCACATCGTAATAGAACTGCGAACGGCTGGCAGCGAGTTGGGCTTGGAATCCGTCGAAAACATCTTTCGGCAGTCCGCCAGGATTCGCCTCCGTCTTTAACATCAAAGGTGGTATGGCGGAGAGTATGGCCGCCTTTGCTACTCGGCTTTCACCGTGACGCGCGAGATAATGTACGACTTCGCCGCCCCCAGTGGAATGACCGACATGCACCGCATCCTTCAAATCGAGATGCTCGGTTAAGGCCGCGAGATCATCGGCGTAATGATCCATGTCGTGGCCGCCAGCGGTCTGGGTCGAACGGCCATGGCCGCGTCGATCATGCGCGATGACGCGGAAGCCTTTGCTAAGGAAGAACAACATCTGCGCATCCCAGTCATCGGCGGAGAGCGGCCAGCCATGACTGAAAACGATCGGCTGCCCGGTGCCCCAGTCTTTGTAGTAGATGTTGATGTCCGCTCCGTTTTCTTCTCCGGCTTTGACGTAGGGCATGGATTTCCTTTCGGCTGAGTTTAGTTGCGTGGCACTTCAGGCAAATTACACGCGCTCCGCGATGTAGTTGTCACGTCAAAATTTGCAGCCGATCCGAACGGTTCCTAAAAGCCCGCGCCGACATACTCCCACATCTGGTTATGCCAGTAGGGCCATTCGTGGCCGCCTTTCGGGCCCCAATCGTCGAGGTGATGAGCTATGCCGCGGCTTCGGAGAACTTCGGAGAAGCGATAGGTCGGGCCCGGGACTTCCCACGGGCCACAGCCGGTCGCCAAGTGGATATCGCAACTGGCGTACTGATGAAGAAACCAGGGATCATTCTGGTTGGCCATATAGTCGACCGGATTGTTAAAGTAGAAGTTGTCGTCATACATCCCATCCATGGAATCGCGCATGTCGTAGACGCCGGAGAGCGCGTAGCAGCGCTTCACGCGATCGGGATGTTTGAAGAGGGTGTTAGCCGCGTGGAAGGCGCCGAGCGAGGCGCCGTAGGTAGTGATGGGAATGTATCCGGTCTGGCATTGGGAGTCGATGAAGGGGAAGACTTCGCTCGCGACGTAGTCGTCGTATTGCGACTGCAGCCAACTGCGATGGAAAGGATGCGCGCTCTTGTTTTGGAACGAATCGTTTTGCACGCCGTTGATGCAGAACATACGGAGGCGGCCTTCTTCGAGGTAAGGGCCGAGCGTGCGGATCATGCCCTGGCCTTCCTGCTCCCATTCGTCGCCGCCGCTGGTCGGGAAGGCGAGAAGAGGAAGACCGTAGTGGCCGTAAACAGCGACGCCCATGTCGCGGTTGAGACGGTGAGAGTACCAACGCTGATAGTCACGATGCATATCTGGCGAGGATAGCGGGTTGGCGGTTGGGCTCAAGAAGCTTCGCTCAAAAGCTGAAAAGCTGAGACTCTGAAAAGCTGAAATCCGAATCGCTGGTTATAGACCTCCGCTCCCGGCTATACCGCTGTGTCGCGTGCCGTTTCCCAGTGTCACTGCCGCGACTGCTGAGCTCATTGCGCAAAAAAAGGCTCGACTAATGATGAAACAACGAAAATTATCCTCGGAACTTCACTGGGAATAAAGAATCCCCATTTAAACTATGCTACACATTATTTGGTCTATAATTATTGGGTTCGTCATCGGCCTTCTCGCCCGTGCCATCATGCCGGGTGCGCAACATCTCGGCCTTATCATGACGACTGTGGTCGGCGTTGTGGGCTCTCTCGCCGGAGGATTGATCGCGCGGATGTTCTCCAAGCCTCAGCCGGGAACGCCCTTCCATCCGGCCGGGCTCCTCATGTCCGTAGTGGGAGCGTTGATCGTCCTCTTTCTCATGGGACGCTTCTACCAAGGCTGAGCTGAGGCGCCGAAAAGTCGCAGGGCGTTGCACGCGGGTTAGCCACGCCGCGCGTCGTGGAGGCGGATTACGCTGACGGCCTGGGAAACTCCTCGCCCTCCGAGCCGCGCCGCGAGCGACGAAGGATTAAAGCTGACACAAGTTTATGGACGCTGCCGCTATTCATGATCCTTTCCTCGTTAGGCGCGATGAGAAGAGCGATGCGACATGAGCAGCCAGTCAAGCTCGCAGCACCGATAAATCTTGACGAACCATCCAAAAACCGCTCCCCTGATCGCACCAATCTTTACCCTTACACCCATGAAAATACGACTCCTGCCCGCGCTCCTAATTCTCTCGCTCCCGCTTCTTGGCCCGAGCCTTCTCCAAGCCCAGACGATCTCATTCAAACCGGTGGCCAGGTTTACCTACCCTGGCGCCGTCAGCACTTTGGCCAATGGCATTAACGACTCCGGCAATGTGGTCGGTGGCTACGTGCTCCCTAATCAGGACTATGCCAGCGGCTTTGAGCGCCTCGCCGACGGTAGCTTCGCTTCGATCATCGTCCCGGGCAGTGGTGTTTACCTCACCTACCCCACCGCGATCAATAACCAGGGAACCGTCGCCGGATGGTATGAGGCTGATACTCCCTTTGGAGCGCATGGCTTCTTCCTCAGCGGTGGCGTTTACACGACCTTCGACCATCCCGCCGCTTCCGGTAGTATTACCCACATCCTCGGCTTAAACGACGCCGGTGACTTTGTCGGCGTCTATGCCGCGGACCAGGGTATCTATCACGCCTTCGCCAGCATCGGCGGGCAGCTCAGCGAAATCACTATTCCCGGCGCGACCTATGTGGAAGCGGATGACATTAATAACAAGGGCGACATTGTCGGTTGGTATAACACCACTCAGACTAGTTCCGGTTTCCGTCTGGAGAGCGATGGGACCCTTCGCTATCCCATCAAGCCTTCCGGTAACACCTCTGCCATCCTTTTCGGCACTAACGAGACCACGGCGAGCGTCGGCCAGGAAAATGGGAACTTCGCTTTCTATTACGGCGGCGGTAATACCTACGTGACCTACACCTTCCCTCACCTGAGCTTTAACTCCTTCACCGGCATCAACCAGCGCGGAGTGATCTGTGGCTACGGTTTCGACGAGGTTGCCAAGATAGACTACAGCTATCTCGTCCGTCGGGTAGTGACGCCGGCAGCGCAGTAGGCGAAGAACTAAACGTCCCAGGCGGCGCCGTACCGTCCGCAGCTAGAGTCATAGCATCGGACTGCGCGTGATCTTATCTCTAAGTAGAAGGTCCGACTCGAAAGGAGGAGCGAGAGTTACTCTCTCTCGTCTAACTTCCTACTCACCTCTCCGTCAGTTGGAAGCAATCTCGTTCGCGGCGCGTTCGCCTGATTCCACCGCACCTTCAAGATAACCCTGCGCGACAATAGACGTATGCTCGCCGCAAAAATGAGCGTTGCCTTCCGGCGCGCGCTCGATCCCGGAGAAGCCGGTATATTGGCCGACCTGCCAGTAGGAATAGGCGCCATGGCTGTAGGGATTAGCCGGCCAGTAATCGATCGTGGCGCGGCCGTTCCAAGTTGCGCTCAGGCCGGGTAGCACCGGCTCGATTTGCCCGAGAAACTGCCGCGCGTGCGTCGCGGGCGTGCCGTAGCGGAAAGTGTCGGAAATATTACCGCCCGTATAATTAACCAGGATGCCCGACTTGCCGGCCTGCGCGCGAGTAACATCCCAAGTGTCCTGGTAGCCCAGATCGGCATAAGTGTTCCCGTTGTTGCCTAACTGTGTCCAAGGCCGGTCGGTGAATTGAAGATGAAGCTTGGTATTCGAGCTGATCGCGAGACTGCGAATTGCCGTTAGTTTTAGCTCGCTGAATCCCGCTCTCGTAAGATCGACCGACGCATTGAGAATCGAGAAGGGTAACGCGAAGACGACTTTGTCCGCCATCACTTCGAACATCCTGGAGTCGTTTTGGAAAGTAAGAGTGTAAGTGCCATTAGCTTTTAACCGCACCGCCACGAGCGCGCTACCTGTTACGATCTGCGAACTAACCTGCGCGACCAGCCGCGAGACGACTTGGTCGTTACCGCCATGGATATGATATCTCTCATCTGACTCACCGAAGAGACTCAGTGGGTTGAGCGGACTATAACCAATGAGATAGACAAGATTCAGCGCACTTTGCCGGCCGGTTTCCGCACCGTACTCAATGTTATAAGCGACCTTGAGAAGCTGACCAAAACGCGATTGTAATCCGCCGGGCACACTCTCTTCGATCCATGCCGCCACCGACATTTGATCCAGGTGTGCGCCATGCGGTGTGTAACGATCGTATAGTGTAGGAAAAGGAGCACGGGCGACAGCATCGGCGAGCTTGGGATAGACCTGCGCAAAGTCATTAGTGGCCTCCGCGACCGTGTAAGGCTCGCCGTGAAAGTGATAGAAATCCTCGGTGCCTGGACCCTGACCCGCAAAGAGATCATCGAGAGTCAGTCCTAACTCTTGCGCGAGCTGACGCAGCCGCACATGCCCGGAGTCGATTAACTCTCCGCCGTGCTCCGCGATCTGACCATCGGCAAAATCACCGCGGCGCGTCCAACAACGGCCACCCAGCCTCGAACTCGCTTCATAAAGAGTAGCATCGATCCCTGACTGCTTCATTCGGTAGGCGCAGGTCAACCCGGCGAGACCCGCGCCGATAATAACTATCCGCGAAGAAGATGAACTGCGGGCAGTCGCATAAGTCGAGGGACCGAAAGCCATCGCTGCGGCAGCGAGGCCCGCGCGGCGGACGAATTGCCGGCGCGAGACATCCCGCGCGGCGCGTTCGTCGAGCACCCGCTCGATTTCCACTCCGCGACAAGAGGATTCCGCGACGGTAGAAGCAATCTGACGCAGGCCATGGGCAAGCGGCGTGTGTGGCATGAGCGGGGCTTACCAGAATCCGGCGCGCCCGGCAAGAGGATCGTACGCCAGACAAAGAAAGCCGCAGCCTGACTCGACTTTAAGGGCTAGCTCTTACCCGATGCGATAGAATCAAGAGCGAGGCGGAAAGCTGGCAGCCTGCGGCTACCGTCGCGCCGGCCCCTGCGGCTAATGCGACGCGCAAGCCAACATTCTGGGCAGCATCTTCAACCGGCCTGCGGCTACTCCCGCGCCAGCAGCCGCGAGCAGCTCGCCGCCGGCGAAAAATGCGAAAGAAGAACTCGCCAGAGCGACGCCGATGCCGGGAGGCGGACATGGCATGGTGTGGGTGAACACCGATTCCGACGTCTTTCACCGGAAAGGCTCGCGTTACTACGGCAAGACCAAGCAAGGGCAAGTATCTCAGTGAAGAGGAAGCGGTCAAAGAAGGCGACCGTGCCGCCGCTCATGAGAAGTAACCAGTAAGGCGGCGCGCGAGTTGCGAATCCCCTAACGAGAACAAGATCAGCGACCACTCTCCACGGCGAGTCTACGACTGGCGAGAGCGTGCGCGGCGGCGGGAGTTGAGTTTTGAGTCATGGGAAACTTGGGCGTACGCCAGCCAGTGGTTGGCTGCATTCGATTGGTTAGGCGAAAAGCGTTGCTTCATGCTGCGTGCGGCGCGTCTGCCTTCTTCCGGAGGACGCTGGCGACATGAACGAGCGTCACGAGTAGAAGAGAAAATGCCATGACGGCGGTGCCAAGGAAGATCCCCCAGATCATGCCGACTGCTGCCGCGTATCGGACAATCGAATGCCCGGCTGACGACGCTGAAGCCGAGAACAACGTCGCGACAAATTCGGGCGAAACGAGAGCCACGATACAAGCAAAAACGCCGCCAATCGCCGACGACAAGAGCGCGCCGCCAACAATGTAAAGGAAGTATCGGAGAAAGCTCACGGGTCAATTTCGTCTAACGAGAACAAGATCAGCATCGCTCTCCACGGCGAGTCTACGACTGGCGAGGGCGCGCGTGGTGGCGGGAGAAGAGGTTCGAATCATGGAAAACGTGAGCCTACGCCGGCCAGCGGTTAGGGAATATACAGGTTGCATCGCCTGGTTAGATGTGAGCGTGCTACGAAGCAAGAAGGCTGCGAACGGAAATATCTTCGTCGATCTCCTCCCAGTGAATCCCAACCCCGCGGCCAATCAAGCGCCACTTCGCTCGCTGCGCGGTAGTAGCGCGAAGAAGACGCGGAAACCACTCTAAGGGAGCAGAGACCCGGCGACCATCAGCGAGCGTGACCACAAGCTCGTCGTCGGTACAGGAGACATCCACCGCGTCCGCAAGCGGCTTACTGGCTAAAGTGCTCATCCCACGCAACGATAAACTCCTGCCGGTGCTCTGCAATGAGAGAATGTAGCTCCCGCAACTGCGAACCGCGGAATCCGCGCGACTCCGCCAGCTCGATCGGCTCGAGCCAGAACTTGGCGTAGCGGTCCGCCTGCTCGACGTGAATGTGCCGCGGCTCCTGACCCTCCCGGCTGAAGAAAAAGAACCGGAACCCGTGGATGCGCAGAATCTCTGGCATGACCCGACACCCTATGGAAACGCTCGCGCGTGGCAACAGACCGTGCGTGAATCACAACATCTAACGAGAACAAGATCAGCCACCGCTGGCGAGGACGCGCGGGGCTTGCAATGGAGGTGTTTTCATAAAGGGAAACAAGGCCGTACTCCGGCCAGCGGTTGGCTGCATCGCATGGTTAGGTGTCAGGGTGATCGCGGACATAGCGGAGTAGAAGAGAGTTGTATTGTTTTGCGTAATTCATCGGTTTGAAATTAGAATCCTAGTCGTCACCGCTGGAGTGAAAAAGAATGAGTGCTGGGTCATCACCGCCTACTGCAACTAGCCGGATCAAAGGATTTGTAATCCCCATTACCGAGCCGCCGGTTGTCGAGATCGATACTGAGGCCACCGCAGCCTATATCAGACTTTGCAACACTGCGGTCGTGCGGACGGAGCCCCACGGATCAAAGAAGGGCCTTGTCATGCTCGACTTCGACCGGAAAGGAAACGTGGTTGGAATTGAAGTGGTGGGGCAGCAGGAATTCAGTGTGCGCGAACTGATCAAGCAGGTGCCAGTGAAGGCGAGCGAGAAGATCCTGAACCAGACCCGCTACGTGGCAGTCGACTTACAAGCCGCCTCGCTACCTCTTTCGAATTCCGCGAGTAGGCGGGGGTCAGAGCTGCCTATCGACACTTGGAAGAGGACTGAGGGAGGAATAACTGGCTACTTGAGCTCAGGTGAGCTGGAACTTCCGGCACTTGGTCAATGTGCACCGGGAGGATGGATTCAATGCGGTCAATCTGTTGCATGGTTGGCCCGCTATTCGTATCGTCACTCCCAAGGAAATCATCTGTGCCGAAGAGAAGCACCAGAGTAATCCCGAGCGTGGCTTTGATGCCGTCGCGGAAAGCCGCCGCTGGAAGGAATCCGTGGCGGCGAAGGTCGCGACAATGAGCGTGGGCGAACGAGTGGCTTGGTTCCGTGAGCAGTCCTCGGTCCCGGCCATCCGTCATGAGGCTCAAGCAGCTCGGGACTTAGTCCTGCGTGAAGAGCCCGACAAGAGCGGCGAAAAGGTCTGAGAGTGGCGACTCAGGAGCAGCGCAGGCGGTCGAGTTTTCCGCCTGCTCCGGCGTCTTTCACCATCTGTTCATCCCACTCGTCGTAGGCCGGAGGATTTAGCATCGCCATGAGTTCGCAGCGCTTTTGCAAAGCTCAGTTGAGAGAATCCGGCCATACTCAAATCATGGAGATTGTGCTCAGTGTGACGAAAGAAGGTGATGGCGGGTATGTCGCCGAGAGTTTGGCGCACGATATTTTCACGCAGGGCGATAGCTGGGAGAAACTGCGGGCCAACGCCCGGGAAGCGGTTTCGGCTTACTTTTTCGACCAGCCTCAGCCTTCCGCGATTCGCTTGAACCTTGTCCGTGATTAGGTGCTGGCTCTGGCGTTAAGCCGACAGGGCGTTCCAAACTGCAACTTTGGAACGAGGTGAACTTGAGCGTCGACCGCAAAGGTCAGACACTCCGCCCGCGCAGGCCGAAATGGGAGGCGGCGGCGAGGAGATGCCGGTCGTTCGAATAGATTTCTCCCAGGTTCCGCTCCGCGGCGCTGATCAGGTGCAGCGCGTCCGCCGCGCGCAGGAAAACGCTGGCCGGCAACTGCGCGATACGGTCCGCGAGAGTGGCGATGAGGGCGGGGCTCAGCGGCAGCCATTCCCACAGGCCGGCGTCGCAATCGGCTTGGAATTGTTCGCAAAGGATGGCGAAGACGCGGGTGCTGATGGCGCGCTCACGCAGCTTGCGGTGAAAAACGGTCAACACTTCGACGCGGCCGTGGAGGGCGCAGGCGATTTCCCCGGCCCCCTCGGCCAGCGCGCGGACGGCGTCCGAGTCGGGCTCGTCGAGGTAGAACTTCGCGAGGTAAGCGGCATCGAAGTAAATCACGGCGCGGATTCCTGGTCGCGGTCGGCGGAGAGGATGGCGCTGCTATCGGTGCCGCCGGAGAGCTTGCCGCGCAGCTTTTGGTAGGCGGGCAGGAGCCGGCGTTCGCGGAAACGGTTGCCGCGCGCCGGCGCCGTGTAAGGTGCGAGGGCGGCGATGGGCCGGCCCCGCTCGGTGATGATGATTTGTTCATGCGCCTCGGCTTGGCGCACCCATTCGCCGGTCTTCTCGTGTAATTGCCGGATGGAAATAGTCTTCATGTGTCTCATGGTGACACATCATTAGCGGTGTCGTCAAACCGGTCGGCT
>JACDGS010000077.1 GCA_013821455.1 Chthoniobacterales bacterium
GGATCTGATTATTTACCTTGCGAGCTGCCGCCAGCGTCGCCCAGAGAAGTATGATCGCGTATCTTCCTTCCTAGCCTAACGAGTAAAGGCCCGAAATATTAACATTGGACAATCTCTTTCAGAGAAGTCTGTGCGGATCGACATTTTTGCGCGGGGTTGGTAGCCTGCGGGGAATGGCGCAAAAAGGACGAGTCGAGTTTGCCGGAGCCGATCTATTATGTCCTAGAGCGTAGGGAATCTGAAGGCGTCAGTCTCTGTGATTGTCGCTTTCCTTGTGCTCGATGGCGACGGCTTTAGGATAGTAAGTGTGATGGTGGCGCGTCAGGGCGCAGGGAAGATAGCGGCCTCAGAACTTCTTCGTTAAGCTGAGATAGATAAAACGACCAGTCGAGTCATAGAGAGCCCCAGGATAATTCGTAGAGGTCGCAGCTGTCGGTGGATCTTTCCCGAACACGTTATTGCAGCCGACCGTAATGGTCGTGCCTCGCAAAATGTGGAACCATTTCTCTTTCGCGATGTCACGGCCTAAGTCATAGGAGGCTTGGAGATCGAAGATCCAGGTTTGCCTGACGTAGTGGATTAGTCCATTGAGGTCGTGCTCGTGAAAGCCATCGAGGTAATGGAGCGTTCCGCTGAGACTAAGACCGCGCCAGGTCCAACTGAGTTGGGAGTTCGCTTTCCATTTCAAGTAGGCGTCGTCACTCCCACTACTTCGTAGCTCCAGCTCAGGAACGCCGGGTAGGTCAGCACTTTGGAAAGAGTCGAGATAGGTCGCTTGGGTAAGTGAGTTAAAGGTCCCGACGCTGGTCTCCATCTGGTATTGCAGAGCAACATCAAACCCGCGCGCCTTTTGCGAGCCGCCATTCTCAAAGGCCAGCTCGATAAAGGTAATATCTCCATTCGTATCGCGGGTCACATGTTCGTCCGGTGGCGATTGCCTGCCGCTGCTCGGTTCACCACGCGCTGTATATCTGGCGCGTTATTTACGCGGCCTTCGCTCTCGATATCGAAGAGATCGACTGTGATCGTAAGACCGATGACGAATCGCGGCGTATAAACAAAGCCTCCACTAAAGGAGCGCGAATCCTCCGGCTGCAGATTAGGATTGCTCCGGAGAATAGTAGGTATCTCTGTCGTCTCGGTGTCTTTCACTGGATCATGTACATCGGAGAAGAATTGGGTGGGACTGCTAAATAACTCAAAGAGCGATGGCTCATGAAATCCTTCGCCCCAGGTCGCGCGGAGAGTAAGAGAATCGTCGAAAGGTTGCCACCGTATCCCAAACTTAGGGACTACTACATTGCTCGAGTTACTCAGGAATTCCTCGAAACGCACGGCTGCATCTACTTCCAGGCTGTGAAAGCCGGGTAGGTGAAAGGATGGACTAAAGATCGGCAGCCTACTCTACGCGTAAAAGGCATAGATATTCCGGCTCGCGCTGGTGGGCGTAGCCGCGCCGGAGCCGATGATGTCGCCTGCGAGAAGGAGCGAATCGGGCTCTTGTTTTGCTTGTTCCCGGCGAAACTGCGCGCCCAACGCCAGTCCTACTCCGCCACCTGGAATTTCAACGAGCGAAGTCGTATAGATATTTACGTCCAGCGTAGCCAACTTGGAAAGGTCTTCTTCGGTAGGATGAACAGTGGCAAACGCAACTGGCAGATTGTTCTTCGGAATAGGAACCCGGTAATCGCCAAAGGGATTATAGGGGATCGTGGTGCCGATATACTGGCTGGACGCAGGATCGAAAATCGGATCAGCGGCGTTCAGGATACGATCGAAGCGTGAGGCTGAGGCAAAGGTGCCGGTAAAAGTATTCTTTATCTGACTATAGCGGAAGGCGGAGTCATAGCCCCAGCTCCCACCAAAGAGCTTATCTCCCTTCAAACCAATCGTAGATAGAAAAGCGTCGGTCTCGAAGTTGAAACGGCGATCGCCGAATTCCAGCAGGCGGGCGCGCGTGCTGCCGGAGATAATTTGCTGGAAGGGATTGAAAGGATTGTAGGCGCCGATCGGAACGCCCGTCTCACCGTAAGTCGGTCCACCTAAGACTGCGCCCGACGCATGGGGTGGAATAGCCAGAGTTATCTGACCGGGAGTAAGAAAGGCTCCGGTCGCCGATGGAGCGACTTCATGCTGTGTGAGGACATTCTGGTAGAATAGCTCCGCATAGAGTTCCAATTGCTCGCCGAAGACTTTATGTTCGACTTGAGCCAGGCCGCCATAGCGCTCTGTGTCGGGTAAGGACTCGGAAAAGGCATTGAAGTTAAAGTCGCGCACGATGCCGGGCAGATAGCTATAACTTGCGGCCGGAGCGAGGCCAGTGGTTAAAAAGGGAGCCCGGCCAAAGAACGTATCTCCCAGGTCCGGGGGCGGATGACCGCCTGCCGCGAGGACAGGCGCCCGATCGAGTTGGAGTAGGATCGGACTGGTACTCGAACTCGGCGCCCTGGTGACGGCAGAGTAACTCCGATCACGGTTGAAAATAGAGTTACGTCGATAGTAATTAAGTACACCGGTAAAACTTGTCTCGTCGTTACCGACACCATAGATAAGCGAGGCCGCGACTTCCCCTGAGTCCCGGTCAAAGGTATTACCATATTCAACCTGAGTCTCCGCCCCGCGATAGTCGCGGCGTAGCTTGATGTTGACCACACCCGCCACCGCGTCTGCGCCGTAAGTGGTCGAGGCTCCGTCCTTCAGTATCTCGATGCTCTCAATCGCGGCGCGCGGGATAGAGTTGAGATCGACAAAACTCTCAGTCCCGTTAGCGCCGAGTGGATAGGACGCAACCCGTCGACCATTGACCAGAGTGAGCGTGTCGCTCGGATCGAAGCCGCGCAGCGAGATCGACGATGCGCCCGGAGTAAAGCCGGTGGCGGTATTGGACGTTGGCACGCCATTGGCGCCGGCGACTGTTAGATTCCTGATTAACTCTTCGGCCGCCCGCTCACCGGCCGTTTCGATCATCTTACGATCAAGCGTTAAAACCGGATTGGCGCTAACCTGCTCCGCGGACGGAATATTCGAATCAACCACCACGATGCGTTCCGTCTCAGCCGCCGAGGCAGGCGTCGGCGAAGGGCTCGCGGAATCTTGGAGTTGCGCCGGGGTTCCTTGTGTGAGCGAGTTCTCGTTAGTCGAACTGTGTAAAGCGACCTGAGCGCATGCGATCGACCCCAGAAAGGTAGAGACTCCCGCCACAGCCGAGGTGGCGAGCCAGATGGATATTTTTTTGATGGGAGGCTCCTCTCGACGGTTTGCATGGTTTAGCAGAAAGTACGGGCTCATCACAAGTCTTATCGTGGCGGATGCGGTGCCGCGCCTGCAGTCTCAGGCCGAGGTGTAATAGAGTTTCAAGCCATAGTCCTATGTGTGGGAGATAGTCTGCAGCTTCTTAATTCACATTGACATCAATAAGTCCTAACCAGACGATGCCATCCAACTGCGGACCGTGCGCTCGTGGTGTATGACTACCTCTTCCCGTATTGCAGCCTACATCGAGCATGTCAGCCAACTAGAGCAGGCAAAGGGACCGGGAGAGGAGGCGTTGCGCCTGGCGGTCGGAGGCGAGTTCGAAGCAGTGGGAAAACTTGAATATTATCTCCTGCGTTTCCTTGGCTTAAGAGGCGGACAACTTCTGATCGACGTCGGGTGCGGGAGCGGGCGCTTAGCCTGCAAGCTCGCTCCTCATAAGGATATCGCTTACGTCGGAACAGACGTTGTTCCTCAGCTCCTCGAGGCGGCGCGCGCTATCGCCGGGCGAGACGATTGGAAGTTTGTCCTAGTGGAAGACATCACCATTCCGTGCGCGGATGATACGGCGGATATCGTAACCTTCTTTTCGGTCCTAACTCACTTAACTCATGAGGAAAGCTTCAGGTATATAAGAGAGGCAGCGCGTTGCTTAAAGAAGGGCGGGTTCGTGGTCGCGTCATTTCTCGAATTTCGCGACCCCTGGCACTGGGATATCTTTGCGGGTTCCGTTGCTACGGAAAGGTCCCGGCATTGGAATCAATTCACCGATCGCGACGCGATCGCGGCGTGGGCCAGCCACAGTGGATTGTCAGTAGAGTCTTTCTTTGGTGGGGAGGAGGCTCGTATCCCGATCCCGGAAGATATCCTATGGGAAAACGGCACTTGCATGAAATCCTTCGCGAACTTTGGCCAGGCCCTCGCAGTCTTACGAAAGACCTAAGTGGACATTGCGGCCGAGGCCGTCCTGCCTAAGGCAAAGCTTTCCATGAATCTAACCTATCCCTTAGGACCCGCGCGCGCTCTTGTCAGTGGCCTCTAATCTTGTTCTCGTTAGAAATATGGCGCCATCCGGCAGATGACTACTCTTGTGATGGCCATACTGCCTTCTTCCTTAGTGGCGGGGAGTCGTCGATTGCGCTGGAGATAACTATCGCTCGCTACACCGACGCGCGCCGGTCGGAAGGGCGTTGACAAAATCCCGCCGTTTTCTTAAATAGGTCCATAGCTTTTTCCACCATTTGCAGCCTAAGTTTTCTATGTTCTCCCGCGGACCTTGCTCTTTCAGAATAGTAACCCTCACGCTTGCCGGTGTTCTACTCGCCTCGCCCGCCTTGCGCGCGCAGGAGCGCGGGTGGGGTTCAAGCTGGACGACGAGTCGCAGCGAAGGCGAACTCGAAGAGAAGCGAATGATTAACCAGATCCGCCGCGAAGTGGGAGAAAAGAAATACAACGACGCCGAACGCGATCTCTTCGCACTGCGGAAGAGCGCTCCGCATCATGTGGGTGTGCCATTGATCAGTGCCGCTGCGCATGTCGCGATGCACCGCTACGACGCTGCTCTCGCGGACTGCAACGTGGCGATCAGCCTGCTGCAGGAAAATGCGCCAAACGCAGTCGGCGATGCATACGAAGCGCGCGCAGAAGTCTATTTAAGGATGGGAAACCCAGGCGCGAGTCGGGCCGATTTCGAGCGTGCGCTGAGCTCGAACAAAAAGAACCCGGAGTACAACAACGCCCTCGCCTGGCTCCTCGCCACCTCTACCGATGCCGCAGTGCGAAATGGTCCACTGGCGGTTCGTTATGCTACAACAGCGAACACCCTCAGCGGTACACATGACGCCGAAATGATCGACACTCTGGCGGCGGCCGAAGCGGAGGCGGGTGATTTCGATCTGGCGGCGAAATACGAACGGCAGGCCCTAACCTTGTTCAAAGCGAAGGAGACGCACGGGGCGGAAAAGCGGCTCAGCCTTTTCGAGAAGCACCAGCCCTTTCGTTTCGATCCGGCCCACTCCCCTCCCGCATCTGAGTAGTATGAAGCGAAAGCAAACACTGAAGAAACGCATCGTTGGTCGCCCTCTGCGGCGCGCAAGTGCAGGCCTTATCGCGAGTCTGCTCGCGACTCGGTTCGCTATCGCGGCGCCGCCTGCGCCACTTCCCCAGATTCCCGGTTACCAGGCCGTGCAGGCTAGTCGCCAAACCATCAACATGCTCGAAGTCACGGCCTACGTGAACGGAAAGCCGGAGGCCTTTGCCATCGACACCGGCGCCTCCTCCTCGGTCATGAATGAGTTCGAGGCCTTGAAGGCCGGCGTGAAGCCGACCGAATCCGGCTCACCCTATGGGCAATATCATTACACCAAAGGGCAGACCCTTCGCATCGCCGTGGTGGACGATCTCCGCGTCGGAGGGATGGATTTCGGGCGCGGGCCGATCGCGCTTTTCAGTGAGGGCCGTTCCATGTTTTCTCTCCTCGAAAAGGACCGCACCGCGACGAAAGTCGCCGGTCTGCTCGGAGCCGACATCCTTCTTCATTACAAAGCGATTATTAACGTGCGCAACCGGCAGATTTTTTTCCCGATCGGCGCGAACCACGCGTCCAAGCTGGGCGCTACTGTCGCCTCGATGGGTTATACCCGCGTCCCGCTGCGCTTGGAAAACGGGCGCGCGCTCACTGTGCCCTGCACTCTGGGCGGTCAGTCCGGCCGGCTCCTGGTCGATACGGGCGCGTTTGCCACCTTTCTCGACTTCAACCTGATCTCTGAAATGCATCTCCCCACGCAAGCGACCGCGATGCGTTTCGGAGACTTTCACGGTCAGCATAACGAAGCGAGCATCGCGCGAATACAGGATCTGCAGATGGACACTTACCATCTACCGCCGCAAAAACTCTTCGTTCTCGGCGGGACCGTTCTGGGAGAGATATCGCGCTCGGCCGAGACGCGCATCTTCGGCGTCCTCGGCGCCGATCTGCTCGCGGTGCAGCACGGCATCGTCGATCTCGAAGACATGAGCCTCTATCTCAAATAAGAAGTGGGGTCGTTCACCCGCTTCCGACGCCTAAGAAGGTGGATGCAGCGTGCACGGTCCCAGCGCGTCCTTGGATGGGCGACTTTTCGAGCCGAGAAACGTGATAGACGAAAAAATATTCGTCTTTAAATACGAAACTTCGCATAATACTCGTTAGGCCTAAGGCAGAATGCGCTGTGACAAATGTGAGCACAAAGACGCGACGATCTTCATCACACAGGTTGTCGATGGTCACACGACGAAGATCGCGCTCTGCGCTACCTGTGGCGAGCCGTTCACGCAAGCCGCCGCGTCGTTCCCTCAGTTTATGGAGTACCTCCAAGGGGGCCGCTTTCCCGCATCGCCTTTCGTTGACCTCTTCGCCGAGGTGGCCGACCACGACGCACGTTACACTAGGGAGGCCTTCTGGTTTGTCCGCGACGGCGTCGATCATGCGATACGGTCGCACTCTGGCGACGCGCGACATGTCACTGCTCATGAGCTACTCGCGTCTCTGCGGATTCTGGCTTTGGAGCGGTATGGTTCGGGTGCTCGTGAGCAGTTACGCTCTTGGGGCGTCACGCGCTGCGAGGATTTTGGCGAGATCGTTTTCGCACTCATCGGCAAGGGGGCATTCGGGAAGCGACCAGAAGACAGAAAGGAAGATTTTAACAACGGCTATGATTTCGCGTCTGCATTTCCTATTGCCACGCCGTAGGCCTAACCAGGCAATGCAGCTAACGCCTACCCGCTGTACGATCCACTTTGAATGATAGCTAGAACCCTTTACCTCGGAGCCACGCCCGCTCCCGGTAGTCGCCGCTGATCTTGTTCTCGTTAGGTCTAGAACCACATCATGAAATCACGCCGTTCATCGCATGTCTCGACGGCTTCGCCGTCGAAGCAATTAGCATCGTTTATCGGCAAGTTTGACCCCAGCGTGGCAAAGCTCATCCGAGCCTGCCGCGCTGAGATGCGCAAACTCCTTCCGACCGCGATCGAGCTGGTTTACGATAACTACAATTTTTTCGTCATCGGCTACTCCCCGACAGAGCGGGCCTCCGACGCGATCTTCTCTATCGCTGCCGCGTCCAATGGAGTGGGGCTGGCATTTCTGCAAGGAGCGTCGGTGCCTGATCCCAAGCATCTTCTCCAAGGAGCGGGCAAGAAAAATCGTTTCCTCCGACTTCCAACTCTTGCGCCTCTCAAATCCCGTGATGTGCGCGAACTGCTAGACGCCGCCTTGACGCATGCCAAGACACCGCTGTCCTCTTCGGGCGGAGGCTATATGATCATCAAGTCGGTTTCCGCCAAACAGCGCCCCCGCCGAAAGACCTGACCAGGCGATGCAGCTAACGCCTACCCGTTGTACGATTCGCTTTAAATGATAGCTAGAACCCTTCACCTCCGCGCCACGCTCGCTCCCCGGTAGGCGTGGCTGATCTTGTTCTCGTTAGGACGAAACGAAGTGCACCCGGTGAAGTCGTTCAAGTCATTCTTCTTAGCGTTATGGCTTCATGTTGTTATGGCGTCATTCACGACCAGATCACTGTGCGCCGCTGCCTCGATAGGCAGATTATTACCCCCATTGGTCTCACGCAGACCGACTTTCTGAGCCGTGTTTATCGCGGAACATCTAACCATGCGATGCAGAAAGACGTTGACCGGAATGATAAGTAGAAGATCTCAATTAGGAAGGATCAAGAACGGCCGTCGCAGGCGCACGTCCGCCAGCGGTAGCCGGTCGTGTTCTCGTTAGGTTAGAAAGGGTCTTCGACCGCCAGGTATACTCAAGAGTTTTGGGGAATATGGCTGCCGGGTCAACGTCGTTTCCTGTATGCTATAAGTTCGTCACAGATATGTAACTCATTCGCTACTTTACCGGCGCGGGTTTTCATTGACATCCCAACCCGTGCCAGTGTTATAGAAGTGTGGCTTGGACCACTCTCGTTACGCTCTATGGACACCAATCGACTCTCTCTCCTCACCGCGGTTTCAGCGCTCGTATTTTCTTGTTTCGGGGCAGCAATAAGCCTCGCCGGGACCGAGAAAGACTTTTACCAAAATACGGACCTGGACAATCCTGGTAACTACAATCCGGCCGGGCTTCCTACCGGGAGTTCTGACGTCTTATTCACGACCAGCACCACCGCTTTGATGCTAAACGGGGCGGCGCTCTCCATGAACTCACTCAACCAGATCAATAGCTCGGCCTACCTTATTTCGAACAACACCGCCGGCAGCACCAGTAGTTCTATCAATGCGGCGCCGCTGGGCGGAAACTCGATTGGGGCAGATCCATTCGATGCCATCTACCTCGGCGGCCACGAATCTAGCCTTACCATTCAAGGGCCTAATGGCAGCGGCACCGGGACGGGCACACTCTCGCTCTCGGTCCCATTAGGCAATCTCGATGTCGCGCAGTCGGATTCCGTCTTGAATATCTCTGCCCAGCTCCTGGCCTCGACCTCGCAGTACCTGGCAAAAACGGGAGCCGGGACCCTGAATCTCAGCGGCATCTATTCCGAATTCGGTGGGGGAATCGCGATCAACGGAGGAACAACTAATTTTCTGGCTGGCTTTAGCAATCTCACTCCGCTGCACACCGGACTGTTGGTGAACAACCTCAATACCGGGCCCGGCACTGACGTAGTTCTCAATATACAAACCTTTGTTCAGTTTCGCAATTTGAGCGGAGTGATCTCGTCACCTTCTTCCGGAGTGAACACAGCGACAATTAACCTCTTGGGAGAAGGGACCGAGTTGCACCTGGACCCGGGCAGTTTCCCGGAAGCGGCGCCTTATGCTGGCGCCATCGGGGGTGCGGGACGAGTTTCCCTTAACGCCATTCAAGGGTCATACACTCAAACCTTCTCGGGCGACAACACCTATGGCGGAACCACCACTATCAGCGGCGGCACTCTTCGCATCGACGGGGACACCAGCGGGCAGGGCGACTACTTCGTGAACGCCGCCAGCGTTGGCGCAATGGCGACCCTCACTGGTTCGGGAACCATCGGACTATCCCCTAACGGGACCGTGAGTGTAGGTGGCACGAACCCATCGCAGTTGAGCGCGGGTGGCGACTCGGTCACCGGCACGTTAACGGTCGTCACGAGCGGGACAGGCGGCGTCGTTTTCGGTCAACAAAGTACCTTCCTCGTAGACGTCGGTCCCGCCGGCGCTAGCGACCGTCTAGTCATCGTTGGAGGATCGATCAATCTCACCGGGCTGAGCGACACTCTTATGTTGAATAACCTTGCCGGAGCTTTCGACGGCAGCTCATACACCATAGCTACTTTCTCGCAGAACGTAGCCTCAGGGATGTTCGAAACCGTGATCGGCCTACCCGCCGACTACACGGTCCTTTATTCGCCGACGTCCATCATGATCGTCCGGACCACCCAGTCGCCGACCGTTACACTTAGAGTGACGGATCGCGACGCCTCCGAAACCCCGCCTCACTCCACCGCCTCTGTCCGCATTACTCGCACGGGCGAAACCGCCAATCCGCTCACCGTGTCCTACACCGTTGGCGGGACCGCCACCAACGGCCAAGATTACCGGAGTTTGCGCGGCCAGTCTACGATCAAAAGCGGCCAAAGTGCGGCCAACATTCTCATCCAGCCGATTGACGACGCTATCCCTGAGTCCGATGAGACCGTTATCCTTACCCTCTCACCGGCTGCGAACTACACTATCGGCTCGCCGAACAGCGGAACGGTAATCATTCACAGCAACGAATAATCCAGGCGATGCAGCACACCAACAGGAAATTAGGCGTAAAGGATGCACTGCAATGGCCGGGCTTTCGAAGGCTAAAGTAGCAAGTGGAAGATACTCACCGATCTACCTTTTGGGCTGGCGTCTATGTCACGGCTTGGCAGTCCGTTCCGTTCGCCAGCGGTGGCTAATCTTGTTCTCGTTAGACGGTAAGAGAGCGCATGGGTAAGACGAGCGTGCCATAAAGATTGAGTTCCCCAAGGCACTCGTGTCCGCATCGCTTTTCGTCCAGAGTTGGAGCGGGTTCAGATGGATGGGCACCTGCACGATCCTTTGCGGCCAGAGCCACTTGCCTTCGCGGGCAATATCAGCACGGTGGCGCACACTGGGGTTCACCACGGCGGCGACGAGCTTTACTGGTTCGATGACATCCCCGGGACATGGCATGAGTGTTGTCTCCGTGTGCTTGACGATGCTGCGCCAACCGTTTAACCAGACGATGCAGCCAACACTGGCGGCGTACGCTCAAGATTCCATGACTCCAACCTCACATCCCGCGGCAAGGCGCGCACTCGCCAACGGTGGCCGACCTTGTTCTCGTTAGGCCTATGCAAAATCTTGCTCTTAATCTCTTCCTCATTGCCCTTTTTTCTCTCTCTTTGGCAGCGGCTCCGGCACCACGCGAAGCGACGATATCGAACTGTGGCCTGCGGATTCCTATCCGGGTTTCGAGCGGTTCGTCTTTCAACCAGTAATAGTGCGGTAGATGTTTGGCATCAATCGTTGTTTACTCGGCGCGGTGGCGATGCTTGCCTTACTTGTTGTCGCGACTAAAAAGTCCGATCGCGAGCGCGCTGAATTACATGGACCGGTGAAATCGGTATCGGTGCGCTGGCAAGCGAATCATAAGGACGACTACGGCAGCGTTGAAGAGCGCGAACTCGGCACTACAACTTACGACGAAAGCGGTGCGCTCCTTGTCGATCGTCAAATCACCCCAGACTTCGTTCGCGAGCGCGTCCCAGAACGTCGCAACGGAAATGAGACCGTTTTTCGTTCAAAGATGGGCAATGCTACGGAGCGCTATGAATTCGACTCGCATGACAACATGACGTGCCGGCGTTTGTGGTACAGCGATACCGCCATCGCCGGGCCAGCCATTTTGGAGCGCATGAAGTACGACGCGACGGGGCGCATGAGCGAGCGCGAATCGTTCGGGCCGGACGGCAAGCGCTTCAACCTCACACGCTTTACGCGCGACCCATACGGCGACGTAGTTATCGAGGAAGATCGCTCGGATAACCTGAAGCCGCCGTACCCGCGCATGCACTACACGTATACGCGTGATGCGTATGGCAATTGGACATCGCGAATCGTGCAGCGAGAGAGTGTGCCGGAGACATCGTACGAATATCGCTATGCGGGCAATTTATTTCGGGCTTTTGTGTATTTCGCCGACCCGAATGCGAAGCACACTCCTTAGCTCGCGCAAACAGGAGCGCTTCACGCTATCTCACTTTGCGATCGCGTTCATTGCAAGCCCGAGCTACCGCTGTGATGCGTGCCTGACGATTAGTCGCACGCCGCTTTCGTCCAGATCGCCGGGACGGGATTCCCGTTGGTTGGGATAGGACTCGACGAGGAGCCGACGATCGTCCCGCAGCGATTTATCTCCGTGGGGCCCGAGAACGGGCCCTTGTCCGGCGCGAGGTCCGGCAGCACCTCCGGCGATCCGTTTACCCGGGTCAACCCGACGACCCCTGCGTCAATGACGCGCAAGCCGACCGAGCGGCCGAGATCATTGATGGCGAACGCCTGCGAGTTCCCCCCCATGCGGAGAGAGCGCATGCCGGTGGTGGGCTTCCAGATGAACGCTACCGGAGGACGTGGCGAGGCTTGGTCGGAGACGCCGACGATGGCGAGAGCGTTGTTCACGCCGAAGGCCTGGCTGCCCGGGCCTCCCAGCGTTTGCAGGTCGATCTCCACGCCATCGTGCCGCCACAGATACGCGTGCGAGGCGGATCCACCGTCGGGAAACACCCACCCGACGACATCGCCCGCATCGTTGATGTCGAGTGCCTCGCTAATGCCTCCCGGTGGGTTGAGGTCGGTCAGCGATCCCGACGCGCTCCACCGCACTGCGTGAAGTATGCCGGCCGGGTCGTAAGCCCAGCCGACCGCCGTCCCGTCGGTGTTGATTGCCTGCGCCAGGCTGGCATTGCCTCCGAGGCCGGTAAGAGGCTGCATGCCCGTGTCGGGGCGCCAGATAAACGCTTGGGAGAGTAGGAAGTCGCCGCCGAAAGCGAAGCCCACGATGGTGCCTGCCTGGTTGATGTCGTTGGCCAACGCAGATGGGAGGCCGGGGAGCGTGCCGAGCGGAGTGAGCTGGTTGTCAGCACTCCAGCTTACGGCCGACGATCCATTATTGGTCTGGTACCAACCCGCGGAAACACCCGCGTCATTGATTGCGCTCGCCTGACCCGAGAACGCCTTCGCGGGTATGGCCAGCGCTTGCACCGTGTACGTCCCGTCGGCGCCGGCAGCTAACTCCACGAAACAAAGGAATTGGAGCAAGGTCGACAACAGAAAACACCTCGTTAGGTGGCGGATCGGCAGAGGGAGTTGGTGAAAATGTCTCATTGCCGAATCCTTTGCCCGAGTCGATGAAGTCTCAAACACTCTGCGGTAACAGAACGGTTACGTTGTGGTCGAAAAGAGATTTCCCCTACTTCGCCACTCTCGAGCTGCGCAAACAGGAAGCTCTAATAAGCGGCCAGCCATTCGTCCATGTCACGGTTGCCCGTCCGTTCCGTTCGCCAGCGGCGGCTGATCTTGTTCTCGTTAGACGTATGCCATCCCCATCTCCCGAGGCACGTGCCGCTAAGTCCGTCCTCACCTCGCGCCGAAAGCGCGTGGTTTCGTTAGTGGCTTCGCTGCCGGAAGCGGCGGCGATCCTTCGCGCCAAACAACATTTCAGCCTGGAAGTGCGCGGTCGAAAGTTCGGCTACCTGCTGGATGACCATCACGGAGACGGACGCCTCGCTCTCAACTGCAAGACGGCGCCAACTGTTAACAAGACCCTCACTGACGTGGCTCCGGAACGCTTTCACATTCCAAAGTATGTCGGCAAGCAGGGCTGGCTTGGTCTGTGGATCGATTTGCCGAAGATCGATTGGAGAGAGGTAGAGGATATTATTACCGAGGCGTACCTCTTAACGGCCCCAACTTCACTGGTCGCTAGGGTAGAACGACCCAAAGCGCCTAACCTGTCGATGCAGCGAACCGCGGACGGTCCCTATGCCTAGTTTTCACTACATGCGAAAGTCAGAGGTAATTCGCGCGGTGGCTGATCTTGTATCTCGTTAGGCTCTGCTGCAGCCCGCTTGATCACACCGCTTATGCCAAACCAACCTAAACCAACAGAAATCGAGCTACTGCGCGCGGCCTACGCAGCCTTTAACGCGCGGGACATTGACGCCGCTCTCGCCACGATGACTCCGGACGTGGCTTGGCCGCGGGCGTTCAAAGGCGGTTTTGTGCAGGGCCCGCAAGCTGTGCGCGCCTACTGGACAGAGCAGTGGAGTGAGATCAACCCGCGCGTCGAGCCGGTGGCCTTTCACTTGGAGGAGGATGGGCGCGTTTTGGTCGAGGTGCATCAGGTCGTGCGCGATCTGACTGGCGCGGTCCTGGCCGATGAGTACGTCGGTCATCGTTTCACCCTGGACCAGGGGTCGCTTCAGAAGATGGAAGTATGTCCAGTTCCCGCCTCGGTCGACGGTGCCTAACCATGCGATGCAGCCAACCACTGGCCGGCGTACGCTAAGTTTCCCATGACTCAAACCTCTTTTCCCGCCGCAACGCACGCCCTCGCCAGCGCGGCGCTGCGTGGTTTACTTTACGCTGGTGGCTTATCTTGTTCTCGTTAGGCATTATGATGCGCAGTCATGAAACACCTTGCGGCTCGGGTCATAGAAATTTTCAGCTGCTTTCCGTGACGATTGTCTGCGTGGTCGCGTCGCTCGCAGCGAGCGCGTGCGGCTTCTCCGCCGGTTTGACCTTTGCTGGTGTGCCTCTTTCTCCAGGCGCGACGGTAGAAGCGAACGTGCCCTTGAGCGATCTGGAAAAATCCTACGTCTCGGAAGGCGGCAACGCCGTTCCCTCGCATGGCGTGGCTGTGCTGGCAGTGCCGCGCGGATTCGACCCGAAGAAAAGCTGGCCTGTCTTGCTGCCTTTTGCTTCGAGCGACCATTTATTTCCGAATGCGCACGACCTTATGTTCTACCGCGCGACGGCCCTGGCGGAAGGATGGATATTACTGGCTGGAGATGGCCCAACGCCCGCTCCGCGCCTGGATAGCTCCGGCTGGCGTGCGGGGCACACGCTGGCCGCGCTCGACGCCTTACATCGCAGCTTTCCAGGCTCCGCGCGATGGCCGCTCGCCTGTGCCGGACAATCAGGCGGAGCGAAGCGGGCGAGCTACCTGGCACCGCTCTTCGCGGCCGACGGGTATCACGTGATTGGGATTTTTCTGGAAGGGATCAATGAGGAGAAGGTAACTGAAGGTTGCCGACGCTTTAAACCGGGCAACAGCTTTTTCCTCACTCCTATTTTCCTGAGTAGCGGCCAGCAGGACAAGATCGCCACCCCGAATCAACAATTCGCCGTGGAGAACTCAATGAGAGACACAGGTTTCAAGAACGTTAGACACAAGACCTTTCCCGGCGGTCACTTCCAGTCGTGTTTCGCGGGCGAGAGAAATGTAAAGTGCCATGCGCGCAAAGTCGAATATCGCGAAAGCCGTGGGAATACCGACACAAATCACTAATAAGAAGATCGAAAGGCGACGTGACCAGCGACGAATCACGGAAGAACCTAACGAGTATTCGACCCCCAAAACCTGCAATTAAAGGCGGATAAAATCTGCATAATCCGGTTGCTTCCGCAGGGACGGGCGGATAAGAACCCTTTCATGCCAGATGTTCTAGCCCCGGCGCTTTTCACGGGCAAGCCAAAAAGGCTCCGTGGGCGGACCCGTGACGCTATACTCCTCGCGATCGTATTTTTCCCGGTGGTATCCGGGATGGCCGAGCAGCAGCCTTCCCATGACCTCGCACAGGCGTTGGCCGCGGCGGAACGAGCCCGGACTCTCCCGAAGGGACAGGAATACATCGACGCCTTCCAAGCTGGCTTGAGGGGAACGATCTATGACATTTTGGGTGATTGCATGGGACATGTGCCCGGGTGGCAGCGGCCACAGGGTTTTCGATCGGTGCTCATCATCGGAAAAACCGGGAAGCTCAAGTGGATCATTCGCGACGCGCGCGATCCGATGACTAATTGCGCGCTCAAGAAGTTACTCAAGGCTTCTTTGCCGCCTCCGCCCGCCGACAACTGGCCGGTTACTTTCAACTTCGGCGTCCAGCGGCATTCCGCACCCGGAAGCGGCTAGGGGAGGATTAAAGCTCAGCGCGTCCTCGGCGAATTGAAACTCGCGTTTGACTTACTCGAGCGCTGGGCTTCAGCGGTAACTCCTAAGATGAAAAAGTGGCTGAGCCATGACTCTGATCTGGATGGCCTACGCTCGCATCCGCTACCGGCGACTCCTCGATTGGCTCGGGTAACTCTCGAGGGTCGATAGTAAGTTCGGACCCTATTCCCTTGCCACACTAACAAGTTCCGTAGGACTACGTCTAACGAGAACAAGATCAGCCACGCCTACCGGAAGCGAGCCTGGCCGCAGGTAAAGGGTCATAGCCAGCGAGAACGGGAGCCGTCCCTCGGGTAGGCGGTTGGCTGCATCGCCTAGATGACATGATGGGAGTTGCCGGGTGCGGGTATGGAACCTACACCCGACATTATGAATAAGTGCTTACACACTGAATTGTCCTCAGTTGAGGAAACCCGCGCCCAGT
>JACDGS010000023.1 GCA_013821455.1 Chthoniobacterales bacterium
CTCCAACTCCAACACCAACTCCAACTCCAACTCCAACTCCAACTCCGACTCCGACTCCAACCGAAACCCCAACCCCAACCCCAACTCCAACCCCAACCCCAACCCCAACCCCAACACCAGGCGGCCCGGTAATCACCGTTCAGCCCGCTGACACCACAGTTACCGTCGGCTCGACGGCACGGTTCTCTGTCACCGCGTCGGGGAATGCCTTACGTTATCAATGGAAGAAGAACGGCGTGGACATCGTCGGCGCGACTAAGTCTGCCTACACCACTCCGGTCACGACCACGGGCGACAACGGTGCGATCTTTGCGGTCACGGTGGCAAACGGAGTTGGAAGCGTAATCAGTAACAATGCAACGCTGACAGTTAACTCCATAGTAGCACCTTCGATAACCACTCAGCCCGCCGACAAAACCGTGAATAGGGGTAAGACTGCGACTTTCTCTGTGACGGCTAGCGGCACCGCACCTCTCAGTTACCAGTGGAGCAAGAATGGCGCCAGTATCCCCAACGCCACGGGCTCGTTCTATACCACACCCGTGACCACCACAACGGACAATGGGTCGCTCTTTTCCGTCGTCGTGAGCAACAGCGCGGGCAGTGCGACGAGCAATTCTGCGACGCTGACTGTGAACTAGGGGGCTAAGTCTTCACCTCCGGGTGGGCGTTCTGCGCCAGCTTACCGATACAATGGCATAATCGCTAAATTAACGACCTTCACCCACGTGGTACGTCCGCGGTGGTTTGGCGGCGGCAATTACGATGGAAGACCGCAAACACCAACGCCAAAATTTGTGGAATTATTTTGCAACTTTGATCCGCAGATCCCGAAGTAATAAGTGAGGACAAAGAAATATTCCCTTTCGAACCCCGGCATGCGACACCTCCCAATATCCTCCACCCACCCTGGCCCTTGGACTTTCCTCACCGAAGCGGATTTCGCCATTGGTAGGCGATCGGACCCCGCGCTATCCCGATTGAGGCCGGGCTAAAGCCTACGAACACTCAAAGCACATGACACGAATTTTTCAAAAAGGATTGCATTTCTTCGCAAAGCTTGATGAAGTGCGTGCTGCAAATTACATGAAAGCAGTAACTCCTCCAAAACATGAACTCTCCCCTGTTGAATTTGCCACGGATCGCCCGTGGTAAGGAATAAAGAAACTCCATAAAGAAACCCCAATGAGAATCTCCCACTCGTACCCCAATACCATCCCCATTGCTGCCGGCAAAAACTCCTTCGCTCAGCAGACGGGAAGTCTCCGTTGGCAGGGCGCGGCCCTCGCGCTGATTTTGGCGCTAGGCAGCTTTGGCGGCGGGTTCGCCGCCCTCAGCGCGCAGCCAGCCGACGCCTCTTACGACTTTACCAGCGTGATTAAATCCGCGCCAAATCGGTCGGAGCAGACTGTCGGCCGCCTCGACGCTCCGGCCGGCGTCGCGATCGATCGCGCCGGTAACACTTATGTCTCGGAGACCGAGAATCATGTTATCCGCAAAGTCGATCCCGCCGGAGTTATGAGCACGCTCGCTGGTTCCGACAGTCACGCCGGCGACATGGATGGGGCAGGTTTGAAGGCACAGTTTTCCTATCCTAAAGGACTCGCGGTCGATAACTCAGGCATTATCTACGTGGCCGACGCCGCGAATCATGTTATCCGCAAGATAACACCTGAAGGAACGGTCACTACACTCGCCGGTCTGGCTGGCGCGATCGGGAGTAGCGATGGCGCCGGAAAGGCCGCGCGTTTTAATTATCCCTACGGCGTTACCGTGGATCGCGCCGGCAATGTTTACGTCGCGGATACCTTTAATAGTACAATTAGAAAGATTTCTCCGCGCGGGGTTGTCACTACTTTGGCTGGGTTAGCCGGGAGCGCCGGGGCTAATAACGGTTTCGGCACGGCCGCACGATTCCAGTTTCCGTCGAGTCTTGCTGTGGACGACGCGGGCAATGTCTTCGTCGCCGATACAGGTAACTCCACGGTACGCAAGGTCACTCCTGCCGGTGCAGTCAGCACCCTGGCCGGCTCACCGGGTCAGCCAGGCGACGCAGATGGCGCGAACGCGGCGGCGCGCTTCAATCATCCTCATGGTATCGCGGTGGATAATAGAGACACCGTCTATGTGGCGGATACGTTGAACCATACCATCCGCAGAATTACCTCCACTGGTCTGGTCACGACCTGCTCTTCGAGGACGCAGTTTGCCTATCCGGAAAACCTGGCGGTGAACAGTAAGGGCAATGTCTATGTGGCCGATAGTCATAACAACACCGTCCAACTAAGTAACTCATCCGGCCCACTCCATCTCGAAGCGGAGATAGCGTCGAGCCAGCAATTAATCGCATCGACTTCTTCTAACTCTTACCCAGCGAGATCGCGCAATCTCTGGCAAGTCAACGATGCCGACTATCGCGCGTTGAGCTCCACTCCTACCCCGACGCCTACCATTACACCTATCCCAGGTGGGGAAGTGTATGGAACCGCGCCAGACGGCGCGACCTTGGAATGGGTCCCTTATCCTCCAACTAATGGCGCGCCTTCACCCTGGCCGGTAGTTATTCTCATCCACGGCGGTGGCTTCTATGAAGGCTCTCCGATCACGGGCCCGCAGATCACTTATGCCGCGAAAGATCTGGCGGCGGCGGGCTATCTAGCGCTCTCGATTACTTATCGGCTCGCTCCTCCGGGGAAGATACTTAATCAAACCTCGAATGGTTATGCGCCGGAACAATACGATGACTGTAAGATGGCCGTGCGCGCGGCGCGAGCTGATCCACGCTGCAACGGCAAGGTCGGTATTCTCGGGGGCGCCGCGGGTGGATGTCACGCACAATGGCTGGCCGTCGATCATACTACGACAACGATCCCGCCCTGGTCTGATGCGGATCGGCCCAACGCGATTGTCACCCTTTCCGCTCCTTCGGATTTTACTGACTATCGTCTGGGCTATTGGAATATCGCTGTCGCACGATCTGAATGGACTAACTATTGCAACGTACCGGACACGAGTTACCCCACACCGGAAAATCTCGCCATTCTCCAGGCTAACTCTCCGGCGTTTAATGTAGATAGTCAGGCGAAGCCGATGCTACTTATGATCTGTGAGTTCGATGTGACCCCCTACGATCAACTCGGCGACATGCTTACTGCCCTGGATAACGCCTTTGGCTCTCTACCGAAGAACTATGACTCGGCGACGGTCCCAGGCAGCCAGCATTCCTTTGCCTTATGGCCCTTATTCATTGACGGCACACAAACAGTCAGGGATCGCGCGCTCGCTTTCTTTGCCGCTAACTTTGTCGATGCGACCCCGACACCTTCTCCTACTCGGACTCCGCGGCACACACCTACCCCCACGCCAACTCCCGATCCTACTCCTACCCCGACACCCACCCCCACGCCTACTCCCACACCTCCGGGTCCCATGATCTCGATGCAGCCTATGAGCGTGACTGTCTCTGTCGGCCAATCGGCGCAATTCTCCTGTACCGCCACCGGCACCCCGGTCTTGCATAGTCAGTGGCGCAAGAACGGCGTAGATATCGCCGGAGCGATGAAAGCCAGTTACATTACGCCGCCGACTACTCCCTCTGATACTGGCTCGGTCTTCTCAGTCGTCATCAGTAACGACTACGGCAGTGTTACCAGCAATGGCGCCACCCTTACGGTGACACAGTTGCAAGCCCCTGTGATCACGACACAGCCGGCCAACAAAACCGTCAAAGTCGGACAGACGGCTAAGTTCACTGTCGTTGCCACTGGCACGACGCCTCTCTTCTACCAATGGCGCAAGAACGGCGTGGATATAAGTGGAGCTACTTACTCCTCCTACATCATCCCGCCGGCAACGGCAGGCGATAACGGCTCTCTCTTCTCTGTCTTAGTGAGCAATAGTGTTGGCAATACCGTGAGTAACAACGCCACGCTCACGGTGAACTAAGACTAAGCACTAGGACGTTCCCGCCGTAAGGATAAGTCAGGGCTTCGTGTCCCTACTTCTATCCGGAGTAATTGTCATCCCGAGCGAAGCGAGGGACCCCGCAAGGTACCTTCGGCATGCATTCTCTCGTTGCGCTGTAATCGAGTGCCAGCAAATCCACCCTAGGTGTGAATGCCGGCTCGAGAGCTATCCTCACACCATCGCTTCTTCCCCGCGACCTGTGATATGTTACCCGCGATCCAATGCCGGGCCTCTATCTTCATACGAGCAATCGTCTCGAGAATCTCTTCGCCGACCTCGCCAGGATTATCGCCCATCCTTCAGGCAGTATCTTTCAACCCGAGACCATCGTCGTCCAAAGCATCGGTATGGGCCGATGGCTTTCGCTTCGCCTCGCCGAGGCACATGGCATTTGCGCCAACGTCCAATTCCCATTCCCACAGAAATTCGTAGCGGAGATATTCCGCGAAGTCCTGCCGGATACTCCGCCGACCGAAGCATTCGAGCGCGACCTTCTACCCTGGAGGATCATGCGTGTGCTGCCCGCGTTGCTCGACCGCCCCGAGTTTCGCCCCGTGCAACACTATCTTGTCGGAGCGCGCCCCGAGCTAAAGCTCTATCAACTCTCCTATAAGATCGCGGAAGTGTTTGATCGCTATCTCGCTTTCCGTCCGCGCATGGTTCTCGATTGGGACGGCGGCAAAGGGAAAGACTGGCAGGCTATCCTCTGGCGAGAGTTAGCCAAGGGAGAAACGCATCAGCCGATGCTCGCGCAGGAGTTAGCCGCAAAAATGCGCGGGAAGCTACAGGCTATAACCCTTCCGTCGCGCGTCTTCATCTTTGGTATCTCGACTCTTCCGGAATTCTATCTCGGTATCGTGCAGGCGCTCGCGGCCCAAATCGAGATACATCTCTTCGTCATGGAACCAACGCCACATTGGTGGCGCGAGATAGTCTCCGGGCGCGAAGTAGCAGGAATTCTTCGGCGACAACCCGAGCGCACCGCGGCGGAGTTACACCTCGATCAGGGCAACAGCTTACTCGCCTCGATGGGTAAGCTCGGAAAAGATTTCCTGGGTCTAATCGGAGACTTGGAACCGGCGGCACACCTGGAGAGCTTCGCCGAACCTTCAGAGCACACACTCTTAGCCCAAGTCCAGCGCGATATCTTCCTCCTGGAAAATCGCGAGCTACCCTGCGCTCCTAAGTCTAACGAGAACTCGATCCAATTCCATTCCTGTCATAGCCCGATGCGGGAGATGGAAGTCTTACACGATCAGTTACTCGACATTTTCCGGGCTCATCCGGTCTTACAACCGAAGGATTTTGTTGTCATGATGCCCGACGTAGCGGCCTACGCACCTTACATCGAAGCTGTCTTTGGCACGGCCGAGAACGAATCCCTCCGTATTCCTTTTACCATTGCCGATCGCACCACAAGGGCCGAGAACGGAGTGGCTGATACCTTTCTCGGTCTGCTGGAGCTAACTGGTAGTCGCTTCGGCGCGAGCAGCGTGCTCAACATTCTCGAGTCGCCCGCAGTCCTGCGACGCTTCGATCTCGCGGAGACTGACTTGGAAACCATCCGCGTCTGGCTGGATAAGGCCGCTATTCGTTGGGGGATCGATGCCGAACACAGAGTAGACTTCGACGTCCCGGCCTTTGGGCAAAACAGTTGGCGCGAAGGTCTCGACCGTTTGCTTCTGGGTTATGCCATGCCTACGGGCGGCCAGAATCTTTTCCACGGGCTACTTCCGATCGACGAGATAGAAGGCGGCCTTGCTGAAACTCTCGGCAACTTCATCGAATTCGCCGATGCTCTCTTTCGCACCGCCACCGAGATGAAGCCAGCTCGGTCCCTCACCGAATGGCAGACCATTCTGCGGCGTATAGTGGAGCGTTTCTTCGCTCCCTCCGGGGAAGTGGAACGCGACCTACTTCAGTTGCGGCGAGTCCTTGACTCGTTAGGCGACATTAGTCGCGACGCGGCCTTCGACGGACCACTCTCCTTCGACGTTCTCCTCGCTCATCTTCATCGTGTTCTGCAAGACGCGGACGCCGGCCTGGGTTTTCTGGTGGGCCGAGTCACCTTCTGCGCGCTCAAGCCGATGCGAAGCATTCCTTTCCCGGTCGTCTGCCTCATTGGAATGAATGACACGGCTTATCCGCGACACTCACCGGCCATCGGCTTCGATCTCATGGCCCAACATCCGCGCCCCGGCGATCGCTCGATGCGCGATGATGACCGCTACGTCTTTCTCGAGGCGCTCCTTTCCGCGCGCACGATGTTATATGTCAGTTACGTCGGTCAGTCGCTTAAGGATAACAGCCGCCTGCCGCCCTCAGTTTTGGTCAGTGAGTTACTCGATTACCTGGGCGATTCGGAAAAGAATTCGCTCGTCACCCAGCACCGTCTGCAACCTTTCAGCGAGGATTATTTCCGAAAGGATAGCGCACTCTTTAGTTACTCCGCCGATAACTGTCGTGCGAGCGAAGTAGCACGCCAACCACGCCGGGAGCCGCCGCCATTTCTCTCTCAGCCGTTGCCCGAGCCGGAGGAGGAATGGCGTATAGTTGACTTGGAAACATTGGCGGCTTTCTATCGCAACCCCGCGCAGTTCTTTATCCAGCGGCGGCTAGGCCTCAAGTTCCCTAACGAACGCCCGCAACTCGAAGAAAGAGAACCCTTCGACCTGGCACCTTTGATTAAGTACAAGGTTGAGGATGAGCTTCTGCGAAAACAATTAGGCGGCGTGCTTCTGGCCGAAGAAGAAGAGCTCATCCGGGCCAGCGGCCAATTTCCTCCCGGTCATCCGGGCGCACGGCGTTATCGGGAGATCTCCCAGGGCGTGGAAGAATTCGCCGCGCTCGTCGGCGATAAGGTTAGCGGCAAACTGCTTGATCCTTTTCCTATCAATCTCGAGTTGGGACCATGGCGACTTACCGGCCTGGTCGATGAACTAACGACGAATGGACTGGTCCGTTATCGCCTGACGAAGCTAAAAGCCAAGGAGATGCTGCGGGTCTGGCTCTTTCATTTGGCGCTCAACGCCTCGCGCTCACCGACTAACTCGGTCTTGATCGGTCAAGACATATTCCAGACCTTTTCTCCAGTCGCTAAGAGTAGGGAATTGTTGCAAGACTTACTCGAAATCTACTGGCAGGGGCTGAGTGAACCGCTCCTCTTTTTCCCGCAAAGCTCCTACGCTTTCGCCAGGCAATCTTTGAGTGCGAGGGCAAAAGCGGAGCCAATCAATAAGGCACGCGCGGTGTGGGAGTCCGGCTTTCGCCACCGCGGGGAGATGGAGGATTCTTATTTCCAGCTCGCTTTTCGCCATCTCGCCGATCCGCTGAACGAGAAGATGCAGGAGCTAAGCCTGCGCGTTTTCCGTCCTCTCATCTCCGCTCGGCTGGAGAGAAAGGTCAAATGAAGCGCCGCCAATTCGATCTCATCGAGACCCCGTTGGAAGAAGGGCGCACTCTGATCGAAGCCAGTGCTGGGACGGGTAAGACCTATACCATTGCCGGAATCGTGCTGCGTTTGATTCTGGAGAAAGACTTTCTCGTAAAAGAGATACTCGTGACGACTTATACGGAGTTAGCGACGGAAGAGTTACGGGATCGTATCCGGCGGTTACTCCGGGACACACTTACGGCCTTCAAGTTCGGGAGCCTGTCCGCGGATCAACCTAACGAACTCATCACTGCTCTCTTGCAGCGGGTGGACTCGAACCTCGCCCTCCGCCGGCTCGACCTGGCGCTTCAGACTTTTGATGAAGCGCCGATTTACACCATTCATGGCTTTTGCCAGCGCATGTTACAGGACCACGCCTTCGAAAGCGCCGGCCTATTCGACCGGGAGCTGATCCGAGACCAGACTCATATTCTGGGTGAGATCGTCGATGACTTTTGGCGGGCGCATTTCTACTACGGCGATCCTATCCTGGCCGGGTTGAAAGATTCGGATTTGAAGCCGCAAAAGCTGCTCAATCTACTCATCGGCCTAACGAACAATCCTACTCTGGTGGTCGAACCGGACACAGGCGAGCAATTCGAGGAGTTAACTCGGGAATATGGGGACCTAAGTCAGACGAAAGATGTCTCTCAGGAACAACTGGAAACTACGCGCGAGCGTCTCGTTGTATGCGCGCAGGCGAAGTTCCTTGCCTGGGCCCGCGCGGAAATGAAACGGCGCAAAGAAGGACAAAATCTCCTTTCTTTCGACGACATGCTCACGCGACTTCATGAGTCGTTAGGAGGAGAAGGAGGTGCAGAGTTAGCCGGTAGAATTCGCAGTCAATTCAAAGCAGCTCTGGTGGATGAGTTTCAGGATACTGATCCTATCCAATACGCTATCTTCGCGCGGGTTTACGATGGCGGAGGCTCCGTCTTTTTCATCGGTGATCCTAAGCAAGCTATCTACGGTTTCCGTGGCGCGGATGTCTTTACTTACATCGACGCCGCTCAATCCACCCCGCCAGCGCACCAGTTCACTCTGGGGAAAAACTGGCGCGCGGAAGCCGGGCTGGTCGATGCCGTTAATACTGTCTTCAGCGTTCGTGAGAATCCTTTCGTCTTTGAGCAGATAGGTTTTGCCAGGGCTCAGGCCGCGGGGAAGGCTGATAACACTCCGCTGACCTTGGAGTCTGTGCGCCGTCCACCGCTGCAAGTCTGGCGCGCGCTGGCGGCGAAGCCACTGACTGTGCCAGAAGCGGATGAGTTGCTGCTGAGAGCAGTTCCGGGTGAGATAGCACGTCTCCTGAATAGTAACTCAAGGATAGGTGAGGAGAAGGTTGAGCCAAAGCACATAGCCGTGCTCGTGCGCCGGAATGTGGAGGCGCAAATGATGCAAGAAGCTCTCACCAAGGCTGGTATTCCGAGCGTCCTTTACGCGGGCGCGAACGTCTTTAAGTCAGATGAGGCGCACGATCTGGAGCGTATCCTTACCGCAGTGGTCGAGCCCGCGCACGAGCGATTAGTAAAGGCCGCGCTCACGACCGAGATGCTTGGCCTAACGGGTGAAGCCCTCGAAGCACTTACCCGCGATGAGACGGCTTGGGAAGAAAGATTGCTCCGTTTTCAAACCTATCATCTGCGCTGGCAGGAACGCGGGTTCATTCAGATGCTGCGTAGCGTCGTGCTGCAGGAGAAAGTGCGTGAGCGGCTACTCAGCTTTCCCAACGGCGAGCGGCGCCTAACGAATCTATTACATCTCGCTGAGCTGCTGCATGGCCTTTGCCAGGAATCGCGCCTGGGTATGACCGGACTCTTAAAGCGTCTCGGCGAGCAAATCCGCGAGCGCAATGCCGCGCGCGAAGAGGAATATGAGTTACGACTGGAAAGAGACGAGAAGGCCGTGCGCATCGTCACGGTGCATCGCAGTAAAGGGCTGGAATACGATATCGTCTTCTGTCCCTACACCTGGCGAAGCAAGGAACTAAAGAAAGACGACGATGTGATCTTTCACCGGGACGATCGACTGACTCTCGACTTGGATAAAAGTGAGGATCATCGCAGCGCGCAAAGGCGGGAACGTCTCGCGGAAGAGTTGCGTTTGTTCTATGTCGCGCTCACTCGCGCGCGGCATCGCTGCTACTTTGTCTGCGGGAGTTTTCGCAACGCCGATGAGTCAGCGCCCGGTTATCTTTTGGGCGGAGGTCCCAACGATCCTCTGACGGTGCCGGCTTCGGTGCTGGAGAACGTGGCCGGGATAGACCTTGTCGATCTAACGACAATTACACCGGAAAAGTTTCGGCCGCCGCCAGAATCTAACGTAAGTCTCAGCGCAAGATCGTTTGATCGATCTCTGGACCGTAGTTACGGCATCTCAAGTTTTACGCGGTTGATTAGCGGTCATGCCGCGGAACCAGCAACGGCTGACGAAGACGCGTTGGAGCTGGAGGAAGCCGAGCCCGAGGTAACTGTTATCGCGGCGACGTCCGAACGCACGATCTTCGACTTTCCGCGCGGGATGGGTCCTGGAACCTGTCTGCATCACATCCTGGAAGAGACAACCTTCTCCGACCTATCCCAATTAGGAGATACGGTGAGCGGGCGGCTCCGCGCGTTTGGGATCGAAGAATTCGAGAACGTCGTGCGGCAGATGATTGAGCGTGTGGCCAATGTTTCCTTGGAGAAAGGGATGACCCTGGGAGGAATCGATCGGAGGATGCAGTTGCCCGAGTTGGAGTTCTATTTCCCGTTAGGTGAAGTGCGACGGGAGCCGCTGGTGAAACTATTGGGAGACAAGCGCCTGCAATTTCAACCGCTGAGCGGATTCATGAAGGGCTTTATCGATCTGGTTTTCGAGCACGAAGGAAGGTTCTACCTTGTCGATTGGAAATCGAATTGGCTCGGCCCTGATCCGGAGAGTTACTCCCTCGCCGCCATGGAAACGGAGATGGAAAGGAAGTTCTACCATTTACAACTCAGCATCTATACCGTGGCGCTGCATCGGTTTCTGCGCGGGCGCCGCCCGGGTTATGAGTACGATAAACATTTTGGCGGGTCGTATTACTTGTTTTTGCGCGGGATTGAACCGACGCGACCGGACCTGGGAATCTATCGTAAGAGACTGACTCTAAAATTTGTGCAGCAACTCGACTTACTTCTACAAAGCAACCCATGAACACATGTGTCATCCTGAGCGGAGCGCAGCGTAGTCGAAGCCGTAACGCAGCTTGCGCAGCAAGCGAGGCCGGGCTTTCCATCCCGCTGGGTTTCCGCGAACCCTTCGTTTCTCGCGGGTCAGCGCTTTATGGAGGTGCCGCGGGATCCCTCGACTACGCCTTCGGCTTCGCTCGGGATGACAGGCAACACGATTTATGGGATGGCTTGCACTTTCATGAATAAGGAGGAGCCCTTTAGCTCCTTGGATAGGCATCTCGCCAGCCTGATGACTCGACTGGCTGAGAGTAAGGATAACAGCCTGGAGTTAGCCACGCTTCTTCTTAGTCGGCAGCAAACAAGTGGAAACACCTGTCTGTCATTTGAAGAAGTAAGTGAGGCGGAGTTATCCGCAGGTAAGAACGCCGATCTTTGGACAAAAGCGTTGCGCGCGACTGGCATGGTAGGAAAGCCTGGTGATCTTAAGCCGCTTATTCTCGATAAGAAAGATCGTCTCTACCTCCGCCGCTACTGGGAATACGAGCAGTCACTGGCGGCGTCTATCAAAAAGCTCCTGGCCGCACCGCCGCCTTCCTTCGATCAAGAACTCCTAAGTGCCGGGTTGGATCGTTTGTTCCCGGAAAATCAGCAGACTAATTGGCAGCGCGTCGCGGCGAGCAAAGCTATCGCGAGAAACTTCTGTGTTATCACCGGCGGCCCCGGGACTGGAAAGACGCGCACAGTTATCGGCATTCTTGCTCTCTTGGTGGAGCAAGCGGGCGGTCCCTTGCGGATCGCCCTGGCCGCGCCGAGTGGCAAAGCCGCGGCGCGCCTCAAGGAGTCGATCGAGAGCAGTAAGGAGAAACTCGATTGCGCCGGGCAAGTAAAAGCGTGGCTTCCTAACGAAGCTTCGACTATTCATCGCCTCCTCGGAGTCATCCCTGACTCTCCCTACTTTCGACACAATGCGGAGCGTCCCTTGGTGGTTGATGCGGTTATCATTGATGAAGCATCAATGGTGGACCTGGCAACGATGGCTAAGCTTTTCGCTGCTATTCCTGCCGGGGCGAGAGTTATCCTTCTCGGCGATCAGGACCAACTTACTTCGGTGGAAGCAGGGTATGTCCTGGGAGATATTTGTCATGCTCCGCCTGAGTCTAAGTCACCGGCTAAGCTTACGCCGCAACTTAGTTTCGCTTTTGGTCAAGGAAGTTCGAGTCAGCCTTTGCGGGATTCGATTGTCGAGCTGCGGAAGAATTATCGCTTCCCGGAGGAGAGCGGTATTTACCAGTTAGTCGAAGCGATCAATCGTGGCGATGCCGACGCGGCACTTAAGCTCCTGCGAGATGAATCGCATGCTGATATAGCATGGAAGATTCTCCCGCACGCTCGCACGCTGCCAAAGTCGCTCCGCGAGACGGTGGTCATGTCTTACCAAAGTTACCTTGAAACCTCCGACCCGCGCGAAGCTCTCAGGCGCTTCGACGAATATCGAGTCCTATGCGCAGTCAGGAATGGGCCGTACGGTGTGGTGGAGTTAAACCGCCTAATCGAGGGAGCACTTTTCGATGCGGGTCTTCTTCGAGAGATAGAGCATTCCTACCATGGCCAGCCGGTGATGGTAACGCGGAATGACTATAATAACCGGCTCTTCAACGGTGACGTTGGCATAACCATGGCTGATCCCGGGGCCGGTGGGGAGAAGCGAACGTTCTTTGCTTCAGCGGAAGGAAAGCTGCGGCGCGTCCTGCCTTCACGGCTGCCCATACATGAAACTGCGTTTGCGATGACGGTGCACAAAAGTCAGGGCTCCGAGTTTGCGCGCGTCCTCCTCCTATTGCCAGAGAGAGACTCGCCGCTCCTGACCCGCGAGTTACTCTACACGGGTCTAACGCGCGCGCGTCAGGGGTTGGAGATCTGGGCTACGGAGTCGGTCCTGCGCGCCGCGATTGCGAAACAGGTAAGGCGTAGCTCCGGCCTGCGCGAGGCGTTATGGGAAGAGACTTAGCGTTGCGGACAGCGCTAGCCTAACGAGTATAGGAGCGTCACGGTTAACTTATGTTTACGTTAGTCCTCCTTCGACACGGTCAGTCGCAATGGAATGTCGAGCAACGCTTCACCGGTTGGGCCGAGCCGGACTTAAGTGAGAAAGGGGTTGCGGAAGCGCGGGTCGCCGGGCAAATCCTGGCTAAGTCCGGGTTCGATTTCGATCTTTGCTTTAGCAGTCTGCACACTCGCGCGCTCAAGACCCTGGATCTTACTCTCGAAAGACTCGATCGGCTTTGGCTGCCGGTAGAGAAACACTGGTGCCTGAACGAAAGACACTATGGCGCGTTGACCGCACTCTATCACGCGGAAGTCGCCGCACAGTACGGCGAGGAGCAAGTCCATCTCTGGCGGCGCAGCTTCGACGTCGCGCCGCCACCGGTTGAGCCAGGTAGTCGTTGGGACCTTAGTGGTGATCGACGGTATTTCGGGATTGCTATTCCAAGAGGTGAGAGTCTGAAGGATACAATCGCGCGAGTGCTGCCGTATTGGCAGGAAAGGATCGCACTCGAAGTAAAAGCGGGCCGCCGAATCCTCGTTTGTGGTCATGGCAATTCGCTCCGCGGTTTGGTGAAGCACTTATTTCGTATTCCGGATGAAGAGATAGCCGGCTTCGAGTTGCCGACGGGCAAGCCTATCATCTGTGAGTTAGACGGCGACCTGGTTGGGACGCGTCGCTATCTTTTGGAGCAATGATTCGTGCCTTATGTTAGATGTGCTTAACCTGACTCAGTTATGACGAAAACAGTTACGGTTGCCATCATCCAACACGCGCCGGTTTACCTGGACCTGGCGGCGAGCGTGGAGAAAGCCGTGGCGTTGACCAAAGAAGCGGCGGGCAAAGGCGCGCGCGTTGTGACCTTCGGCGAAACGTGGCTTCCTGGTTATCCCGCGTGGCTGGATTATTGCCGCGACATGGGCCTGTGGAATCATGAGCCGACGAAAGCTGTTTTCGCGCGGCTGCGACAGAACAGTGTGCTTATTCCCGGAAAGGAGACGAGATTGTTCGGCCAGCTCGCGGCCGAGAATAATCTAATTCTCGTTATGGGCGTGAACGAACGGGTGGAAGCCGGGCCAGGTAATGGCACACTTTATAACAGTCTGCTCACTTTCACGCCGGAGGGAGAGCTAAAGGGCCATCACCGAAAACTCGTGCCGACCTATACGGAACGGATCGTGTGGGGACAGGGCGATGGGCGTGGCTTGGAAGCCGTTGCTACTCCCGTGGGGCGCATCGGAGGTCTGATTTGCTGGGAACATTGGATGCCCTTGGCGCGCCAGGCTTTGCATGACTCAGGCGAAGCGATGCACGTCGCGGTCTGGCCGACGGTGCATGAAATGCATCAGGTCGCGAGCCGGCATTACGCATTTGAAGGGCGCTGCTTTGTCCTGGCGTCTGGTCTTATTATGCGAGCGAAAGACCTTCCGACCGAGTTACAAACGACGGCAGAGTTGGCGGCGAATCCGGAGGCATTCGTGCTGCGTGGCGGCAGTGCTGTTATCGGCCCGGATGGGAAGTACGTGGTAGAGCCAGTTTACGATCGTGAAGTTATTATCACCGCGGAACTCGACCTGGAAGTGGTCGAGCGCGAGAGAATGACTCTCGATGTCTCAGGACATTATAGCCGTCCCGATATCTTCTCTTTTAAAGCGAAGGGAATCCTGGGAGATAGAGATAGTTAAGTCGGGACGCGCTTACTTTTCCTTTGAGCGTGGGCCAATTCTTATCCGCGCCGGGAATAAAGGTATCACAACTCTTCTCGTCTTCTAAGCTATCGTTGCATCCGCCAACCGCAGAGATGTATTTCGCCATCGACTCATGAACAACTTAGGTCCTTCTTCCGTTATTCGACGTCCTATTCTCCTTACTGCAGTCTGGGGACTTCTCGCTGGCCTTTTGGCTGGGCTCGCGATGCTCGCGACCATGGCGCTTCTGCGCTGGATCTTCGGCTGGCCGACGCCGACGGAGTTGATCTTCGATCGGTTGTTCCCGCTCCTGACCGTGAAGTTTTTTATCGGCTCACTCGTGAAAGCAGGTGGCTATACGCCACTCAAACTGCGTGGCGTCTACGGCGCGCTCGCGGGTCAGATGGCCGTGGCTGGATTAGGCGGAGCGAGTTATGCGCTTTTCCTGCGCAGCAAAGCACGGCTGGCGGGCGAATGCGAAAACGACCCTATGGGGTGGCGACTTATTGTTCCCGGAATCCTTGTTGCGACCGTGTTATTTGTGGCGCTGCTTTGGCCGACGCTCCTGACGAATTATCGCGGGTTACCGCCTTCTGCCGCGCGCTGGATCACTGGGTTGGAAATGCTCATCGCGTTTAGTGTTTGCGGGATCGGTATCATTTTTTTCTACTCTTTGTTAGACCAGCGAAGAGTCGCGCCGATAAGGCGCCAAGGCGAATCGGACGTCGCGCCGCCCGTGGCGCGTCGGCGTTTCCTCGCGCTCGGAGCAGGAGCAGCAATAGCTGTGGTGCTCGGCGGCATTTTGCGCCGCTTCTTTCACATCGGCACCTTTAGCTACGATGGGACGCAATACAACGGTCCGCAGGTCCAGAAGATAACGCCTAACGATAAATTCTATCAGGTTTCCAAGAACTTGATCGATCCGGATGTCGCGCGGGATACCTGGCGGCTCGACATTATCGGTGAGGTAGAAAATCCACGTGTCTATTCGTTCGCTGAAATCGCGGCGATGCCGGCGGTCGAGCAGGAGACGACCCTACTCTGTATCTCCTATGGCATAGGCAGTGGTCTTTGCTCAAATGCAGTCTGGAAAGGTGTGCCGCTCCCGACGCTTCTCGCGCAAGTGAAGCCCAAACCGAATGTCACAACGATCCTCTTCCATGCCGCGGATGGTTATTACGAGACTTTTCACTTCGCGAAAGCAATGGAGCCAACGACGCTTCTGGCCTACGAGATGAATGGTGAGCCGTTGCCGCAAAGGCATGGGTTTCCGTTGCGCATGATCGTGCCGGGACTTTATGGCGAGAAGAATCCTAAGTGGCTAACGAGGATTGAGCTTCTAAGTGGGGATGACGCTCGCTTGCAGCGAAGTAGCGGCTACGGCTTCTACAAAGAACAAGGCTGGGCTAACAAAGGCGATGTGGTCCCGACTCATAGTCGCTTTGATGCCCCCGAAGTAGCAGGTAATCATTTTGCCAAGCCTTTCAAAGTCGGACGGCCCGTAGAATTTCGTGGGATGGCCTTTGGCGGAGACCGCGGTGTCTCCAAAGTGGAAATCAGCAACGATGGAGGCGAAACCTGGAGCGAAGCGCGAATCACTCAACCAGGCACTAAGATTTCGTGGTCGTTATGGTCCTACACCTGGACACCGGGGGAAGAAGCGAAAATCAAGCTGGTGGTCCGCGCGACCGACGGCGAAGGCCAGCCGCAAATCGAGGACTACCGCGACCAGGTGCCAGATGGTGCTACCGGCTTGCATTGGGTGATGGCGAAGGTGGAGAAGGCTTGAGATTTGGCCGCGAGTGATTGTCCGAGTTAGGGCTGCGGGTTCCTGGAGACTTTTCATCTTGCGCCAGTGCGTTCTTGAACACCGTCGTCTTTAGGCTTTTCCAGATGAGCTTCACCAATCCGCACTCCGCTATAAGCGAGGTCCAGTAGCATCGCCCACGTATCGTTAGGCATGGCGCTCGGTGCAATCCTAGTCTTGCCATTCGCGAACGCGGGTTTCGGTGTCGCTGTCTAACGAGACAACCCGCGTCAGCTCTTTAGCAGTCGTAGCAGTTCGGTGTGAGGCACGAGCAGCTTCCCAGAGCGCGACAGTCGCGCATCTTTCCGCGCTGGTTGACGGCGGCTAGGCACGCGGAACCCGCCATCGATCCCATGGATAGGACTGTGCCTATAAAGGCATTTGAAGCTTTAGAGAACGGATCTCTGACGAGGCCGTTTCGAGTTCCTCTACGCGAGCCGCGAGCGTCATGTGCAGCGCGATGATGCGCGCGCCAACACGCAGGCGCGCGCGCAATTCGTCTTTGTCGAAAGGCTACATCAGGTAATCATCGGCGCCCGCTTCCAAGCCTTCGATCAGGCGCTCTTTGCCGCCGCGGGCGGTGAGTAGAATGATGTAGAGGATATTGTTTGCTTCGCGCACGCGCTGGCAGATTTCGATTCCGTCGAAGCCAGGCATCATCCAATCGATCACGGCAAGGGCTGGCGTGATCTGCGCGCGGATTGCTTCCATTGCTTCGCGGCCATCGTGCGTCACGATCACGCGGTAACCCCACTTCTCGAGCAACGTGCACACGAGCATGCGCGAGACCGGATCGTCTTCGGCCACGATGACGGGGAGCGTTTGCGCATCCTCAGGGCTGCGCGATCGACCGACCGGCGCTGACGCCACCTTTGAGGAAGGCGATGCCTCGGGAACGGGAAGCCAGTTAGGGGAAAAGGGAATCGCATGGATCTCCTTTGGCTCCGGCCGCGGGGACACCGTGCTGCGACGCGTTTCCGCCGCGAACGGTATCACCATCTCGGGTTGTGCAGATCTCTTGCGCTCGAACATGATGCTAAACTACGGCGCTTTCATACTCGGCGAGGGCGATATTTATTTCTGCCAGCGCGCCGCGGAGCTTCTCGAGGTCCGCGCCTGCAGTCGCCAGGTCCCCCTGCTGCCCAAGCCTTTCCAAATTGCTGACGACGGCAAAGGCTTCACGCGCGCCAAACGCGCCGAGCGAACTAAGCAGGGCATGAGCGGTCGCCGCGAGCGCGCGGCCATCCGCGGCCTCGATCGCGGCGGCGATCTGATCGACCAACCGCGGCGTGTTCTCGTGGAAAAGAATGATCAACTTCTGCAGCAGCTCTTCGTCGCCATCGAGATGCTCCAGGAAATCTTCACGGCTGTGCATTGGAAATGTGGGAGCGGCCTTAGCGCCGCGATCTTCGGCCATAGCAGCAGCATCGGAGCGGCGAGTGGAGCGCTGGGAATCGGGGTGCTGAGGCCCCTTCCACATCGCTGATTCTTGAAACCGCGCCAGCACGGTGAGCAGTTCCTCTTTTCTCAACGGCTTCGCGATGTAATCGTCCATCCCGGCGGCGAGACAACGCTCCCGATCGCCCGCCATCGCGTGAGCCGTCATGGCGACGATCGGCGTCGGCCGCGCGCTGGATTTCTCCAGTTCGCGAATGCGGCTCGTCGCTTCGAAGCCATCCATCTCCGGCATCTGGATGTCCATCAGGACGAGGTCGAATTGCCCGCGCTCCATCGCTTCCACGGCCTCGCGGCCATTCTCGGCATGAACCACTTCGTGTCCCTGTTTCTCGAGCACGCCGGTGGCGACGGCGCGATTGATCGCGTTGTCTTCTGCGAGCAAAATTCGCAGGCTGCCATTCGAACCGGCGAGGAAAGTTTTACTCGCGGTCAACTCCCCCGCGCTGGCTTCCTCGCCGAGCGCGAGCAGGATCGCGTCGAGCAAATCTGATTGCGTGACCGGCTTGGTCAGAACGCTGCGCACGCCAAGTTTCATGGCACGCTTCCCCTCGCCTGATTGCATCGCGGACGAGAGCATCATGATCGTGGCGCCGGCCAGTTCGCGGCGCTGCTGAATTTCGCGCGCGAGCTCGAAGCCGTCTTTTTCCGGCATCATCGCGTCGAGCAGGATCAGCGCGAAGGGATCGCCCGCTTCCGCTGCGCGCAGCAGTTCCGCCAGCGCCGCGTTCGCAGAATTCACGATCACCGGTTCCATCCGCCAGTTGGTCAGCATCTCGCCGAGGATGCGGCAGTTGACCGCGTTGTCATCGACCACGAGCACGCGCAAGCCATCCAACTCGCGGGGGTCCGCCTGCTTCACCAGCGGCGCCGCGGTTTCACGGACGCCGAGCCACGCGGTGAAATGAAACGTCGTTCCCACTCCGACCGCGCTTTCCACCCAGATGCGTCCGCGCATTTGTGAGAGTCGCGATCGCGAGGCCGAGACCGGTGCCGCCGTAATTGCGCGTAGTCGATCCATCCGCCTGCGCGAATGCCTCGAAGATGAGCGCCTGCTTCTCCGGCGGAATGCCGACGCCGGTGTCGGTGACGGAAAAGTGCAGTAGGTGCTCTCTGGCCGGCGCGGAATCGGAAACGTCGAACGCTGAACGTCGAACGTCGAACGTTGAAGTTTCGGAGTCTCCGCCCGTTCGATGTTCGATGTTCGACGTTCAATGTTCTCCCCTTCCGCCTCGACCTTCACGATCACCTCGCCGCGTTCGGTAAACTTGATCGCGTTATCCGTGAGGTTGATCAGAATTTGCCGCAGCCGCATCGGATCGCCGACAAGATGATCCGGCACGTCCGCCGGAATATCGGCGACGAGCTCCAAGTGCTTCGCGTCGGCGCGCACGCCGAGCGGTTTGAGCATGCTGCCGATGGAATCGCGCAGGCTGAAGCTGATCGATTCGAGATCGAGCTTGCCCGCTTCGATCTTCGAGAAATCGAGAATGTCGTTGATCAGGCCGAGCAACGAGTTCGCGGACGTTTTCACCATCCCAAGATATTCGCGCTGCTCGCGGCTCAGGTTGGTGTCGAGCGCTAGCTCCGTCATGCCGATGATGCCGTTCATCGGCGTGCGAATTTCATGGCTCATGTTCGCGAGGAATTCGCTCTTCGCTTTGCTCGAAGCTTCCGCATCGATCTTCGCCGTGGTCAGGTGCACGTTCGTCTCTGCCAGTTCGCGGGTGCGATCGGCCACGCGCTTTCCAGTTCCGCTTCCTTGCCGGAGATCGCGGCCGCCATCTGGTTGAACTCGCGTGCGAGGAGTCCCAGCTCGTCGCGTGATTTTTCCGGCAGGCGCAACTCCAGGTCGCCGCGACCGAAACGCGCTACGCGTTCCTGTAAATCGCGCACCGGACGGACGATTCCGCGCGCCAACAACACTGCGACCACGGACGCCGCAACCAGTGCAAGTAACCCGACCAGCGTGATCGTATTCCTGAAACTGCGATCCGACCCGAACGCCTCGTCCTGCCGCATTTTCACGATCAGCCCCAGCTTCCGCTGCGGCAGCCAGCGATAAACCGCAATCACCGGCACGCCCAGATAGTCCGGATTAAGCAGCACGCCACTATTGCCGGCGACGCACTGCTTCACGGCGTTGGTTTGTGATTGACGACGCAACACCACCCGTTCGCTCAGGAAACGAGGCTGCGTCACGAAAAAGCGATCCGTGTTCACGAGATAGGCGTCGTCGGTTTGGCGCAGGCCCGTGCGTTTGCGCACGATGTCGCTCAAGCCTTGCACGTTGAGACGCGCCGCGAGCACGCCCACGAGTTCGCCCGCGGCCGATCGGATCGGCGCCGAGATGGTCATCGCTGGTCCGTGCAAGTCGGGCGAGAGATATGGATTTTGCACAAAGACATCCGTCTTCCCGTTATCGAAATAGGGATGCCCGGTTTTCGATTTGCCTTCTTCGCGCGCATTCGTCGAAGCGAGCACCACGCCGGTTTCCGGATGGATGATGAAAAACTCCTGAAACTTTTCGCCGAGCAGCCGGCTGCATCTGCGCCAGAATGAAATCGCGACTTGACTTAGTCTCCTCCGATCCGGGAAGACCCCGGCTCAAGCTCGTCACTGCGTCGATGTGATCAGGCGGAACCGTCAATGCCGTGACATCCGCCGCGCGCTCGTCGATCCAGCTATTAAGCGCGGTTTCCTTCTCGAGCGCAGACGAGAGCAACTCCGAGATCGCGGCGGCGCGGAGCGCGTTATGTCCGCTTTGATAAGCAAGGAAGCCGACGACGCCGAGCAGCACCGCGGCGAAGAGGACGAACACGAGCGTGATCCGAGTCGTTAGGCCAAGTCTCATGAGGCAACCTCCGAGCTGTAGCGGCGGTCCATGACCGCCGAATCTGCCGGCAACCGCTCGCTGGTTCTGCGTCGCGTTCGGCGGTCATAGACCGCCGCTACAGCGAGCCAGAGAACGCCGGCGGCGATTAGCGCAGCGGGCAGGTAAACCTCCAGAACGAGATGATGCCGAAGTCGCGCGTGCGCGAGCCGGAGCTGCTCCGCCTGCGTCTCCGGCGTGAATTGATCGCTCCACTGAAATACCTCCGCGACGCGCTCGCCTGTTTTCGGTTCCACGAAATAACTGATTCCCTCATCTTCCCAGCGCACGACTACGCCGGAGTGCGGTTCCACTGAGACCTTACCCTTCCCATAAGTGATCGCGCGATAACGCTCCGGCACGTCCGGCAAGGCGACGTATCCCGAAGTCTCATCGATCCCATCGGCGACGAAGTTGAAAACATACACCTCCATCCCGTCGAGCTGCTCGGTGCGCTCGAAGGTCACGGTCCGCGGCCCGGCGTACATCGGATCCCATTGGCGGTATTCTTTCTTCTCGGTGTCAGGCGGAAACAGGTAGAGGCCGGTCCGCTCCTCGTTCCCGTAACCCGGAAGATTTTCGCGCGTTCGCCGGTCTACGCCATAAAGGCTGAGGATCTCGAACATGACCACGCCAGCCGGAGTGACCCAGTGAATGTCGCCTTGAATGATCGCGCTCCCGGCGACGCTGTTTAAGGTCTGGTCGTGGCGCCGAGTAATCGTTTCATATTCCTCGAGAGGCGCCGTGGGGCTCTGACGTGAACGACATTTCGCAGCGTATGTCGTCTCTGCGGTGTAATTCGCCGGCAGGCGTTCGAGGTAAGGCGCACCCCAAAAATATTGCGCCGCCGCTGCGAGCCAGAGACCCAGCGCGATCGGCAGGTGAAGGCGAAAGAAACGCGCACTCATCGTGGTCATGCGGTTGCGCATTCGAGCGACACCAGAGCGCCGTAAATCCTGTCGGCTTCTGCCTTCAGCTCCAAAAATACCGGCGCCGCGTCCATGAGATTCCGGCCGCTCCCCATCTCCTCCAGCTCCCGCGCTAAGCGATACGCATCCTGCGCGCCGAATGCGCCTAACGAGCTGAGCAAGGCATGCGCAGCACGCGCCACCGCAGCCGCATCTTCGCGCGCAATCGCATCGCGAATTTCCTCGAGCAGTCGCGGTGTGCCGTCGCGGAAAAGCGTCACCATTTGTTCGAGCAACTCTTCGTCGTTATCGAGCTGCTCGAGCAGTTTTTCGCGGGAGAAGACGGAGCCAGGCGAATCGTCTTCTTTCGTAATCGTCCTCGTTCTGAGATCCGAAGAAGGGGAAGGGAGCGACGACGAGGGCGACTGGGAGATGCGCGCAATGACTTCGAGAAGCTTTTCTTTTTGCAGCGGCTTCGAAATGTAATCGTCCATGCCCGCGGCGAGACAGCGCTCGCGGTCACCGGCCATGGCGTGCGCGGTCATCGCTACAATCGGCGTCCGGGGCGTGTCGTTGCGAACTTCCATCTCGCGGATGCGCCGCGTCGCTTCGAGGCCATCCATTTCCGGCATTTGGATGTCCATCAGGACGACGTCGAATGATTCGTCTATAAATACTTCCAGCGCGGCTCGTCCATTTTCCACGTGGGTCAATTCATACCCGCGCTTCTCCAAAATGCCGGTCGCAACCGCGCGATTGATCGCATTATCCTCCGCGATCAGGATGCGCAGCGCGCCGCTCTTCTTCTCGTAATCGTCCTCGTCCTTCGTCCTCGTCCTGGTTCTTAAATCGGGAGAAGGGAGCGAGGACGAGGACGATTTAAAGGCGACGCTGAAATGGAAGGTGGTTCCTTTCCCTACTTCGCTTTCCAGCCAGATTCGCCCGCCCATTTGTTGGATCAACTGCGAGGCGATGGCGAGCCCGAGCCCGGTCCCCCCATAATGGCGCGTGGTCGAGCCATCGGCCTGCGCGAAGGCGTCGAAAATCACCTCCTGCTTTTCCGGCGCGATACCGATGCCGGTATCGGCCACGGAAAAATGCAGGCAGTGCTCCGCCGGGTCGAGGGTGGTGCATTGCGATCTGCGCGGCTCGACTTCGACCGCGACCACGATGTCTCCGCGCTCGGTAAACTTGATCGCGTTCCCGACCAGATTGGTGAGAATTTGACCGAGCCGGAGGGGATCGCCGCGGAGGTCTTCCGGGATGCTCGCTGGAATCACGCTGATGAGCTTGAGCTGCTTTTGCGCGGCGCGGCGGGAGAGCGGTTTTAAAAGATCACGCAGGCTGTCACGCAGACTGAAATTGATCGCTTCGAATTCGACCTTGCCGGCTTCGATTTTTGAAAAATCGAGAATGTCGTTGATCAAGTGCAGGAGCGAATTCGCGGAGGTTTTCACCATCCCGAGATATTCCTGTTGGCCGGGATCGAGTTCGGATTCGAGCACCAAATCGGTCATGCCGATGATGCCGTTCATCGGCGTGCGAATTTCATGGCCCATGTTCGCGAGGAACTCGCTCTTGGCGCGGTTCGCGCTCTCGGCCACTTCCTTCGCCGCCTGCAACTCGGAGGTCCGCTCCAGGACGCGAAGGCCCAGCTCGGCGTTCAACGTTGTCAGCTTCTCTTCGCTCCGCTTGGCGTCGTCGATATCGGTGCAGGTGCCGACCCATTGCATGATCTCCCCCGCTTCGTTGCGCATCGGCAGCGCCTGCACGAAGTGCCAGCGATAAGTGCCGTCCGCGCCGCGCTTGAAGCGGTGCTCGGACTCGAATTTGTTTCCTGTCGTCAGCGCAGCGGTCCAGCGCTCGACGCAGGGCTGGAGATCGTCGGCATGGAGCAGATCGCGCCAGCCCGAGTCCCGGGTTTGCTCCAACGTCAGGCCGGTATAGTCGAACCACGCCTTGTTGTAATAATCGAGACCGCCGTCTGGCCGCGCGGTCCAAACGATTTGCGGGACCGCATCGGCGAGGAAGGTGTAGCGCTCCTCGCCTTCGCGCACGGCGGCGGCGACCTTCGCTTTCTTTAATTCCTGCTCCACGCGTACACGTTCGGTGATATCCTGCGTCGTCCCGACCATGCGCGTGGCCGTGCCTGCGTCGTCGAGGATCACGCGCGCCCGGCGTTGGAGGACGCGAACGCTGCCATCAGGAAGAACGATGCGCAGATCGACATTGCCCGACTGGCCGTCGGCCAGAGTCGTCTCCATGAACTTCTCCGCGACCGCGCAATCCTCCGGATGGACGCGGGTCAGGAAGTTGCCGTAGTTCGAGGCGATCTCGCCCGGGGCGTAGCCGAGGAGCCGAAATTGTTCGTCCGACCAGACCGCTTCCAGCGTCGCCAGATCGAGATCGAAACTTCCGACCTCGGCCACTCGTTGCGCCTCGGCCAGCCGTTCTTCGCTGATCTCGAGATTGATCCGGCGCGTAGCGACCTCGCGCATCTCGCGCGTGCTTTGCGTGATGGAGAGGAAAAGAAAAACGTCTTCGAACAACACCCAGCCCGCGTGTTCGATCCAGCGCCATGGACTCGTCGTGAGTGTTCCGAAAGCCGAAAGCGGCCAAAAGATTCCGCGCGTCGCATGATCGAGTGCGACAACGGCGGTCGCGGTCGCAAGCACGCGCCAGTCGCGATAAAAGGCGAGGAAAGCGAGCGAGCCGAAGACGTGGAAATGCGTCTCGATCCGGCCGCCGGTGAGATGGATGAGGAGCGCAGAGTAGAGGGTCTGGGAGACCGCGACGGTGTGCCGCGTGAGAACGGTGCCCGGCTGCCGGAGCGCGAGATAAACCGGCAGACTCGCAAGGGCGCCGCCGAGGAAAATCGCCGCCCAGACGTGCCAGTGGACCAGGCTCTGCGCGCCGATCCACGTGCGCGGGGAAATCCAAACTGCGATGGCGATGCCGGCGATCCATTGCAGGATCATGAGTCCGGCGAAGAGGCGATCCGCGCGACAGTGGATCGCGTGGAGATTCTCGCGGAAGAGGGATCGGGCGCGGTCGGTGCCGATAGGCGGCGCGGCTATTTCTTGCATTTCGTTTCTCCGGCCGCGCAGTTCGCGGCGAAAAGTGGGCAACCGAAAACCGGGGTCACGATCGGCGCGCGTCTCCTGTCGTCCTCGTCCTTCGTCCTCGTCCTCGCTCTTAAATTCGAATAAGGGATCGAGGACGAATGAAGCAACGCGGTGATCGCACTGCGGCCGGCATTATCGCCCGCGTGTCCGCGCGATTCGGTGATGCCGCCTTCGAAGATCAACGCTCCGCTGCGGTCAAAGAGCGGCGTCTGTCCGGAAGTCTCCGCATGGAAAAGGTGCGCTTCGGTCCCGGCTTCATCCACCGAAACAGTCACGCCCGGAATCGCAGTGGCGGTGCGCCACAAATCGGTCTTCACCCACTCTTCGGTAAACTCGTTAGGCCGAATGAAGACGACGCGCGCGCTGACCCGCCCCTGGTTTTCCGCCATCAAAATTTCCAGTTCGCCGAGGGTCGCGCGCGTGCAGGGACAATGCGGATGCGCGAGCAGGACCAGCGTCGGTCGGTCGCGCTCGAGCGCGATGCCCGCGCCGGCTGGCCACATCGTCGGTGCGCTCGCCACGAGGCCGGGAGTATTGGAGTAAGCCGCGAGCAATCCCATGGCGCTCCCGACCACCGCCAGCCAGACCGCCGTCACCGCGATCCTCCTGAAAAGCGGTTTCATGAATGGATCACCTGCGTTTCGAGAAAACCCAATTCCTCCGGACTCGATTGCGAAACCGCGAGAATGCGATCGATCAGCGTGAGCAGGTGACGCCCGCTGCCGAGAATCTGCTGCACACTTTCCTGCTGCTCCTCATTCAGGGGATCGAGCTCGAGGAGCTGCGCGAAACCGAGCACGTGATTCATCGGCGTGCGCAGCTCGTGGCTCGCCTGGGAAAAAAAATCGCTTTTGGCTTTAAGCGCGGCCCGCAGCTCCGCGGTGCGTTCGTTGACCCGCAGCTCGAGGTCGGCGTTCGCGGCGCGCAGATTTTGATCGAGGCCGAGAATGCGCGTGGCGACCCGGATGTGCGCGGCGAACATTTCCTTCTCGAACGGCTTGACGATGAAGTCGTCCACTCCGGCTTCGGAGGCTTCGAGGTAATTTTCTTTCCCGGCGCGCGCGGTCAGGAGGATGACGTAAGTCAGCTCCGGCCGGTGTTCCGCCCGGATTTTCCGGCAGAATTCCAAACCGTCCATTCCCGGCATCATCCAATCGGAGATGACGAGCGGTTGGCGTTCCTCTTGCCAGATTTCCCACCCTTCGAGGCCGGTCTGCGCTTCGCGAACGTCGTGCCCGAGTTTGCGCAGGGTGGAGCTGAGCAAAAGACGGGTGATGCCGTCATCATCGGCGACAAGTACATTCATGGGCAAAAGCGCTAGGAGAAGCAGCTTTAGAGAGGCACGAAGCGTGCCGCTGGGTCGCTTTTACCCAAGGGGAACTACTTACCCAGTCTCCCCTCCGAAGGATAAAACGAAATCGGCGCTACCGTCGGAGCCTATGCCAGGACGCGCGGCGCGCCCTCCTGCGCCAGCGTTTCATCCAGCACTCGCAGGAGTTCCTGCACTTGAAACGGCTTCGTGATGTACGCGCACGCTCCGAGTTCTTTCAGGCGCTCGATCTGCCCTCCGGTCGCATCGGCACTCAGCATCACCACCGGAATCGTCGCGGTCTGCGGATCGCTCCGCAGCCAGGTCAACACTTGGTCTCCGTTCATATCCGGCAGATGCAAATCGAGCAGGATCACATCCGGCCGGTTGTGACGCGCCAACTCCAAGCCGATCCTGCCCTGCTGGGCGGTGATCATTCTTAGACCCGGCCGGTGGATGATGATGCGCTCGACGAGTTTCAGGTTCGAGGAGCTGTCCTCGATGTAGAGCAGGGTCTTTGGATTGTTGATGGCTGATTGTTGATCGCTCAACGCAGGCCGTGCCACTTCGCTCTCCTCGTTAGGCAAAGAATGCGCCGCCGGCAATTCGATCCAGAAAACGCTGCCGCGACCGCGCTCGCTTTCTGCGCCAATCATCCCGCCCATCGCCTTCATCAGTCCCTGCGAGATGGCGAGGCCCAGGCCGATGCCTTCGATTTTATCCTCCTCGGTGTGCAGTCGTTTAAAGGGCTGGAAGAGGCTCGGCAGTTCAGCGGCATCAATCCCGAGGCCGGTGTCCTTAACTTCGAGCCGGACAAAACCACGGGAAGTTCCCTCGCAGGTTAGCGTGACCGCACCCCCATCTTTGTTGTACTTGATCGCGTTCGAAAGCAGGTTGAGCAGGACCTGCTGCAGCCGCTGCTCATCGGCGAACACGTATTGATCACAAACGAATTCGGCCACTTCCACTTTTCGCCGGGTCGCCATCGGTCGGACGAGGGCCAGGGCCGAGTTGAGGGCAAGGCGAAGCGGCACCGGCTTGATCGAAAGGTGCGTACGGCCGGCTTCAATGCTGGCCAAATCCAATATTTCGTTGATGAGTTGAAGCAGATGGGCGCCCGCGCTCTGGATCTGCTCGGCGTTTTCGCGCTCGTCCGCGGTCTGCGCGTCCAGTTCGGCGAGCTGGCCAAATCCGAGGATGGCATTGAGTGGGGTCCGTAGCTCGTGGCTCATGCGGGAGAGAAAATCGCTCTTGGCCGCATTCGCGCGTTCGGCTTCGGCCTTCGCTTCCTCCAGCGCGATTGCGGTTTCCCTGCGCTCGGTGATATCGGCTTGGAGGCCGACGAAGTTCACCAGCGTCCCCGCACTATCGAAGACCGGCGTGATCGTGATCTCATTCCAGAACGTGCTCGAACCCTTTCGATAGTTGAGCACGTCGCCCGAGAAAGCGCGCCCGGCTTTGATCGCCTCGCGCATCTCCGCGTTCATGGCGGAATCGGTCTTGGGCCCCTGCAGAAACCGGCAGTTGCGTCCCAGAACTTCCTCGGGCGCATAGCCGGTGAGAGAATAGAAAGCGGGATTTGCGAAAATCATCGGATTATCCGGCAGCCGCGGATCCGTGATCACGACGCCGCTGCTCAGATTTGAAATGGCAGAGGCGAGCTGGCTATTTTCGAGCGCTGCTTGTCGCAACTGCTCCTCGGCCTCTTTCCGCTCCGTGATGTCGGTGACCATCGCCAGCGCCCCGCCGAATCCCCCTTTCGCCGCGGGCAGGGGATTGGTCACGACGAGCGCCCAGAGATGCGAGCCATCACGCCGCCGAGAGCGAAATTCGTGCTGCTCGGCGATTCCTTGGCTGCGACGCTCCAAATTCTTCTCGGCGATCTGGCGCGCGTCATCGTCCATGAAATCGTACATGGAGCGGCCCTCCATTTCCGCGGCGGTGACGCCGAGCATCGCGGCCATCTTCGGATTCGCAAAGGTCGTCCGACCCGAAGCATCGATGACCCAGATTCCCTCCTGAGCGGTCTCGACAATCTGGCGGTAGCGCGCCTCGGCCGCCGCCAGCTTGATTTCCGCATGTTTTTGCCCCGTGATGTCGATGAGCAAACCGTCCCAGACGACGTCGCCATTCGGCCGGGACACCGGCCGCGAGGAACCGCGGACCCATATTTCCTCGCCGGAGGTTCGCAGGAAACGGCCTTCCCAATTCCAATCTTGCAGGCTCGTTCGCGATTTCTCGACCGACTGCACAAAAGTTTCCAGGTCCGCGGCAGCAATTCGATGGACGAGCACGTTGGCATCGGCCTCGAGCTCGGCCGGCTCTAGCCCGAATACTTCGCGCGCGCCGTCGCTGACAAATGGAAATTCCATCGACCCATCCGCGCGTTGCAGGAATTGATAAACCATCCCGGGCGCATTGGCCGCGACGCGATGATAACGCGCGTCGCTTTCGCGCAGGGCCTCTTCCGCGCGTTTTCGCTCGGTCACATCCACCAAAAGGCCGTCCCAAACGGTGTTGCCGTCGGGTTGCATGGCTCTGCGCGCCGCGCCTTCGATCCACTTAATCTCACCCGAAGAGAGCTGGACGCGCCCCTCCCAGCTCCAGTCTGCGTCCGTGGTGAACGCCTCTTCTCCCAGCCGGTCAAAATCGTCGCGGTCGTCCGGGTGCACCAGACTGCCTAAAGAATTCGTCTCCTCGCCGAAATAGCTGGGATCGACTCCGAGAAGTTGGCGGCATCCTTCGCTCGCATATTGATAGACAACGGAAAGATCCGGGCGGCGGACCAGGCGATAGACCATCCCCGGCACGTTCGCGATGACCGCATCGTAGCGGGCTTGGGTTTCGCGCAAGGCGCTGGCCACCTGCATCCGCTCGGTGATATCATGAGCGGTGCCGGTGATGCGAGCGACCTTGCCATCGGAGGCGCGGCGTGCGCTCGCGCGCGCCGCGATCCAGTGCACGGTGCCATCGGGCCAGACCAAGCGGTGCTCGATCTCGTAGGGGACACCGTTTTCGACTGTCCGATTCAGTTCCGCGCGCAACCGCACCCGATCATCGGGATGGACAGCATGCATGAAATCCTCGAAGACCGATCCTGATGCCACGGACATGCCAAACATTTGCTCCAGCCTGGGCGACGCCTCGATCGTCTGGTTCGTGAGATCGAAATCCCACGTCCCCAAGTCGGCTCCCGCGATCGCAACTTTTAATTTCTCTTCGCTAATTCGAAGCGCTTCCGTTCGTGCGCGCACGCGTTCTTCCAGTTCCTCCTGCGCCTCGCGTAATGCTTCCTCGGCTTCTTTGCGCCAGGTCATGTCGCGCACGATCGATACCGCCCCCCACTGAATTCCGTTCTCCGTCAGCGGATAGCTTGCGATCCAAAACCAGCCATTGATCGTCGGCACTTTGCCTTCCCAGACGACGGGTCTGCCGTCCGTGAAGACCATGGCGCAGGGCGGCTGCGTTTCCGGCGTAGCTGTGCCGCAGTAACAGGCGCGGTAATCGAGGCCGCCAAGATTTCCATGCACCGGCTCGAATCGCTCGCGCATCGATCGGTTCGCGCGCAGAATTTCGCCTTCCAGATTCAAGATGCAGACGTGATCGGGAATCGCGTCGAAGGATTGCTGCCATTCCTCCGTAATCCGGACGACCGACTTATTGACTCGCTCGCGTTCCACTAATCCTGCCTCCAGCCCCGCGTTCGCCTTCGTCAGCTCCGCGGTGCGTTCTTTCACGCGCTGCTCGAGCCGTTGGTTCTGCTCCCGTAATTCCAGATGCAGAAAGCGGGTAGCCAGCAGGTTTCCCACGCGCAGCACGATCTCGGGGGGATCGTACGGTTTGTTCAAAAAATCCGTCGCGCCGTTCCCGAGTGCGGCCTGCTTTGTTTCCGCATCCGGCAATGCCGTGACGACCAGGATCGGCAAAAAAACACCGGGCTCGATCTCGGCGCGAAGTCGCTTGAGGACATCGGCGCCCGAAAGCTTCGGCATCATCCAATCGAGGATGAGGAGATCGGGCTGGAACTGCTGAAAACGCGCAAGTGCTGTTCGCGGATCGAGAATTCGTTCCACGTGCTGGTAGCCGTCGGCCTCGAGAATGCGGCAGAGCACGTCCGCCGCCATCTCTTCATCGTCGATGATGAGAATCCGCGCTCGCTGGGAGATTTGGTCGCGCATTCTCAAAAAGACTTTGAAGCCCGCGCGGTCCCAGACGCGGCGCAAGGGCCCCTGGCGGTTCAGCCGGCAGCTCCCGTGAGCAGCGTGCGATCCAAGACGTCCAGAAACTGCCTTACATCGAGCGGTTTCGTCAGGTATTCGGACGCGCCTGCGCTTTTGAGCCTATCGATCTGCCCGCGCGTGGCGTCAGCACTGATCACGATCACTGGGATGGAAGCGCAGGCCGGATCTCCGCGCAGCCGCACCAGCACTTCATGACCACCCATATCTGGCAGATTTACATCCAGGAGAATCAGATCGGGCCGATGTTCCCGCGCCATCTTCAAGCCGGCTAATCCTTCGGCTGCGGCGACGAGATTAATCTGCGGACGGCGCTCCATGAGCCGTTCGATCAGGCGGAGATTGGAGAGATTATCCTCTATATATAATAGAGTGTGTAGACGCCCGGTCGCGATTGCGTTCGGCGCCGCGATCTCCTGGGACATATCCTCAAAAAGAGACGGTGCTTCCGTGCGCGGGAATTCCACCCAGAAAGTGCTGCCCTGACCGGCACTGCTTTCCACTCCCATCGTGCCTTCCATGGCCTCGACCAGACGCTTCGCGACCGCTAATCCCAGACCCGTCCCTTCCACGGTGCTTTGCTCTGCCCCCAGTCTTTCGAACGGCATGAAAAGCTGATCGAGTCGCTCCGAGGGAATGCCGATTCCAGTGTCGGCGATCGAAACGCGCATGCGGGCGCCGATCGCTTCGAGGAAAGAGTCACCGATCCGCCCAGGCGATTATATTTGATCGCATTGGAAAGAAGATTGATCAGGACCTGCTTTAGCCGCTGGCGGTCTGCCTGGACAAAGAGGGAACAATCTGGCCCAGGATTGAGCCGAACTTCGCGCGCGCTCGCGAGCGGCTGCACCAGACTAAGGGTCTCCCGGATGGCTTCGCCGATTGCCACCGGCTCGAGCGAAAGCGAGAGGCCGCCCGCTTCGATGCGGGAGATGTCGAGCACTTCGTTGATCAACTCCAGCAGGTGACGCCCGCCGCGCAGGATGTGCCCGACCCCGTCGTGTTGTTGCTCGCTTAATTCATCCAACTCGAGCAACTGCGCGAAGCCGAGAATCGCGTTCATCGGCGTGCGCAACTCGTGGCTCATGCGCGAAAGGAATTCGCTCTTCGCGTGATTGGCGCGGTTCGCTTCGGCTTCCGCCGTTTTGAGCGAATTGCTGACGCGCGTGCGCTCCGTGATGTCGTGCGCCACGCAGAACATGGTCTTGTCCGCTTCCGACCAGTAGGCCGACCACATCACGTCGATGACCGCACCGTCTTTGCGGATGTAACGATTTTCAAAATCACTGGCCGCGCTTCCAGCCGTGATCTCGGCGGCAACGCGATTGGTTTTTTCGCGGTCGTCGGGATGCACCAGGTCGATATATGGTTTGCCCATCAGCTCGATCGATTTGTAACCCCACAGCGTCTCGCATGCGGCGCTGACCGTCACAAAACGCCCCATCGCATCGATTGTGCAGATGACGTCGCGCGAGTTGTCCATGATGAGCTGGTTCGAATGAACCGCCGCTTCTAACTCGTCATGCGCCCCGAGCAACTGCTGGTCCGCCCTGGCCCGCGCCGCGTCGGTCTTAAAAAGCAGGTAGGCATTGCAAGCCACCAGCGAACCGAAAACCAGCATGTTGGTCACGGTGTAGAGAGCGACGCCCATCTCGGTATCGAAGAACCCCATCCGCTGACCTTCGAGCCGCAGCCAGCCGATCACGGCTGGGACCAGGATCGCCGCCGGGAGGAGACGTCGCGCCATCATTCCACCGGCGTTTTTTCCGGTAATCACCGCCAGAAAACCGCGCCGCGCCTGGCAGGCCATGATCCCAAAAGCGACCGCTAAAAAAGCGACGGCGGTGGGCAAGGCCATCGGAATAAAAGACTGCATTCCATAAAATGCGCGGATGCCATACGCGTAACCGAGAAGGGCGAGCAACGCCTCAAAACCGCAGACGAGTGCGGCGATGCAAGCCAGTGGGCTCAGTTGCCGTTTTTTTGAATGAATTAAAAACAGCGCGTTGCCCACGAGGAAAAAATTCAGGGCAGTGTTGGGCGCCATGACGTTGGGCCTGAGAAAACCAACGCTGAGTTTTGCGGGGAAGAGCCATTGATCCACGCGTAGATCGGGACCACCCAAAATCGCGACGATCTTTGCCGACCCGATCAGAACAATCAGCAGTGCGCACGCGAGCGATGCCCCGGAGAAAGTAGCGTCGTCGGTTTTTTCGTCCGAGGAAAGCGCGAGCGAAATCGCGGCCAGCAGAAACGCTACTGCCGTCATCGGGTTCATCGCGACCAGCGCGGGAAGAATTCGTTTGAGAAGATCGACATCGAACGTCCAGCCGAACAGAACGAGGCTGGCGATGAGCGCTGTGACCACCGCCGACAGAATCACCGCGCGGGGATTCGATTTGCGAGACTCAATACGGCCGAATATCCCAGGCCCACCGTTTACTCCAGACGAGTCATGCCTTGCCACGATGAAGCAATAAGCCCTGAACGTGCCTCGGCGTAGCGGTGGAACTCTGTTTTCGCGCGGAAATTTCCCTGAACCGCATGCCTAACGACTTATCAACCTCGACGCCTTCCCAATCGGCCGCTCGCAAATTGCGCATTCTCCTCGCGGACGACCACGAGATCGTGCGGCAGGGCGCGCGCGCACTGATCGAACGCCGGCCGGAGTGGGAAATCTGCGGCGAAGCTGGTGATGGCCGGAGCGCGGTTGCCTGGCCGAGAAGCTCCGACCCGACATCGCGGTCATCGATCTCGGCATGCCGGAGCTGAACGGCCTCGACGCCACCCGCCAGATCAAACGCGCTTTGCCCACCTGCGAAATTCTCATTTTTACCGGCGAAGAAGACGACAAGTTGATTCATGACGTCGTCGCCGCGATCGAAGCGCTCAGTAACCACAAGCATTATTTCACCACGAAAATTTCCGAGGTCGTCTTCGCGCGTTATCTTGATGGCAAAGCGGCTTCCGCCGAAGGGCGCGAATTGACCGCGCGCGAGCGTGAGATCGTGCAGTTACTCGCGGAAGGGAAGCGCAACAAAGAAGCCGCTGCGGTGCTCGGGATCAGCATCAAGACGGTCGAGACGCATCGCGCCACGATCATGAATAAACTCGGTCTCGACTCCTTCGCCGATCTCGTCCGCTACGCGATCCGGCAAAAGATCATCCAAGCCTGATCATTCCGCTTTCGTCGTAATTGTCCTCCTCGACTCGACTCTACGTACAAGCCCCAGGCGTGAATCAGGAGTCGTCGCTCCCTCCCGGGGGCACGGGAAAGGCTACTCAGCGCAGCGAACGCTTATGGACAAACCTCGCATTTTGATTGTGGACGATGATGCGGCGCTTTCGCGTCTCGTCGGTCTCTCACTGGAGAAAACTCGGCTTTATCAAGTGCGGGTTGAGAATCGCTCGCGCCAGGCCCTGGCTTGCGCGCGCGAGTTTCAACCTCATTTGGTCCTGCTTGATGTCGATATGCCGGGTATGGACGGCGGGGCGGTCGCGGCGCAGTTGCGCGCCGACACCTCGCTGCGCGATCTGCACATCATCTTTTTCACCTCCCTCATTTCCCAGAAGGAAGCTGGTCAAAACCTCATCTCGCGGGGCGGCGATCTCTTTCTCCCAAAACCGATCGACACCGCCGCGCTCGTCCACTCGATCGAGATTGTCCTCAGTCAGACGCCGACTGTGGCCTGACGAGCGTGCGCGCGCCCCCCGCTTTCATGATCACGATGAGCCAGAAAGAGGCGCGCATTTTGATCGTGGACGACAACGTCTCCAACCTTGCGTTGCTCAACAACATGCTGGGCCGGATCGGCTATAAGGATCTGCGGCAGACGACCGATTCGCGCCAAGTGGTCGGGCTCGTGGCCGAGTTCAAGCCCGACCTCATCATCCTCGACCTGATGATGCCGCACCTGGACGGCTTTGAGGTCATGCAGCAACTCGAGAGCGTGATCCCGGCAGACACCTATCTTCCGATTCTGGTCCTGACCGCGGACATCGCAGCGCCGACGAAACGCAAGGCGCTGGCCGCAGGCGCGACTGATTTTCTACACAAGCCTTTCGATGCCTCCGAGATTTTCATGCGCATCCGCAATCTGTTGCAGTCGCGTTTTTTGCATCTCGCGGCGCAGAATCAGAACCAGCTCCTCGAGCAAAAGGTGGCGGAACGAACGACGGAACTCTCCACTGCCCTCGAACAGCTGAAAGAGACGCAACGCGTGATGTTGCAGCAGGAACGGCTCCGCGCCTTTGGCGAAATGGCTGGCGGAGTAGTGCACGATTTTAATAACGCGCTCATGTCGGTCATCGGTTACAGCGAACTGATTCTGAACGATCCGACGGTGCTCGATGACAAGCCGACGGTGCTTGATTACCTCAAGACCATGAACACGGCCGGACGCGACGCCGCCCACGTCGTCGGACGGTTGCGTGAATTTTACCGGCCGCGCGAGGAGACCGATGTCTTCGAATCCGTCTCGCTCAACCAGTTGATCGAGCAGGTGGCCTCGCTCACCCAGCCGAAGTGGAAAGATCAGGCGCTGGCCGATGGCCGGACGATCGCGCTTGAACTCGACCTGGAAAAAGTTCCGACGATCGCCGGCAATCCCGCCGAGCTGCGCGAGGTTTTCACCAATCTGATCTTCAATGCAGTGGACGCGATGCCATCCGGCGGCACCATCACGCTCCGGACCTATCGCTCGGCGGACAAGGTCAGCTTCGAGGTGATCGACACCGGCGTCGGGATGACAGAAGAGGTGCGGACGCGCTGTCTGGAACCGTTCTTCTCCACCAAAGGCAATCGCGGCACCGGCCTCGGATTATCCATGACCTTCGGCGTGATCAAACGACATGAGGGGGAATTGGAAATTGAAAGCGAGCCGGGTCGGGGCACCACTTTCCGCATCAATTTTCCCAGCCAGGTGAAGATCTTCGAAGCCGCCGAAGCGGAAGCGGTCATTGCGCAGCGTCCGTTGCGGATCCTGGTGGTGGACGATGAAACCGTCTCACGTGACGTGGTGCACAAGTACCTCGTGGCCGATGGCCATGAGGTCGTCCTTGCCACCGGTGGCGAGGAAGGCCTGGAGCGTTTTCAGGCGGAGAACTTCGATCTCGTCGTGACCGATCACGCCATGCCGGGGGTGAACGGACGCAAATGGCCGGATCGATCAAGTCGGCCCGCGCGGCGCAACCGATCCTGATGCTGACGGGCTTCACCGATCCCGCGCTGCGCATCCAGGAAAAGCCGGCCGGCGTAGATATGATGCTCACGAAACCGATCCCGCAAAAAGATCTCCGCGCCGCGGTCGCTCAGCTCTGCCCTTCATAAAATGACGACTGCGCGCCTAACGACAGACGATCTCCATGCAGCAGGAGAGGTGATTCCCTGTCTGCCGCTTCCTGTTCAGCCGGTGCACTCATTAACTCACAGTCTGGCGCCGCCGGCCGCTCCCCTCCCCGGCCATGATACGCTCACGCATGCGCTCATCGCGGCCGCGAAGATTCTCATCATCGATGACGAAGCCTCAAACGTGCGCCTGCTCGAGCGCATCCTGAAGCGCGCGAATTGTCAGAACGTGATCAGCACCACGGATTCGCGGGAAGCGCTCGTTTCTTTTGAAAAACATGCGTCCGACCTCGTGCTGACGGATTGGATGATGCCGCATGCCGATGGCCTCGCCGTCTTGCGACACCTGCGCGGCAGCCTCGGGAGCGACGAATACCTGCCGATCGTCGTCCTCACCGCCGACATGACAGCGGAGACGAAACGCAAAGCACTCGCAGCCGGAGCGACGGATTTTTTGACCAAGCCATTCGACCAAATGGAAGTGCTTTTGCGCATTGGAAATTTGCTGCAAGCCCGGGCCGCGCACCTGAAGATTCAGGAACAAAACGCCACGCTCGAAGACCACGTGCGCGAACGCACCATAGACCCCGAAAAGGCCCTGACCGAATTGAAGAACACCCAGCGCCAGGTGGTGCAGCAGGAACGCCTCGCCGCCCTCGGCACCATGGCCGGCGGCATCGCGCACGACTTCAATAACGCGCTCAGCGTCATCATGGGTTTCAGCGAAATCCTGCTCAGGGACGCCGAAGAAGGTCACACCAAAGAAAAAACGATACAGGCCTTGAAGACCATCCTCACGGCGGCGGGGGATGCCTCGAAGATCGTGGGACGTCTGCGCGAGTTTTATCGGCAGGACGACGCCGACGACGTGCATCTGCCAGTGAACTTCAATGAGCTGCTCGAGCAGGCTCTGTTTCTCACGAAGCCGCGCTGGGAAACGCAATCGCGTGCGGCAGGGATTCCCATTCAGATCGAGACCCACTTCGATCCGATCGGGCTGATCTCGGGCGATGCCGCAGCGTTGCGCGAGGTCTTGACGAACCTGATCTTCAACGCGGTAGATGCGATGCCGGGCGGCGGCACGATCACGCTCCGGACTCTCGCGAGGGAAGATGCGGTCGTCGTCGAAGTGAGCGATACCGGGAGCGGGATGAGTGACGAAGTGCGCGAGCGATGCCTCGAGCCGTTCTTCACCACGAAAGGCGAGAAAGGCACCGGCCTCGGGCTCGCCATGGTCTTCGGCATCGTGCAGCGACACGCCGGCGCGGTGGATTTAAGGAGCGCACCCGGAGAAGGCACCACCTTCAGCCTGCGTTTTCCCACCGTCGAAGACTTTGGCGAAACGGAGGTCGCCGCAGCGATCGAGCTGCATCGCCCGCTCCACATCCTCGTGGTGGAAGATCAACCGATCCTTTGCCAGCTCCTTTGCGATTACCTTGGAAGCCGACATGCATTCCGTGGAAACCGCGGAAAACGGACGCGAGGCACTGGAGAAATTCCGGCAGGGGGGCTTCGATCTTATCGTCACCGATCACGTCATGCCGGAGATGAACGGCGAGCAGCTCGCCGCCGCCATCAAACAGCTCGCGCCGGAAATTCCCGTTATCCTCCTCACCGGTTACGCGGACGATTCTTTCTCTGCCCGCAGCGCGCCGGATGCGATCGACCTCGTCCTAGGAAAACCGCTCTTGCGCACCGCGCTGCGGGGCGCCATCGCAGAGGTCATGGGCAGGAAACCCGGCAGCGTCTAAGCAAGAGATGTTCATGGTCGCACTCTTGTGCGACGCCGCCCAGCTCAGACCTTCAGCAGTCGCACGAGTTCAGTGCGCGGAATGAGCAGCTTGCCGCGAAGCACGCGACAAGCCCGCAACTTTCCTCGTTGGATCAAGCGGTAAACGCTGAAGTAATCGACACCCAGGAGGTCGGCTGCTTCCTGCACGGAATAAGCGAGACGCTCCCGCTCAGCGGCAGGCTGAAGAGAAGGGAGAGGAGGTGGACGGTTCATACAGGAGCGCCGACGATATAGAGGCCCCGCCGCGCAACGGCTCTAACGCTGGAGCGACACGCACTGCGCTCATCGCAGCGTTATTGATGATGGTAGGTGCGGAGAAGCGAACCTTCGAGCGCCTAAAAATCCGACCTGTGGTTTTGGAGGCTTGTAATGGAGCCGGCAATCGGGCTCGAACCGATGACCTGCTGATTACAAATCAGCTGCTCTACCAACTGAGCTATGCCGGCATTTGCGAGGGAAAAATGAGGTCCATCTTACCCTCGAAAGAACACATCTTATACGCCAATCTTATACACTGTCGAGAAACGCACGCGTTTCGTCGACACCGCGTTGCAATTGACCGAAATGAGGGCGCGCCCTTCGGCGTCCGTGTACTTTTCCCGACTCCGCGACAGATTCGCTCCGCTGCTGGAGCGGCCAGAGCTGGCGGAGGGCTCAGTATGCGTGGCGGTAATGCGCGGCGTAACGCCGCGCGGCCGTCTTGTGAACACGCCGAACGAAAGCGATTGGGAAGCAACTCCGATCCAGAACCTGACGCGATATCGCACATCGGGTACATACTTCGCACGTTTTCGAGTCGGTAAGAAACTCGTTTGGAAAAGCCTGAAGACGACCGTCTTTTCGGTCGCAAGACAGCGGCTGTCGGACATGATCCGCGAGCATCGCGCAAAGGCTCAATCGGTGACAGCGTTCGCCAACGGCAAGATGAACATGGGCGATGCGGCGGCGGTTTATCTTCAGAAGGTCAAGGCGAACGTCTCATTGAAGCCACGTTCGAAGGATTACCGCGAAATGATGATCGACTTCATCCGGCGCTCCTGGCCGGCGCTGATGGAGACAGATGTGCGGAAGGTGACTGAGCGGGATTGCGAGAATTGGCTCATGCGCTATCAGCAACGGTACGCGCCCACTGTGGTCAACAACAGCATCGGGACGTTACGCGGAATCTTCGATGAGGCGATCAGGACCGGTGCACGCTTCGACAATCCCGCTGCTGAGCTTTCGCGCGTGAGGGTGCGAGCGAAGCGGCTCGAGCTGCCATCACGTGAGAACTTCTTGAAGTTCGTTGAGGAGATTCGTACGGCCGGTGCGCGTCAGTCGAAGGATTGCGCAAACCTGGTGCGATTTCTCGCCTACAGCGGTATGCGCATTGGCGAGGCTAGATTCGTCACTTGGGCGGATGTGAATTTTAGCCGTCGCGAGCTGCAGGTACGCGGCGATCCTGAGACAGCAACGAAGAACGGAGAAACGCGTCATATCCCCATGATCGATCAGTTAGACGAGATGCTGACACAGTTACGGCAAGAGCGGCCGGATGAGTCATTAAGCGCAACCGTCATGCGCGTTTTCGAATGTCAGAACAGTATGACGCATGCAGCCGAGAAGATCGGAATGAAGCGGATCACGCATCACGATCTGCGCCATCTGTTCGCGACAATTTGTATCGAGAGCGGAGTGGACATCCCGACGGTGTCGCGCTGGCTTGGACACAAAGACGGGGGTGCGCTTTGCATGAAAACGTACGGTCATTTGCGACAGGATCATAGCTTCGCACAGGCACGACGAGTGAATTTTGGCGTCGCAACCTAGAGCGGCGTCTTGTTTGCTGTTCTCAGCCCTTCAGAAGGCGCAAAAGTTCTGACCGCGGCACGAGCAGCTTTCCGCGGAGTGCACGGCAAGCGCGCAGTTTACCGCGCTGGATCAGGCGATAGACACTAAAGTAATCAACGCCGAGCAGATCCGCCGACTCTTGCACTGAATAAGCGAGTCGTTCTGTTTCGCTCGCGGCGGTTTGCGGCTGTGACGCAATAGCGACGGTTTCCATAGCTGACCCGACCGTACAAGCCTCCCGACGGTCCGGCGCTCCCACCGCGGAGCAGATTTACTGATGCTGATACGAGCGAAAGAAACGCGGTTCCGGCGAACGAGTCAGGCGCGCGACAAATCTTCCGGTTGCATAGCCGAGAACAACAAACGCAGCCAAGCCCAAGGCCACGAGGATCGCACCGTCGGAATTTGTCTTTGGCAAACGAGAGCTGCCCATGACAGCCAGCCCGATGAGGAGGGCGACGAACGCGAATATTCCGCCAATTCTTGAGCGCTCTTTACGCGTCGCACCGCGGACGATCTCGGCTCCGCATCCGGCGCAGACATTCGCTCGTTCATGAACGTGCGTTTGACAGTGTGGGCACACCAAAGTCTTCACGCCTTAAAGATAGCCGGTGATGCTTCGGAGCGGGAGAAAATTCGTTTCTACTTCGCTTCTTCGATACGAATGCGGGAGATCACTTCGCTGTCGCCGGTTTGCAACTGCGCGTATCGTTCGGGCACTGCGCGGACCCATTTTACAGCAAAGTCTTGCAGGGCAACGAGCAGCGGGCGCAGATTCTGACCCGTAATCTCCACCTCGTGCGCGGAAAACGTCAACCGCAGCGTCTCAGTGTCATTGGCGTGCATCAGCCCCGCCGTCACCAGATGGTGGTAAGGAAACAAGCGCGCATCGGTCCTCGAAGTCTCAATGCGCAAACAAGCGCAAGGAGCTTCACGCTGCCAGCACGTGAGCGCGGGCGGTGCGGTTCGTCTGTTGATTTCGGATTTCATTGTTTGTTTCTCGACGAGACTTAGTGAACGCGGTTGTCCAGGAGCGCATCGCGATGAGGCAGACTGCTTTCGCAAAGGAGCGACCTGGTTTGAGTTGACGGAGAAGGCCACGTCGGATGGCGGTGCGCTCTTTCCGTATTAGATCAAGGCTAAGCGCGAGTTCTCGATCGCCGCTGCGAGCGATATGTCTTCTCAACTCCGCTTTGTCGGGCGTGAAGATGCGCACGCTACGCCGGCCGCGAGAAATGCTGACATACCACTGTTGTGAATTCGTCGCGGCGCGGCAGGCGGAGTCAGCGAGCAGCACATGGTCAACGGTCTTGCCTTGCGAGCCATAGGAGGTCACGGCGTAGCCGCGAACAAACTGACGATAGCTGGCCGGCAAGGTTCGACCATCGTGGAGGACGATGTCGCCGGATCGTTTGATTTTGGAAACCGTCACGATTTCACCGTTCGCGAGCTTGGCCCCCGTGCTCGTTAGGGTGTTGGCTTTGAGTTGGAGACGGTCGCCGCGGCAGAGGGTGAGTTCCGCAGGCCGGCAAACGCTGATCGCATCGAGGTCCTTCGGCTTTATCACATGGAGCGAAGGTCCGCTGTCAATGATGACTCCGCGCTTTATAATCGCGCGAAGACGCCCAATGTCGCCGCGCTGACAGCGGCCAATGTTCTGGTTGAAGACGACAATGTGGTCCTCCGGATAATAACGTTGATCGTTCTTCTGTGCTGCCGTGAGATCGACCTGCCGCAATGACGTGACCTGTTCCTCAACGCCGGCAAGCAAGCCGCGCTGCCGTAGAGCGCTGCGGATTCGTTCGTTCACTTCATCGATTTCCGCCCGCGTTTGCGAAACGACGATCGCCGACTCGCGCTTGCTCGCCAGCTCCACGTAAGTATTTGCGAGTTCATCACGCAGCTGTTCCAATCCGGCCTCCGTGATCGCGCCAAGTTGTTCGAGGCGATCAAACGAAGCTTCCACCGAGGCTTGGGAAGCTTCTTCAACCGCAGTCCGATATTCACGAATTCGCGTCCGCTCCGCTTGATTTCGGGCGCGTGCCGGATCCTGACGGCGGATGTCGTTCAGCTCTGCGGGTTCAAGCTCGGAGTATCGCTCAATGGCTCGCAGCGCATCGGAAGCCTCTACTGGCCCATGCTGACGAGTGTCGCCCGAGAGGATCAGCCGGCCACCGCGCGATTCCGCCAACGTGAACAAGTCCAACATTTGCCGCGCACCGATTTGTCCAGCTTCATCGACGATCACCACCGCGCCGTCCGTCAGAGAGCCGTGATCAAGAAACTCCGCGACGGTTTGCGTTCTGCTGAGTCCATCTTTCGACAAATCGATCGCTTGTTGCCGCTGCGGCGCCAGCACGTGGGTCGCGTGGTCAAAGCGATGCAATTCCTCCTGCACTCGACGAAGCACGTAACTTTTTCCAGTGCCCGCTCCTCCGCGAAACAGCGTGACGAAATCGCGCGAGCCAAGGATTCGTCGAAGCGCGATCGTCTGCTCTTCAGCAAGCGAATCTTCATGTTCAGCGAAATCCTGCGCGAGCGGCACGCGCGTCCTCGCTCCGTTTTTCGCGAACTGCACGATCGCCCATTCTCGGGCTAAGACATCGCGACGGGTGAGCCGACCAGGCGTTTCGCGAATATAAGGGCGGCTTTGCGTCTCACGCTTCATCTCCTCCAGCGTAAGACCGCTCCCGCGGGCGAAATCCAAAGCGTGACACCAAAGATCATGTTCATGGACGATCGAGCGGCGATCGAAAAGATGTTGCTCGGCCCAATCGACGGCTTCAGCAGCATCCATTGCAACGACGCGTCTGGCGTCGGCTGCCTTTGGCAACAGCGCTTGTTCGTTTATCGCGAGTTGGCTTTGCCACAGCGCCCGAAGCTGACTCCGCGGAATGTCGCGCTGCTTCCGTGAACGTTCTTTGTGCGCGAGATGTTCGCGGACCGCTTTGATGTTCCCGCTGGCTTTGTCGGGATGCTCGGCGAGGAAACGATCCGTCTGTTCATCAATCTGGCGATGCCGCTTTGAAAAACGTGCACAAAGCTCAGGCGAAATCTCAGCAATGCGGAAATTGCCGCGCGCGGAATTCTCGACCGTGTATCCGCACGCCCTCAATGCGCGGGCGAGTTCATGATAATAGACGTTCTGGACGTATTTCTGCGCACGCAACATCTCGTAGTTTTGCAGCGCCTTCCAACGGTTCTCGGTCGCGTCGCGGGTCGCATTAAAGACGATGCAGTGTGTGTGCAGGTGCGGGTCTAGAGCGCGTGACGTTTCATGCTCGAAGAGCGCCGCCACAATGTTGCTCGTGGTGCGATCAGCATTGGCGCCAGCAATGCGTACGCGCGTGGCAGCAAATGCCTCCAACTCGCGCACCGCCGCTTTCACCGCTTCCCTATGCGCGGCGACAATGCGCTCGTCGTCTCCAACCAGCGCTGCGACCGAAACTGATTTTGGCGGTGAGAATGTGAAGTCAAAGAAGACACGGCGGTTTGCCACTTCCCGGCCGTAGTTGTCTCGACGTGTCTTGTTCGTCCGAGCAATCAGCCGTTCGCTACTCTGCGGATGTCGATTCTCACAGAGTTTGAGGAACGCTTCTTTGCCAACGATTCCCGACAAACCAAGCGTATCTGCCCCCACGCCGATCCACTCGCCGGCAATCTTCTCGCCTTCATTGTAGTAATCACCGACAGCGAGATGCTCCTCAAAATAGCTTTGCGCATTTCGGAGATTCGTCAGCGTTTTCGTCGATAACATTCGACCAGAGCTTGAGGTAACCAGGCGACAGCGTTGCTCCGGAGCTAGAGCTAACCCGACTGCGAGACATGCGACGGTTTGCGCATGAAACAAAGCCGATGGTGCGAAGGATCGCTCTTACATCTTGATTTGAGGGACGCCCTACCCCTTTGCACAGCCAAGGAGATGCCGATCCGGCGCTGATTCGCTGCCGCAATCATGAGCGAACACGTCGACATCGCAGCGCAAACGCAGCGTTTCAACGACGCTGTCCGCGGGTTCACGCCACCGCCGCCGACGCGTCACGCAAAGCTGATGCGAACTGGTTATCACGGTCGACTCCTCGTCGATTCGGACTCCCATCGTTGGATTAGTGACGGAAGACATTTTTCATCACGGGCAACTCATCATTCCCGCGGGCACCGAAGTCCACGGCACAGCGCAAGTTGATCGTGCGCGGGAACGAATCGCAAGTAGCGGACGATGGACGCTCGTCTGGCAAGATGGGAAGGAACTGAATGTTTCCGGTCTCGCGCTGGATCATGAGCTTGATCCAGACACTGGAACCTGGGGAATCACGGATGGCAGCGCCGGACTGCGCGGCAAGCTCCTCAAGACCGACAATCTCGCTGAGGTAAAGCTTTACATCGCGACTTCGCTTAGCGGAGCCGCGTCAGCACTTAGCGAGAATCAGGTGACCGCCTTCGGTACTTTCGCGCTGCCGACTTTGCAGAATGCGCCGCTGCAAGGCGCGCAAAGCGTTCTCGATCGCTACGCGCAACAAATCCTGCAAACGATCGAGCGCGACGGCTTCTATGTGCGAGTTCCGGCGGGAAAGCAGTTCTATCTCTACGTCACGGAAACCATCGACGAAGAGGACGCTAAAATCGGCGGGACGAGAAGGGCGACGCTTCCACCGGCGGAAACGCCCACCCCAACACCGCCGCCGCAGTTGTCGTTCGTGCCGCCGATTACTCCGGGCTCAGAGCCTTCTTTATCCCATCCCGCGACCAGAATGCTTCAACCAAATCTCAATCCATGAAATGTTTTCTTTTAATCCCGCTCGTCCTTCTTTCGGCCTGCGCATCCCACCCGTCGAAAAGATTCACAGTCGCGCGCGCCGTGCAGGTCGGGCAGCCCGTTACCTCAACGGGATTGCGAGTTGCTGGTCAACTCACTGAGTACCGCCTCGGCCGTTACGTAGATGCGCGCGATCCGCTCGTCATGCATGAGGGACATCCTGTTTACCGCATTGAAAATAGCGCGAAGTGGGATCTTCGGCCGCAGAATGGGAAGGCGCTCGCGCAAAAGGACCTTGTCGTTAGGCCGAGCGTCGCCGGAGATGACGCAGTCGTCGCGGAGGTAAACAAGCAACGTGCGGCGACGCGACAGTTCACTGAGCAAACAGTGACGCTAAATCAGCGGCTGGCAGAACTCAGCAAAGCAGTCGGGCAAACGCAGGAGATCGCTAAAGAAAACGTCACCTTGAAACGCGACGTAGTTGCTCTGCGGGAACGCTTGGACGCGCTCGATGCGCGGGCGCAGGACCACAAGTCATCTTCGTCGCCACAGCCATCACCCTCAGAGGACAAATGGTGAAGTGCCTCCGCCACAATATGAAAACCACCGATAACCAACCTGTCATCGTCACCGTCGCCCCGACTACGGTATCAAGATACTCGGATGCGAGTGAGGAAGTCGAGCATACGCTCGGCGCTTCACCCGGGCCTGAGTTCCTCATGAGCCTTGCGGTCGAGCACGAGGACGCTTTCGAGCTCGTTGATCTCTTCTGCGGCGAGATCATCGACGCTCTTCGTCAAACCAAAGCCGCTGCCTAATAACAATATGAGTCTGAAACGATCCGACAAAAATACGAATGGCAACGGCACGTCCGCCGATGCCGGCGGCGACTCGCCAAAGCTCCGCGACAACGTGGAGATCAACGCCAAGATCGACGGCTACATCCAGGCCAACCCAAAGGAGTGGACCTACATCCAAGGTCTACCGCGGGAACGCTTGGAACGCATGCTCGTCTTGCAGAACGTGAACAAGCTGGAGCGCCGGGAACGCGTTCGGAACAGCGTGATGAAACAACTCGAGGCGAATCCCGAGTTGAAAGAAGCCTATCGTAAACTCGTCAAGAATTTGCCGGCGGAGCAGCAGGAAAAGGCGATGGCATCGATCGCCGCGAGAACCCTCCGCACGGTCAATCCTCGTCAGCAGCAAAGCCAAGGGGCGCGAGTTTAGGCAAACGCGCTGGCCAACGCGAAGACTCCGGGCTTCCTCCGTGCGTGCGCCTCCGCGCGCGCCGGAGACTTCGCGGGCGGCTTTCGGAATTTCATGATGCCGCTGCTTCTCAGCCGCATAGTGCGCAGCCAGGCGCTCGTCCGAATACACGGAAACGCAACCGAGGTTTAGATTTTATCGCTCGCTGCGCGCCGTCAAGGTATTGCTCGCTTTGCTGCGCTCCACCTTGACTGTGCTCGCTCCGCGCAAAGAGGTTCGTATCGGTTTGCCTTGGGAAGCAGCCGCGTGAGCGCGCAATTTAGCGGTCGGAGCGGCCGACGAGATACGTCGAAGCTCTTGTGCGATGCGGGCCTTTACCTTGTCGAGTTCTCGCTCTGGAACCGGCCGTCCTTCGGCTTCTTCAATCAAGTGATCGAGCAGGATTTTGCGCCGGCGGCCGTGACGGTGGTCAGCCAGTGTCTTGCGAGTGAGCTTGCGCTGTAACTTCGATCGGCAATCCGCGGTGACCGATGAGTGCGGGCCGCTCACGAGCAGATCGTAGCGAATCAGCCCTGTGATGTAAGCGGAGAGCGAGCGATAATCCAGCTCCTTCCAGCGCACTTCGACGAGTTTCCAGATTTCAAAAGGGAAGGTGACGCGTTCAGCAACTGCGCTCAGCGCCGGCAGCGGGAGATCATAACGACTGCGGGCGGCAGTGCTCTGGAGGTGATGGATGCGATCGACGAGCTGGACGAGCAAGCCTTTGCGCGGCTGGCCTGGCCGATAACGGAGGATCAACTCGCGATCAACGGCGTCCTGCGCCATCTGGGTGTCGTTTGCGATCTCGAACGTGATCGAATGCTTCGCGTCGGATCGTAAATCGTAGCAAACAAGTTCGACGGCGTACGGGGTGAAAATTGTGTGACCGAATTCTGCGCACCGCCGCTTCACCGTGGGTGCAAGCAACCCCGGAATCGTAATGCTCTTTCGAATTCCTCGCGCCATCGATGTCCCTCCGCCCAAGCGATTCATTGTTGCTTAAAACCGGGATGGTTGGCAAGCCACCCATCGAGACGCTGGAGTGTACATTTGCCGAGAGAGAACGGCGTATCCTGCTCGTTCTTGATCTGTGAGATCGCAGTGCGCCCGATTCCAGAAAGAACCGATAGCTCCGCGCCGTTGAATTGGCGGTGCGGGAATTTGGCCGCCAGGAAGAGCAGCGCGGCGATCGTCGTCGCAGAGGAAAATGAATCGCTGCCAAAGGATTCGGCCGCTGTTTTGGAGGTTTTCTTCATTGAATGGTCCCTTTCTTTTGCCCAATCCAAAAATACGTTCATCTGAACGCAGAGGCAATAATGCAGCGATGGCCACTTCGCCGAAGGAGACCGCATATTTTCGACTCGGATGATCCAGGAGGTTGAGCCCAAAAGGGAAAACTTCCGAACCCGTCAAAAAAAATCGCAGGTCACCAAAGAACGCTGCCGGCCCGTTTAAAAACACTGGAGAAAGGGTGCCGCCACATAACTCAGGTCCTCGAAAAACCGGGTGTAGAGCCTTCGTGAAGCGCGAGTTCTGGAGCAAATGCGCCAGCGCCAGCGCGGCAAGAGAAACTCAAAAACCACATCCGATTATGACCAACATCCAGCTCAAAGAACTCGTCACCAAAGCCGTCACTCTTCACCGCGACATCGCCGCGCAAAACGAGCGATTGAAAAAATTCAAAGCCGATCTGATTCGCGAGGCGCGCCGCCACAAGGCCGATTTCACTCACACCGACAGCGGCAGCTCCCGCTGGACAGTATCCGGAACGGATGGTTGCATCGCCCGGGTAAACTTCCCGGTGCCAGCGCTTCTCTCCCTTGTCGACTCTGAAAGCGAAACCTTCGACAACATCCTCGCCATTGCGGGCGAGTGCATGGATCAACTTTTCGAATCCGTCTATTACCTGCGCCCTGTCGCGGATTTTCGGGAAGAAGCTGCCCGCGCTTTGCCAGGCCGCGAAGCTGATCAATTGATCGATCTCTGCCAAAACACGAGCGCGCCACGCGTCAGCTTCGAGACCGCCGAATCAAAAGTCGCTTAACGCATGGAGGTCGAGATGCGCTACAAAAATAATGTGGGACCGCAGGTCCGGCGCCGCCGTTATGCGCTAGGCTGGTCGCAATCCGAGTTCGCCACGAAACTGCAGATCGCCGGTTTCGACATCAGCCGCAGCGGCGTCTCAAAAATCGAAGCCCGTCTTTCCTACGTCGATGACAAGACGCTCCTTTATCTCGCGGAAGTGCTGAGGGTGCCGGTGCAGGAACTTTTTCCACCGAGAACGCCCGGCAATCGGATCTACGATTTCATGGAAAAGCTGGAGACGACGCGATTTTGATTTCGATTCTTCACCCCCAGCTTTTTCTACCGCGCGACAATCCTATACGCGATTCCTATACGCGAACTCGAAAAAGGGGCAAAAGAAAGCCAATCAGAGCAAAAGCTCAATTTCGAGTTTTCTTCGTAAGTGGCTCTTTTGCAATGACAGCCAACAATAGCTAAAGTCGGCTAGGAGGTTCGAACTCCTGACCTGCTGATTACAAATCAGCTGCTCTACCAACTGAGCTATGCCGGCATTCTTGAGGAATCAGCTTTGCCTGAATTCTCTTGCGACTACGGTATACGCCATTTGGGTATTACTCAAAACGCCAGTGCAGGTGACAGTAGCGAATTCGCCTAGTATTCGGGCCTAGGTGTCGGCATGCTCGGGACGCCGGCAAATAACAGGCCCGGCTATCTAAAAGTTTTTCGTGACGTTACGCGTATCAATCACTCGGACTTCTATGGCTGTCTCTCTACAGCAGCGGGGCGCACGGTAACGAAGGGTCGAGGTTCGCGTCTTTAGCAACCTCGCCAATGTCAACCATTCAAGAGCCGTGGGTTCTTGTTTTCATTCTCGGCGGCGCGGGGTCGACGCCCCCTTCAATTTAAGTGGCGGACGGCAGTGGTACGCGTTTGCGAATGGCCCCTGCTACAGCAAGATTAGGCTAATGTCGAAGGTGCGCCGGGCAATCTTCATCCAGATCGGAGGGCTGGTGCTGGTTGGGGTCCTTTTGATTGTCGGGGGACATTTTTTTTCCCTGACCGATTGGGTCGCGAGTATCCAGTCGAAGGTGATGCGCCTTGGTGTTTGGAGCGCAATTTGTTACCCGCTGCTTTATGCTTGTTGTAATGTGCTGTTACTCCCGGGAGGGTTCTTGAGCGTTGGCGGCGGCTTTTTTTTTGGCCTCTGGTGGGGGTTTTTGATCGTTCTAATTGGTAATGTCGCTGGCGCTGCGATCTCATTTTTTATCAGCCGCTGGGTGGGAAGCCATTGGCTACGACGAAAGCTCCTGCGAAATCCGACACTCGAAGCTCTTGAGCCGGCGGTGCGCCGCGAGGGATGGAAGATTATTCTGTTGAGTCAGCTTCACCCGTTGTTTCCGACGAGTTTGCTGAACTATCTTTATGGACTAACGAACATACGGTTCCGAACGTGCATGCTCTGGGTGGCCATTGGGCAAGCACCGGGTTTGTTTTTGTATGCTTATGTGGGAACATTAGGACAGCTCGGGTTAAATTTGGTTCGCGGAAAAACACACCCGCGCTTGGTGGAATACTGGCTTTGGGGGGGGGGATTGGTTTTCTCTCTCGTGATCCTAGTCGCGCTAGGACGCATCGCTCTACGTCTCCTGCAGGAAGTAGAACAGAAGCATTCGCGATTTTTGGATAGTAAGCATTGCCCTCTACAAGAAGCGGTTGAGCCTACTATGTTGTAGAATCACTTGCAGGGGTGCGCTCTTTAGAAGACCGGGGCAAATCAAGGTGGCAGCCTCCTTATGGGTTTCGAGGGGTGCGTTTAGCAGTATAAAATCCGTGAATAATTTCATCTCGCCCAAATATTACGACGTTATTATTGTGGGGGCTGGTCATGCCGGAGTTGAGGCGGCCTTGGCGGCGTCGCGGATTGGAGCGGAGTCGCTTCTCCTAACGCAAAATCTCGATACCATCGGGCAGATGTCTTGTAACCCGGCTATAGGCGGATCGGCCAAGGGCCATATCGTGAGGGAGATCGATGCCTTGGGGGGTGCGATGGGAGTTAATGCGGATGCGACGGGGATTCACTTTCGCGTGTTGAATCGATCAAAGGGGCCCAGCGTCCGCGCTCTCCGCGTACAATGCGATAAGAAGGCGTACCAGCTTCGTCTTAAAGCGCTTTTAGAGCGGACGGCGAACTTGGATATCAAACAAGCCGGGGTGGTCAGAATACTCACAAAGGATGATCGGGTAGCTGGGGTGGAGACCGATTTTGGATGCCGGATTCGATCGCGGAGCGTCGTGGTCACTGCGGGAACATTTCTGCGTGGCCTCCTGCACATAGGTGATCAACGCCAGACTGGTGGACGAATGGCGGATGTCAGTTCCCCCCTAAGCGACGATCTTCGTGCGAAGGGATTCCAAGTTGGACGTTTCAAGACGGGAACTCCTTGCCGTCTGCACTCAGCCTCGATAGATTTCCGAAAATTGGAACGACAAAACGGAGATGAGGTCCCAGAGCGTTTTAGTTTTTTGCCCGCAACGGACGAGTTCTTACAGGATGAGGGTTACACGACGCTAAACCGCGGCAGTGAGGGCGAGTTCCATGTGGAACAAATATCCTGTTGGATAACCCACACTACCTCGCAGACCCATGACATAATTAGGCGAAACCTCGGCCGATCGGCCTTGTATAGTGGAAATATTTGCGGTACAGGACCCAGATATTGCCCTTCGATCGAAGATAAAGTTGTCAAATTCCCTCATCGAGATAAGCATCAGATTTTCCTTGAACCCGAGGGACGTGATACTCAGGAGTTTTACGTCAACGGTCTTTCGACAAGCCTGCCGTATGATGTGCAGATCGAATTTATTCGCTCCATCCCCGGTCTGGAGAAGGCCGAAATTATGCGCCCCGGTTACGCCGTCGAATATGACTATTTTCCCCCAACCCAACTCCGGCCTCCGTTAGAAACGAAACTCATCGGGGAACTCTATTTCGCTGGCCAGATTAATGGTACCTCCGGATACGAGGAGGCAGCTGCGCAGGGACTCATCGCTGGCGCCAACGCCGCACTCGCCGTCATGCAGCAACCAGCGTTTACCCTTGGGCGCGACGAGGCCTACATCGGTGTGTTGATTGATGATCTTGTAAACAAAGGTGCACCAGAGCCCTATAGAATGTTCACCAGTAGGGCCGAGCACCGATTGTTATTGCGGCACGACACTGCTGACCTCCGTCTTACGCCGAGAGCGTCAACAATTGGATTGGTCGATCAGCGACGTCTCGTTGCGACAGAGGGAAAGAGTTTTGCTTTGCAGGAGGCTCGGCTTCTCACGCAGCAGGTCCGAGTTAATGGGCAGACCTTATTCCAACTTATGAAACGACCGGACGTGGCTTTTGGCGAGTTTCTCTCTCCGCTGGTTCGCAAGAGATTCGATGAGAAAATATGGGAGTTAGTGGCAACAGAAGCGAAGTATGAGGGTTATATCCAGAGGCAAAATTTTGACCTCGAAGCGATACGTGCATCCTATTCTCGAACAATCCCGGGGGAACTGGACTACGCAGTCATTCCCGGTTTGAGAAATGAAGCCCGCCAAAAGCTTACCGGAATCCGACCCGCGACATTGGGGCAGGCCGCTCGACTCAGTGGCGTGACTCCCAGCGACCTCGGGATACTGAGCGTGTGGCTCAAAAACCTTGCCTAATTTATAATACTTAAAGACTTTGGAATCAACTTATTGCTACGCTATCACAGCAGTCCAAGGGTATTTGCTAGGGTCGTGCCCCACCGGGTATCTCGTGGCTAAAGCGTGCGGCGTGGATATAAGAAAGTGCGGGAGCGGGAACATTGGCGCTACCAACGTATTGCGGGTCTTGGGTAAAAAGAAGGGTTACTTAGTTTTCCTCCTCGACGTCCTCAAAGGATTCGTCGCTGTTCGTCTCGGTTTTGAATTGGCCGTGATCGCCCCAAGAGCGCAGCCCGATCTCACTAGCATCATTGCCGGACTCGCTTGTATCCTCGGTCATACCTTTCCCATCTGGTTACACTTTCGCGGAGGGAAAGGTGTCGCGACTTCTGCCGGTGTTCTGCTCGGGTTAATGCCGGTTGCGGTCTTATCCGTCTTTACGATCTGGCTCGCGCTCTTCAAGATGACTCGTTACGTTTCCCTCGCCTCGATTATTGCGGCGGCCACGTTACCTATTTTCGTTGTGGTTTATCTGCATTTCGACCTCGTGGCTGGTCGCGCCCTGCTACCCTTTTCGGTTCTGATCGCGGGAGTCGTCATCTGGCGTCACCGTTCTAATATGCGACGACTACTGCAAGGCACGGAAGGCCGATTCGGAAAAACGCCATGATCGCAAAGATCGCGGTCCTCGGGACTGGTGGGTGGGGGACTGCCCTGGCGATCTTGTGGGCGCGCCAGGGACGCGAGGTCCTCCTCTGGGGACGCACCCCGGCGCGAGTGGACGAAATATCTCGGACTCGCGAAAATCCAGCCTACCTGCCGTCGGCTCAGATACCGCCTAACGTTTGCCTAACGAACGACCTTGCTGCCTGCGCGGAAGCGGACCTGATTGTCTTCGTGACGCCTTCCATCGCCATGCGAAATGTTTCAGCGCGCCTCCAAGACTTTATAAAAAATGATTCCACGGTTCTCCTCAGTTGCACTAAAGGCATTGAGCACGGGAGTGGGCTGCGGATGAGCGAAATCCTCCGTGAACAATTTCCTCAAAACCCTCTGGCCGTCCTTTCCGGGCCAAATCTCGCAATCGAAGTGGCCCGAGGCCTGCCGACCGCGACCGTGCTGGGGTGCCGCGACGAGAAGATCGCGGAACAATTGCAACAGACTCTGGGCAGTTCGCGTTTCCGTGTTTACACGAGCCATGAAGTGGTCGGGATCGAACTGGGAGGGGCTTTGAAAAACATCTTCGCCATCCCGGCTGGTGTGAGCGACGGCTTTGGTTTGGGCGACAACGCCAAGGCCGCTTTAATCACGCGCTCGATGGCCGAACTTTTTCGTTTGGGAGTCGCCATGGGCGGAGAAGCCCGAACCTTCCAAGGTCTGAGCGGGGCCGGTGACTTGGTCGCGACCTGCTTCAGCCGCCACAGCCGAAATCGCCGTGTTGGAGAGCAACTTGGGCAGGGCAAGACTCTGGAAGAGGTCACGAGCAATACAAAAACGGTCGCCGAAGGAATTCCCACGGCGCGAAGCGCTTTCGAGTGCGCGCGGAAGTTTGGCGTCGAAACGCCGATCATCGATCAAGTCTATGCCGTCCTGCACCAAGGCAAAGAACCCGCACAAGCGATGCAGGAATTACTAGAGCGCGACCAAAAATCAGAGTGCGGCTAGCGGCTGGTCGCGCCCATTTTTGCCGCCAACTGACTGATCACCTCTGGATAGAGGTCGCGCTCCGTTATCTGAATTCTATGGTGCAACGTAGCCGGGGTGTCGTTAGGCAAAATCGGCACTTCGCGTTGCGCGATAATCTCACCGGTATCGATGCCGGAATCGACAAAGTGGACCGTGCACCCCGTGACCTTCTCCCCGGCGTCGAGTGCTTGGGTCCAAGCCTCGCGTCCCGGATATTTCGGGAGCAAGGAAGGATGCAGATTGATGATGCGTCGAGGGAAAGCGTCGAGAACCGGCGCCTTCAGGATACGCATGAATCCTGCAAGGACGACGAGCTCTACGGCAGCGTCACGCAATAGCCTAACGAGTTCCTCTTCTGCCTCCGGACCGAGTTTTGTCCGCCATTTTGCCTCCGGCAGAATCGCGATCGGCACCTTGAATTCGTTTGCGATTTCCAAGATTCCCGCGCTCGCGACATCAGAGATGACGATCCGCGCCTCCGCCGATAACCGGCCACTGCGAATTCGCTCCAGAATCGCGCGACAGTTCGAGCCCTTGCCGGAGCCGAGAATCCCAATGGGCAGACGCTGCACAGCTTTAGAGATTCCGCATCCGCTCCACCATTCCCGAGGTCGATTTCCCAGGCACGAGCGGAAGAATTTCGATTCGCGCGCCGACCTCGCGCAAAGCAGCGAGTTCCTCGGGGTTCAAACTTTCCACCGAGTAATCGCCCCCTTTCACATAAATCGACGGCCGAACAGTCGCGATCACTTCTGTCGCGCGGACCGAAGGAAAAACGGTGACGAAATCCACACAAGCCAAAGCCGCCAGGACCTCCGCGCGTTCCGCGGCGGTGTTAATCGGCCGCCCTTTGCCTTTCAAGGCACAGACCGATTCGTCCCCGTTCAGCGCCACAGCGAGATAATCGCCCAGCTCCCGGGCCTGCGTGAGATAGCGGACGTGGCCTACGTGCAGCAAATCGAAGCATCCGTTAGTAAGCACGAGCCGCTTAGCTCCGCGCTGGATTTCTTGGGCTCGCGCCGCCAGCTCATCGAGTGAGAGAATTTTTTTCTTCAACGGAAACGGATGCGAACAGAGCTTGTGCTCATCTTCGCTGGAGGCGGCACATGGTCAATCCCGCTCGACCTTCCAGAGCACTCGCACCTCGGGTTGGATGAGAGCCGCGAATTCGTCTCCACCAAAGCGCTTTTCGTTAGTCGACAAAAGCAACTCCCATTCGCTATCGTTAGGCAGCGAACCCTCACGACCGCCGACAAGATCGATCACTATTTTGCACTTTTCCTTGCTCGTTAGGCCGAAAACAATCTCCACAATTCCCGGAGTCGTCTCTTCAACCTTCCAATTGGACCGACGCCGATCCTGCAAAGCTGTTATTGTCCGGCGCAAACGCAGCAGCTCCGTATAAAGCCGCAACGTCGCCGCATGCACGCCTTCACCCAATTCCTTCCAGCGCAGCTTCGAACGCTGGAACGTTTCGGCCGCCTGCGGATCGGGAATCCGCTCACGCATTGCCGGATCTCGAAATAAGGCAAACCCACCGAATTCCGCGCGCCGGCCTTCCGTGATTTTACGGCCGAGCTCGGCTTCATGGTCGGTAAAAAACTGGAACGGCGCCGAGGTTGCCCATTCATCGCCCATAAAAATGAGCGGGGTGTAAGGCACGAGGCAGAGCAGAGCCGAAGCCGCCCGAAATGCCGCCGGCGTCACCTTCTGGTGCAGCCGCTCGCCAAACGCTTGGTTGCCAATCTGATCGTGATTGCCGATGCAAAAAATAAACGTTTCCGGCGCCAGCTCCGCGCACTCGTTAGGCGAGCTTTCTCTGGTGCGCGCCTTGCCGTGCAGGAGCCAGCCGTCGCGCAACGTGGCGATCAACTCACCGACCGTTCCTTTGTAAGAGCGATAGTATCCTTCCCGCGCGCCAGTCAGCATCACCCTGACAACGTGGTGAAAATCGTCCGCCCAGGCCGCATCCAGACCATAGCCGCCGCGCGCTGACGGCAGGAGGAGCAGCGGCTCGTGGCGTTCATCTTCCACCGTGACAAATCCGCCTAACGAGTGCACCCGGTCCGCTATTTCAGCGAGAAAATGCTTCTCCGAGCTATCGAGAATCGCATGCGTGGCATCCAGCCGAAACCCGTCGATGTGAAACTCGCTCCGCCAGTATGCGGGATTCTCTGCAAAAAATTCGCGCACCGGTTTGAGCTCAAAATTAAACGCGTCGCCCCACGGCGTTTTGTGCTCCGGATTAAAATATTCGCGGCTATAGGCGCCGAGATAATTTCCATCCGGGCCGAGATGGTTGTAAACGACGTCGAGCACCACTGCGAGACCGCGCGCGTGCGCCGCGTCCACCAGCCCGCGGAAGTCGTTAGGCGTGCCGTAAACTCGCGCCGGCGCGTAAAGAGACACGCCGTCGTAGCCCCAGTTGCGTGCGCCGGGAAAGTCCGCTACCGGCATGATCTCGATCGCGCTTACTCCTAGCCTAACGAGATGATCGAGCCGCCCGATCGCGCCACGAAAAGTGCCTTCCGGCGTAAAAGTTCCCAGGTGCAGCTCGTAGAAAACCAACTCCGACATCGCCGGGCACGACCACTCTCGATCTTGCCAAACATAGTCGCGCGGATCGCTCACTCGCGCCGGACCGTGAACGCCATCGGGATTAAAACGAGAAGCCGGATCGGGCCAGTCGTTATCGGCGAAACGGTATTTGTAGAGATCGCCGGCGCGGCCGCGCTGATCGATTCCGCTAAAATAACCGTCGGCTTCATGCATCAACGGAATCGTGCGAGCGATCTCGTTCTTATTGCAGATAATCGCCGCGACCTCCGTTTTCCCCGGTACCCACGTCCGGTAATGCACTCCGTCCGCCATGACCTCCGCACCTTGAGAACGAATTGCGCTGCGAATTTGCATGACAGAAGGAAACCGCGCCGTTAGGCAACTAAACGAAATCTTTCCCTGCGATGAAAAAACCCGAAGCCCATGGCACGCCCTCCCAAAAAGCGAAGAAAGCACTGGGCGACAAGCTCAATCGTCCATCCAAGCCACCGCCCTCGCCTAACGAACTTCCGCTCAAGCGTAATCCGCCGCCAAGCCGACCGATCCGGGGCGAACGCTGATGGACGCCGAAATTCTCGCGCGGTTCCAACCGATGGCGCGCGTGATCGCGCAACGTCTCGCGGTAAAACCGGAGCACTTCATCACGCACCCGAGTGAGCGGCGGCTTTTCCAGTCGTTAGGCGAGGACGACCTGCGCGAATTCGCGCGCGCGCATGGCTGGCGAGTCGTTAGGCGCTTGGGCGGACGTCGGATCGAGTTCTATAACGATGCGCAGGAACGCCAGGAACGCGCGCGCACCGGCAACTCGCGCCCGGAAGACGAACGGCCCGATCGTTAGGCTTCCGAAAAAAAAGCGGTCAGCGGACTGGTGGCCGCAGCCGTGCTGCTGGTTTCCGCCAGACCGATCTCGCGCGCGGCGCGCCCGGCCTCCACCGCTTTAGCGAAGGCGCGTGCCATCCGCACCGGGTCCGAAGCGATCGCGATCGCGGTGTTCACGAGCACTGCGTCCGCGCCCATCTCGAGCGCTTCCGCGGCCTGGCTCGGCGCGCCGAGCCCGGCATCCACGATCACTGGCACCGTCGCCTGTTCGATGATGATCTCGATCTGCGCGCGCGTTTCGATTCCGCGATTGCTCCCGATAGGCGAGCCTAATGGCATCACCGTCGCGGTTCCCACATCCTGAAGTCGTTTCGCCAGTACAGGATCGGCGTTGATGTAAGGCAGCACAGTAAAACCCTCCCTAACGAGTGTGGTCGCGGCCGCCAGCGTCTCCACTGGATCGGGCAGCAGGTAGCGCGGGTCAGGATGAATCTCCAATTTTACCCAGGAAGGAAGTCCGGCGCTGACCGCGAGACGGGCCAGCCTAACGGCTTCGTCGGCATTGCGCGCACCACTTGTATTGGGAAGGAGGAGGAAACGCTTCGGATCGAGGAAATCGAGAATGTTGGCGAACGGATCGGACTTGCCGGAAAGGTCGGCGCGCCGCAAAGCGACCGTGACCAGCTCTGTGCCGCTGGCCTCCAGTGCGTCGCGCATGAGTTCGTTAGAGGCGAATTTGCCGGTGCCGACGAGCAGTCGCGAAGTGAATTCGCGATCGGCGATTTTGAATTTCGACGGCTTGTCCGACATCGCGTTTTCAACTTACAGGGGGCGTCCCACCTGTCATCCCGAGCGGAGCCGTTAGGCGAAGTCGAGGGATCCCGTTGATCATCCTTGAAGCTAAAACGCAAAGTGCCCGCGGCAGCTAATCTTCACGGAATCTCCGCGGGATCCCTCGACTTCGCCTAACGGCTCCGCTCGGGATGACCTTGTACACGCAGCGTAGCGCGCTACGTTTGCTTCGATGAGTTTCGATCTTCGCTTGGGCGATTGCGTTGCGGGCATGAACCAGCTCTGCGCCGAGTCAGTCGATCTGGTTGTGACTTCGCCGCCTTACAATCTCGGTATCCGCTACAGCGAATATGCCGACACCGCCGATCGTGCATCGTATCTCCACTGGTGCGGCGGATGGGCCGCGCAGATTCGCCGGCTCCTTAACCCTAGCGGATCGCTCTTTCTTAATATCGGCGCGTCGCCGTCGAATCCGATGTTGCCGCATGAGATCGCCCTGCGGTTGCGCGAGCTCTTCGTCCTCCAGAACACGATTCACTGGATTAAAGCGATCACCTTGCCTAACGACTCCGGCGCGGGCGAGATTTCGCGTGGACATTTCAAGCCGATCAATTCGCCGCGGTTTTTGAACGACTGCCACGAGTACGTATTCCACTTCACGCCTAACGGAAAGACGCCGCTCGATCGTCTCGCGCTCGGCGTGCCCTACCAGGACAAGAGTAACATCGCGCGCTGGGGCCACACCGGCGGACACGATCGGCGGTGCCGCGGGAATACCTGGTTCGTTCCTTACGAGACGATCCAGCAGCGCGAAAAAGAGCGGCCGCATCCGGCGACGTTTCCGGTGCAGTTGGCCGTGAATTGCATTCTCCTGCACGGCCTAACGAGAACGAAAACGATGCTCGATCCTTTCCTCGGTATCGGAAACTCTGCCTTGGCCGCGCAGCGCTGCGGCCTAACGAACTTCACCGGCTTTGAAATCGACGAGAAGTATTTGGCTGAAGCCCGGCGCCGCCTCGGATAGCGCACACGGCTCGTGTGCTGGTCGCGCTGTTCCAACGCGACGAACTTTTCGTCCGTTCGCGATTACCAGGAGAAACCGGCGCGAATCTTTCACCCGCGATCCGAGAATTTGCCTAACGGCTTGATCAGATTTCCCGGCAACGGACGCACTCTTTCAAAGACACGTTCGGCCAGCGGCTTCGCTATTGGATAACCGGCGAAAATCATCTCCAGTCGCGCGTCGAGGTTATCAATATGATTGAGGGCGAGGGCTTCCGGGGTTTTCGGCAGCACGGGCGAGCCGAATTGCATTTCGCCGTGGTGCGACGCGACCAGATGGAGCAGGTGCAGGCGGATGTCTTCCATCGGCGGCGAGAGTTTCGCCCATTCGGTGGCGTGCTCGTCCGCTTTGATTTTTCGCCAGAGCGAATTGATCAGATCCATCCCGAGCGCGATGTGGCCGATCATCTCGCCGCGTTCATCAAAGGGCATGCTGAAGCCGTCGTTAGGCAAATGGTTTTCCCAGAGTTTGCCGGAATCGTGAAAGAGAATTCCGGCGACAAGCAGATCGAGATTCAGCTCCGGATAAAGCGGCGTGATCTGCGCGGCGACGCGCATCATTTGCGCCGTGTGCTCGACCAAGCCGCCGCGGCGTGCGTGATGGTACGTGCGTGCGCCGGCACTGTTGCGAAAGCGCTCGCCGTGCTCCGCGATGAACTCCGCGCAGAGCGCGTAAAGCCGCGGGTCGGCGATCGCGCCGGTGGTAGCGACGATAAATTCCCAATCGGCCGCTTGTTTTGCGCGGAGGTCAGGCGGGCCCTGTAGAAGCGCGGCTTTTTCGTCGTTCGTTAGGCTGCGGGTTTTCCAACGGCGAGCGTCGAGGCCGTATTGCTGGTGTTGATAGAACTCGCCGCTGATCTCGACGAAATCGCCCGTCTGCATCGAGTCGCAGGCTCTGAAATTCGGGTGGTCGCTCCAGACCCGCAGGGTCATGTGGTCAACCGCGTCTGCGAGCGTAAGTTCGCAGTAGGGTTTTTGCTCGCGGGTGGTTTTGGAGGCGACGGTTTCGAGTTGGACGTGGGCACGCGTTTCGAGTGGTCCCTGCGGGACGGCTTGGCGGATTTCTCGGAGGGTCATCAATTCCATCGCGCGGAGAAATTCGCACAGATCGCACGAAGGTCATCCCGAGCGGAGCCGAAGGCGGAGTCGAGGGATCCCGTAGAACGAGCTGGAAGTTCGAGTTTCAGGACGAGGGCCGCGGTTGGGAAGCAAAGGGGCCTGCGACGGGTCTTCAACGTTGCTCCACGGGATCCCTCGACTTCGCCTTCGGCTCCGCTCGGGATGACCGCGGGACGAATGTCCCGCGGTCAATTTAGCTAGCGCGTCACCGAGGTGCGGCGGGCGCGGGCAGCAACATCGTGGGTGCTGCCCCGCCGGTGCCGACGTAGTAGGTCGGATACTGGCCGTTCCATTGCTGGACGCGTGCGCGCTCGACTTCGAGCGAGCGCAGTTGGTAGAGCAATGGATTTTCCTTCGCTTCCGCGAGCGCGGCATTGACGTCGCGAATCGATTGCGCTTCCGCGGCGGCGGCTATTTTCTTCGCGTCCGCTTCGCCTGCTGCGATGCGGCGAGCGCGTTCGGCCGTGGCGTTGGCTTCGAGCTCGATGCGATCGTTCTCGCGCCTTTGCGCGTCGAAGCGCGCTTCGTTCACCACTTTCAACTGCTGCGCGATGATGGTGTTGTCGATCGCTTTTTGGATCTCGCCGTTCTCGTAGGTCATGCCGCCGAACATGCCTAGCGTGGTCACGGTCACGCCGCGGGCGGCGAAGAACTTCGTGATGTCGTTCTTCACCGCGTCAGAGATTTCCTGTTTCTTTGCGCGCAGGGTATCGAGCGGATATTTCGCCGCGACCTCCGCGCTGATCTGCTGGATGCGACCACGCACTTCGCTGTCCATCACGTGCTCGAGCGAACCGCTCGGATACCAGTAGAGAAACCTCGCCGCATCCTCTTCCGCGATGAACGAGGTGCAGGTGAAGCCCATGCTGAAGCCGACGCTGTCAGCGCTTTCGATCCAGATGGCTTCGTTCTTTTCCGAGGTGCCGCTCTTGTTTTCGGCGGTCCATTCCCGAGTCACGGGCGAGCGGTTCACTTTGATCAAGCGCACCGTCGGGATCCAATGACCGTCGCCATAAAGGCGACCTTCCTGTGACCAGCGATGCGTGATCTGCACGCGCTTGGCGGCGACTTTCAGGTCGCGCAGGTATTGCTCCGATTGGAATTTAGCCTGGCTTCCGGAATCGCCTTCGAGCGGAATGAGGAAGCCGGTTTCCGAAGTGTCGATCTCGGCATACTCCGGCCGATCGTACGGTTTCATGCAACTGCTCAGTGCGCCGCAACTCGCGACTAACAGCAGACTCATCAGTCTGCGCGCACTCCCATTCCGCTTTGGCCTAACGAGCCAAAGAGCCAGCACCAGGAGCAACGCGACAACGCCGAGGTGCGCGATCGCGCGATAGGTTTCGAAGGCGCGAAGATGAACAAACGCCGCGTCCGAGCCATTCAACTGCGCCACGGCGAGCGCGGTGGAGAGGCGCGGCTCGAATACACTCAGCCATGCCGTTTCCACCAACACCGCCACCACTAAGACCAACCCAAACACCATTAATTTTCTAACGGTGCTCATAACTATCTTTCTAAAGGGCTTCTTCAGCCCATGATGGCTCTCCTCTGCGGACAGAGAGGCCTTTTTTTGCCTAACGAGTGTAGGACTGTCCTGCGACGATCCCTGCCCTCGGTGTTTGCGCTTACGAGGTTAGCTGTCGGGCTCGGACCACCAAGTGTCCGTGGCGCCGCAGCGCCATGCGCCCCGATCCGCTTGCGCGGAAAATTCGGTTCCCCCGCTGACCTGGCAATGGGGCCAGATCACTCAGCAATAACAAAGAACTAAGAGAAGCGTACGACCGGGTTTCTGCGGTTCAAACGGAATCGGGAAAGCGGATTGGGCTCGACGACAGCCCGCCGTGTCGTGCAAATCGTCCTGCGCAAAAACCTGTCATCCTGAGCCGCGCAGACGGCGAAGGACCCCG
>JACDGS010000078.1 GCA_013821455.1 Chthoniobacterales bacterium
CTTCCGAAACGCGTGTCATCCTGAGCCGGCGAAGCGCGGCGAAGGACCCCGCAAGCGTCCAACAATATCTTATCGAAAGCCGGCGCCGATAAACGCTTGAGAGGTCCCTCGCTTCGCTCGGGATGACACATTTTTTCTTATCATACGGCTCATGGACTTTTCACGCAGGGAGGATAGCTTCCGCCGTGACCACCTCTGATTATAGGCCTGCGAAGGTGATCCTCGCGATGTGCCTTGTGTTCCTACTTTTGGGAATAGTCCCGCTCTCCCATGGTAAGACCGCACACCGTCCTCTTCCCAAGGAGAAACTGGAGAAATACGGTGACTCACCTATGTTTATTTTCAGGCTCGGTATCTCACCGCGAATGCTCTCCACCTTTGGCGCCTTCACCAGTTATCAGGTAAATGTCGACGAGAACGGCCATAACATCACGGGCGATGCGGCGAACGAGCCTTCTATCTCTGTTGACTCGGCCGACCGTGATAAGAAGACCATAGGTTGGCGGCAGTTTGATAATGTAGCTTCTAACTTTCGACAAGCCGGCTGGGGTTATACAAACGACGCCGGAGTTACCTGGACATTTCCGGGCGTCCTCCAGCCAAACGTCTTTCGGAGCGATCCGGTGCTGTCATCGGATGACTCGGGCCACTTATTCTATCTTAGCCTGCTTACCACTTTCTTCGACGATATGTGGCGCTCACTCAATGGTGGTCAGTCGTGGACGAATCTCGCGCCCGCGACGGGTGGCGATAAGCAATGGTTTACGATCGACAACACTTCCAGCATAGGGCACGGCAATCAGTATCAGTTTTGGAGCATGGCTGGCGATAACTATGAAACCCGGCAATTCTCGCGTTCCACCGATGGCGGGTTCACCTGGCTCGATCCGATTAACATTCCTCACCTTCCCGCCTGGGGCACTCCTGACGTGGATACTACCGGGCGGCTCTTTCTTGGCGGGGTGAACCTGGATACAGGGCAGATCTGGTGCGAGCGCTCCACGAATGCGCGCAATGGGGCAGTTACACCTACCTTCGATCAAAGCACCCTGGTAGATATGGGTGGTGACATAGGTTCCTCGCAACTTATAAATCCCGAAGGGTTAGTAGGGCAGATTTTCCTCGCGGTCGATCACTCCGGTACGAGCAATAATAACCATATCTACATGCTCGCGAGCATCCTTCCGCCCGGTGTGTCTGGGAGCGACGTCATGTTCGTGCGCAGCACCGATGGAGGTAAGACATTCAGCGCGCCGCATCGCGTAAACGACGATCCGATTAATCACAGTAAGTGGCACTGGTTCGCGGCCCTTTCCGTCGCCCCGAACGGACGGCTCGACGCCGTCTGGCTGGACACGCGCAACGCCGCCAACAATACCGATTCGCAACTCTTTTACTCTTATAGCACGGATGCAGGGGATAGCTGGTCGCCTAACGTTGCCGTAAGCGCTTCCTTCAATCCTTTCCTGGGTTATCCTAACCAGAACAAGCTGGGCGACTACCTAACGATCGTCTCGGATGACACGGGAGGCGACGTCGCCTACGCGGCCACCTTCAACGGCGAAGAAGATGTCTATTACGCGCGCGTCGCACCACTGCAGTCGCAGTTCCTTAACATCTCCACCCGCGCGGAGGTACGCACGGAAGACCAGGTCTTGATTGCGGGCTTAATCGTCGGCGGAACGGTTCCCAAGCAGGTCCTGATCCGTGGGATCGGCCCGTCTCTCTCGAAATCCGGCCTAACCGGTGTCCTGGCTAATCCAACTCTGGAGTTGCATCAGGGCAACGTGACTCTCGAGACTAACGACAATTGGAAAATCAACTCTGATGGAACAAGTCAGCAACTCGAGATCGAAGCCACCACTATCCCTCCGACGAACGCTTTGGAGTCGGCTATCCTAACGACTCTCTCGCCGGGCACCTACACAGCTATCCTGGCCGGCAAGGACGGCGGACAAGGTATAGGTCTGGTAGAGGTGTACGACCTCACCGCCACGGCTGACTCCCATTTGGCCAACATTAGCACACGCGGATTTGTGAATACCGACGACAACATCCTGATTGGAGGATTCATTGCCGGGGAAGGCGGTGGTGGCGGAGCCAGAGTGGTTCTGCGTGCGCTCGGACCGTCGCTCGCGCGGGCAGGCGTGTCGGATGCGCTGGCCGATCCTACGCTCGAGTTGCACGACGCGGATGGGACCACCCTTGCCACTAACGATAACTGGCAATTAAATGATGCGACCGGCGAATCCCAAGCCGCCGCGGTTCGCGCCACCGGCCTCGCGCCGACGAATGCCTTGGAGTCAGTCATCGTGACCACTCTTTCACCGGGAACCTACACCGCAGTGGTGAGGGGAAAGGATAACACGACCGGGGTAGGACTGGTGGAAGCGTACGACTTACCGTAGAGATTATTTTGGTAGGGAAAATGGTCACATCTACGTGAATCCAAAGAGCCCTATTGAGCTGAGATAACTCTCGCTGTTATTGCCGCGAATGCCAAAGAGCCAGCGGGGGCGGATTCGCTTGCGCCGTTCTCGTCCCTGCCCACGCATTTAAGCTAACAAGCAGCACCCGGAGTGCGGTTGTCCCGTCACCGGTGGCGGGAATACCGAACGCCCGACCGGTGTCGTGGGAGTTCTGGCCGCGACCCTGAATAATCCGAGCTGGTTCAAACCTCAGATGAACATCTTTACTTCCGACGCGGCCTTGGGACCAGAGCGATCCGGACCTGCCCAGTTACGAGAAGTATCCGCCCTCCTGCTCGCCTAACGAGAAAAGGAGTGCGGCTCGTGCATCGTCCGGTTCAGCCTTTCGAATTTTTCTAACTAGAACTCGATGGGTTGAAGGCCACGCGGAAGCCCAAGGACTTCGCGCAAGACTATCGCCTGACGAGCCGCCCCTCGCGCGCGAAGCATCTCCCTCAGCCAAACGTTCGGCGGGATGACGGCTGGAGAGGTGGTAGGAACACCAGCTGGTTTAAGAGCACGAGGGCTTGGCGCAGGTGGCAATAACGTCGATGTGGGAACTGATGGGAGAGACGGAATGACGGGCGCGGGAGGCGTCGTGAGCCGTTCTTCTCCGGGCACTGTGACCAACGGGGGAAGCGGTTGCGCCCAGGGGCGGTTGAGTTTCGGTTTCGGCTGGCGCGCAGGAGTGATGACGCGACGCGGTCCCATTACTCGAGGTTGAACCGGCGGTGGAGGCGTTGACCCGGGAGGGGCCCCCAGGGCTTCGAGGAAACGGCGCACCCGCTCTTCTTCGCTTTGCGCGGGAGGTCGCGTCACGGCGGGTGGGGACGAGCGCTCGTTAGGCAAGCCCGGCGACTGCGGGGGAGGCGTATCCTCTCCGCGCGCAGCTTGCCGCGCGAGAAATTTGAAGACTAAGGCAAGGCCGGCTACGACCAACAAAATTAAGGTGTCGCTCATCTGGAAAGGCTAAGCGGTTAGATTCGAGGTCCTTTACTCGTTAGGTTGTTTCAGTCGGCGGTTTTTCTCCGGCAATCGACTCGCGCATGTTGGTGTCGGCCTGGACGTTTTTCATCCGGACGTAATCCATGATGCCGAAGTTTCCCGAGCGAAAGGCATCGGCCATGGCTTGCGGCACGAGCGATTCCGCCTCGACGACTTTCGCGCGCATCTCCTGGGTGCGGGCGCGCATTTCCTGCTCGACCGCGACCGCAGCGGCGCGGCGCACTTCGGCTTTGGCCTGGGCGACGCGTTTGTCGGCGTCGGCTTGTTCGGTCTGGAGCTTGGCGCCGATGTTATCGCCGATATCGACGTCGGCGATGTCGATGGAGAGAATCTCGAAGGCAGTGCCGCTATCGAGACCTTTGTGCAGGACGAGTTTCGAGATGCGATCGGGATTTTCGAGCACGTCCTTATAGGTGTCGGCCGACCCAATCGACGTCACAATCCCCTCGCCCACGCGCGCGATGATCGTCTCCTCGGTCGCGCCGCCGACGAAACGATCCAAGTGCGAACGCACGGTGACGCGCGCTTTTACTTTCACGCCGATGCCGTCCTTCGCCACGCCGTCGATGGTGGTGCGGCCCATCGCGGCGCTTGGGACATCGATGATCTTCGGATTAATACTCGTGCGCACGGCTTCGAGGACGGTCTTGCCGGTGCCTTTGGTCGCCAGATCGATCGCGCAGGCACGGTTGAAATCCAGTGAGATGCCGGCCTTATCCGCCGCGATGAGGGCGAGAATGACGTGGCTCACATCGCCGCCGGCGAGGTAATGCGCTTCGAGCGGATCGCTCGGAATATCGATGCCGGCTTTGACCGCGGTGATGCGGTTATCGACGATGAGACCGACCGGCACTTTGCGCAGTCGCATGCCGACCATTTTGCCGATGCTGACGGGCGCGTTGGCGATGCGCGCTCGCAGCCAGAGGCCGAAGAAATTGAAGAGCACAATCGCGAGCACGAGCGCGAAGACTCCCAGCACTGCGACGCCGATGAGGTAAATCGAATCCATGGGGGGAATTTACGAGAGCGCTCGAAACGCGGAAAGCGCTAATTGCGCGCCGGACCTTCCTGTAGCCGTCGCCCTGTGGGCGACGCCGGTATCTACCCGGGCTGCTAATGTGCGCTCACACCGATACCCACGCTTCGCACAGCGAAGCGGCGACATCTCGACACGGAGCTACTCCGCATCAGGAAAATCCCAACACCGGATGCGGCACGTACGGTTCCTCGAGAGCGTCGATCTCGTTAGGCGAAAGTTTCAGGTTGAGCGCAGCGACCGCGTCATCCAAGTGGCTCATCTTCGTTGCGCCGATGATCGGCGCCGTCACCACGGGCTGATGCAACATCCACGCGAGCGCGAGCTGCGCGGGCGGAACACTTTTCTCGCCCGCCATCTTGTTCAGCCGATCGACGACCTCGCGATCGGCGCTCTCTGTTTTCTGATAGAGAGTTTTCCCAAACTCATCGGTTTGCGCGCGGCCTCCGCCCGCCTCGCCCCACGGGCGCGTGAGCTTCCCGCGAGCTAGCGGACTCCAGGGGATGACTCCGATTTTTTCCTCGGCGCAGAGCGGCAGCATTTCGCGCTCTTCTTCGCGGTAGAGCAAATTGTAATGCGGCTGCATGGAAACGAAGCGAGTCCAGCGATGCCGCTCCGCGAGTTGCAACGCTTTCGCGAATTGCCAGGCATACATCGACGACGCGCCGATGTAGCGCGCCTTGCCTTGCCTAACGACATCGTGCAGCGCCTCGAGCGTCTCCTCGATCGGCGTGTCGTAATCCCAGCGATGGGTTTGGTAAAGATCGACGTAATCCATCCCGAGCCGCTGCAGGCTGTCGTCGATCGCGGTCATGATCGCTTTGCGGGAAAGGCCGCCGGCGTTCGGCCGCTCGCGCCACGAGTAAAAGACTTTCGTGGCCACGACCAGCTCGTCGCGCTTCCCCATCTCGCGCAGCGCGCGTCCGACGATCTCCTCACTCGAGCCATCCGAGTAGGCATTTGCGGTGTCGAAAAAATTGATCCCGAGTTCGAGCGCGCGCGCGATAAACGGGCGGCTCTCGTTTTCGCCTAACGACCAGGTGTGATTGCCTCGCTTTGGGTCGCCATAGGTCATGCAGCCGAGGCAGAGGCGCGAGACTTTCAAGCCGGAGTTTCCGAGGCGGGTGTATTCCATTGCTTAAGATAACACGCCGTTCTGGCGCGCGCGGGCCTGACCTGGCATCCCGAGTCGGCAGAGCGCGGCGAGGGACCTCACAGCCGGAGTTTGCGTTTCCAATTCAGAAGGGAGCGCAAATTGCATCGGCGGGGTCCTTCGACGTCTGCGCGACTCAGGATGACAAACATCCACCGCGCGCCGTTATTTCAGCGCGATGAAATATTATTCCCTGCTCGATCTCGCGCCGATCATCGAAGGCGGCGACGCGGCCCTGGCTTTTCGCAACTCGCTCGACCTCGCACGTCACGCGGAGGCGTGGGGTTATCATCGCTATTGGCTGGCGGAACATCACAACATCCCCGGGATCGCAAGCGCGGCGACCTCGGTCGTGATCGCGCACGTCGCTGGCGGCACGAAAAGCATTCGCGTCGGCTCCGGCGGGGTGATGTTGCCTAACCATGCGCCGCTCGCGATCGCGGAACAATTTGGAACGCTTGAATCCCTCTTCCCCGGCCGGATCGATCTCGGACTCGGGCGCGCGCCGGGAAGCGATCAACTGACCGCGCGCGCGATGCGGCGGAATCTCGGCAGCGACGGCGACACCTTTCCGCAGGACGTGCTCGAGTTGCAATCCTACTTCGAGCCCGCCGAGCCCAACCAACGATTGCGCGCGGTTCCGGGCGCCGGGCTGGAGGTGCCGCTTTATTTGTTAGGCTCGAGTGATTTCAGCGCGCGGCTCGCGGCGGAGCTCGGTTTGCCGTTTGCTTTCGCGTCGCATTTCGCGCCGCAATATCTCGACCTTGCGCTGCAACTTTACCGTCAGAATTTCAAACCTTCCGCGCAGCTCGCGACACCGCACGCGATGGTCGGCGTTGGCGTTTTCGCGGCTGATTCCGATGCGGAAGCGCGCCGCCTTTTCACCTCGTCGCAACTGCAATTCCTCAATCTCATTCGTGGCCACCCGAGCGCGCTGCCTCCGCCGATCGAGGACATGGATGGACATTGGAGTCGCGCGGAGCAAGCCGCGGTGGCGGAACGCACCCGTTGTTCCGCCGTGGGTTCTGCGGAAACAGTGCGGCGCCGACTCGGAGAATTACTCGAGGAAACGCAGGCCGACGAGATTATTGCGACGGCACAGATCTACGATCACGCGGCGCGTCTGCATTCCTTTGCGATCGCAGCGGAAGCGTTGCGCGAATTCGTTAGGCGAGAAGCTTTCGCCTAACGAACCCGGTCTAGATCGCTTCCTCGCCTGTCTCCCCTGTGCGGATGCGGATGGCCCGCTCCACATCCATCACGAACACTTTCCCGTCGCCGATTTTCCCGGTCTTGGCCGCCTTCACCACCGCCGCTGCGGCGCTGTCCACCACCCCATCGGGAATGACAATTTCGACTTTGATCTTCGGCAAAAAATCCACCGTGTATTCGCTCCCGCGGTAAATTTCGGTGTGCCCCTTCTGGCGGCCGAAGCCGCGCACTTCGCTCACGGTCATGCCCTCGATCCCGAGCGCGGTGAGGGCTTCGCGCACCTCCTCCAGTTTGAAAGGTTTGATAATAGCTTCGATTTTTTTCATAAATGCTTTTCGTTAGGCATCGTTAGGCTCTCGTTAGGCTTCCATGAGGTAACCTTCTTCGCCGTGCTCGCTGACGTCGAGGCCCTGGCTCTCCACTTCGGGACTTGGGCGCAGGCCGAGAGTGAACTTGATCAGGCCGCCAATGATAAACGTGCCGACCACGGCGAGGGCCAACGTGAGGCCGATCGCCTTTAACTGTTCCACCCACGCGGTCCCGTTCGCGACGCGATCGGCCAGGCCGTTGCTGCTCGCGGCGTTCGCGCCTTTTGCGATGTTGGCGTTAACCGCCGGATCCGCGAGCACGCCGGTAAGGAGCGCGCCTAACGTTCCCCCGATCGCGTGTACGCCGAAGGTATCGAGGGCGTCGTCATAGCCGATCCACTTCTTTACTTTCACGACAAAGAAAAGCGGGATGAGCGCGGCGAAAACTCCGATGATGACCGCGCCGGTCGCGTTCACAAAACCGCAAGCGGGCGTAATCACGACCAAACCCGCGACCGCGCCGGAACAAAATCCGAGGATGCTCGGCTTCCCGCGCATGAGGTATTCAGTCATCGGCCAGACGAATGACGCGACCGCGGCGGCGAGCGTCGTGGTCATAAAAGCATTTGCGGCGATGCCATCGGCGGCGAGAGCGGAGCCGGCGTTGAAACCATACCAGCCGACCCACAACATTCCCGTGCCGATGGCGCAGAGCACCATGCTATGCGGCGCCATATTTCCCGCCCGAAGCCGCGGCGTTCGCCCACGAGCAAACAAAGGATCAGCGCCGACCAACCCGACGACATGTGCACCACCGTGCCGCCCGCAAAATCCATCGCGCGGATACTGGCGTTCGGATTCCAGACGCCGTTCATGAAACCATCCGCGCCCCACACCATGTGGGCGAGAGGGAAGTAAACCACGCACATCCAGAGCGTCATGAAAACGATGATGGCACGAAAGCTCATCCGCTCCGCGATCGCGCCGATGATGAGCGCCGGCGTGATGATGGCGAACATGAGCTGATACATCGAGAAGACGTTGTGCGAGACCCAATAGGAGTAGTCGGTATTTGGCGCCGAGGTGACGCCGCGCAGAAACGCGAAGGAGAAATCGCCGAAAAAAGGCGTGCCGTGAGAAAAGGCGATGCTGTAGCCGCCTAACCACCAAAGGATCGTGACCAATCCGGCGAGGAGGTAACACTGGCCGATGACCGAGAGGACGTTTTTCCGCCTAACGAGTCCGCCATAGAAAAGGAAGAGGCCGGGCAGCGTCATGAAAAGAACGAGCGCGGCGCAGGTCATCTGCCAGCCGTTCGCGCCCGGACCGGAGGTGCCGACGGCCGGAGTCGTTAGGCCGGCAGGGATGGCGGAATTCGGCGCCGTTTTCAGCGCGGCGCTGGGATCGCTATTCGTTAGGTAAGCTTCGAGGCCAGCGACACGCTGCTCGAGCGTGGGAGTTGGGGCGGGGGGCGGCGCCGGCTGAGCAGAGAGTGAAGAGATCGGAAGAGCGAGCGCACCGAGCAGGAACTGCCGCCACCGGCCAGGACGAAAATGCATGGGCACGGATGATGACGCAGCGACATTTCAATTTCATTTCAAAGACGTTTCAATTTTGTAAAACGACTGCGCGCCTTCTTAAACCGTCTGCGACGCGGAGCCGCTCGTTAGGCAAAATTGCCTGCGAACGTCGTCAGGCGCCAAATGTCATCCCGAGCCGGCGTAGCGCGGCGAGGGACCCCGCAAGCGTGATTGTGCGTCCCAAGCACTGAAAAGCGCACCTTCCATGGAGGGGTCCTTCGCCGTCTGCGCGGCTCAGGATGACAACGCTCCGGACCGCGCCGCCAAGTCACACTCGCCAGAAAATCGCACTCGTTAGGCGCGCGGGAGCGAAATAATAATCCGGGTGGACATCTGCAACGTGCTTTCAGCCCGCACTGTCCCGCCATGCAGCGTGACGATGTGCTTCACGATCGACAGTCCCAGCCCGGTTCCGCCATACCTGCGGCTGCGCGCCTTATCCACGCGATAGAAACGCTCGAAGATATGCGGCAAATCCGCCTCGGGAATTCCCGCGCCGTTATCCTCCACGCTGATCTCGACGTGATCGGCAAATCCTGCGACGCGCACGCGAATCTGCCCTTCGAGCGGCGTGTATTTAAAAGCATTATCGAAAAGGTTGTGCATCACCTGTTCGAAGCGAAAACGGTCGACTCGAATCGTCGAAACGCCGTCGTCGATCTCCAGCACAAACGCCATTTCCTTGCTCGCCAGCGACGGTTGCCAATCCTTCGCCAGCTGCCGCAAAAATTGCCGCAAATCCAGCTCCGCCAAATCGAGCACATCGCTGCGCGACTCGAAACAGGCGAGCGTCAGCAGATCGTTGAGCAGCGCCTTCAACCGCAGCGCGTGCTCCTGCATGATCCCGAAAATCTCGACCTGCTCCGAGCGCGGCATCTTCGGAAAATCGGCCAGGTTTTCGATGTATCCGGTGAGAATGGAAACCGGCGTGCGCAGTTCGTGTGAAACGTTGGCGACGAAATCAATCCCCACTTCCTCGAGCGTCCGCTGCGCCGTCACATCCTGGAAAAGCAGAACCGCGCGCGCTCCTTCACCTGCCCCGAGCCGGCTCGCGCGCACGATCAACCAGCGCTTCACCCCCTCCTGCTGGACGAGGATCTCACGCGGCGCGGGCGTTTCTTCGCGCCAAACGGCAGCGGCCAATTCGTTGATCGCCGCCTCGCCCAAAACCGAACCGAAAGGTTGCCTAACGACTTCATTCGTTAGGCCAAACCAGCGCATGAACGCTTCGTTCGCGAGATCGATTTCCCCGTTCGCGCGCAGGAGGAGGACGCCTTCGTCGAGCCGCAGGAAAATCCGGTAAAAATCCTCTTCCGCGGAAGTCATCCCGAAGGCTTCTCCGCGAAGCGATAGCCAAATCCGCGGACCGTTTCGAGATGAGCCCCGGCGCGGCCGAGCTTGCTCCGCAACCGCGTGATGTAGATATCGACCGTGCGCGATTCAATCGTGCCTTCGTAACCCCAAACATCGGTCAGCAATTGATTGCGGCTTTGCACCCGGCCCGCGCGTTCCATGAGCAGCGTGAGGAGCTTGAATTCCGTCACCGTCAGGCTGAGCCGCCGATTCCCGACCCGCACGGAAGGCTCCGCGCGATCGATCACAATTTCGCCCATCGCCAAACTCTCCTCCGAGCGCAACTGGCCGGGGATTTTGCGCACCTGTGCCTGCACGCGCAGGACCAGCTCGCGCGGGCTGAACGGCTTCGTCACATAATCATCGGCGCCAATCTCGAAGCCGTGTACGCGATCGCGTTCGAGTGCCTTCGCGGTGAGCATGATGATGGGCATACTCTTGCTCCGCGCATCGCTTTTCAGAATGCGACAAATCTCGAAACCGGAGAGGCCGGGCAACATGATATCGAGAAGAAGCAGGGTCGGTTTCCAAGAGAAAACGCGCTTCGCCACTTCGTCGCCCTGCGCCACGCCGCTGACGACAAAACCGGCGCGTTTTAGATTGCTCTCGATCAAACGAAAAACGCCGATCTCATCTTCGGCGACGAGAATTTTCACCGTCGGCCGTGAGGCAATGGCGCTCTTTTGCGTGGCAGGATTCATTGTTAGGCAGCGACGACTTTGAGGTTTTGCATTTGTAAGAATGGCGTGGCCATTGCGGCGTCAGGCGGATGCGGCACGATCTTCCAAAAACGCGCGACGGTCGCGGGCCAATGCTCGAGCAGAACCTCCGCCGACGGACTTTCCGTGGCCTGCGCGTGGCGCAGAAGGAGATGGCGCAGGCTGGCTATTTCATCGCTATTCGTTAGGCGCTCGGCGCTCGACATCTGGGCGTTATGACGCTGCACGAGGACGCCGTGCTCGTCATACACAAAGCCAGCCCGCCGCTCATGCCCGCGGCGAAATTCTTCCCGAAGCGATGCAGCACCACGACCACGCCCCCAGTCATGTATTCGCAACCGTGATCTCCCACGCCGTCGATCACCGCGGTCGCGCCAGAATTGCGGACCGCGAAGCGTTCGCCCGCGAGCCCGGCGACGAAGAGCGCGCCGCCGGTCGCGCCGTAGAGGCAGGTGTTGCCGACGATGCAGTTGTTCCGCCATTCGAACGTCGCGTCCGCTTTTGGCCTAACGATGATCTCGCCGCCGCTCATGCCTTTGCCGACGCAGTCGTTCGCTTCGCCGCGCAAAGTCAGGCGCACGCCCTCGACCAAAAACGCGCCGAAACTCTGGCCCGCGCTCCCGGTAAAGGAGAGATCGATCGCGCCCGCGGGCAAGCCCTGGTCGCCGCGTTGATACGCAATCTGGCCCGAGGTGTGGGTCGCGACATCGCGATTTGTGTTCGCGACCGGATATTGCCTAACGAGTCGGCGCGACTTCCCGAGAATCACGTCGCGGGCTTCCTGCACGATGGTGGAATCGAGCGAGCCCTCCGAGCCGAAACGCTCGTTGCGCTCGCGCGTGTGATAGCGATCCGCCTCGCCGCTCGGATCGACCTTGTGCAACAAACGGGACAAATCGAGCAGCCGCGTTTTTGGATTTGCCGGATCGTCGATTTGCTTCAGCAACTCCGTCCGGCCGATGATTTCATTGAGCGAGCCCGCGCCGAGTTGCGCGAGAATTTGCCTAACGTCTTCGGCCACGCCGTTGAAAAACTGGATGACGTTCTCGGGTTTGCCTTTGAATTTCGCGCGCAAATCTTCCCGCTGTGTCGCGACTCCGACCGGGCAGGTATTCTGGTGGCAAACGCGAAACATGGCGCAGCCCGCGGCGATTAATGCCGCCGTGCCGAAGTTGAATTCCTCCGCGCCAAGGATCGCGGCGATGACGATGTCCCGGCCGGTTTTCATCCCGCCGTCGGTGCGAAGGACGACGCGATTGCGCAGGCCGTTCATCATTAAAACCTGATGCGCTTCCGCGACGCCGATCTCCCACGCGGAGCCGGCGTTCTTGATCGATGCAGTCGGCGAAGCGCCGGTGCCGCCTTCGTGACCGGAGATGAGAATCACGTCCGCATACGCTTTCGCGACGCCGGCGGCGATCGGGCCGACTCCGGAACACGCGACTAGTTTCACGCAAACTTTGGCGCGCGGATTTACTTCCTTCAGATCGAAAATTAGCTGCGCCAAATCTTCGATCGAATAGACGTCGTGATGCGGCGGCGGCGAAATCAGCGTCACGCCGGGCGTGCTGAAACGCAGTCGCGCGATCAGCGGCGAAACTTTGTTGCCGGGAAGCTGGCCGCCTTCGCCGGGCTTCGCGCCCTGCGCCATTTTGATTTCGATTTCCCTGGCGTTGACCAAATATTCCGCGGTCACGCCGAAGCGTCCGCTGGCTACTTGCTTGATCGCCGAGTTCACGAGATCACCGTTAGGCCGGATCGAATAGCGCGCCGGATCTTCCCCGCCTTCGCCGGAGTTCGATTTGCCGCCGATCTGATTCATGGCGATGGCGAGCGTCTCGTGCGCCTCGGGCGAAAGCGCGCCTAACGACATTCCCGCGGTGGTAAAACGCCGCCGGATTTCTTCCACCGGCTCCACTTCATCGACCTCGATCGCCGGACGCAAACCAAGGCGAAGCTGGAGAAGATCTTTTAGCGCGAGCGGCTGGTGTTCGTCCGCCGCCGCGCGCCAGGCGGCAAAATTCTCCGCGGGCGCGCGCTGGAATTTGTTCATCGCGGAAACGGTTTTCGGATTCCAGCCGTGGAATTCGCCTTCTGCCTTCTTGTTAGGCAAAAGGTAACCCTCGCGATGCAGCTCTAGCTTTTCGTTAGGCGCAAAGGCGCTGCGATGGCGGCGCACAGTCTCCTCCGCAATCTCGCGATACCCGATTCCGCCAATCGGAGAAGGTGTGCCGGTAAAGCAATCGTCTATCACTTCGGGTCCGATCCCGAGCGCTTCGAAAAGTTGCGAGCCGTGATAACTGAGCATGGTGCTGATCCCCATCTTCGCAGTGACCTTGAGCAGGCCGGCGTCGAGATTGCGCAGGTAATTCGTCTGCGCCTGCTCGGCGGTCAGTGCTTCACTCGTTAGGCCGAGAGTCGCAATTTCGGAGACAATCTTGAGTGCGAGCCAGGGATGAACGGCGCTTGCGCCGAAACCGATCAGAGCCGCGACCTGATGCACGTCGCGCGCTTCGCCGGTGTCGGCGACGAGATCGCAATCGAGCCGCAGACCGTCGCGCACGAGCTGCTGATGCACGGCGCCGACCGCGAGGAGCATGGGAATCGCGGCTCGCTCGGTAGCCGTGCCGCGATCGCTCAGGATGAGGAGTAGGGCGCCGCTACGCGCGGCATCGCGCGCCTGTTCGCGCAGTGCGCCTAACGACACCTCGAGCGCACCGGGCCCGTCGGCCGCAGGGAAAAGGCATCCCAGCCTAACGATCTTCCCGCGCAGAGCCGGTGCGTCGGGGAGCGCGGCCATGGCGGCTCCATCCAAGACCGGCGAATCGAGCTCCACCAAACCGCGGTCGATCGAGGCATTCTCGAAGAGCCGAAGCCGGCCGCCCAAGTACATCCGCAAAGACATGACAGAGCGCTCGCGAATGGAGTCGATCGGCGGATTGGTGACCTGCGCGAAAAGCTGTTTGAAGTAAGTCGCGAGGAGCCGCGGCCGACGCGAAAGGACCGCGAGCGGCGTGTCGTCGCCCATCGAGGAAGTCGGTTCCCGCCCCTCCGCCAGCGGCGTGAGGATCAGCTCGCGCTCGTCGAGATCGTAACCAAAGGCGATCTGTGTGGCGACGTCCGGCGCCGAGCCTGCAACTGCAGGTCCTTTACTCGTTAGGCTGGTTAGATTGAGCAGATGCTCCTCGCACCACTCCCGATAGCTTCCGGCTTTGGTGACGAGCGTTTTGATCTCTTCCGCGCCGAGGAACTTTCGCTCGGCGAGATCGACCGCAATCATGCCGCCGGGACCGAGCCGTCCGGCTTGCAAAACATTCCCGCCAAAATCTTCCGCGAGTCCCGCCTCGCTCGCGAGGATGACGAAGCCGTCGTCGAAAATCTTGTAGCGCGCCGGGCGCAGACCATTGCGATCGAGCGCCGCGACAACGTAACGGCCGTCGGAAAAAACCATCGCAGCCGGCCCATCCCAGGGTTCCATGAGACACGCGTGATGGCGGAAGAACGCCTCCGCTTCGGGCGTCGTGGTTGGATCGGTTTCCCAGGCCGGCGGCATCATCATGGTCGCGGCGTGCAACGGCGAACGGCCACTGCGCACGAGCAGTTGCAGCGCGTTATCAAACGAGGCGGAATCGCTGCCATCGGGCGCGAGAAACGGGCGCAGATTCTCGCCGTCAGCGCCCCACGCGCCCGCGAGATCGCTGACCTCGCGCGCATGCATGGCGTGACGATTCGCGCGGATGGTGTTGATCTCGCCGTTGTGCGCAAGCATGCGAAACGGGTGCGCGAGATGCCAGGTCGGGAAGGTGTTGGTCGAGTAGCGCTGATGAAAAATCGCAAAGGCGGAAGCGAACTCCGGCGATTTCAGATCGCTGTAGAAACGGCGCAGTTGCGGCGCGTTGAAGAGGCCTTTGTAAACGATCGTTTTCGAGGAAGAGGAGCAAACGTAAAAGCCGGCGATTTGCTCCTCGGCGGCGCGGCGCTCCGCGATCTTTTGCACCAGAAACATCCCGCGCTCGAAACCCTCATCGCTCAGATTTTCCGGGCGCGCGATCAACGCCTGAAGAATGAGCGGCTGTGTCTCGAGAGCCTTGCGACCAAGGCACAGACCGTTCACCGGGACGGCTCGCCAGCAAAGAAGTTGCAGGCGTTGTGCGGCGATCGCCTCTTCTACGATTCGTCGCAGCCGTGCCTCTGCCGGGGCGCTCTCGCGCGGTAGAAAGAACATACCGACACCGAGGTCTTCGTCCCGCGCCAGAGTAATTCCCTTCTCCTGCAAATGCGCGCGTAATAACTGCGTCGGGATTTGGGTGAGGATGCCGGCGCCATCACCGGTGACGGCATCGGCATCGATCGCGCCGCGATGCGCGAGACCTTTGAGCGCAGCGAGCGCGCGCAGAATAATTTCGTGACTGCGCTCGCCAGAAATCTGCGCAACGAAGCCAACGCCGCACGCGTCATGCTCAAAGTCGCGATGATACAAGGGCGATGGAATAAGCGGGGACATTTTCGCGGACGCGGACGATAGAAATTTTCGAAGCAACTCCAAAGATAAACCTTCTCAGCCCGCCCAGTCAGTTAACGTTTGGCAAAATTATTACTTGGACATTACGACTTCCTATCTGCGAAAGGGCGACCCGCTGGTAGTGATTTCATATTCACGTGGGTCAGCTCGGCGGGCGAAACGAACTGCGAGCGACAAAAGGCGCGGGTCACGACGCGACGCGGGAATTTCAGGAGAATGTCTTGCAGTTCCTGCGCGCGGCTGGAGTTACGGCTTCACCGACACCCGCAGCGGAAAAGTAGAGACAGGATTAACTGGATTTTCTGGATTAAGAAGATTCTGAAATCCTCGTTAATCCTGTAAATCCTGTCCTGTCTCCGGCGACGAAGTTGCCTAACGACTAAAAGGAGATTTGCGCGCCGACGACGACGCTGGGCGAGAAGACATTATAAGAACGGCCGCCGGCATTGGAGTAATTGCCGACGAAATTAAGCGAGCCGCCGA
>JACDGS010000106.1 GCA_013821455.1 Chthoniobacterales bacterium
CACGCGCCACCGGAAGAGGAAGCGTTCCCAAGACCAGACCCACCGCCAAACCCATCTCTCAAACCAATGACCTAAAACCAACCTGAATCCGCACGCCGCCCTTGACTCCCTACATAGGGGTTAGGTTTTGGAGTCGGCATGTGGCTAAAGCGACTGGAGGCAAGAATACAAATCGGTGCGAAGGATGTCGAGGCGCTCGTTCGCCTCCGTAGCGGGTTCACCGCGGCGTATCGCGTCGAGCGAGAAATCGTTAAAACTGCCCATGCCGCCAAACCACTCGCTTCGAAGATAGGCGCACTGCTCCGGGGTGATGCTGGGCTGACTCTGGAGCAGGAGCGCCACAGTCCGAAGTGTGGCCACCACGCGAGCGCATAGGGGTCGGCCTCGCGAGCCTCGATAACCGGTGCATACCCGGTGCCGTTCCATGCGCGGCTACCAACCCTCGCGGCGTCTGTGAACGGCTGAAGAACTGCGGCCAGCTCTTCGAAGAGTTCGACCATTCGCTGCACGGATGCGCGCATGAGACCTAACGAGAACAAGATGAGCGACGGCGGACGAGGGCGCGCGTCGCTCGGAGTGAAAGGGTGGAAATCATCTCAGAAGTGGAGCGTACAACGGTCCGCGGTTCGCTCCATCGCATGGTTAGATGGTTAACTATGCCACGAGTAGGGTGTTGCACGACAGAGGCCTTGGAATCAACGGGACCGTTCAACACGAATAGTTGCGAAGGCGTGCGAGATCCCGCGTTTGCGAGCGAGCGCTACGGCACGACAGTCAACGTAAGATCGTTACCGTCGCCGCCCTCATAGTTAGCTTGGAAGGTGTTACTGCCAACTGTGATTACGCCGCCGTCAGGCAGGTTACTAAAGGTTCCGGAGATAGGCGCCGCCGCCGTGTTGTTGACAGGAACTATCACCGTGCCGACAGCGAGGACGCTACTGCCATCATCTCGCAGAGAAAACTGTGCGTCGCTGATGGTGACCCCGCTGACGGTCACTGCGCCCGCGCTGGCGTTGTCACTGTTCACTCGCACGTGCAGGGTGGCACCGGAGAGGATGGCGAGATTGCTTTTGATGGTGAGAGTTGCAAAAAGGTTTTCGGAACTGCCCGGCGTTAGTAGCGCCGATCTCCCGCTATTTCCAATGGTTACTGCGCCCGCGATAATACCCGTCCCGCCGAGAGCGCCGCCGTTCACAACGACCGGTCCGCTTCCCGTCCCAGAACCGAGTGTATTATTAATCACCAATTTGCCTTGCTTTACCGACGTGCCGCCTGGGTATTCATTAGAATTGGTCAGCGTTAAGGTTCCACTGCCCACTTTCTCCAGCGAGCCGCCCTGGCCGTCATTGCGGACTACGCCCCTGAAGATCGTGCTCAGGTTATTGCTACCTACGGCCAGCGGTATCGATGCTGGATAAACAGATCCGTGGCCTTCGAGCGAACCGATTGACTCCCTGTCCTGGGTGAAGCCGGCCCCAAAATAAAAAGAGCCATTACCAGAAAGCTTAATCCGTTCGTTGCCGCCCGGAACGAAGACGGAACCGATGAGAAGGACTTCGCCGCCTGTGCCTCCGCCGCTGCCACCATCGGCGAGCAGGGTGCAGTTGTCCGGTTGCCCGGCGACGCTCGTGACACCGCCGAAAGCTCCCGCCACCGTGGCGCCATTGCTGATGAAGGTGGCCGAGCCGGCGCTGTTCGTCACTTCTCCAACGGAAACGAAGCCGCCTTGGCCGCCGCGGGCCGTCCCAGGATTGGTAATGAAGGTCGCGTCGGCGGCCGTAGCGTTGCGAATAAAGAGCACTTCCGCCCCGGCTTCTGAGAATGCTCCCCCATAGGTGATGAAGGTGCCATTGGCGGCACTCGCGGTTCCTTCGAAAACTACTGCGCCGTAGCCGCCGCCGAATCCTTCGCTGAGGGCGGCCTCTGTGATGAAAACCGCGCTCCCAGCGTTTGAGTTTTCGTCAAAGACAGTCTCACCGGCAAACTCCAGACCCATGGTCCCCTGACTGGTGATGTTAACCAAGTCGCCAGCTGTCGCACTGCCGAGAAAGAAAAGATAGCCGCGGCTCGTGGGGCCGGCGCTTGCGACAAAATTTTGGACGACCGACGATGTGTTCGTAATTCCCGCTCCACTTATGGAAAACGTTACACCCGGAGAAGCCGAAATCGTAAAACTGCTCGCTCCCGCGCTAAAAACGATCTCACCGACCTCCGTGTTCGCTGAGAGCGAGACGGCGGTTTGACTTGACGATGCAAAAGTAGCCACGTCGGTCGGGCCGTTCGGGACAGTGGCCGGGGTCCAATTTGCCGCCGTGTTCCAGTCGCCGCTCACCGGGTTACTTTTCCAAGTCGCGCTCGCCGCCCGAGCGGAGGGATGAGTCAGAGTTAGGACCAGCGCGACGAGCTGCACGACCCCGGCCGCTCCAAAACGGTGGCTAAGCTCAGTCCATTTCATGACCGTTATCATCGCTCACGGTCACTGAAGAACAAGTAAAAGCGCTCCTCGCTCCCAGGTGACGCGCGCAGCGCGAGGCCGGGCTTTATCATCAGCACGCCTAGGTCGGCTGAGTCGCTGATGTTGGGGCGCGTTTCCATCTAACGAGAACAAGATCAGCCACCGCCGGCGAGGGCGAGCGTGGCGGCGGGAGAAGAGGTTTGAGTCATGGGAAACTTGAGCGTACGCCGGCCAGCGGTTGGCTGCATCGCATGGTTAGACGTCACGCGGCTTCGGGGCAAGCCGTGTAAACGCAAAAAGGTTTGCGGCAACAATGGTGCAGAAAACAATCGAAAGTGGAATGACCTGCCAAGCCCTGTCGCCGATGGCGTAACCGTACAGTCCTCTGACCGAAATATACAAGGTCCAGACGACCATAAAACCCAACGCGGCCTTAGCGAGGAGCTGCCTCGCACGAGTCGTCGCTCGCCGATAAGGAATCAGAAACGCGGCGGCGAATACTAATAATGCGATGTATCGGGCCACTCGCGCAGTCACTGAAGGCATCTCATATGAATGCGGGATGAGACCGAACACGTCTAGCGTCGAAAAGACAAGCACAAAACAACCGACCAGTATTCCGACTGTGCGCGCCATGATCGTGAACACGCGAAGCATCATCGTCTAACGAGACCAAGATGAGCGACGGCGGGGGTCCTGCAGGAGGGCGGGACTAATCCCAAGCCGGCGCAGCGTTTTAGCAAGCAGGCTTTTCTTTCCTGGGCGGCCAGGCTCAAAGAGCAGCACCAGCAAGTCTCTGCCGTTTATGAGG
>JACDGS010000024.1 GCA_013821455.1 Chthoniobacterales bacterium
CGTGAACGCAGTAACAATCCGGAGCAACCGTCCAATCGAGCCGCCGAGTAGGAGAAGACCGATGATGAAAAGAATATGATCCGGACCGATGAAGATGTGATGGACGCCTTCCAGCAAAAATTGCCTAACGACTGTAAGAGTACCCTCGCTTTCCCCGGGCGCGTAGGAAATGTCGGTGTGCGCGCGATCGAAGATGCCCTGATAGCGCAAAGCGACGCCTTCATCAATATTTAGGAAGGTGCGATGACGCGCGTCAGCCGCGAAGAGATGGCAATGCAGATGAATCGTGCCGCCATTCGGGCGCAGGAATTCCAGACGCAGCCGGAGGTTCCTTTGCGCGGCAGCAGGCTGCACTTCAAGTAGAGTGGGAGAAAGCGTATCGCCGCCGGAAGTAATCGTAAGACCGGTCGCGACAGTTCTAAGAAGGCGGTTTCTTAGTTGCTCGAGAGCAACGGAGTCAAGAAAGCTTGCCTCTTCCACACCCGGCAGTTCGCGCGCGAAGTTTTTCGCTGAGGATTCAACTGTGACTTCGATCACACCGGAAGCGAGATGAAGATCGACGTAACTTAGTGGGAGCTCGTGACTAAATCCTGCAGGAAGAGTTACCAGCAAGATCGCCAGAGTGAGTAAGACGGCACGTGCAGGCATAGTCATTTTACTGCCAGAGCCTCGCGCGCTTTTGCCGCCTGCAAGGGATCGAATTCCGGACTAAGAGCGAGCGCGCGCTGAAGGTAGGAAGCGGCGAGCGACTCATCGCCCGCCGCGCGGGCGATCATCCCTGCACGATAGAGTAACTTCGGGTCCCAAGTACTTAGCCGAAGGGCCTCCTTACTTGCGGTTTCCGCTTCCTGAACTCGCCCTGCTTTAAGCGCGGTCCAAGCCAATGCGTCCGCGCCATAGATATCGCGCCGGCCGGCGTGGTATTCGCTCCGCGCTAACTCGTAGGCGAGCTCAGGCTTCTTCTCATGATCGGCCAGGAAGAGGGCGAAATTCCGATCGTATGGTGTCCCGTGAATCTTGCGTGAGTGTTCCCCGAGTTGCTCGACAAGATCGTAGCGGACGGCGGCGTCCGGTTCCCGCCCGGTTAAAAGATAGAGATCGCCTAACGAGGCCATGGCATCGAGCGTCGGAACAATTCGGACGGCCTCCTCATAGTAGGAAATCGCTTGAGGATAATCATGCTGCGCGGCGCGGACGCGTGCGAGCGAACCGAGCGCGCGAAAGTAACTGGGCGAAGTCTTGAGAATTGCGCGGTATTCCTTCTCGGCCTTAGGATAGTTACCAGTCGCGAAAGCTACTTCGCCTAACTGCCAGCGACTCCAGTTAATTGTCTCGTTAGGCGGATGAGACATCGCGCCTAAGAGGCAAAGTGCCGTTTGCAACTGGCGCTGCGCTTCCTCGGGTTTGCCATAGAGGAGCGCGAGACGGGCGAGGCGCGTCGCGGTGCCTGCATTATCCTCCTGGAGTGACTCCATCTTTCTGTAAGCAGCGTCCACCGTGTCATAGTCGCCTAACTCCAAAGCAGCGTCGCCCAGGACGGCGTAGGATTCGCCTTTATCCGGCTCGAGCTGGACTAACTGCTCCGCGTGCTGGCGCGCGGCGGCAAAGGCGTGGTTGGAAAACTCGGCATGCGCCAGGGCGAGCAAGCCACCGAGATTGCGCGCCGCCGGCACGGTCTCGAGAGAGGTCTGCGCTGCCGTTACGGCTAACGGAAGATAGTCTTCATTCCCTGTCTCGCGAACACGTTGCAGATAGTATTCCGAAAGCGCGTTCTGCGAGCGGCTTTCCTCCGGGTCGCGCTTCACTCGCTCGCTGTAATAGCGAATAAAGTCGTTCGTCGCCGCTTCGCCATCGGAAGTCGCCGGCATCAAGGCGCGACTGGCTGGCGGCGCAGAAGGCGTGAGGAGCTTCTCCGTGAGTTGCGCCAGCACACCCAGAGTGACCGCGATTGCCAATAGAGTTAGTCGCGACCTAACGAGTAAAGGACTGTGTGATGCGACGGCTCGAGGAAATTCCCTCAAACGTGGCCCTTCTTCCTGGCTGATCACACACGAAAAATTCCGCGTCGCGGGCTTTCGCCGCACGCCGCGGAATCCCCATGAACTGAGTTATTGCCGGGTATGATCGTCCGGATTATCGCCTGGCGGGAAGGGCTGCGTCGGGTCGGCCACGAAGGGGAAGACGTTGCGCAGAGGTACCTCGTTCGCGTCCACATAGTCAGTAAGCGGCTGACTGTTATTAATCAGAGTGAAGGTGATATCGACGACATCATCGACCAGGCGCCGGCCGCCGAGATGACCAAAGCCACCATCAGGGTTGTTACCGCCCTGCGGCCCGGAGTTAGGTACGTTCAGATCAAGGCGCAAGATGTCGCCGTTGCGCTGAATCGTATCGAGAATCTGATTAATATGCGCGGCGTCTGTCCCGAAATTTTGCAGGTCGGTGATAAGGTCATTCCGGAAGCGTCCTCGCTTATCATCCTCGGTGGAAGCGCTGTTATATTCGTTTTTGCGCGTGGCGGGGATAAGTCCGTTGTTGACCAGCGGGTTACCCTCGCGATCGACATTGACCCATTCGCCTTTCCCGACATAGGCACCATCGGTCACTTTCTGGTTAGTGCGCCGCTGAGTCACAGCGTTAATCCCGATAACGGAGGTGCTGGCGCCGCGCAGATAGCTTGCAGGAATACTTACCGCGGTAATCAAGGTGTTGAAACCCGCATAAGTGTCGCGGCCCCGGCGGAAGCCGAGGAGCGAGGTATCGGGGTGGCCTGGATTCATCAGCGAAGAAGCAACGAAACGATTCGCGCCGGTGTCGTCGAGGAAGAAGGGATCGTCGGCATTACCGCCGAAAAACTTGGCGCCACTCTGGGGATCGAGTGTCACGACCGGCTGAGGCGCAGGTTGCGGTTGCGGCTCCTGCGTCGCGAGGGTAGTCGGGCCGGTAAACCCGAGAAGGATATTGCCGTTCGCATCGGAGAGTTTGATCGTGGCAGTTTGAGTCGTTAGGCGGCCGAGACCGGGCGTGTAAGTGACATCGACAAAGAGATCCGGCTTGGCGTCGCCCGTGTTTTCGATCTCGAAACGGTAACGGATGTTCGAGTCAAAGATCACCATGCCGAAGTGCTCACCGGAAACAATGAAACCCTGAGTGCTATTAAGGAGAACGACTTGCGAGTTATCATTCGGATCGAGAAAAGCCCACATATCGGCGATGTCGCTGCCGCGATCCTGCGCAATGGTTGGAGAATCGATATGGTCGGAGGCTTGGAGGCGCGCCGGCGCGAGGGAGGCGAGCGCGAGAAGTGCGCCGGCTCCAAGAAGACTCAGGCGGTGGGACCTGGAGTTAGGAAGGGTATGGTGGTGGTGCTTCATAGTCTTACGTAGAGATATTCGCTGCGATGGTTGGTGGTTGTCGGTGCTGTTGCTGGGAAGAACGCGGGTAAGATGAGAATGCGCTGAGCCTATTCCCTCCTTTCTGAAGTTTTTGTTCTTTATCGTTTGTTCGCAAAGGTTGAGAATGTTTCTTCGTTGCCTCACCCCCAAAACTCTGGCAGCTAGAAATAATGCGCGTCCTTGTTATCGAAGACGATCTTCGCCTCGCCCGGCAAATCACCCGTGAGCTGGCGCGAGCTAACCATGAGGCGAGCGCCCGCAATGACGGCGCGGAGGGATTGGAAACCGCGCTCGCGCAACCGCCCGATCTCATCGTGCTCGATATCAATTTACCAGGGATGAATGGCTTCTCGGTTCTGGCCAGATTGCGCGAGGCTCATTCGACGGCGCGCATTCTTATTCTCACCGCGCGCAGCGAAGTGAACGAGCGGGTGAAAGGGCTTAAGGCCGGCGCCGATGACTATCTGGCTAAGCCTTTCTCGATGAACGAGCTGATGGCGAGGGTAGACGCTCTCGGGCGGCGCGCGGCTGCGCCCACCGCGGCCGATCTGCTGGTGGTCGGTGACTTACATATGGATGTGCAACATCGACATGTCCTGCGCGCTGGAAAACCGATAGCGCTTTCACCGCGGGAATTTGATGTCCTCCAGGTGTTAATGCAGGAGCCGGGAAGAGTCTTCTCTCGCACGGAACTCTGCGAGCGCATCTGGCAGCGCGAACATGAATACGACACGCGGACAGTCGAGATTTTCATCACCCGGCTGCGCAAGAAAATTGACAGCGGCCATACGACCGCGTTGATCACAACGCAGCGCTATGTGGGTTACTCCATTCAGGTGCCGGCTAGTTTTGCGTAACAGTTCTGTTACGTAAAGGTTTGCCTGGATGTGAGAAAACCTTTCCGATCCTTTACTCGTTAGGCGGACGCTTTGATCGCGCCTCGGGCTTCAAGCCGGCGCCGCAAGCTCTCTACGCGCCGCCGGTTTACTCCGAAATCGTAATGACCCAGGCGCGAGGCGGACCGGATAGCTAAGTCATTTCGATCGAGGCGTAACTGGATCACGAGATCATCCACGAACCGGAACAGAATAGTGCGACATTCAACGCGGAGGAAATCTGCGCCCTCCTCGACGATTCGGGTCCGAGGCAGAGCCACTACGGCAGCGCGAATCGCCGGCCACGCGGCGGCGCGTGCGAGAAGGAAGGGGGCGACGGCATGGCACCGCTCCGTTGCTTCGGTCGAGACGCAATTCGTCGCAGAGCTTGGACAGGGCGGGAGAGTCATCGCGAAATTATCGATGCAACGAGCTGCCTCGCGAACGGAAGTTGTGCACGGTGCGTCGGTCCACTACAATCCGCGGCCATGAAGCTGTTCGCTCTTCGTTACTTTGGGCTTGGCAGTGTCGTGATTTTACTAGCCGGCGGCTGCACGGAGTTGCCTAACGATGTCGGCGTGCGCCAGCATCGCGCGGTCGCCGCGCTCACGCGCAAGGCGTCGCACCATCCGATCTTTGCCACTTGGGAGGACGATCCTGCGGCCAAAGGGAGGCCCAGGATTCTGGTTAATCTCACCACGCAGCAGGCCTTTTTTTATCGCGGCCAAACGTTGATTGGCAAAACCAACATCTCCTCTGGACGGCGCGCCTATGAGACGCCGCCGGGGAAATACGAAGTCATCCAAAAGGACGCGAAGCATGTCTCGAGTGAGTACGGTGTGTACGAAAACCACGTCGGCGAGATCGTCACGCACGACGTGGTCGCGGAGAAGACACCGCAACCGAAGGGCTCGCATTTCGTCGGCGCGCCCATGCCTTACTTTTTGCGCTTCACCGAAGGCTACGGAATGCATGCCGGCTTCGTCCCGCGCGTGCGCGCCTCGCACGGTTGTATCCGGATGCCGATTGTCATGGCGAAACATTTTTTCGAAGCCGCCGAAGTAGGGACACGGGTGGAAGTGATCGAGCCGCCGGCCGCACCTACGCCTACGCCTACGCCTACGCATTAAGAAAGCGTGGATGACTCCAAGTGCCCTTCCACTAGCTGACTGCATTTCGTGCTATCACCTCTGAGCACCAATGCGCACTTAGCTTGGTGTGCGGTAGTCCACCCTTACGATACCAAGACGTTAGGCAGGACCCTCGCCCATTTAGAGTTACCCCAGGAACGACCGGGCTAGCCGCGGCACACTTGCGTAATGTCTGGCAACTAGTCCTTTATTCGTTAGGCGAGTGTTCCCGCTGACTACCGAGTTATCAAAATAGTCCCTACTTGGACTTCTTAACAGGCGGCGGCGGGCTGAGCGATACTTTCGCCTTGGGATACTTTTCGATCTCGGCAGCTAGGCCAGTCAGATCGAAGACCACAGTCGATTCGCCGGCAAACTTAGGAAATAACCGTACTACTAGCCTGGAAGACTTAGTCGCGCGCTCGATGAACGTGCTGGGCGTCGGGCAAAAGGCCGCGGTAAAGTCCGACGATGAAAGCCAGAGCGCCGTTTCCGCGGGAGTCTGATCCCACCGCATCATGACTGCCGGATAGCGATCTCCCAGATATTCGTGGTTTGTGCTTATCATGACGTCCCATTTCCCTTCGCGCCATCGCGCGATGAGCAAATCGTTTGTAGGTTGATCGCTCGCGGAATCTCGCACTCCCAGGAGAGAGAAGGTGGTGGTGGTCGAGTCATCCATCGCCGATTGGCGTGCATCAACTATCCAATGGTGATCTAAGAGAGTAGGCGAAGCGGAAGGGCTGGGAGAGGGTGAGGGAGAAGAAATCGCAACGGGAGAAGCAGTCTCGACCGGAGTCGTGACCAAAGCAGGAGTTGCGGTGGGCGGAGAAGTTTCGGCGGCAGCGGAACTCTTTGCCGGGGAGGGAGTCGCGGAAAAAGAGGGAACTGCAGAAGGAGAAGGACTCTCGGAAGTGGAAGGAGTCGCAGCAGGAGTTCCGGAAGCGGTAGGAGAAGGAATCGGTGTGTCATCCGGCGTCGCGGAGGGGCTGGCAACTTCCGCCCTGGCGACGCTAAGGATTGTCCATACGAGCAAGCCCGCTAGTTCCAGTTTCTTCATCTCTTAAATTCTATTTCTCGTTGGGCTCTCTTCGGAATTCCCGGGGATCGGCCCCTGCAGCCGGGCTCCATCGAATGCCATGGCTTAGCCTTATCAGCAAGGTGAGTGCCCGCGGAGATTGAGTGCTGACATTCATCATCCCGCCGCTTTCAGCTCGGAGCGTGCCACCTGCAATTTAACCTTTCGGCGGTTGCTGGGAGCGCATCAGCCCCGCGGCGGTGGCAAACCGCCGCTCCTCGCGCTTCACGTCTAAGCGACCTAACGAGTAAAGGACCAGCAGATGACTGCCAAGAGAACAGCTTCGAACTCTGCGGAACGCAAAGGAAGTATCGGTTGGTCCATTTCCCGAGATTAGGACTTTGGCGCAGTGGTGGCGCTACCGCGGGCTCCCGGCCGCGGCGACACTTGCCGCGACCATTTGGTGAAACTGCGCATCGATTTCTGGCGGAGTGAGGGAAGACCGGTAACTCATCCACCAGATAAGCTGGGAAAACAAGGCGCCGGCCAGGCCGTGAGCAAGAACAGCGCACTGTTCCTTGCCTAACGAGTATAGCCGTTTTTGTTGCCGCAAGCGATCCTCGATCGCGCGCGCGAAATGTGCCTCGCCCAGGTCCCGTAGGTCATGGAGACGGTTCGCTTCCACCAGCTTCCCAAAGAAATCGCGCATCTCGGCAACATGAGTGAAGAGCTCTGTCACGGGCGCGACTCGCTCTGACTGATCATTGCTCCGAGCGAGCAGGGTGGACATGCCGGCCATGAACTCATCCACGTCGCTCAGGAAGAGATCGTTCTTATCGCGATAGTGCGCATAAAAGGTAGAACGGCTGATTTGCGCGCGGTCCAGGACTTCCTGGACAGTGGCTTCATCGAAAGGCTTCTCGAGGAGGAGCGCGACGAGGGCGTCACCGAGTTGATTGCGACTGCGCGTGATGCGCCGATCTGGCTTTTTGCCCTGTCTTTTGGAGTTATCGGACATGGTCACCGGGGCTGTGCGGAAACGTGAAGCGAATCCTTTCGACAAACGGAGAGTAGGGGCGCGACACTTTCAAGTATGAAGGATAACCGCTTGCGTGGGCTGGCGCTAATCATCGGCGCAATCGCAGGAGTCATAACAATGGCTGTGCATCCGATCGCGCATCATGGGTTGATCTCACGAACGGAAATGGAAAGGCTGGAGTTACTCACGCGCGTGGTCCACGGGCTCGCGCTCGCTACTCTGCCGCTCATGTTTTTGGGCGCGTTCGTGCTGGCGCGCCGGCTCGATACTCCGCGGCGAATTGCCATGCTGGCGCTCGCTATCTATGGGTTTGCCCTGATCGCGCTTATGGGCGCGGCGACGATGAGTGGGTTCGTCGCGCCGGGCGTCCTGCATGCGCTCGTCGTCGGTGACCCGCTGATCGAAACGCGCCGGCTCTTCCTCGATTTCACTTTTCGTTTGAATCAGGGTTTCGCGGAGGTTTACACCGTGGGTTCGTGCATCGCGCTCGCCCTGTGGTCGGGCTTAATGGTAACCGAGCGCCGGTTCTCGCGCTCGCTCGGAGTCTATGGATTGCTCGCAAGCCTATCCTCGGTCGCGGCGCTGCTGAGCGGACATCTTCCTCTCGATGTGCACGGATTTGGATTGGTTGCGTTCTCACAGTCCATCTGGTTTGCGATTGCGGGGAGCGTGCTGAGAAAAAGCTGAAGTGTGGAGATGAAGTTCTTTACTCGTTAGGCGACGTTCTGGCCAGCCGCCGTGCCCTCGACGCAGCCTTAGGCGAGTCGAGGCGGGTTCGACGATGGGCTGGCATTCCTTCGATCAATCATTGCTCAAAGCTTTCACGGAGAATCTGATTTCCGAAGAAATAGCCATCACGTATTGCTCGAATAAGGCGAGGATGCGGCGCGATCTAGATCACTTAGGCAAGGTCAATGGGACGAGAGTGGGGGAGAGTCATTCGGGCTTGAAGCTCTCGGCGGTGAAGTCACCGCCCTCACCGCCCGCACGTCCGCGCCCGGTGGCTCCAGACCTGATGACGCAGCCCCCGAAGCCGGTGGCGGTGAAAAGCTGAAAAGCTAAAATCCTGAAATGCCGAGGAGGTAAGGATTGGGACGGTCCTTTACTCGTTAGGCTCAAGACATCCTCAACGACTTCGCTATCGTCGGCCTTGCGCCAAGCATGTTCTCTGATTGAATAGTCGCATGAACGATCAATCCATCCTTGGCGGGGCCAAAGCAGGTTGCTTTGTGTGCGTGACCGACCGCGCGCGTGCTAAGACCTTCTATGGCGAGACGCTGGGCCTCACTTTGGTCCACGAAGATAATTTCGCCGCGGTTTTCGACTCCAACGGGACCACGCTGCGTGTGTCGCCGGCAAAGGATTTCAAACCGCAACCGTTCACTGTCATGGGCTGGGAGGTGCCGGAGATTAGGAGTGTGGTAAAGGAACTCGCCGCAGTGGGGATCGAATTCGTGCGCGTTCCTGGCCTGCCACAGGATGAGCAAGGGATATGGTCGCCTGCGCCGGGGATCTTCCTGGTTCAAAGATCCGGATGGAAACATGTTAAGTCTCGCGCAGCACTAGGACGGGTGGCGGCTAGTAGTCGTTAGGAGCGTCTCGTAGCTAGAGGGTTTGTCATCCCGAGCGGAGCGAGAGACCTCGCAAGCGTGGTTGGGCGTTGCCTCTGCGGGTAACTTCGAATGACGCTTGCGGGGTCCTTCACCGCGCTTCGCCGGCTCAGGATGACACACTCATTTGATGAGATGGCTTTCAGTTACCACTCACTAGTTTTAACTAAACTTATCGCAGCCTGCAGGAGGGACGACGAGTTATCCCTTACGGCAGGCGCTGTAGGATGAGCGTTCTTTGCCTGGGATATTGATAGACCGTTCCCACCGCCCAAAGGGTCTGACCTGGACTGGCGGCAATTCCGAAGAGCTCGTTATGCGACGGCCCAACGTTAGGGCTTGTTAGGCGGGCGATTTCTTCCTGGTGCGCCTCGGGGGTGAGACTTTGCGCGTTGAGAATCCTAGCGCACGCCAGGGTTAAAAGAAGAACGGCGACCCATTGCGGAAGACGAAGAAACGCAGAGATAGGAGCACGAGGAAGAGATCGGTCAGGGTGTCGCGGATCCCGAAAAGCCACTTCTCGTTAGACGAAAAGGCTAGCGCGCTCCAGCTGGGTCCGGATTCAACTCGGGCGCTTCGTGTTTCTGCGCGTCGGCTTCATGATGCGAGTGGGCGCTGCGCAGGAACGGCACTTTGTCGAGCACGCTCTCCTGGAACCATTCCAGTGCGAGATAGATCACGGGCGTGATATAGAGCGTGATTAACTGGGAGAAGATCAGGCCGCCGACGATGACCAGACCCAACGGCCGCCGTGAGGAGCCGTCCGCGCCAAAGCCCAGGGCCAGAGGGACAGCGCCCATCAGCGCGGCGAGCGTAGTCATAATAATCGGGCGGAAACGTTCGATGCTTGCTTCGTGAATGGCGGCGCGGCGGTCGTAGCCTTCGTCGAGTCGATGCAGCGCGAAGTCCACAATCATGATGCCATTCTTTTTTACGATGCCCATGAGAAGAAAGAGTCCAATCACGGAGTAGAGCGAAAGAGTAGAACGAAAAACCCATAGGGTTAGCAGGCCGCCGACGACCGCCGGGAAAAGCGTCGAAAGCACGGTGATAGGATGCACATAGCTTTCGTAGAGAATTCCAAGAATGACATACATGACGAAGAGCGCCGCGATGACGAGAAACGGCAGTGCGCCGAAGAGCTGCTCAAGGACGAGACCTTCACCTTGTAACTCCCCTTTCACCGTCGGCGGCAAGACCTGCGCGGCGGTTTTGTTTATGAACGAGGTGACATCACCAAGTGCCACGCCGGGTTTCGTATCGAAGCCGAACGTGACACTCGTAAACTGATTGGTGTGATTGACTGACTGCAGTCCTAGCTTGGCCGCCGACCGAGTGACAGCGTTAATCGGGATTAGCTTGCCGGTGCTATCCGACTTCACATAGACTTCGCGCAGATCCTCCGGCGTTGCGCGTGTCTTGTCGTCGGCCTCGACGATAACCTGATATTGGTCGTCGGCCTGTTTGATAAGATAGACGTAGTTCTGCGAATAAGCCGCGCGCAGCAGGCTCTCGATTGTTGTCGTGGAAACTCCATAAGTTCCCGCGCGATCGCGGTCGATATTAATGTCGAGATTGGGAGTATTCCGGAAAAGATCGGAGCGTGGCGGGCTGGCAAAGCCGTTGTAATCGCGCAACGCCGTCGTCAGTTTATCAGCCGCGTCGTAAACTTCATTCGGATTGATCCCGCTGAGCACATAAGTGTAGCGGCCAAACGAACTGCCCGTCGCGCCGACGTTGATTTGCAGCACGGGTTGCGGATTGAGCGTGGGGAAAATTCCGGGAATACCAGCGCACGCTTTGCGCAAATCCGCGGCAACGTCGTCAATCGTTTTGCGATCGCCCACGCCTTTCAAGAAGAGCACGGTGAAAACACCCGCGGTCAGTCCAGCGCGGCCGGCGACGGTGAAGTATTTATCGACTGCGGGATTGGCCTGTAGAATCGGATCGAGCTTGTCCTGAAAGACGCGCTGTTGTTGCGGCGACGCGCCTTCCTGCACGATGAAAAATCCGCGGATAACTCCGCTGTCGCCCGTCGGCAGCAAGGTGAAGGGCAACTGGGTGAAGAAAAACCAAACGCCCAGGATGCAAGCAACGATGATCGGCGCGGCGAGCCACCCGTGATCGAGAAACCAATCGAGCGTGCGTCCATAAGACTGGACAATCGGGACGAAAAACCTGGCGACGAATTTTTCCGTCCAGGTCTTCGCGTGACCGCGTCCGCGCTCGGCGAGAAGACGCGCGCACATCAGCGGCGTGAGCGTGAGCGAGACCAGTCCCGAGGCGAAAATCGCGACGATGATCGTGATCGCGAACTCGCGAAAGATTCTGCCTAACAATCCCGGCATGAAGGCGAGGGGAATAAAAACCGCCGCGAGCGAGAGCGTCATCGAGAGAATGGTGAAGGAAATTTCTCCCGCGCTGTTAAGCGTCGCACGATAAATTGTTTCGCCTGCCTCCGCGCGCCTAACGACGTTTTCAAGGAAGACAATCGCGTCATCGACGAGAAAGCCGATGGCCAGCGTGAGCGCCATCAGGGTCAGGTTATTGATCGAATAATCGAGCGCCCACATCGCGAGAAAAGTGATGAGGAGCGACATCGGCAGCGCCACGATCGGGATCAGTGTGTCGCTCGCGCGCCCGAGGAAAAGGAAGATGACAAGGATGACGAGGACGAACGCGATCGCGAGAGTCGTCTGCACGTCGTGCACGGAGGAGACGATCGTGGCCGAGCGATCGAAGGTAGGAATCAACCGGATCGAGCCAGGCAGCTCGCGTTGCAGTCCGGGCAATAAACTGATAACCGAGCGTGCAACTGCGACGGCGTTCGCGCCCGCCTGGCGCGAGACCGCGAAGACGATGACCGACGCCGGCGGGTTAAAACCGCGCGCAAAAAAATGCCGCGACAATCTCTCGTCCTGCACACCGTCGATCACGCGCGCGATATCGCGCAGATAAATCGCGGAATTCTTCGGGCCGCGGGCGACGATCATGTTGCGGTAGCCCTCCGCCGTCTCCACCTGTCCGTTCGGTCGCAGGACGAACGACATGTTTTTCCCATCGAACTGCCCCGCGCCGGAGTAGGCCGTGTTCGCCCTGATAGCGGTCGCGAGATCGACGAAGGTCAAGTTGCGCGCCGCGAGTTTGCCCGGATCGACCTTTACCCGGATCGCGCCCTTCACGCCGTAGATCGCGACCTGCGAAACACCCGGCAAAATGTTAATCCGCTGCTGCACTTCCGTTGTGGCGTAGCGATACAACTCGCCATCGGTAAGTGTTTCACTCGTTAGGGCAATGTAAGTGACGGGCTGATCGTTTGGGTTCGCCTTGCTGAAGGTCGGCGGGCTGGGCAAGTCGCTCGGGAGTTGTCCGGTCGCGGCCTGGATGGCGGACTGCACGTCGGTCGCGGCGGCGTCGATGCTTTTCGAGAGATCGAATTGCAGGGTAATATTGGTGCTGCCCTGCGTGTTCGAGCTGGTGGTGAGCTTGAGACCGGGGATGGTGGTAAATTGTTTTTCCAGCGGCGTCGCGATGGTGTTCGCCATCGTTTGCGGATTCGCGCCCGGGTAGGAGACGTTCACGCTGATAACCGGGTAATCGACCGCCGGAAGATCGTTCACCGCAAGCTGACGGTAAGTGAGAACGCCGAAGACGATGATCGACGTCGTGAGCAGCATCGTCATGACCGGCCGCTGGATGAAAGGCCGCGAAAGTCCCGACGAGAATTGGACGAGTTTCTGCGCCGGAGTGTCCTTGCTTTTCTCCTGCGCGCGTTCGGCGGGCATGCCGCGGTGCGCGCCGTTCGCGGGCGCGCTGCCGTTGCCGGATTCGCCGTCGTGGCCGTTGCTGCGCGCAGGATTCATTGTTAGGGGCTCACGTTCGATTTTGTGCCGGCGGCCGCGGGCTCGTTAGGCTGTTTCTCTTCCTGCGCGACGACCTTTGCGCCAGGCGCCAGTTGCAACTGCCCGCGCACGACGACCGTCTCGCCGACCTTTAGCCCTTCGCTCACGACGACGCGATCGCCTTGCCGTTGTCCGCTTTTCACCTGGCGAAGATCGAGTGTCGAATCGGGTTTGACGACGAAAACATACGGGCCTTTCTGGCCGATCTGGACGGCTTCGTTAGGCACGAGTTTCGCGTTCTTGAGGGTGTCGAGAATCAGGCGCACATGCACGAATTGCGATGGCCAGAGCGCCCGGTCGGGATTGGGGGTGCTCGCGCGTGCCTGCACCGTGCCGGCACCGGACTGGACGGTGTTGGCGATGAAATACAACTCGCCCTCGCGCGGCGTGACGTTGTCGCCTTCCGCTTCCGTCATCACTTTCAAGGCCGGCCCGCCCAGATGTTGCCTAACGAGTGGAAGGTCGGGCTCCGCGATCGTGAAATCGGTGTAGATCGGATCGAGGTTATCGATTGTGACGAGGACGGCGCCGCCACTGCCGGCACTGACCGTGTTCCCCACATCGACTTGGCGCAGGCCGATGCGACCATTGATCGGCGAACGAATGGAGCAGTAATCGAGATTCACCTGCGCGGCTGAAACCGCCGCCGACGTGCGCATGGCGTTCGCTTTCGCCGTATCGAGGTCCTGCGTCGCGGTCACGCCCTGGGTTCGCAGTTGCTCTTGTCGTTTCAGATTCGCATCGGCCAGGGCAGCGTCGGCTTTCGCTGCGTCCAAGACGGCCTGAGACGGTTTCGGATCGATGGTGAAAAGAGGGTCGCCCTTTTTCACATCGGCGCCGTCCTGGAAAAGACGTGCTGTGATTTGGCCGCTGACCTGCGCCTGCACCTGCACACTCTCGGAGGCTGCGCAGGTCCCGATTTCGTCGAGGTAAAGCGGCACGTCGGCCGAGGTGACCTTCGTGACGGCAACGGTGCGTGGCGGAGGCTCCGCAGCTTCTTTCTTCCCGCAGCCGGCGAGCGCAACGAGCGTCGTCGCGAGGGAAAGCGCGAGAGGAAATCTTAGGCGAGTTCTCATTTCGTTCGTTTCGGATGCGAGCCGTTGCTTTTCGCGCCAGCGCGTCTGTTGCCTAACGAGGCATTTTCGATGCCAGCTTTCGCCCCAATCTGCGCGAGAACTTTCATGCAGGTCTCCAATTCATCTGGCGGAATGTCCGCCACCAGTTCGCGGCGGAGCGTGTGGGCGGCGGCATGGATTTTGGTCAGGATCGCGTTCGAGCGGCGTTGCAGGTGGACCGTTTTGCAGCGGCGATCTTGCGCGGAGTTACGGCGCTCGATCCAACCTTCGCGTTCAAGTCCATGGAGCAACCCGACGAGCGTCGGCTCCTCCACGCCGATGCGTTGGGCGAGGTCGCGCTGAGTCAGCGTGCCGTTATTTTTCGAGAGATGATTGAGCGTGCGCCACTTCGCCTGGCTCAAACCAAGTGGGCGCAGGCGTTCGTCCAGCTTATTTCGCCAGGCGCGGGCGGCGCCGTGCAGGAGCTGGCCGATCATTTGTTTGTTGCGCGGTGGCATGATTCGTTAGCTAACGAACGAATCCGTGGTTTCTGGATTATTGTCAATCGCAGCCGGGTGCAATGCAGGCCTTCTCCGGGGAGCACGGGCTGCTAGCCCGTTGGTTGCGGCGGTCTGCCGCGACGAACTTTCGTCAGGGTGCGGAGGCCTTTGGGCTACGACGTCACGTGGCGAGTTCAATTTTTCTGTGGCTGTCTTGCGTCGGCAACGGGGAGCGCGGGCACACTAGAAGGTCGCGCTTTTCTCCCGAGCTCAGGCGCCGGGGTCTTGTCCTCGTTCCCGAAGTCCGCGAAGGCAGACTGCCTTCGCCAACGGGCTGGCAGCCCGTGCTCCCCAGATTCAGCACGATGGACCTATGGGGTTCGCTTCGTCCTCAGGAGGATTACGCGGCGACCGCGGTAGTCTTTAATCCGCAGGATGGATTCTGTGTTCGAGAGCGCTGCCTCATTCTCGGGTTGAATCAGAATGTAGCGCGCGGCCGCCGGTAAATCAGCCGCTGTTCGCAGATAGACGATTGGCCGTTGCAGGTAAAAGAGGTACGGCTGGTAATCGGGATCAATCGCGTAGAGGGACTCGTTAGGCGGAATCGCGGCCTCAAGCTGCGCGGCGATCGGGCGAACTTTTTCGCGCGCGCGGAGCCGGGGGATAATCACGATCGAATAAATCAGCATCGCGATCGTGACTGCGACAACCGTCCAAGTGATGACTTTGCGCAGAGACTTCGGCCAGACGAGCGCGTGTTCTTTAATGAGGATCGCGAGCAGCCAGATGGCCGGCGCGAGCAGCGGCATGGTGTAACGCGGCAACGCACCCGGCGCCAGACTCACGACCAGGAACGAAACGGTGATGCCTAACGACAAGCCGCGGCAAAGCTTTCGCTCGTTTTCATTCTCCAGGAGACGGAAACGGGCGAACGGCAGCAGCGCCGCCCACGGCAGCAGGTAGCAAATTCCTCGCGGAAGATTAAGCAGCCAATCGTTGAGATGGAAACCTTCGCCCACGACGCGGCCGGAAAACTGCCGCGACCAAATGCTCGCGACGTGTCCGCCATGCACCATCGTTAGGCAAGGGATCGCCCAGGCGGCAAAAATTCCGAGCATGAGCAGAATGCCTAGCCAATGTGGCGCTGTCCGCAGTTGGCGCAGCTCGCCTAACGAATAAAGGACTGCGACGACGACGGCGTAGAAGAAGAATAAGTTCAGCGGTCCTTTGGCGAGCAGGCCGAGCCCGAGAAAAACCGACGGGACTAGCCAGGCCTGCCAGGGCCGCCGAGGCTCGCGCCACCAGCTCAGCCAGCAGATAAAAGCGAGCGCCGTAAGTGAAACGTAGAGCGCTTCGATCTCGATCAGACGGCCTTTTTCAAGGAGACCAAAGTTCGTCAGCCACATGAGGGCCGCGGCAATTGCGCCGTTCCCGCCGAGGCTCCCGCGCGCGAGCGTGACGAAGGCGAGCGCGACCGCAAGAACGCAAAGCGCCGATGGTAAACGCGCCGTCCACTCATTACGCGCGCCGAAGATTTTGAAGAAGGCCGCGACGAGCCAATTCACCAACGGCGGTTTAGAGAAGTATGGTTCGCTGCCGATCTGCGGCACGATGTAGTTGCCCGTTTCGAGCATCGTGACCGCGGGCAGAATGCGGCGGCCCTCTTCGCTTTTGATTTCGAGCGAGCCTAACCGCGGCAGGTAAATCGCCGCCCAGACTACCAGCACCAACAATAAAGACCGACCGCGCGCCATCTGCCGGACGTAACACAGCCATCCCTGGCTGTCGCGTCGAGGGGGCATCTTGCCCGCAGTTTGATGACGCGCCAAGGCCGGAAGCCTACTCAATCTCGCAGGCTGGAAGCCCGCGTTACGTAGCTTGACGGCGCGACTCGGTAAAAGTATCGTGCGCGCCTAGTCCGTTGCTGGATTGGAGTGGGAGCTGGTGTCCCACTCTTTTTTGTCGCTGGACCTCACTTTTCATGAACGCCGAGTTTATCGCCATGCTGGATTACCTGGAACGGGAGCGCGGAATCAAACGCGAAATCCTGATCGAGGCGGTCTCGAACGCCCTCCTCTCGGCGTCGAAAAAGAGCGTTAGTGCTTCGCGCGATTTGCACATCGAGATCGATCCGAAGACGGGCGAAATCCGTGCGCTCGCAAACTTGCTCGTGGTCGATCGCGTGACCAATCCCGCGGACGAAATCTCCCTCGATAAAGCGCGCCGCACCAAAGCCGATGCGGCGGTGGGTGAAGAGATGGAGGTGGAAGTGACTCCGAAAAACTTCGGCCGCATCGCCGCGCAGACGGCGAAGCAGGCCATGATGCAGCGCATCCGCCAGGTCGAGAAGGAAATGATCTACGAGGAGTTCAAGGATCGCGCGGGCGAGATTGTCAGCGGAACGGTCCGGCGTTTCGATCGCTCGGACGTCATTCTCGATCTCGGAAAATTTGAGGCGATCATGCCGCAACGCGAGCGCGTCGTGGTCGAAGATTACAACATCGGCGATCGTCTGCGCGCCTACGTGGTCGCGGTCGAGAATGGCATTCGCGGTCCGGAGATTATCATTTCACGGAGCCATCCCAATTTCGTTAGGCGACTTTTTGAATTGGAAGTGAGTGAGATTGCCGACGGCACGGTGGAGATCCGCGGCATCGCGCGCGAAGCCGGTTATCGCACGAAGATCGCCGTTTTTAGCGACAATCCGAAAGTCGATCCGGTTGGTGCTTGCGTCGGTATGCGTGGGTCGCGGGTGAAAAACATCGTTAGGGAATTGAACAACGAGAAGGTCGATATCATCCGCTGGAGCTCCGACCCGAAGGACTTTGTCCTCGAAGCGCTCAAGCCCGCGAAGGTAAAGAACCTCGTCTTCGACCTGGAGAAAAAGAGCGCCACCATTTCCGTCGATGAAGACCAACTCTCGCTCGCCATCGGCAAGAAAGGCCAAAACGCGCGCCTAACGAGTCGCCTGACCGGTTGGGAAATTAACATCGAGAAGGAAGCGCCGAGCACGAGCGCGGTGGAGCAGAAAGTGGCCCACGCGGCGCAGTCGCTCGCCAGCGCGCTGCCGATCACGGACGAGCAGGCGATGACGCTGGTGAAGACCGGCTTTACGAATCTGGAAGGTTTGCAGGATGCCGAGATGCAGGACCTGATCGACATCCTCAGCGTGGACGAAGCAAAGGCGCGCGATATTTACGAAGCCGTGCACAAACACGCTGCGGCCACTTGAAATGGCTGCGCGCTAACTGCTCACGGCCATGAGCAAAAAACATTTTCATGCCCACAAAAACGACGACCAAAACCACGGCGCGCAAGGCGCCTGCGCGCAAGGCGGCCGCACCGGCCGCCGCTGCGAAGTCGTCGCCTGCCGCGCGCGCGGCTGCTAAGCCCGCGAAGACGGCCAAAACCTCCAAAAGCAAAACTCAGGAAACTGTGTCTTCCGCTTTGCCAGTCACCGAAACCGCGCCCAAGCCCGCGCCGGCGGTAGCGACTCCTCCTTCCGCCGCACCGAAAAAGGCCGTGCCTCCTGTGAAACCGATGATGGTTAAATCAGAGGCAGTGAAGCCCGTGGTGCCGGCGACTCGCTCGGCCTTTGCACCCATCACTGGACGCAAACCCGCGGAGCCTAAGACAACCAGTCAGACCCAACCGCCCGCAGTAGAAAAGCCGGCGAGCGAAACAAGCGCGAAGCCGATGGCCGAAGCGGTCTCACTCATCGATCCGCGAACTCCGAAGCCGAAGCGGGCCGCGTCCGACACGGCAACGAAGAATTCGTTTCTCCCACCGATCTCGAAGATTCGCGAGGCGCACGTGGCCGCGCCCGAGCCGGTTGTTCTCGCAACCGCCGAGGCCACCGCGCCTGCGGTCGCCGCCTCGAGCAGCAACGGGGAAGCTGAAATTGCCGAGGACGGACGGCCGATCATTCACATTAAACCGCCGATCGTCGTCAAAGATCTGGCCACGCAGCTCGGAGTGAAAAATTTCCAGCTCATCAAAGAGCTGATGGACGACTTCAATATTTTCGCGAACCCCAACCTGACGGTCGAACCCGAGGTCGCGAGCAAAATTTGCGATAAGCACGGCTTCGTTTTCGAAATGGAGCGCCGCGAAAAAGGCGGCGGTGTTCATAAGCAGGTCGAGGTCGTCGTCGCGCCTCCGCCTCCGGTCATCGAGAAAGAGGAAGAGCTGAAGCTGCGCGGCCCGATCATCACTTTTATGGGCCATGTCGATCACGGCAAGACGTCGCTCATGGACGCGATCCGCAAGACGCGCGTCGCGGCGGGCGAAGCCGGCGGCATTACGCAGCACATCGGCGCCTACACGGTCAATTATAAAGGGACGCGGATCACTTTTCTCGACACGCCAGGTCACGCGGCTTTCACCGCGATGCGCGCACGCGGCGCAAATGTAACAGACATTGTTGTCCTTGTGGTCGCGGCCGATGACGGCCTCATGCCGCAGACGATCGAAGCGATCAACCACGCCAAAGCTGCGCCGCATGTGAAGATCATGGTCGCGGTCAACAAGATGGATTTGCCCGGCGCGAATCTCGATCGGGTGAAACAACAACTCCAAGAGCGCGATCTCACACCGGAGGATTGGGGTGGCGAAACAATCGTTGTGCCGGTTTCCGCTACGAAAGGCACGGGTGTTGATCAGTTGCTCGAAAACATGGCGGTGCAAGCCGAGGTCATGGAGTTAAAAGCTTCGCCCACCGCCACTCCGCGCGGCACCGTGATCGAAGCGCAAGTCGAACCCGGCCGCGGACCGACCGCGACCGTCATCGTGCAGATGGGCACACTGAAAGTGGGCGAGCCATTTATCTGCGGGGATTACGGCGGCAAGATCAAATCCCTCGTTGATGATCACGGCAAACCGATCAAGTCCGCCGGTCCCTCGACGCCGACGAAGGTTTTAGGTTTCACTGGTTTGCCTAACGCCGGCGACGAATTCCTCGTCATGGAGTCGGAGAAATCCGCCAAGACGCTGAGCGAAGAGCGACTGGCGGCGAAACGCACCGAGAAGTTGAGCATGCCGCAACGCGCCACCCTCGAGAGCCTGCTCGAAGCGGCCGATGGCAAAAAAGTCCTGCGTTTGATTTTGAAGTGCGATGCGCAGGGTTCGCTCGAAGCGCTCATCGCGTCGTTAGGCCAAATCGAGAGCAAGAAAATCGATCTCGAAATGATCCACGCCGGGGTTGGTCCGATTTCCGAGTCGGACATTCTGCTCGCGAGCGCGTCCAACGCCGTCGTCGTCGGCTTCAACATCAAAGTCGAGAGCAACGCCGTCGCCGCTGCAAAACACGAAGGCGTGCAGGTGAAACTTTACAGCATCATCTACGAACTCATCGACCAGATGAAGGAAGCGATGGCCGGCATGCTCGATCCGGAGCATCGCGAATCCGTCATCGGTCACGCCGAAGTGAAGCAGGTCTTCCAGTTGAGCCGCGGTATCGTCGCCGGCTGTCTCGTCACGGATGGGCGCATCAGCCGCACCGCGCGTGCGCGTGTCTTGCGTCGCCGCCAGCCGGTTTACGATGGCGGCCTCTCGACGTTGCGACGTTTCCAGGACGACGTAAAAGAAGTCCGCGTCGGACTGGAGTGCGGCATTAAGCTGGGAGATTTCACCGAGTATCAAGTCGGCGACATCATCGAGTGCTACCAGCTCGAACAGGTGGCGCAGAAGCTGTAGGGCACGCTTCCAGCTTGCCTAACGACGCTGGTGCGAGCGCCGTCCATTTCTATGAAACATCGATTGCTCCGTGTGAACGAATTACTGAAGCGAGAGCTGAGCGCTCTTCTAGTGCGCGAAATGTCGTTCGAAAACCTGCTCGTCACCGTGAATCAGGTGGACGTCACGCCCGATCTGAAATCGGCCCACGTTTACATCAGCGTCCTCGGCTCGCTGGGGCGCAAAGAAGTCCTCCCGAAGCTGGAAGCGAATCGCGCCGCCTTGCAGTCTGCGCTGTCGAAACACGTCGTCCTCAAATACACGCCGCACCTCGTTTTCCATCTCGATGATTCGATCGAGCGCGGCTCGCGCGTCCTCAAGATTTTGCAGGAAATAGAACCTTCTCCCGTCACCGAGCCTAACGAATGAACACCACCGTCGAACCACCCCAAGTCAGCCTAACGAATTCAACTTTCGCCGAAATCGCCGCCGTCCTGCGCGCGCACGAATCTTTCGTCGTCCTCAGCCATGTGCGGCCCGACGGCGACGCGCTCGGGAGTCAGATCGCGATGGGGCTCGCGCTGCAACAGCTCGGAAAAAAAGTGAAAGTCTGGAACGAGGAAGGTCTGCTCGAGAAATTTTCCTTCCTGCCCGGCGGCGAGCTTGTGACTCTGCCGCCTAACGAGCCGGAAGATTTCGACGTCGTCGTCGCGCTCGACACCGCGACGCGTCAGCGGCTCGGTGACAACGTCCTCGCCGCCGTCGGCGAAGCAAAAGTTTGGATCAACATCGATCATCACCCAAGCAATCCGCGTTACGGCGATCTCGTGCATATCGATTCGATCGCGCCGGCGACGGGGCAGATTTTATTCGAGTTTCTGCAAAGCCAGGACCTGCCGCTCGATGAAGCGATTGCCGAAAATCTTTTCGCTGCCATTTCCACCGACACCGGCTCGTTCCAATATCCGAACACGACCGACCGCACCTTCGAGATTGCGGCCGATATTCTGCGTTGCGGCATCAAGGTCGGCGAGCTGAGCCAGAGACTTTACGAGAGTTATCCGCGCCGCCGCATCGAGCTGCTGCGCGTGCTTCTCGATCACATGCGTTTCGACGCCGATGGCAAGGTCGCGAGCTTTAGCCTGCCGCTCGCGATGGCGAATGAGCTGGGCGTCATCCCTGAGGATAACGAAGGATTGATCGATCATCTCCGAGCGATCCAAGGCGTGATCATCGCGATCTTTTTCGAGGAACTCGAAGACGGCAAAGTGCGTGTGAGCATGCGCTCGAAAGATGAGCGCGCCGACGTTTGCGAAATCTGCAAATCCTTCAAAGGCGGCGGCCACAAACTCGCCGCGGGCGCGCGGATGACCGGCAGCCTCGACGATGCGGTCCGACGAGTCATCGCCGCCGCGGTCGAAGCGGTGAACCCGCTCTAATGTCATGCCGAGCGAAGCCGAAGGCGCAGACGAGGGATCCCGCGGAACAACCGAAAAGCGCGCTCGCTATTAATCGAAAACTTCACAGAAGACCGACGGGATCCTTCGACTGCGCTACGCTCCGCTCAGGATGACAAAGTTTTTGAGCCGCTACCCATGTCCCTAACTGCCACACCCGACGGCGTGCTGCTCGTCGATAAAGCCGGCGGGATGACTTCCCATGACGTCGTCGCGCTCGTTAGGCGACAACTGCAAATCAAGAAAGTCGGGCATTGCGGAACGCTGGACCCAATCGCCACCGGTCTCCTCATTCTCACCCTCGGCCGCGGCACGAAAATCCAGGACCTGATCATGAGCGAGGACAAGGAATACGTTGGCACCTTGTCGTTAGGCGCCACGACCGACACGCAGGATCGTGCCGGGCGAATCGTTGAGGAACGTCCCGTGCCTGATCTTTCGGAGGAGGAAATCACTGCGGCTTTCGAGAAATTTTGCGGCGATTTCTATCAGATGCCGCCCATGGTTTCCGCGATCAAACAAGGCGGCGTCCCACTCTACAAACTGGCGCGCCAAGGGAAAACCGTGGTGCGCGATGCGCGACTCGTGCACGTTTATCGCTACAGCATCGATCGCGTTGCGCTGCCGGAGATCGACTTCACGGTCCTCTGCAGTAAGGGCTTTTATGTTCGCACCTATGCGCACGACATAGGCAATGAGCTGGGCTGCGGCGCGCATTTGAAGGAGCTGCGCCGCACGCGCTCCGGCCGTTTCGATCTCACGCGGGCGGTTACGGTCGAGGAAATCAAAACCGCGCCGCCGGTCGATATCCTCGGAAAAATTCTCACCCTGCCGGAAGTATCGCGGATGCGCGGGGCCTAACGAAGCTCACATCGCCTAACGAGTCCAACAACCTCCGCGATTTGGTGTGCGCGCAATGTCATCCCGAGCGAAGCGAAGCGCAGTCGAGGGATCCGGCAGAGCTTCCGTAAAGAAAAACCACAAAATCGTCAGAGGCACGCGCGCGTGCGCCACACCCGCCCGCCGATCCCTCGGCTCCACTTCGTTTCGTTCGGGATGACGGTTGCGTAACCTCGTCTCCAATCTCACGCTCCTTCGATGCGCATCCTGCAATCCATCCCGGAGCTGGCGCAAATTCCGGGTCCGCTCTTTCTCGCGATCGGTGTTTTCGACGGCGTTCACCTCGGACATCAAGCGGTCATCTCCACCGCGGCGCGCGATGCCGCCAACGATCGCGGGACTGCAGTGGTCGTGACCTTCGATCCGCATCCGGCAAAAGTCCTGCAACCGCAAAACAGCAAACGACTCCTGACCGCAACCCAGCACAAAATCGAACTCATCCGCGCTCTCGGCGTGTCGCATCTGCTCGTGCTGAAATTCGATCGCGAATTTGCGGCGACTCCTCCGGAAGAGTTCGTTAGGCAATTGGCCGCGGCCGCGCGACCGCTGCGGGAAATTTGCGTTGGTCAGGAATGGTCCTTCGGCAAAAACCGCGCGGGCAACCTCGCACTTTTGCAAAAGCTCGGTGTCGAGCTGGACTTCCGCGTTGTCGGCGTTGACCCCGTAACTTCCGAGGGTGCGGTCGTGAGTAGTACCGCCATTCGGCAGGCGGTGGAAGCAGGCGAGCTCGCGGACGCGGCGCGCATGTTAGGCCGCGAATACACGATTCTCGGCACCGTGGAAAGCGGCAGCCACATGGGCCGCAGTCTCGGTTTTCCGACGGCAAATCTCAGCGCGCACAGCGAGCAATATCCGCCTAACGGAGTTTATGCGGCGGAGGCGCGACTTGAAGGTAAGCGGCTGCGCGGGGTAGTTAATTTGGGTGTGCGTCCGACCGTCGCGGACGGCTCGCCGACGCGCGTGCTCGAGCTGCATCTCTTCGATTTCGACCGCGACATTTACGGCAGCGACATCGAAGTTCGCTTTATCCATTATCTGCGGCCGGAAAAGAAATTCGAAAACCTGGCCGCGTTACGCGCGCAGATCGCGCGGGACGTCGAAGCCGCGCGCGACTAATCGCACTCGTTAGGCAAAGCACCCCAACACGCCGCTCGTTAGGCGATTCGGTGTCTTTTGAAGCCGGCGACGCGCCGGGGGATCGGCAGCACTTCAGCTGCGATCGCGAACCTGAAGATACGCCGCACTGGCCGCGCCGACCGTGACGACCACGGCGCAGAAAGTCGCCACCACGAAGAGGATCCAAAGCGGCATCGCGGCCAAAGTTTGCACCGCCGAGACAAGAAAATGTCCGCCATCGGAAGCGAGGTAAGTAATGACACAAGCCAGCATCGTAATGCCGAGCAAAACAGCGCCCCGTAGCGAAGTCCGCGTCGTCCTGCGCGCCGGAACTTTCTGCATGAGCTGGGCGGTGAAGCCGGCATCGTCGATGTAAGCCGCTTCCTCACGCAACCGCGCGTCCAGCCAGTCTTCATGCAGCTCTTCGTCCATTGTTAGGCAGGTCCCCAGGCGGCGAGCGTTTTCTTCAATTTCTCCCGGCCCCGCAAGACATTCGTCTTTACGGTGCCGAGCGGAATATCGAGCACGCGCGCAGCTTCATCATGCGATAAGCCGTTTTGGCAGCAAAGCAAAATCGCGGAGCGCTCGTGGAGCGGCAGGAGTGAGAGCGCGTGCATGAGATCGTGTTTTAGTGCGGGATCTGTGACCTGCGGATCTTCCTGTGCTTCCAGCATCGTCTCGTCGATCCCGACCAGTTCTTTGCGTTTTCGCGCGTCTTCCCGAAAGCAGTTGTAAGCGATGCGGTAAAGCCAGGTGGAGAATTTCGCTTCGCCGCGAAAACTCGAGAGGTGCCGGTAAGCGCGCAGAAAAGTTTCCTGCGCGAGATCATCGGCCAGCGCGAGATCGTTACGCGTGAGCTGCCGCAGTAAACCGCGAATCGCCGACTGGTGATTGCGCACCAGTTCAGCGAAGGCGTGGTGGTCGTCATGGACGAGGACGCGCGCGACGAGATCAGCATCGGTCAGTGGCACGTGCCAAGGTTACACCGGTGGGGAAGGGGGAAGGGAAGGAGGTTCGTGACGCAGGTCGAGCCTCCAGAAGATGAGGTAGGCGACACCGATCAGAAACGGAAAGATGCCGAGGCTCCAGACACCGCCATCCCAGTCGCTGACAGCGCCGAAGAAAATCATCGCGCCCACGCCCCAGAGCATCCACTTGATGCCGCGGCGCAGATCGGAGCGTTGCCTAACGACGGGCGGTGGATTGAGCAGCGACTCGGGCACGGGCTGACCTTTTTCCACCATCATGCGCACGGTTTTATGCATCGCGCGGTTCCTGGAGAAGCTGAAGTAGAGGATCACCGCCACGATGAGCACCGGCATCCCGAAGATGGCGAGGAAAACGATGAAAACGATCGGCACCGCGAGCCACGCGGCGTCGCCATCATCGCCATCGGCGCGGAAATGATGTTTGCCGGCGGTAAACTCGAAATGCCGTCGGATTTTGCTCTCGATCATGTTGTCGATCGTGTCGTCCGCGTCTGGTGTGGCAGACGGAGTGGCGAGTGTCGCGGTTGGCGCGGGAGTGAACGCCGGAGCCGGCGTGATCGCCGGTGTCGCAACTACCGGGGTGGGAATAGCGACCACGGGCGCAGCAGGCGTAGCGACTGGCGCCGCGGTTGCCTGAACGTTAGGCGCGAGAGTGGAGGCGGGCGTCTGCCCAAATGCGCCGATCGCACTGAGTAAGCAGAAGATTATACTGGCGGTGATTTTCATTTTCATCCTTTGCTCATGGGATGCGGCGAGGGCGGCTTTTGGATTCAATTTTCGGCGAGAAAGTTGCCGGTTCAAAAATGGCGGCAAGCGAATTCCCGCCCGGATCCGCTTTTGAGATACTTCTCGAACGCGATGGCTTTGGCTTTGGAGCGAAACGAAATCGCCGTCTCTATGAGCCAGGGCCGGGACTTGCTGTATGCGTGCATCTCCCCGCGTTGTGCTTATCTAGCCTGTTAGCGAGGTGTTGTGTCGCTCCGGTGTAATGTTTCGATTGGTCTCCTTTGCTAGCCAGAATATACACGTAGAACATGGGATGAGAGTCGGTGTTCTGGGGCTTGGCCTGCCAAGCCGTAGCCTTGGAGCGCCGGGATTACACGTGACCAGCCCGCCTGCGCTTCGCTCCGGCGTGGCGCTCCATCCACCGCTTTCCGCTGCGCTCCCAAGCGGAGGCTGGAGCGGGTGACGAGACTCGAACTCGCGACGTCCTCCTTGGCAAGGAGGTGCTCTACCACTGAGCTACACCCGCAGCCCGTCGGATTCGACGGACTGCTATAATCGCCAACGCCCCCGGGGGCGCAAGGCCAAATTGGCGGCGCGAAATCGCGCGTTTCCCCCGTCGCCGCGTGCTAGAATCGGTTCATGTCCGTTCTTCACACCTCTGCCGGTGCGCTCCTCATCGCGCAGCTTTTCGTGGCCGCGTTTTTCGCGATTCTTTTTCTACAATCGGGTGTCGATAAGATTCTCGATCGCCGCGGTAACCTCGACTGGCTGACCGGACACTTCGCTAAAAGTCCGCTCGCCGGCATCGTGCCGCTCTTGCTCGGTGTGCTGACAGCGGTGGAACTAGCCGCCGGAATTCTCAGCGCGCTTGGCTTTTTCCTTTTGCTTGTGCGGCGCGATTCGTCGGTCGCGTTTTACGGCGCAGTCGTCTCGGGAATTGCGCTGCTCGCGCTCTTTTTCGGTCAGCGCATGGCCAAGGAGTATCCCGGTGCGGCATCGCTCGCGCCTTATCTTCTCATCGCGCTTTTCGCGATTCTTGCGCTCGGAGCGGCGTGAAAAGTTTTGTCCTGCACGGCGCCTTGCCGGTCTTGCTTGTCTGCGCCGCAGGCGTGCGCGCTGAGCAGGAAATTGTCGCGCCGCCGCCGGGAAAACTCTATCAGGGCTTTTTCTACAGCGCGCCATTGCCGGGGAGCGATGATGCGAGCGAGCACAACGTTGCGCCCGCCGATGTCGCCGCCTTTGAGACCGCAATCGGACGAAAAACGGCGTGGATATATTTTTCCGACAACTGGTTTGAATCGCGCGCTTTTCCTGCAGACACCTGCGCCTGGATTCACTCGTTAGGCAAAGTGCCCTATGTGCGACTCATGCTGCGCTCCGATCTCGACCAACGCCACGCGGAGAAAACCTTTAGCCTAACGAACATTATTGCAGGGGAATTTGATGACGACCTGCGGCGCTGGGCGATCTCCGCGAAAGCCTTTGCCCACCCGATCCTGATCGAGTGGGGAACGGAACCAAATGGCCAATGGTTCGCCTGGAACGGCAGGTGGAATGGCCGCGCTGCCGGGCCGGCGCGCTACGTCGCGGCCTATCGCCACATTGTCGATCTCATGCGCGACGCCGAAGCCGACAACCTGCAATGGATTTGGCACGTGAATTGGGACGACGATCCGGAGAGGAACTGGAATCGCCTCGAGAATTATTTTCCCGGCGAAAATTATTGCGACTGGCTCGCGGTCAGTGCTTACGGCGCACTCACACCGCGCGCGGCCGATCGGCCGGGAAGTTTCCGCGAAGAACTCGATGCCGCCTATCCGCGCCTAACGAAACTAGCGCCGGGCAAACCGATCATCGTGGCCGAATTCGGCGGCGACGTTCACTATCCTAAAGTTCCGGCCGCGATATGGGCGCACGCGGCGCTCGAAGATCTCTTTTCCGGTCGTTGGCCCGCGGTGATCGGCTTTTGCTGGTGGAACGAAACTTGGGAAAACGACGACATTGCGGCGCACAACTCCGATCTAAATATCCTCCACGATCCCGCGCTGACCTCGGTTTTTCGCGAGGCTCTGGCGAAGCATGCCGCTCTCCTGCAGACGTCGCCCATCGTTAGGCAACCGTGAAACCTTGCACCGCCCCACCTGCGCGTTAGTCTCCGCGCCATGAAAATCGTCCTGGCCTATTCAGGCGGACTCGACACCTCCGTCATCCTGCGTTGGCTGCGCGAAAACTACAACGCGGAGATCATCTGCTTCTGCGCCGACATTGGCCAGCGCGAGGAGCTCGACGGACTCGAAGCGAAAGCGCTCAAGACCGGCGCGCGCAAATGCGTCATCGAAGATTTGCGGGAGGAATTCGCGCGCGATTTCATCTTCCCGATGCTCCAGGCCGGCGCGATTTACGAAGGCCAGTATTTTCTGGGCACCAGCATCGCCCGTCCGCTCATCGCCAAACGCATGGTGGAAATCGCGCGCGCCGAGAACGCGGACGCGATTGCGCACGGCGCGACGGGAAAGGGGAACGATCAGGTGCGTTTCGAGCTGACCGCCGCCGCACTCGCGCCCGAACTCCGTGTTATCGCGCCCTGGCGGGAAGCTCGCTTTCGCGAACTATTTCCCGGCCGTGCCGAGATGATCGCCTATGCGGAGGCGAACAAGATTCCAGTCGAAGCCAGTGCCGCGAAACCATATTCGAGTGACCGCAATTTACTCCACATCAGCTTCGAAAGCGGAATTCTGGAAGACCCGTGGTTCGACGCGAGCGGGCCGGAAATGCGCGAGATGTATAAGCTGAGCGTCGCGCCGGAAGAGGCGCCTAACGAACCCGAATTCGTCGAGCTGGAATTTGCGGATGGCAACTGCATCGCCGTCGATGGCGGAAAGCTGAATCCGTTAGGCGTGATGGAAACGTTGAACGAGCGCGGCGGACGGAATGCGATCGGCCGCGTCGATTTGGTGGAGAACCGTTTCGTCGACATGAAAAGCCGCGGCGTTTACGAAACTCCCGGCGGCGCGATCCTTCATTTCGCGCATCGGCAAATGGAGAGCCTGACGATGGACCGCGAAGTGATGCACCTGCGCGACAGCCTCATCCCGAAATACAGCACGCTGGTTTACAACGGCTTTTGGTTCTCGCCCGAGCGGGAAGCCTTGCAGGCGCTGGTCAGTAACACGCAGCGCAACGTGAGCGGAGTCGTTAGGCTGAAGCTCTACAAGGGGAATATCATCATTGCTGGACGGAAGAGCCCGAAGAGCCTTTATGATCCGCACATCGCGACGATGGAGGGCAGTGGGCTGAGCACCTACGATCAAACTGACGCTACCGGCTTTATCCATCTAAATGCGCTTCGTTTGAAAGTGCGCGCCGCGCTCGACCACTTGTCATCCTGAGCCGCGCAGACGGCGAAGGACCCCGCAAGCGTCCGTGAGGCTCGCCGTCCCTCAAACGCTTGCGGGGTCCTTCGCTCCGCTCAGGATGACAAGTTAGACGCCAACACGTTGCGCCACCGCTCCAACTCCACCGCGACATTTGCCGGCGACGGCGCGCCCGGCGCGGTTCGCCTAACGAGCGATTGACGAACGTTAAAAACTTCCGCCACATCCGCCTCGAAAAAATATGAGGTCTCGCGCAAACGCTCGAACGGAATCTGATCAAGGGCGCAGCTCGCGTCCCTGACCAATCGCCCCACCACATCGTGCGCCTCCCGAAATGGCAACCCTTTGCGCACGAGATATTCCGCCAGATCGGTCGCGAGGAGCATCGGATCGCACGCCGCTTTCTCCATCACCGCGTCGTGAATCGCCATTCCCCTAACGAGTCCGGAGAGGACCACGAGCGCGGCTTTCACCGCGTCGATTGAATCGAAGAGCGGCTCCTTGTCCTCCTGCAGATCGCGCTGATACGAAGTCGGCAAACCCTTGAGCGTCGTCAGCAGCGCCACCAGATTCCCGACCAGCCGGCCGGTCCGCCCGCGCGTCAGCTCCGCCATGTCGGAGTTCTTTTTTTGCGGCATCAAACTGCTGCCCGTGCTGTAGTCGTCGCTCAAAGTGGCGAAACCAAACTCGGTCGTCGTCCAAAGGATAATGTCCTCGCTTAGGCGCGAGAGATGCACGCCGATGAGCGCGAGCGCGAAAAGCATCTCCGCGACGAAATCCCGATCGCCCACCGCGTCCAGGCTGTTGCGCGAGAGCGCGGGAAAACCGAGCCGGTCGGCGATCAACTGCCGATCGAGCACAATGGTCGAACCCGCGAGCGCGCCCGAGCCTAACGGCATCACATTTATCCTCGCCAGTCCGTCCTGCAGCCGCGCGTGATCGCGCTCCAGCGCTTCGAGATGTGCGAGCAAATGATGCGCGAAAAGGATCGGCTGCGCGCGCTGCGTGTGCGTGTAGCCAGGCATGATGGCATCGCGATGAGCCTCCGCAACTTCGAGGAGGGCGCGCTGCAATTCGCGCAAACCGTGCTGCACTTCGCCAGTCTCGAAACGCGCGAACATCCGCAAATCGAGCGCGATCTGATCGTTCCGGCTCCGCGCCGTATGCAGCTTTGCACCGGCCGCGCCGATCCCGCTCGTTAGGCTGGATTCGATGTTCATGTGCAAATCTTCCAGCTCCGGTTTCCAGACGAACTCGCCGCGATTGATTTCCTCCTCAATCGCGCGCAGGCCGTGCTCGATCTCCGCGAGTTCGTTAGGCGAAATAATTCCCGCGGCCGCCAGCGCCGCGGCGTGCGCGAGCGATCCGGCGATGTCGTAGCGATAGAGCCGCCAATCGAACGAGACCGACTCGCTATAGTGCTGGGCGATCTTCGCCGCTTCCCCGCTGAATCTACCGTGCCGCATTTTGCTCCGCGAGCAGAGTGAGGATGGCCTTCTGCACATGCAACCGATTTTCCCCTCGAATAGGGTTGCGCTCCAGATGAGAAGAGCGCGGAAAAATTACCCTAACGACTCCGTTCCATTGTCGAGGGTGACTTCGACCAAATCGAGAATTCGGATTTGCAGGAGGAGACGCATCTTCTTTTCCCTGGCGTGTCCAGAGGCTCCGATGACAACCACTTTGGTGGACGGTTTGTCAAAGAAGCATCGAGGGACCGCGGCGACGGTGATACAAACGAAGATTGCGGGGATGGCCTGCGATTGCCTCGCTGGACGGGCGGAGCGAGAATCAGCGCATGGTTAACATCTCGATCAGCTACACCGGCGGGCTCCACTGCGACGCGCTTCACGGACCGTCCCAGGCGAAAATCGAAACCGACGCGCCCGCGGACAATCAGGGAAAAGGCGAGGCATTCTCCCCAACCGACCTGGTCGCGGCGGCGCTTGGCACCTGCATCGTCACGACGATGGCCATTGTGGCCGAGAGACATCAGGTGGAGCTGAAAGGGATGACGGTGACTGTAGCGAAAGAAATGGCGAGCGACCCCCGCCGCATCAGTCGCCTAACGACAGAAGTACATGTGCCGTTGCCTAACGATCATCCTCAGCGTGCCTTGCTCGAAAAAACCGCGCTCGGTTGCCCGGTGCACCGCAGTCTCGCCACAGAGATGGAGCGGCCGACGGAGTTTTTCTGGGAGGGCTGATGTAGCCGTTTCGCTGTGCGAAACGTGGGTATCGACGGTAACTCTCGCTCTTGGGCGAATTCCGCGATTCAAGCCTATCTCCGTGTCTCCACAGGGAGACATTTACAGCAGCGACAGCGACAGCGACAGCGAAGCAGCGCTTGCTTGTCGCATTCTTACAGCCCGAGCACCCAGGCGAAGATCAAAGGCGCGCAAATTGTGGCATCGCTTTCGACCAGGAACTTCGGAGTCGAAGACGCGAGCTTGCCCCAGGTGATCTTTTCGTTAGGCACAGCGCCGGAGTAGCTGCCGTAGCTCGTCGTGGAATCGCTGATTTGGCAGAAATATCCCCACAGCGGCACGCGGGTGCGCTCGAGATCCTGGTGGAGCATGGGGACGACGCAAATTGGGAAATCACCGGCAATGCCGCCCCCGATCTGGAAGAACCCGATTGAGCCCTCTCGGTTGCGGAGCCTCTTCGAGTTTTTCGTATAGTGATCCGCGAGCCAGGTCATGTATTCGATGCCGGTGCGCACGGTGTGCACGTTCTTCACGTCACCGCGGATCACCGCCGCCGCATACATATTACCGAGCGTGGCATCCTCCCAGCCGGGCACGACGATGGGCAGATTCTTTTCGCAGGCCGCCACCATCCAGGAATTTTTCGGGTCGATCTGGTAGCTCTTCTTCAGCTTCCCGCTGCGCAGAATCTTGTACATGAACTCGTGCGGGAAAAAATGCTCTCCGGCACGGTCGGCCGCGATCCATTCTTCGAGCACCGCCTTCTCAATCCGCCGCATCGCTTCCATCTCCGGAATGCACGTGTCGGTCACGCGATTCATGTGCCGGGCGAGCAATTGTTCCTCGTCATGTGGCGTCAACTGCCGGTAGTGCGGCACTCGCTCGTAGTGATCGTGTGCGACGAGATTGAAAATATCCTCTTCGAGGTTCGCTCCGGTGCAGACGATCAGGTGCACCTTGTCGCGACGGATCATCTCCGCCAGGGAGATGCCGAGTTCGGCGGTCGACATCGCCCCCGCGATCGTCAGCAACATCTGGCCGCCGGCAGCGAGGTGTTGCTCATATCCCTTGGCGGCGTCGAGCAACGCGGCGGCGTTGAAGTGGCGATAATTCTGCGCGATGAATTTCGAGACGGGGCCTTTTTTTACCGCGAGCGCGGCGTTGATCTCTTCGGGATTCTTGGAGCGTCGTTTGGCTTTCATGGCTTGGGCAACTTTGGTCAGGCTGGATAGACCCAGCGCATGTAGTCGGCCACCCCGGCTTCGAGCGAGAACTGCGGTTCGTAGCCTAACGAGTGCCTAACGAGGGTGAGATCGGCCTCGGTGTGATTCTGGTAATGGGCGTGCGGATTATCGAAATACTCCGGCGCGAAATCGGTGCCTAACGATTGATTCAAAATCGCTATGAGCTCGTTGAACGACCGCGCCTGCCCGGAGCCGAGATTAAAAATCCCGCTCTCTTTCGCCTCCAGCGCGCGCAGTGTTCCCTGCACGATGTCCTTCACGTAAACGAAGTCGCGCTTCTGCTCGCCGTGTTTGAATATGCGCGGACGCTTTGCCTCCTTCATCTGCCGCGAGAGATGGAGAATCATGCTCGCCGGAATTCCTTTGTGCGCTTCGCGCGGGCCGTAAACGTTGAAATAACGCAGGCCGACAATTTTCCAATTCGCCGACTCTGCGCCCGCGCGGCGGGCGAGGTTGTCCATGATCGCTTTGGAAAAAGCATAGACGTTAGCGGGTGCGGCCTCGTCCGCTTCTGAGTTGACGCCACTGGCCGCACCGTAGGTCGCCGCGGACGATGCATAGACGATGCGGGTCTCGTTAGGCCGGGCGAAGGCCAGAAGGCGGCGAAAGCTTTCGACGTTGTCATGCGTCTGCACGAACTGATCGTGCACGGTCGTGTCGGTGATCGACGCGAGATGAAAAATCGCGTCGAATTTTTCTTCTCCAAACTGCGTCTGCCAATCGAGCGTGGCGAGATTTTGCGCGACGAAATCGCCGCGGTACCCGCGCAGGTTCTTGAAATCGCCGGAACGAAAATCATCGATCACAGTTAGGCGTGCATCAGGGAATTTCTCCTGCAGCGCGAGCGTAAGATTCGAGCCGATGAAGCCGGCGCCGCCGGTGACGAGGAGATTGTTAGGCGAATTTTTCACAGCGAAAAGCGGGGAACTTTCGGAGGCTGACAAATAAATCTTGAGCGGGGAAGCGCAAGCGGCTACTTCTGCGCCAGTTCTTTGCGAGTTTGATCAGTGGAACGGCGCGAGAAATCCCGTTGGAATCGGGAGCAGTTGCGCTGCTGTAACTGGATACGACTTCCCTTGAGCCAATCGTTAGGCAACGGTGCGAACCGAGCCGGCGGTGAAGGCGGGAAGAAGGTGTGCGTCGGGTCGTTAGGCAAGACGCCGCAAGCCAGGAGCCAGAATATTTGCCCGCTCCACTCTCATTCGTGCCGCCGCGTGTGCGGGCCGGCGCGACAAAACTTCTTCGCAGAAAAGAAGAGTGAGAGTCGTGGAGGAAGCGCCGGCAGGTGACGAGTCCGCCTCTCTTTTTAGTGGAGGTCACTTGTTATGTTTGGATTTGGAAATTGGGTGGCGTGTACGCAGGAGCGCACCTCGCTGTTATTGGAGAACTCGTTAGGCGCTCGCGGTTCGAGCGGGAATCCGGGGAGCGCACGCGCCTCGCGTGCTGGCGATGGCGCCTCGCCATCGCGAACTTTCGGCATCGTTCGAGTTTCGGAGGCGCGTCAGTGTTGTGATCGGTGCGTTTTGGACTCACGCTTTGCGGCGAGGCGCCGCAAAGAGCACGCGAGGCGCGTGCGCTCCCCGGAGCTGTTCGCTGCGCTCCTCTTGGCAATCGGAGCGTCGTTAGGCAACGTGAACGCGCAGGACGCGATCAGTAGTCCGACGCCCGCGCCGGTCGCTGATGAGATCGTAGTCAGCGCGACGCGTGTTCCTACGCCGCAGGAGGAAACGGGCGCGAGCATCAGCGTGATTACGTCCGACGACCTCGCCGGCAAACAAACCGAGCGCGTCTCCGATGCGCTGCGCGAAATTCCTGGACTTTCCGTGGTGCAAAGCGGCACTCAGGGCCAACTCACTTCGGTCTTCACGCGAGGATTAAAGAGCGAGCACACGCAAGTTTTGATCGATGGAATTCCGATCAACCAGGGACTGGCGGGACTGTTCAACTTTGCCGATCTCACGGTGGACGACATCGATCACATCGAGGTCGTGCGCGGACCGCAGAGCACGCTTTACGGTCCGCGTGGACTTGCGGGCGTGATCCAAATTTTCACTAAACAGGGAAGCGGTCCGCCGAGCGGCTCAGTCAGTGCCGAGGGTGGTTCCTACGATACCTTCCGCGAAACTTTTCAAACCTCCGGGAGCTGGCAGCAATTCGACTACTCGTTAGGCGCGAGTCGGCTCGATACGGATAACGCCCGGCCTAACAATGAGTATCGCAACACCTCCGCGGTCGCGAATCTGGGCTGGTCGCCTAACGAACAATTCCGCCTGAGCGGCCTCTTCACTTATTCCAACTCTGACGCGAGCAGCCCCAACATTATCTCTGATCCCAAGCCGCTCGATAACCTCCTCACCGAGCGCTGGCTGATCGCTCCGCATCTCGATTACAAGCCGTTCGATTGGTGGGAGCACAAACTGATCGTGAGCTACGATCACGAGCGGCAGGTGAACGATCCGAACGAAGATGGATTTCTTCCCGGGACGACATTTGTCGGTGCGACGCGCGCGCTTTTCGAGCGTTTCACGGTTGATTACCAAAACGATCTCCGGCCCACGAACTGGCTCACCCTAACGAGTGGGTTTTTCTACAGCGACGTCGATGCCGGACAGGAACGGCCCTTCGTCTCGCAGGCGTTTGGACCGCTGCCGACTTTCATCAGCGATCACACCGCTGAAGTTGCCGGCTTCGTGCAAGCCAGCGCGAAACCGTTTGAGGGACTGAATCTGGTCGCGGGCGGGCGCGACGACCATTTCAACCAATTTGGCGATGTCTGGACTTATCGGGTCGCAGGCAGTTATCGAATCAAACCAACTGACACGGTTTTGCATTCCAGCTACGCCACGGGTTTCAGTCCACCCACGAGTCAGGACAAAATCTTCGGCAACAACTTCAATCTCGATCCCGAAAGAGTGCGCGGCTTCGACGTCGGCGTGACCCAGAATCTGTGGAACTCGCGCGTTGTTCTCGACGCGACCTATTTTCACAACAGGCTCTCCAACGTCATCGGTTACAACGGCGCTTTCGATCTCGTGAATCTCGGCGCGGCGCGGACGCAGGGCTTGGAATTTGAAGCGCACGCCCGCCCGCTCGAGGACCTCACCCTGACGGCGAGCTACAGTTATCTTGAGGCCGAGAAAACCTCCGCGACCGACATTTCGCAGCCGCCGGGCTCGCGCTTGCCCCGGCGTCCGCGGAACGAGGTTTATGTTTCCGCTTCGTATCTCTGGTGCAAAAAATTGCGCACAACGGCGGAAGCGAAATGGGTCAATGCGCGTGAGGAAATTAACTTCGGCTTCCCAAATTTCGACATCGAGGATTACTCGTTCGCGAACTTCGCCGCGGAATATCAGGTGAATTCTTGCCTAACGATCTTCGGCCGGATTGATAACCTAACGAACGAGCATTACTCCGAAGTCTTCGGCTTCCCGGCGCTGGGACGGGCGGCCTATGGCGGAGTCCGGGTGTCGTTCTGAGCCCGCGCCGGCTCTCGCACTTGCGGCGCGGCGGCGCGGCTGTTAACGGCTAACGCGTGGATCCCGTTCTCTCCGCTTTGCTCGGCTTGCTCGCGGGCGCCGTCGTTGTGGGGGCGATTCTGCTCCTCGCGCGGCGCAAGCGCGATGAGCGCTTCGAGGAACTGCATCGCGCTCAAGAGCGGGTCGAGCGGACGTATCGCGAAGAAGCGGCGCGGAATCGCGAAGAAGCATCCCATGCCGCCAGGGCGCAGCGGGAAGAACTAAGCGGCGCGCTGCGAAAACTGGGGGAGTCCAATTTGCAATCGATCGCTGAGATTGGCATGATTTTGAAAGGCCAGCTCGAGGCCGTCTCGCAACAAACCGGCAAGCTCACCGAGTCAAATGAAGCGCGGCTCGACAACATGCGTGCGGTGGTCGATACGCGGCTGAAACAACTCCAGGAAGACAATGCGCACCAGATCGATCGCATGCGCGCGACGGTGGATGAAAAGCTGCAAGGCACTTTGGAAAAGCGTCTCGGCGAATCGTTCCAGATGGTCAGCGACCGGCTGGAAAAAGTGCATCACGGACTCGGCGCGATGCAGCAACTGGCGAGCGATGTCGGTGGTTTGCAGCGCGTCCTCACCAACGTGAAGGCGCGCGGCGGCTGGGGTGAAGTGCAACTCGGTGCGCTCCTTGAGCAGGTGCTGGCGCCAGAGCAATTCGCGCGCAACGTGAAGACGCGCGAGGGCAGCGGCGAAGTGGTCGATTTTGCGATCAAGCTGCCGGGCGTTGAAGATGGCGCGCCGGTTTGGCTACCGATCGATGCGAAATTTCCGGTGGAAGATTATCAGCGTCTGCTTCTCGCCCAGGAAGCGGCTGACCTTCCGGCGGCGGAGGAGGCGATGAAAGGCCTCGAGACGCAACTGCGCAAAAGCGCAAAAGACATTTGTGCGAAGTACATCAACTCGCCGCGCACGACCGATTTTGCGCTGATGTTTTTGCCAACGGAAGGGCTCTACGCGGAAGCAATCCGGCGGATCGGTTTGGTCGAACAAGTGCAGCGCGATTGCAAAGTCGTCTTCGCCGGGCCGACGACGCTGGCGGCTTTGCTCAACAGCTTGCAGATGGGTTTCCGGACGCTCGCGATCCAACAAGGCTCGAGTGAAGTCTGGAGTTTGCTGGCTTCAGTCCGCACGGAGTTTGGGAGGTTTGGCGGGTTGCTCGACGGCGTCAGGAAAAAACTCGATCAGGCTTCGACGCAGTTGGACGACGCGACGCGAAAGTCGCGCACGATCGAGAAGAAGCTAAACCGCGCGGAGAAGCTGCCGGCTAATCCTCAGCCGCTGTTGCCGGCGTTACTCGGGGAAAACGAAGAAGAGGAAGACGAAGATGAGTCGTCATCCTGAGCGTAGTGAAGCGAAGCGGAACGGAGTCGAGGGATCCCGTTGAGCAACGTTGAAGTGACGCTAGCCAATCGTCTCCAAGTAAGACTGAACCGAGATCGGAGCGGCGTGGAGGCGCCACGGGATCCCTCGACTTCGCCTCCGGCTCCGCTCGGGATGACAACGAATTTGACGAGCTCGATTAAACTGTAATTGTATTAATTACAGAAACGAAATGGGACAAACTCAAATCGCTCGAGAGACGAATAAGAATTTATGAGCGCACAAAAAATCGCACTGATTACTGGAGCTAACAAAGGCATCGGACTCGAAACCGCGCGACAGCTTGCGCAAAAAGGCATCACCGTCCTCGTCGGCGCGCGCGATGAAGCGAAGGGTAAGGAAGCCGTTGCGGAATTGAAGAAAGGCGGCTTGGAAGCGCGCGCGATCGCAATCGATGTGACCAATTCCGACAGCATTAAAGCGGCCGCTGCGCAGGTCGAAAAGGAGTTTGGCCATCTCGAGATCCTCGTGAACAACGCCGGCATCATGATCGACGACAAGGATGCGAAAGTGAGCGAGCAAACGCTCGAGACCTGGCGAAAAACGTTCGACACGAATGTTTTTGGATTAATCGAAACGACGAAAGCGTTCCTTCCGCTCCTGCGCAAAAGCGACGCCGGCCGCATCGTGAACCTCTCTAGCATTCTCGGCTCGATCACGCTGCACGCGACGCCGGGCTCGCCGGTTTACGACAATAAGGTCGCGGCCTACAACGTTTCGAAATCGGCCGTTAACGCCTTCACCGTGCAGCTCGCTTACGAGTTGAAGGACACGAAGATCAAGGTGAACGCGGCGCATCCGGGTTGGGTGAAAACCGACATGGGCGGCGAGGGCGCACAGATGGAAATAGCGGACGGCGCGAGGACCAGCGTCGAGCTGGCTACGATGGGCGCGGATGGGCCTAATGGGTCTTACGAGCACGATGGCGAGAAGCTGCCCTGGTAAGACGTAATGAGCCGAATCATTCCATTTCCAGAGCGGGGGCGATACGCCCGATTGGTCCCGACGCTCTTCGACGAAAGTGCGCGGGTCCCTGGAGTCGTTAGGCCAGAGCCTAACGATGACGCTAACCTCCTCGATGTTTACTCACAGACAGTCGCCGCCGTGGTCAACCGCGTGGCGCCGAGCGTCGTTAACATCCGCGTGCAAAACGCGCAGCGTGGTGCGGGCGGCGGTTCCGGTTTCATCATCGCCCGCGACGGTTTTATTCTTACGAACAGTCATGTCGTGCATGGCGCGCAGGAGCTGGAGGTGACGCTGCATGACGGCCGCGTTTATCCGGCGGAACTCATCGGCACCGATCCCGAGACCGATCTGGGAGTCGTTAGGATCGACGCGCCTGATATTCAACATGCGCGCCTCGCGGATTCCTCGGCGATTCGCGTTGGTCAGATCGCGATCGCGGTTGGTTCGCCCTACGGCTTTCAGCAAACGGTGACCGCAGGAATTGTGAGCGCGCTCGGCCGTTCCATGCGCTCGGAATCGGGCCGGTTGATGGATGAAATTATCCAAACCGACGCGGCGCTTAATCCTGGGAACTCCGGCGGCCCGCTTTTGAACAGCGCCGGCGAAGTCATCGGCGTGAACACGGCCGTTATTCTGCCGGCACAGGGAATTTGTTTCGCGATCGCGAGCAACACGGCGCATTTCGTGGCGGGCTGGCTGATCAAGGAAGGTCGCATCCGCCGCAGCTCCATAGGGATCGGCGGTCAAAATGTACCGCTGCATCCGCGGGTGGTGCGCTTTCACAAGCTGGGCGCGGATCGCGGCGTGCTCGTGCTGGAAGTGGAGCCGGGCAGCCCGGCAGATCTAGCCGGCGTGAAGGAGAACGACACGATTGTCGGCTTCAAAGGCCAGGTCATTGCCACGATAGACGACCTGCAAAAACAACTCGTGGCGGCGGAGATCGGTGTGCCTTCGCCGATCATGTTTTTGCGCGGGATAGAGAAGCGCTTTGCCATGGTCGTGCCGCGCGAGTTGCCGCCGCTGCATCTCAGACAAAAGAACCTAACGAGAAAAGGACAGTAGATGAACGAACCAATTAATATTAATGAAGCCAGCTTTGAGAAAGCGGTCCTGCAGGCGCCGATGCCAGTGCTGGTGGACTTCTGGGCCGACTGGTGCGGACCGTGCAAGATGATCGCGCCGGTCCTGAACGAAATCGCGAGGGAAGGCGAAGAGCGTTATCGCATCGCCAAGGTGAATATTGATGACGAGCCAGCGCTGATGCAGCGCTTTCAGGTGCGCGGCGTGCCATCGCTGCTCTTCTTCAAAGGTGGCGAGCTGCGCGACCAGATTGTCGGCGTCGCGCCGAAGAAGCGGATCGTGGAGAAGTTGGAAGCGTTGGCCTAACGAATAAAGGACTATAGACTATGAGTGAAACAAAAGAAATTTCCGCCCCGGATCTGACACAACGTCCGCCGCGCAGTCCGCGCTGCCGTCTTGGCGGGTATGTGCTGTTGCCACGCATGCTCGATAAAGGGCGCGCGACGATCGCGGGAAAGAACGGCGAATATCATTATGATTGTCCGCTCGATCAGCATCTCGTGAACTATCTCGGTTTTGATGCGGAGGCTTTGCGTGAGCAGTTAGCCGCCGGGAAAGGAGATGGGGAGATTCTCGAGTGGCTCAATGCCAACGCGAAGAACAAGCGCGCACCGTGGGAGATCGAACAGTGGAGCGAGTTTCAGGGAAGGCGCGGACCGGATAGCGACGCGGAAACGTTAGGCATGTTTTCGGAGCGGGTAGCGTCGTTTTCGAAGACTCGGGAAGACATCAAGACCTGGGGCGATTTGCTCGATTTAGATGACTTCGTGACCTTCGGCGGGAAGGCCTAACGAGTAAAGGACGCGGTATATCAGGATTGTCATCCCGAGGGAACCGAGGGACCCCGCAAGCGTCGCTCGGCGTTACTCTGGAATAGCGACTTCGAGGGACGCTTGGGAGGTCCCTCGCCGCGCTTCGCCTGCTCGGGATGACAAGTTGGTTTCGCGCGTCAACAGTCTACAACACCGCGTTCCACTGCTTGGGGTCTTTCAGGAGCATTTCGCGCAGTAACCGGATCGGCGGCATGCCGTGATTCAGCATCTCGTCGTGGAATTTCTCGAGCGAGAATTTTGCGCCTTCCTGCGTTTGGTAGTCGGCGCGCAGTTTTAGGATCTCCAGTTTGCCTAACGTGTAGTTGAGGTAACCCGGATCGAAGGTGCCGCGCATTGCTTCCGACAGCGACGGCTTTTCTTCGTAGTAGCAATTTTCGTGGAAGAACTTTGCCCCGTCGGCGACCGACATGCCTAACGTGTGCATCTTGATCGAAACACAAAGTCGACAGAGTCGCAGCAACGCTTCGTCGGCCTGCGCCATGCGGTACTTAGCCGCGCGCACTTTTTGTTCGGGCGTCGGAATTACCACGCTGCCGAAACCTTCGTCGAGCATCATTTTTTCGCAGTAATGCGCCCAGCCTTCGACATAGGCGTAGCTACTAAACATCTTGCGCACATTGCTCGCGGAAGAGGCGTTGAGATGGAGAAACTGCACGTAATGCCCGGGGTAAGCCTCGTGGATTGAGACTACGTCTGCGGTATAGTAGTTAAACGAAGTCAGCCATTCATTCTTCTGTTGATCGGTCCAATCGACTTCAGTCGGCGTGACGTAGTAGTAGGCTTGCGTCGCTTTTTTCTCGAACGGCCCAGGCGTATCCATCGAGGCGAAACTAGTCGCGCGATCGAATGACGGCGTCTCCGCCACCGTCGCGCGGACGTCGGATGGGATCGTGACCAAACGATGCTCGAGCACGTATTGGCGAATCGTGTCCAGGTCCTTCGCCATCTCGGGAATCAACTCCGCGGCTTTCGGGTGATTCTGTTGCACTTCCGCCCAAACTTGGATCGGCGTTTTTTTCGGGTCGATGATTTTCGCGGAGGCCGCGAAGACGTCCTGCTCTTCCTTTAAACGCTGCAAACCGAGCGCGAGGATTTTCGTGGGCGGCATATCGACCAACTCCGTGCCCGCGAGGTAGCGCTGATACTTTTCCGCGCCGAGTGCGAAGTCTGCGGTCGCTTTCGCCATCCGCTCTTTCGTTAGCCAGTTTGCGTAGTCGCGCAGCGCCGCGGCCGCTTTCTTGTTCGAGTCCTCAAAAGCGGCGCGGAGCGATTCGTCGTCGAGATCTTTGAGTGCGGCGACGAGATCCTTTTCCAAAAAATCGGCCGAGCCGTTGGCGATTTGCACGGCCAACTCCACGAACGGCTTCGGCAACACCGTCGCGAGGTTGGTCTTCGCCGCCGTCATGACGTTGCTCGTCTGATCCTCGATCGTGACGATGTCGCGGACGCGCTCGGCGAGCGGTTTGAAATCGCGCTTGATGTAAATGTTCACGTCGATCGCGCGCGCGTAGGCCATCGGGTTTTTCTCGAAGACATTCATGTCCACGAACTGCGTGAGCTCGCCCGCAATCGAGGAAAGAAGGATGCGACGATCGAGGTTGGCACGTTTGCTTAATTGCGCAGTGTCCATTTTGCCAAGGTCGCGTTGGAAACGCTGCAAGCGCTCGATCTCGGCGTCGATCGCGAGCCGGCTGTAATCTCCGATCTTGCCATCGTATTGATGCAGACCGAGCGCGACGCCGACGAGAGGCCGTGCGGCGAGGTAGCCATTGCTGAAGTCGATCGCTATTTTATCGAAATCGGCGTCGCCCTTTCCCGCGGCATCCGTCGCAGCCGGAAGCGGCGCGACCCAGCCTAACGACAAGAGGAAAAGAAGCAGTCGCAGGCCGGTCGATTTCATGCGGGCCATCCTAAGAGGCCCGGCGGCGCTTGTCATACGGGGTGCGGTTGGCAAAAATGGCAGAATGAACGACACTCGCCCCGTTCGCGTCCAAAGCACTATTGCCTATGAAGCGTCTTTCGCTCCGCACGCTGCCCTCCTTTTTCGCCGCCGGCATCCTGCTTGTCACCCCGGCAGGTATTGTTCGCGCGGCGGAGCCTCAGCCAACGCCAACGCCGACTCCGGATGGCAACGGCTATGGTGAGATCGCGACTTTCGCGAAAGCGATCGAGTTGATTCGGCAGGACTACGTCGATGGGGACAAGGTCAGCTACCACGACCTCATCTACGCGGCGATGAAAGGCATGCTCTCGTCGCTCGATCCGCACAGCCAGTTCATGGACCCGGACGACTTTAAGGACATGCAGGACGACACCCGGAGCCGCTTCAACGGCCTCGGCGTGGAAGTGGCTATGCGCGAGGGCGTGCTCACGGTCGTGACGCCGATCGAAGACACGCCCGCGGCGAAGGCCGGTGTGCTGGCCGACGATGAGATTTTAAAAATCAACGGCACCTCGACGGAGAAGCTCAGCTTGCAGGATGCGGTCGATGTTCTGCGGGGCGAGCCCGGCCACAATATCACCCTAACGATCCTGCGACCGTCGAGCAAAGAGATCAAAGACTACCTGCTCGAACGGAAAGAGATCAAGGTGCGCAGCGTGAAAGGCGCGCGTCTTCTTTCACCCGAGCTGACTGGTCCCTACAAGGTCGCCTATGTGCGCCTGGTGCAATTCAACGAACCAACCGCGGAGGAATTTGGCAAAGCGCTCGACGATTTGCAGAAGCAAGGGATGCAGGCGCTCGTGCTCGACCTGCGGAACAACCCTGGCGGTTTGCTCAACAGCGCGGTCGATGTGCTCGGCCAATTTCTGCCGGCGAACACGAAGGTCGTCTCCACCCAGGGACGCGCTTACTCCCAGCAGCACGAATATTCTACTCCAGTCGGAATCAAGGAACGGCCGCATTTTCCGGTGGCGGTTTTAGTCAATGGAGGGAGCGCGAGTGGCTCTGAGATCGTGGCTGGCGCGTTGAAGGATTTGCATCGCGCGGTCGTCGTGGGCGAGACCACTTTTGGCAAAGGCTCGGTGCAAAACGTGATGCAGTTGCCGGATGGCTCGGCGCTGCGATTCACCACCGCGAAATATTTCACGCCGAGTAAACAAGTGATCCAGGGAAACGGCGTCGTGCCTAACATTCGCGTCCCGCTCACGCTCGACCAGGAGCGTGCGGTCGCGTCGTTGCGCAACGACGACAAGATCACTCCCGACGCCGCCACCGCGCTGATCAAGGCCAAGGATGCGCAACTCACGCGCGCGATCGATGCCCTCAAAGGCGTCATGATCTACGCGCAGCAGACCTCGCCCGCGGTTGATGCGGTGAAGAAATAGAAGGAGCCACAGATAGACACGGATGAAACACGGATGAGAAAAAGGGCCTCTCCCTATCCGTGTTTCATCCGTGTTCATCCGTGGCCTCTTCTCTTCCTTCCCCGCAGCGCCGGTGACTAAATGCAGCTTCTGCTCGCGCTCGAAACCTCCTGCGATGAGACCGCGATCGCGCTCCTGCGCGGGCGCGAACTGCTCACTAGCATCGTCGCCTCGCAGGTGGCCGAACATCAGCAATACGGCGGCGTCGTGCCCGAAGTGGCCTCGCGCAATCATCTCCGGCACGCGCCGCGCCTGCTCGCGCAAGCTGTGGCCGAAGCCGGCATTTCGTTAGGCGAAGTGGATGCCTTCGCCGCGACCAGCGGACCGGGCCTGGCCAGCTCGCTCATGATCGGCGCCTCCCTGGCAAAAGGTCTCGCCCTCGGTTTCGAGAAACCGTATCTCGCCGTTAACCATCTCGAAGGCCACCTGCTCTCGCCTTTTTTCGCGACCGACAACGGGGTCGAGCCTAACGTCTCTCTTGTCGTCAGTGGCGGACATACTTTGCTGGTTGAGGTCGGCGGAGTGGGGCGTTATCGCATCCTCGGGCGCACCGTCGATGACGCCGCGGGGGAGGCGTTCGACAAAGTGGCAAAGATGCTCGGTCTCGCTTATCCGGGCGGCCCGGAGATCGAAAGGTGCGCGCGCGACGGCGATCCGGCGCGGTTCGATTTGCCGCGGAGCATGCTGCATTCCGGCGACGCGAATTTTAGTTTCAGCGGCTTGAAAACGGCGGTGCGCTATTTGTTGCCGAAGATCGCCAGCAGTGTCATCCCGCGCGGAGCCGAAGGCGCAGTCGAGGGACCCGGTGGCGTAACGAGAAGCGAAGATGCCGGGACAGACTTTCGCGCGCCGGAGATTCCAGGCAATTCGACGGGATCCCTCGACTTCGCTCGGGATGACGTGCGCGACCTCTGCGCGTCGTTCCAGCGCGCGGTCGTCGATGTGCTCGTCGCGAAAACAATCGCGGCGGCGCGGGCCGCGCGGCGCTCGCTCGTCACCGTGAGCGGAGGCGTGAGCTGCAACCAGGAATTGCGCGCCCGGATTTCGTTAGGCTGCGTAGCCGCGGGCTTGGAGCTACGCTTCGCCGAGCCGCAACTCTGCACCGATAACGCGGCCATGATTGCCTTCGCCGCCCTGCAACATCTCCAGCACGGAGATGCGACTCCCCTAACGAGCGAGATCGATCCCAACCTCTCGCTCGCGTGATTCGTTTCCGGGGAGGACGGGCTGGTAGCCCGTCGCAGCCGGCAGTCTGCCGGCTGCTTTTTGCGCGAAGAGCGCAACTCGTTAGGCGCACGACTGACGCCCGAGTCCTCCCCAGAGAGCTCGGCGGAGACTGCGCCGAACTCTTTTGGGGGTGATTCGCGCGTCAGTCCTGCGCTCGACGAGTTTGCGCTCTTCGCGCAAAAAGGCAGCCGGCAGACTGCCGGCTGCGACGGGCTACCAGCCCGTCCTCCCCGGAGGCAGTCATCTCGTTCTCAAATACTGCCTAACGAATGCAAACGACGAGATTCCCTCGTGAAAATGCGCCGCGATGGCGGGTAGCGCATGCGTCCCGTGTGCTGCGACGGTGTTCCACCCTCGCGAACTTTTCCTCGGACGCGCTCCTTGCCTAACGACATCGTATGAAAAAAGCTCGTCGTGTTGGAACAGCGCAACCGGCACACGAGACGTGTGCGCTACCCCGTGCCAGCCCGCTGACGTGCGCCCGAATGTTTCCCGGCAGACCGGCGAATTCCGGCGGGCCGAAGATCAATACTCTCGCGCGAGGAGATAGTTCGCGAGTGCGTGCAGCGTCTCGGCTTTCTTGCCTAACGAGTCCAACGCGTCGTGTGCCACCTTCGTTAGGCGACCGGCCTCCGCGCGCGATTTTTCCAGCCCGATCACCGCCGGATAGGTGGCTTTTTGCGCGGCCACGTCTTTGCCGGCGCTCTTGCCCAGCTTCTCGCTCGTTTGCGTGACATCGAGAATGTCGTCGATCACTTGAAAAGCGAGCCCAAGGGCGCGGCCGAAATCGCTCATGGCTGCGAGTTGCGTCGGCGTGGCGTTGGCGCTCATCGCCCCGAGCCGCACCGAGGTGGTGAGCAGCGCGGCGGTTTTATTTTCGTGGATGTAACGGAGCTGTGCGCGGGTATGCGGTTTTCCTTCGCCTTCGAGGTCGGCCACTTGCCCTGCGATCAGTTTGCGGCTGCCTGCGGCGACGGAAATTTCGCGCATGATTTCGCGCAGGTCGTAGCGCGGCCAGGTGTCTGCCTGCGCCGCGATTTCGAACGCAATTGTAAGCAGCGCGTCACCCGCCAGCACAGCAATGCCGTCGCCAAAGACTTTGTGGCACGTGGCGCGGCCGCGGCGAAAATCGTCGTTATCCATGCTCGGGAGATCATCGTGGATGAGCGAGTAGGTGTGAATGCATTCCAGCGCGCAGGCGAGCGGGAGCGCGCTTTTCGTTAGGCCGGCGCAAGCCTCGGCGGCGGCGAGGCAGAGAATCGGGCGCAAACGTTTTCCCCCCGCGAAAAGCGAATAGCGCATTGCTTTGTGGATGGTGGCCGGTTTCGCGGAGGCTTGGGGGAGGAATTGGTCAAGAGCGCGATCGACTTCTCTTTGGCGACTCGTTAGGTAAGCGGGCAAATCCACAGGGGGCGAATCTGGAAAGCGGGGTGCCGGTGTGCAACAGGAAGTTAGGCCTCTGGCCTGACTTCCGCCGCTCCATGGCGTCGGCTGCCCATGGTTAACCACCCACTGCCTGGTAGTGGCCGAGTCCCCGTTTCCACATCAGGTTTGCCGCGACCCACATGGCGAGCAGCCAGCCGCATTGGATGGCAAGCGCGCCGTACATTTCCGCGCCGCGCACCCGGCCCTGGAAGATGGCGATGGGGCAGAAGAGTTCGTAGTAAAAGGGCAGCCATTTCATCACGGCCTGAATGGCTGGTGGCATGATGTCGAGCGGGAACATCTGGCCGCCGAGGAAGTACTCGAAGCTGTAAACGATGAAAACGATGGTGGAGATTTCCAGAATCCAGAAGGCCATCATGGAGAGCGCGTAGGTGAGGAAGAATTGAATGAAGGCCGACATGAGGAGGGAGACGAACGCGCAGAGCCAGGTCGCGAGTTCGTTAGGCAGAATGATAAAGTGCCGGAAGTAAATGAAGATGCCCGCGATCGGCAGGATGGTGACGAGGGTGTAAACGAGCCGGCCACTGAGGAAAATGCTGAACCGGTAGCCGAGGTAGTTGACGGGTTTGGTGAGGAAGGAATTGATCTGGCCTTCGCGGATGTCGGCGGCGATTTGCCATTCGTCCTCGGTCGGGGTGACGAGGTTGCTCACGAGGATTGTGAGCAGGTAGTAATAGATCATCGAGCCGTAGTCGTAACCGCGCAGCCCGCCGCCGTGTTCGTGAAAGACGGCGCGCCAAAGGAAGATGGTGCCAATGAGCGGGATGATGCCGAAGACCGCGCGGAGGAGGTAATTCCAGCGATAAACGAAGGTGTTTTGGATCCCGAGGTTGAAGACGGTGAGATATTTTTGCGGGCTCATCGCGGTGGCGGAAGGAAGTAACGCGAGCGGACAACAGTTGTCATCCTGAGCCGGCGAAGCGCGGAGAAAGACCTCGCAAGCGTTCTTTGGCTTTCACCCGCAAGATGGCTTTGGTGCGTAGTTGTCGTTAGGCAGGAAACGCCGTTTGGCCAGGGCGGGGTCCCTCGCCGCGCTTCGCCGACTCGGGATGACAACTGCTACAGCCGGCTCGTTAGGCCGAGCGATGAACTATTCGAGCCGGCGCATCTGGCGATCGTGCCAGTGCGCCATGAAAATGAGCGCGCAAAAGGCACCGAGCAACGCCATGAACATGTCCTCCTGCGTGTCCCAGATGTCGCCCTGGGTGGCGAGAAATTCATTCGCCGCGGAACCCGAAGCGAGCGCTGTCCACCACTCGATCAATTCGTAGAGCGCGCTGATTCCCAAACAAACGAAGAGCACGATGGCGAAGAGCCAGCCGCGCGAGCGGACGACGTTTCGCCTAACGAAAAGCTCGCGTGTGACGAGCGCGGGAACGAAGCCCTGCGCGAAATGCCCCAGCCGATCGTAGTGATTGCGGTGCCAGCCGAAGATCGGCTTGATCCATTCGAAGAACGGCACTCGCGCATAACTGTAATGTCCGCCCACGCAGAGCAGCATAATGTGCAGGGCGATGAGCGTGCAAACGAGCGTGGTGAAACGAAAACGGCTGTAGGTCGCAAGCAACACGGCGCCGCCGATGATGCCGGGAATGGTTTCGAGCCACCACGTGAGACGGTCGTAGGGCTGCCATGCCGACCAGGCGAAGACGACCGCCGTTGCGAGAAGAAGCGCGAGATGAAGCGGCGACGGGCGCGTGTTCATTCGTCATCCCGAGCGGAGCGAAGCGGAGCCGAAGAAGGATCCCGTCGAGTTTTCGTTAGATTCTCGTTGGCCAGCTTCACGGTTGCATCACGGGATCCCTCGGCTGCGCTGCGCTCCGCTCGGGATGACATGGTTAACGCTGAGCCAGTTCCACCGCCAGCCGGATCGCGGCGATCATGCTATCCGGCCGCGCGATTCCCTTCCCCGCGATCTCAAAAGCGGTCCCGTGATCGGGGCTCGTGCGCGGGAAGGGGAGACCGAGAGTCACATTCACGCCCTCGTGAAACGCATGCAGCTTCAGCGGGATCAAACCCTGGTCGTGATACATGCAAAGCACCGCGTCGAATTCCCCCTCAACCGCGCGATGGAAGATCGTATCCGGCGAGTAAGGGCCGCTAAACTCACCTAACGACTCGCCACGCAACTGCGCGATAGCTGGGGCGATGATCTCGATCTCTTCTCGGCCCAGCGCGCCGGACTCGCCGGCGTGCGGATTCAAGCCCGCGACTGCGATCCTGCGGCCGCCGCGCCTAACGACGAAGTCCGCCAGCAGTTTGCCCACGCGGACGATTTCGAGGCAACGCAGGTTTGCGATCGCCTGTGCGAGCGAAAGGTGAATGGTCGCGAGCGCGACCGTGAGTCCGCGGCCGGTCAGAAGCATGGCGAAGTTATCGACGTTGCAGCGCGCGGCGAAGAATTCCGTTTGCCCGGGAAAATCGAAGCCAATCTCATACATGCGCGCCTTGTGGATCGGTCCGGTGACGACGGCGTCGATCTCACAAGTGAGTGCGCGGCGGGCGACTTCTTCCAAGGCATCACGCGCGGCCAGCGCGCTTGAAGGGGTCGGTTTGCCTAACGAAAAACCATTTGTCGGCCCGATGATTTCGCAGGTCGCGTCGTTAGGCAATTTTCCAGAGTCAAAAGCAGCGCGGATGATTTCCGGGCCGATGCCGGCCGGGTCGCCGGTGGTGATGCCGATGCGTGGACGCATGGCTCAATGTTCAGAGGGAGCACGCGCGAGCAAGAAAGGGAGGGCCGCTTTGTCAGCGCCTTGGGCGGTTGCAAACCGCGATTAAAAGGTCTTGATGTAGGCCTTCGAGCGCAGGCTGGCGATCCAGTGTTCCTGCAACTGTTGCGCCTGTTCCTGGCGCATGCGGCTTTCGATGTCGGCTCGCACATCCTTCAGCGGTTTGAGATCGCCGCCCTGCCGCGCTTCCACTTTCAAAAGGTAGTAGTTGGTTCCGAGGCTAACGACTTTGCTGATCTCGCCAGGCTTCATTTTAAAGGCCACTTCGGAGAGCTGCGGCGAGAGCGTTTTGTCGTCGATCCAGCCCCAATCGCCGCCCAGATCGCGCGTGCTGTCCTCGGAATACATCTGCGCCATTTTGTCGAAATCGGCACCGGTGATGAGTTTGCCGCGGATCTCCTCCGCCATTGCTTTTTGCGGATCCTGAGCGCCGGCCTCGGCTTTCCCCGGGATCATGATCATGCGCAGTTTTACCTGTGCTTTGCTGGAGAAAAATTCCCGGTGCTGCTTGTAATATTCCTCGATCTTGCCCGGCGGAACCATCAGGTTCGACTTCACGTTTTTCGAGCGCATCGCCTGCACGATGATCTTCTCGCGCTCGAGGGATTTGAATTTCGAAATCGAAAAATTCTGCGCTTCCATCGTCTTGATGAAGGCGTTGCGGTCGCCGCCGAAGGAGTCGCGGATCACATCTTTCACGCGCTCATCGACGAAGAAACCGGGGATCTCGAGTTTGTCCTTACTGAACTGCTGAATGATGAGCTGGCGATCGATCAAATCCTGCAGAGCGGATTTACGAAGTTCGATGATTTTTTTGTTCAACTCCTCGCCGGAATATTGCGACCGGAGCAACCGCTCGCGCGGCTCTACGATCTGACGCACTTCGGAATAAGTGATGACATCGTTGTTCACGACCGCAGCGATGCCATTGACCGATTGGGCGCCATGAGTCGGCGAAGCAGTCGCGGCAACGGCGAGGAAAATCGACGCGAGGAGGACCGTGGCCGGATGCTGCCAGAAGCTCAAAGTTGCTTTATTAAATGCCATATCTCGGAAAGTTGGAGATCGATGCTAGCGGAAGTTAAACGGGGAAATTTGCCTCCGACAAGAATAAAGTCGCCGCGTCGACTCAGCATTAGTTTGCGGTCGCGCACCTCGATCCGGCTGATGCCAGAGCGGGCGGCCGAGAGCCTGATCTCGCTGAGGAGGAGAAGATTGTCAACCGCTGTCGACCGCACGCCGAAGCGATCGCGCCATTCCCGACGGAGACGATGAAGTTGTTCCTGGTTCGTGATTTCCGCCAGCGCGCGGTAGGCTTGAATCCGAAGAGCGGCATCGCTGACGTATGCGGTCGGGAGAAAAGCGGGGACCAATTCTGTTGCGCCGGCGGCGAGAAATTGTCCCTCGTTTATCGCGAGGAAATCGAGCCGCACTTCCACCTCGAGGCGCGGGCGCAACTTGTCTCCCTTCAACTGCGCCACGGCCTGCTTCAGTAACTGACAATAAAGATCGAACCCAACCGCGACGATGTGACCGCTCTGCGCCGTCCCGAGAATGCTGCCGGCGCCGCGAATCTCGAGATCGCGCATCGCGATGCGAAAGCCCGCGCCTAACGAACTGTATTGTTTGATGGCGTTAATGCGTTTCCGTGCGGCGCCGACGGTCATCATCTCGCGCGGAAGCAGAAGATAGGCATAGGCCTTATGCTCGGCGCGCCCGACGCGTCCGCGCAGTTGATACAAGTCCGCGAGCCCGAAGCGATCTGCGCGATCGATGATGATGGTGTTGGCGTTGGGAATATCGAGGCCGCTTTCGATGATCGTGGTGCAAACCAGGACGTCGATTTTGCCGGCGACGAAGCGTTGCATAACCAACTCAAGTTCGTCCGCGCTCATCTGGCCATGGCCGAATTCCACGCGCGCCTCCGGGCAAAGCTCGACGATGCGGTCGCGCATTTTTTCGATCGACAGCACGCGATTGTGGAGAAAGAAAACCTGTCCCTGGCGTTCGAGCTCGCGGTTGATCGCGTCGCGAATAATGCGCTCATCGTAGCCGCAAACGATCGTCTCGACCGGGAGCCGATTGAGCGGCGGCGTCTCAATCGTGGACATGTCTTTCACCCCGACTAACGATAAGTAGAGCGTGCGCGGAATCGGCGTGGCTGAAAGCGTGAGCACATCCACGAGTTTGAAGAGTTCCTTGAATTTTTCTTTGTGCAGCACGCCGAAGCGCTGCTCTTCGTCGATCACGACAAGGCCGAGATCCTTGAAAATAACATCGCCGGAAATGAGCCGATGCGTGCCGACGACAACGTCCACGCCGCCGTCGCGCAGGAGCTGCAAAACTTTTTTCTGCTCCGCGGGTGAACGAAAGCGGCTGAGCATTTCGATCCGCACCGGATAATCGAGCATGCGCTGGCGGAACGTTTCGAAATGCTGTTGCGCGAGGACGGTCGTGGGCGTGAGGACCGCCACCTGTTTACCTTCCATAACCGCTTTGAAGGCCGCGCGAATTGCGACTTCGGTTTTTCCAAAACCAACGTCGCCGCAGATCAGCCGATCCATCGAGCGCTCTGCTTCCATGTCGTTTTTCGTTTCGATAATGGCTTTGAACTGGTCGGGTGTTTCGCGAAATGGAAACGAATGCTCGAACTCCTGCTGCCACTTCGTATCGGGTCCGAAAGCGTGACCGGTTTGCGTCTCGCGCTCGGCCTGGAGCGCGAGCATTTTGCCCGCGTAATCGAAGATGGAAACGGCGGCGTTTTTGCGCGCACGCGACCAGCGCGCGTCAGCCAGGGAACTTAGCGGCGGCGTTTTTTTCCCGACGCCGACATAACGCGAAACCATGTAGGCCTGCTCGAGTGGCACATACAGTTTTGCTTCCTCCGCGAATTCAATCGCGAGCACTTCGCCGGCCTCGCCGGCGCCGAATTTTTGCAAACCGAGGAAGCGGCCGATGCCGTGTTCGAGATGCACGACGAGATCGTCTTCGTGCAGCTCGCTGAAATCGATCTGCGCGCGATGACCGCTGAATTTCGTCGCGCGTTGCAGGCGGCGTCGTCCGTGCGTGGGCGCGCGCCCGAAAAGCTCGGCGGCAGCGAGCACGACAAGGTTCGCCGCAGGGAAACAAAAACCGCGTGGAAGCGTGCCTTCTGCTAAGTCGAAGCCGGTTGTTTCGATTTTCGCCTCGGCCATGATCTCGCGGAAACGCTCGATCTCGCCTTCAGTTTGGAAGTAGATGGCGACGCGCGCGCCGCTCGCGCGCCAGTTCGTTAGGCGACTGAAAAATTGGCGGCGCTTAGCTTCGGCCAGAATGAATTCGCCCGTGTCGAATTCGCCGATCTCGCAATCGACAAAAGCGCCGGAAAAATCCTCGACGGCGGCGTCTGGAGACGCTCCACTCCGCTCGGGATGACAATCGAGCCAACCCTCGCCGATGAGGATGTCGGCGCTTTCGTCTTCTTCCGGTTCGAGCGCGATTTGGAGGTCGTTAGGCGAAATGTAGTCACGCACTTTTCCACTCTGGTCGTCCGCGGCGCCTAACAAGATTTCGACCGCCGGCAAATGACCGACCGAAGTTTGCGTATCGAGATCGAACTCGCGCAACGATTCGATCTCATCGCCAAAAAATTCCGCGCGGATCGGCCGCAGCGCCTGCCACGAATAAATATCCAAAATACCGCCGCGAACGGCGAACTGTCCGCGCGTCGTGACTTGCGGGGCGCGCTCGTAGCCGGCTTCGCCTAACGAGCTCACGACACGCTCGAGTTCTTCCCGCCCTCCGCGCTGCAGGCGAAGTGCCGCGGAGCGCAAACTGCCGCGCGGGGGAGCGGGTTGATCGACGCTGGCGCGGGTGGCGACCACGACATGCCGTTGTTGTCCATCGAGCCGGCTGAGAAGACCGAGTCGTTCCGCGGAGATCTCCTGATCCGGTAGAATATTTTCCACCGCGAGGAATTCGGCCTCGGGCAGAAAGAGCGCTTCGGGAAACCAATTCACGAGCGCCTCGTAAAGCGACTCCTGCCGGCGCACATCCGGACAAATCACCCAGAGTGACGGCTTAAGCGCGCTCGCGAGCGCGGCGACGAGAAACGCTTGCGCCGGTGCGATGACGTGAGAAAACGCGACTGGCCGCTGGCCCGCGTGCAACTCTCGCAGTTGCCGCGCGATCGGCGCGCTGCGCACGACCGCGCCGAGCAGCTCCGCGCCTAACGAGTCGGCCACGTTTTCTTAAACGTCGCGGCCGACTGCCGCCGCGACGGCGCGGACTCGCCTAACGAGATCGGCGAAAACCTCCGGCAGCAGCGCCTGGTCGCCGTCACTGCGCGCCCGCTCCGGATTATCATGCACTTCAATCATGAGCGCGTCGGCGCCTGCGGCCACGGCGGCGAGCGCCATCTGCGGGATGTAATCGCGCAGACCAATGCCGTGCGTCGGATCAACCACGACGGGGAGCCGTGTTTTCGCTTTCAAGATTGGGACCGCATTTAGATCGAGGGTGTTCCGCGTCATCGTCTCGAAGGTGCGGATGCCGCGCTCGCAGAGGAGAACGTTCGGATTGCCTTCGCTCAGGATGTATTCGGCGCTCAGGAGGAGATCGTTGATCGTGGCGCTGAAGCCGCGCTTCAACATCACCGGGAGGCGGCTCCGGCCGACTTCCTTGAGGAGCGCAAAATTCTGCATATTGCGCGAACCGATCTGGAGGCAGTCGGTGTATTTCTCCATCATCGCGAGATCGCGGGTGTCCATGATTTCGGTGATGATGGGAAGGCCTGTGGCCGCGCGTGCATCCGCAAGAAAGCGCAGACCGTCTTCGCCTAATCCCTGGAAACTGTAAGGCGAGGTGCGTGGCTTAAAAGCACCGCCGCGGAGCACGCGCGCGCCGGCATTTTTGACCGAATGCGCGATGGCAAGAGTTTGTTCCTCGCTCTCGACCGAGCATGGTCCGGAGATGAGTACGACTTTTTCGCCGGTGCCAAATGGAACGGAACCGATGGTGACCGGCGGCGGCTTGGTGCCATTCGGCGAGACGAGCCGATACGGTTTCATGACCGCAAAGACCGACTCGACGCCGGGAATTGCGGCAAGCGGTTTTTCGCGGATCACGTCCTCCGGCCCGATCACGCCGATGACCACGCGCATCGTCCCGCGCAAGACTTCCGCCTTGAGACCGAACTCCTCGACGCGTTCGACGATGTGATCGATCTGCGCGTCGGTGACGGCAGGTTGGGTGATTATGATCATGGCGGGCGAGCAGGAGTTTACCCGGAGCGGCAGGCCGGGCAACCGCGCGCGGCGCCTTTAGGGAACAATCTCGACCGGCGTGCCGAGATCGACTGAGCGATAGAAATTCTCGGCCATAAATGCAGGCATACGGATGCAGCCGTGCGATGCGGGATAGCCCGGCAGGTAGCCGGCGTGCAAGCCGAAGCCGGGCGCGATTTGCATGTAATAGGGCATGGGGGCGCCCTTGTAATGTGTGCCTGGCGGTTTGGGATCAACCTGCTTGTCGATGTTTGGCACAACGACATTATCGGCTCCATCCACATAGTCGCCGTAAACACTGGAGGCGTGATCCGGATCTTTCTGGATAATCTTGAAACGACCCATCGGAGTATCCTTGCCTTCGCGGCCGGTGGAAAGTTGCGAGATACCGACGAGTTGTCCGCCTTTGTAAAAGTAGGCGCGCTGTTCGCTCAGGGTAATCTTGATCGAAGGTTTACCGGGCACACCGTCCCCATCCCAGTAGGATACGGTATCGACGGGCGCACTTGAGGAAACGGGCTGACCGCCATACACGCCGCCGAGATACTGCGTCTCACCATTGCCCAGGCGGGGATCTTCCTCGGCGCAACCGGCCAGGGTCAGAAGCATCGCGCTTGTGACCATTAAAGATGAGCGGGTGAAGGAGCGAAACATGGCAATTTTGGCGCGGGGAAGCGCAACTAACGCGGTCGCCGATTTAATGTCAAGATAGGTAGCAGCATCCGGACCCGGCGGCTTGAATTTTGCTTGGATTTGTCGAGACTGGCGATCTTCCGACACATAAGCCTTTCGTCACTCATGCCTACTTACGAATATTCATGTCAGAAATGCGGCCAGAACTTCGACGCCTATCAGTCGATGCGCGACGAGACTTATAAGACATGTCCAAAGGAGCTTTGCCGCCAGGCTAAGTGGGGTAAGGGCAAAGTGAAACGACTTCTGGGTACCGGAGCTGGACTGATTTTCAAAGGCTCCGGCTTCTATATCACGGACTACAGGAGTAACTCCTACAAGGAAGGTGCTAAGAAAGAAGCGCCCGCTTCGACCACAGAGAAGAAGGGCGATAGCGCCGCAGCGAAATCCGAGAGTAAGCCTGCTGCTACTTCTCCCGCTGCATCGCCCGCGAAGAAGGACTCAAGCACGTGACGAAACTAGTTTGTCCGGATTGCCGGCACGAAAACGAAGCGGAGCGCATTTATTGCCATAACTGTGGCAGCCGGCTGGATCGCAGTGCGGTCAAGAAGGAGATAATCGCGACGGAAGAAAGTGCCGAGGTCACGCAGCGTCGCTTAAAGAGCATGTTTAGCCCAACGCGCGGGCGAACGAAAAGTATAGCTGTTAAAGCTTTAAAGGTGATCCTGGGCGCTTGCTGTTTGGCGGCACTTATTCAGATGCTTTTACCGCCTGACCCATCCCCGGAAACCAAGAGTAGCTCTCTCACGCCGATGATAAGTATGGACTTACTCTCGGCTCTGCAGGCTCGTAACCCGGCGCGCCTTACCTATAGCTCGGAGGACGTTAATGCTTACCTGATGGCGGCGCTTAAGCGGAAAGATAGTCCGGCCAAAGAGGGTTTCTTCCCCATCCAGCGCCTTCATGCTCAGTTCGATGAAGGAACTTGCAGCCTCCATATGGCGCGAAGTTTTGTTGGCTTAACGATTTCCGAGGGGGCTACCTACGGCGTTGATATTAATAACGGTACCATAGTTGCCTCCTGTGAGAGCGGCTATGTCGGTAGGATGCCGATTCAGCCGCAGCTTATGCGCGGATTAAACTTTATGTTCCACAGAGTGTGGGAAACCCTGGACCGCGAGCGTAAGCAAATCGCAAAGCTCGCGGGCCTGGAGTTTCATCCTAACTCTGTCACGCTGATCGTCGTCCGCTAGGGCTCCGCCTAGTCTTTGTTAGAAAGGACGCAGGGAGAGTTAGCCGAGACCCATGGTGGAGAGTAACCGGTCGTCAATACGGCCATCAACGCGAAGACCGTTCGCGCGCTCATAGCTCCGGATCGCGCGGCGTGTGCTATCGCCTACGATACCGTCGATCTCACCATGATAGTAACCCGATCTCGCGAGACGCTCCTGCACCCGCGCTTCGACGGATGACTGGTCTTTTGGATCGCGCTCCTGCGAGTTGCGGTTTCGCGGATCAGCGACGCGGCCGTTGTAAACACCCTGTTGGTCATAGCCATAAGCCGGGTAGCCATATCCGTATCCGTAGGAAGGATAAGCATAGCCATATGGATAACCATAGTAGGCGTAAGGATACCCAAAGCCGAATGCATAATACGGATAGAACCCGCCGTAATAGAATCCACGGCCGCCATAAAACCGGCCGCCGTTGAACCGCCCGCCGCCACGGAAATTTCCGCTGCCACCGCGATTGAAGCTCCCCGATTGCGCTCCGCTGCCGCCGCGATTGAAATTCCCCGATTGCGCCCCGCTGCCGCCGCGGCTCATCCCGCTGCCGCCCGACCCTCCGCCACCTCCGCGATGTTGAGCGTGAGCTGGAGCAGCCAACGCGAGCAAACCGGCAGTTGCGATGGCAAGTGAAAACATGGTTCGTGATTTCATAATTAGTTATTCCTGTTTAAGCTTCGAAACTATAGCACAATTGGACGCATCCAGCGGCTATTCTCTATAAAAATATTCGGCTTCTTTGACCGTCGTGCGTTTCAAATTATTCATCGCCATCGCGCTTTTTTTTGATGCCGGCATTTGCCGCGCGCCGGGCGACGTCAAGGCGCACAGCGTGAGTACGTCGCGCCAATTCATCGTCTTCGGCACGGAGGTCGGGGTGAGGGGAGCGATGTGCGATTTGGCGGAACGAACAAAGGCGGATCTGCTCCAGATTTTCGCTTTGCCCGACGCTTGGAAAACACCGCTAATCATTAACCTTGATTATCCACAGGCGAATTTGCCCGAGCTGTTGCCAGCCCATTTGGATTTCAGCCAGATCGGCTCCGGCTTGAAACTACAACTTAATCTTCTCGTGACCGGCGACCTCAATGGACGCGAGGTGCAGCGAGAACTGCTGCGCGCGATCCTGCTCGAGATGATTTACCGGTCGCGGCCGAACGTTGCGGCGGGCACGCCCTACACAACTCCGCCGGACTGGCTGGTGGATGGCGTTCTCCAGCTCGCGCCTGGCCATGACAGCGACGAGGCCGCGCAACTGCTCGCCTCTCTCGTCGTGGCGGACAAGATCTCGCCGCTCGAGGAAGTCGTTAGGCAAAAGCGGGATTTGCTCGATCCGGCCTCGCGCAAAATGCATGACGCCTACGCCATGGCGCTCGTGCAATTGCTCCTCGATTCGCCTGACGGGCGGCGAAACGTCGTCCACTATCTGAACGATCTGCCCGACGCGCCTAACGATGCCATGGCTGACTTGCAGGCGCATTTTCCGTCTGTCCTGGGCGCAGCCTCCGGCAGGTGGTGGGCACTGAGCGTGGCGCGCTTGTCCGCGACCGACCGTTACCGAATCCTGAGTGCGGAGGAGACTTCCAAACAGGTCGAACGCCTTTTGCGCATCTTCATTCCTGGGCCGGATGGCAAAGGAAAGGATTACGCTCTGAATGAATATGCACGCTACCTGAAGCTGCCCGCGAGCCGGCGCGCGTTGCTCGAAGCCAGCCAGGAATTCCTAGTCCTGAGCGCGCGGGCGCATCCTTCCTACCGGCTGATCGTGCAGGAGTACTATGCCCTAACGAGCCTCCTCGCCCGGGGTAAAACCAAACGCGTGAGCGCGCGTCTGGAGCGGGTGGCGGGGTATCGCGCCGCCGTCGACGGTCAGGGGCGCGACATCGATGATTACGTAAACTGGTTTGAAGCCACGCAGCTCAAGACGATGAGTGGCGCCTTCTCGGAAGTGTTGAAAGCAGCGAGCGAGGAGGAGAATGGACCGCCGCGCCGGCGCGATGCCATTTCGGTTTACCTGGACTCGATCGAGGCGAGCCTGTGACTGTCTCGCCTAACGACGCCTAACACCTAACGAAGCCTAGAGTTTGTCCGCCTGGTCGCGCAGCTTCTGTTTCAAACTATCGTGCTGCGAGTTGCGGATTTGATCGAGAAATTGCCGCGCCTGCATCTTATCGCCGCGTTTCAAACTGACGCGCGCGAGCTGGAGATAGGCGAAATCTCCCTGCGGCGAAAGTTCCAGCACGTGCTTCCAGGCGGCATCAGCTTCCACCCAATCGGCGTTGGGCACACCGTAGAAAGTTTCCGCGTAGCTGCGCGCATATTCCATATCGTTAGGCGAAAGCCGGCTCGCGGCGCGAAATTCCGCCAGGGCGCGGTGCAGGAGAGTGTCGTCGTTGATTTGCCAGGCGGCGGTCAGGTCGTGGCGCAAAAGAAATTCCACATTCCCAAGATTGTAATGGTAGGCCGCGACCGCACCGGCGCAGTTGATCGCGCGTTGAAATTGCTCGGCCGATTGCGCCGCGCGTCCCATGTGCAGGTAGGCCCCGCCTAACGAGTTTGCGACCGCGGCATTCGTCGGATCGAGCAACTGCGCGAAACGCCAGTGCGTGATGGCGGGCCGTAGTTGTCCGTGGTTGGAATAAAACTCGGCATAAGAAAAGTGCGCGGCCGCCGAGGAGGGATTGCGCTGTAAGTCTTTTTCATGCACGGCCTGCTCGCGCTGCGCTTCCGCGTCGAGCACAGGCTCGTCGGCGCGCGCGACTGCGAGCGCAGTGCAAAGGAGAAAGAGGAGACGGAAGCGCATGACGTATCCTACACTATTTGCTCCCGTTGCCGATAGTCGCTATCATAGCGCTCGCGCTCGCCCAGAGTCGCAATTTTTGCATGCAGAAGATCGGATTTGCTGAAGCCCTCGATACCATCGTCGCTGGCGACAATCGTTTCCACCGCGACGCCTACGTCTTCCTGCGGGACGCACTGGATTACACCACCAAACAGCAGAAGAAAGCGCGCGGCGCCGCTGTCCGCCACGTCGCGGGTCCGGAGTTGCTCGAAGGCGTGCGCCTTTACGCCCTGAAGGAATTTGGTCCAATGGTGCAGACGGTTTTTTCCTATTGGGGAATCAACCGTTGCGAAGATGTCGGCCACATGGTTTTCAACCTGATCGGCGCCGGTATCTTCGGCAAGACCGAGCAGGATTCGCTCGATGATTTCAAGGCTGTTTACTCGTTTCATGAGGCGTTTGTAAAACCGTATCTGCCCGAGGCTTTGCAACCGGTTTCACCACTTCCGCCGATTCTGCCTGCGCCGAAGGTGCTCTAGCGGGATTCGTGCCCAGCGCCCGCATGATTGGCAACGCTTCTTTAAGTCCGTCCGCTCCGTCCGGTTCGCCCGCCATCACTTTCCCGCCCGTGACGGCGGAGAAATCGACTTTGCCTAACGGCCTAACGATCATCGTGCAGACGGATCGGAGCGCACCGGTCGCGAGCGTGCAAGCCTGGTGCGGCACCGGCAGCGTGGACGAAGATCGTCATCTCGGCGCCGGGCTTTCGCACATTCTCGAGCACATGCTTTTCAAAGGCACGAAGACGCGCACGACGAACGCGATCGCGCAGAGCGTGCAGGACCAGGGCGGCTACATCAACGCCTACAC
>JACDGS010000107.1 GCA_013821455.1 Chthoniobacterales bacterium
GACATCATGAAGCCGCTCCGTGCCGGCGCGAGCGACGAGGAGCTGCGGCAATTTTTTCTCGACGTCGTCGAGCGCAAACCGGAGCAGCACGATTTCCGCACGACCTATCAACCCGGGCGCAAGATGGTGGCGATCGGCGGCTAACGAATGACTCAGCTCACCCACATCGCGAGCGACGGGAGCGCGAAGATGGTCGACGTCTCGGCCAAACCGTCCAGCCAGCGCGAAGCGGTCGCCGCCGGCCGGATCGAGTTACAACCGGCCACGCTCGAGTTGATCGCTTCGGACCGCATCGCGAAAGGCAGTGTCTTTGCCACCGCGCGCCTCGCCGGCATCCAGGCGGCGAAGCAAACCGCGCAACTGATTCCGCTCTGCCACACGTTAGGCTTGAGCCACGTCGAGATCGGCCTAACGAGTGATGAAAGCGGCGTGGGTGCGACTTGCACAGCGCGCACGACCGCGCAAACCGGCGTCGAGATGGAAGCGCTTACTGGAGTTTCCGTGGCGCTCCTCGCGATTTACGACATGTGCAAAGCGGTCGATAAGCAGATGCGGATTGGTGAGATCAAGCTGTTGAAGAAAACGAAGTCCGAGGCCGCGCCGGCACGCCGCCGCTTGTCATCCCGATCCGGCGAAGCGCGGAGAGGGACCTCGCGACTGAAATGAACGCTTCCATGCCACAAGAAAACGCAAATTGCAGGTGCGAGGTCCCTTGCCGTCTACGCGGCTCGGGATGAAAAGACAAAGCACGCCTAACGATATGCCGATCATCACCGGCATCCTCACCGTCTCCGATCGCGCGAGTGCAGGCGAATACGACGACCTTGGTGGTCCGGCATTGAAAGAAGCCGCGATCAGGAACGGCTGGAACGTTTTCGGCGAAGCCATTATCCCCGACGAAATCAACCGCATCCAGGAAGCCATCCGATCCTTTGCCGCGCAAGGCTGCGGACTCATCCTAACGACTGGCGGCACCGGCATCGCGGCGCGCGATGTCACGCCGGAAGCGATCCGTGGCGTAATGCGCGTGGAGCTTCCCGGGTTCGGCGAAGTGATGCGGGCCGAATCGATGAAGATCACGCCGAACGCCATTCTTTCGCGCAACCTCGCGGCGGTGGTTGAGCAAGCGCTCGTCATCGCCCTGCCCGGCAAACCGAGCGGCGCGGTCGAGTGCCTCGGCTTTGTCGCCGGGGCCATCCCGCACGGAGTCGCGCTGGCGCAGCGCGTGCCCACTTCTTGTTAGATGGTGAGCAGCGTGCGATGAACGTTGTTCTCCAAGATGTCGGCAAAGGCTGGTTCGAAGGTGGGATCGGGCTCACCTCCTCGGACTATTCAAGCTTTGGTTGCCGGTTTGGAGGCGCTTTAACCATTCACCCGCAGCGATGCGCGCCTTCGCCCGGCGCAGCTGCTCATGCTCTCGTTAGGCAACGTCCATAATTCTTGAATCCAAAAGCAGTCGCCGCGGCATCTCACTGAAGACCAGACGATGAAAAGAAAGATCCTGCTTCCCGCGCTCACGCTCCTTCTCCTATTCAGCGCCGGCTGCGACTGGCATGGCATCCGCGGCAACGGTACCATCAAAACCGAGACGCGTCCTGTAACCGCTTTCACCCAAATCGACGCAGGCGGTTTCTATGAACTGGAGTGGCATCCCGGGCCGCCCTCTTTCAGCCTTACGACAGATGAAAATCTTCTCTCCCATGTCACCACGAGTATCTCGGGAGACCAGCTTAAGATAGGCATGGAGGGACCCATTGCGCCTTCCGGCGGCATCAAAATCATCGTCACGAGTCCCTCGCTAAATACCGCGGAATTGAGCGGTGCGGTCGAGTTCGCGGCGAAGCCGCTGAGCGGCCCGAAGTTCGTCATCGACACCAGCGGCGCCGCCAAGATCACGCTCAGCGGAAAAGTCGGCCGGCTCCTCGCCAACTTGACCGGGGCGAGCAAGCTGGAGGCGGCCGACCTGCCTGCGGATGATGTCGAGCTATCCGTGACCGGCGCGGGCAAAGCGGACGTCACAGCCAGGAACTCGCTGCGCGCGGCCATCACCGGCGCGGGCAAAGTCACTTACGGTGGCAACCCGAAAGCGGTCGAGAAGAAGATCACCGGGGCGGGCAAGATCGAGCCACGGGAGTAGCGGGCGGCGGCCGCACATCTCCCATGAACAACTCAACAGGCTCTTTCTTAACTTTCTCAACAGTGCCGCGGAACTGAATTGCTCTTGACGCTGCACGGCGGGGGAGCTGTTGCGCGCTGTCGCTTCCTTCGGACCCCTTACAGGCGCGCGAGCAACGATGCCGATCTCTGCCCTGTCCATAACTCGGTGAGCGGGCGAGTATTCAGGATCACGCGATGACCTCACGAACGGCCGAAAGAATGCGGCGGTTGAAAGTGCGCACGGATGATCTCGAAGAAAGCTTCGCCCGCTCCTCCGGGCCGGGGGGCCAGCACGTCAACAAGGTCTCGACCGCGGTGACATTGAAGCATCGCCCCAGCGGGGTGAGCCTGACGGTGCAGGACTCGCGCTCGCAGGCGCGCAACCGTGCGCTCGCCCTCGAGCGGTTGCTCGACGCGCTCGAGCGGCAGCGCGAGGAGAAACGCGCAGCCGAGCGCGCCGCCGCCTCGCAGCAGCGCCGGCGCAACTCGCCGCGGCCGCCGCGCTTGAAGCGCAAGATTCTCGAGCAGAAACGAAATCGTTCGCAGCTGAAAAAACTGCGCGCCAACCGGTCGATTGAAGTTATCCCTCCGCCGTGACGAAAGAAAAGTTGCGATTGGGAATCATCGGCGCGGGCTGGCCCGGACAGCAGCACGCTCGCGCCATTCAGGCGAGCGACGGCGCACAACTTTTCGCTTGCGCCGAGGTTGACCACGAGCGGGCGGAAGAATTCGAGGCGACCTACGCCCCGCAGAGAATTTACGCGGATTACAAGGAGTTGTTAGGCGATCCCGAAGTTGATGCAGTTGTCATTTGCCTGCCGAATTTTTTGCACTTTCCCGCGGCGCTCGCTGCGCTCGAAGCAGGCAAGCATGTCCTCTGCGAAAAACCTCCCACTCTTAACGCGGCGGAGATGGTCGTGCTCCGGCAAGAGGCAGTCCGGCGCCGGTTGATTTATTTTTTCGGCCGGCAATTTCGTTTTACGCCCGCGATGCGGACGGCGAGAAGACTGATCGCAGAGGAGCGCCTCGGCCGGATTTATTTCGCGGAAGCGACCTGGGTGCGATCGCGCGGCAT
>JACDGS010000079.1 GCA_013821455.1 Chthoniobacterales bacterium
TCTCAGCATTTATCCCCCGCCGGAAAATGCCTATCGCCTGGAAAATCACCCGCAGCCCGTCGGGCGAGTCACGCGCCCGGGCAGCACCTCGATGTGGAGCGGAGTGCGATTAGTGAATGGTTACAGCCCGATCCGCGGCGCGGGCGTGGGCATGGCGTGGGCCTTTTACACCCACGGCGAAATCGATCTCAGCATGGCGGATTATCTAGTCGGTTACGAGGCAGGACCGAACGGACTTCTCGCCCAGGTCGGGGTGGATGGAGTCATCGTCGCGCGCCAGTGCCCGATGATCCTGAAGCCGGCTTCCGAATGGACAATTATACACAAGGATGTGGAGGGGACAGTTTATCAGCGGGTCGGCCCTCCGCTCGCACGCCTACGGCCACTGCTTTTGCCTAACGAGAAGTCGAGCGAGACGAAGGTGCACGTGATTGAAGATTCAAGGCAAAGAATAGTGGCGGATATAGACACTTGGAACGGCGTAGAATCCGCCCAACTTATTTTCAGTCGTCCATATTTCGACGGATACGTCGCGACGCTGAATGGAAAAAATATCGCGGTGAATTCGTACAAAGCGTTGGTCCCGACGGTGCGATTGCCTGCGGGAACGCGTGGTCGCCTAACGATGGTTTATAGGCCGTGGTGGCTCGTTCTCGGCGGCGTGGTCGCGGGGATGAGCTTGTTGATTTTCGGAGGCGGGATGTGGCGGGCCATCCGCGAAAGGAGGCGAGGTTCGTCAGGCCAAGCCGCGTTGTCATCCTGAGCGTAGCGAAGGACCCCGCAAGCGTCACTCGGTTCTCTTCTCGCGCACGACGTCTGACCGACGCTTGGGAGGTCCTTCGCCGTCTGCGCGGCTCAGGATGACAAGCGCGCCTGACGGCGTGACCAAATCGCTAGTAAACGTCGCGTTTGTAGCGTTTGTCGCTCTTCAGTTTCTCGACATACGCGTTCGCTTCATCGACGCTCTTCCCGCCTTGCTGCTGGACGATCTCGCGCAGGGCCGCATCGACATCTTTCGCCATCCGCTTGGCATCACCGCAGACATAAAAGTGCGCGCCGTCTTCGAGCCATTTCCAGAGTTCGCCGGAGGATCCCATTATCCGATTCTGCACATAAATTTTATGCTCCTGGTCGCGTGAAAAAGCAGTGTCGAGTTTGGTCAGCACGCCGTCGGCGATGAATTTTTCAAAATCTTCCTGGTAATAAAAATCGCTCTGCTCGCGTTGCGCGCCGAAAAAGAGCCACGTCTTGCCGCGCGCGCCGATCGCCTGGCGCTCCTGCAAAAAAGCACGAAAGGGCGCCACGCCCGTTCCCGGACCGACCATGATGATCGGCACGTCGCCGTCTTCGGGCAGGCGAAACTTCGAAGCCGTCGGGTAAATCGGCGCGGGCGAATCCGCGCAACGCTCGGCGAGAAAAGTCGAACAGACGCCTCTGCGTTTTCGCCCGTGGCTGGAGTAGCTCACGACATCGATGATGAAATGCACCGCCGTCGGATGCGCCTTCAGACTCGAGGCAATCGAGTAAAGTCGCGGCTGTAATTTCGGCAGAAGCGCGATGAAATCCTGCGGCTCGAAACGGACCGACGGATGCTCAACCAGAAAGTCGATCACCTCCAATCCCCAAAGATAAGTATCCAGATCGTGCCGGCGCTCTTCCTGGAGCAGGTCTTGCAAAAGCGGCGCGGCGGAAGCGCGCTCGGCGATGGCGCGCAGAAATTTCGGCGTTGGCTGCGTGATCCCGCAATCGCGCAGGAGCGCATCGCGAAACGTCGTCCCCGGCCCGCCTTTGCTGCCGGCAATCGGTTCGTCGCCCTTTGCGCAGAGAGCGTTCAGGATGTCATCGACTAGGCTCGGATCATTTGTTGGATAGACCGCCATGGAGTCGCCGACTTCGTAAGAAAGCCCGGAACCTTCGAGCGAAATCTCGAAATGGCGCGTTTCCTTTTCCGAGCCCGCGCGGTTCAGCCGGCGATTGACGAGAAGACGTCCGGGAAAAGGATTCTTGCGCGAGTAAACAGGAGCCGGAGCGAGTTCGTTAGGCATGAGAAATTTTACTCCGCCATCTTTTCACGAGGTCGGCGCGCTCGGCAACGCGTTTTCTCGATTCCAAGAAGAGGAGAGAATTTGGCCGTAACGAAATGCAAAGCATGAGGCCGGGCTTTTTAACCAGGAAGCCAGGAAAAGGAAGAGACATTTTCTTCTAATCCTGGTTTTGCAAGCCCCGCCTCGCCTTTCACTGCGTTATTCGATCGACGGCTGGCGCCGCGCGCCCGTCCTCGTTAGGCGAAACCCGAATCTAATTCTGCAGGCGGATTAGAATTTGTAGAGATCCGACTTGGTCGGCTCCACGAAATCCGCCTGCGCGACGAGCAGAGGCTGCTTCAGCACTTTGGATAATTCCGTCGCGAGCACGGTTGCGATCACGTCCGGCTTGCGCGTGTAGATGGGCAGCGGGAAAGACCCCGCATTCCGGTCGTAGCCATAGATCGTTCCGTCGGTCTCCCAGACGCAATAGGCGTGACCGGCCGGATGATTTTTGAAACGCACGAGCAAAATTTTCGCCCAAAAATTCTGCTCCAATCCGTGCTGCGTCTTGACCACCGCCAGATAATTGCAGGCGGAAATGACGCAGCCGTTCAGCACCACAAGGTCGTCCTCGGCCGGCACGAGAGTGACTTTTTGCTGACAAGAGGTGAGAGCGGCGCAGGCGAGCAGAGCGCAAACCGGCCGGGCGAACCGCGAAGAGAAAGAGGCAAGGGTTATTCCCATATTTATGAATTTTATAACATCCTCGGCCCACCGATGGGAAGGCCTAACTTTGCCGTCCCGCAACGAGGAGACATCCAAAGGCCCGCGTCATTTGCCTAACAATGGCGCGAGTGGGTTCTGCTCGGCCAGCTGCTTCCCCGGCGGACCGGCATGATAGCGGTGGCAAAGCTGGCAGGAGCCCCCCACGATTCTCGGTTGGTGACATCCGAGGCAGAGGAATTGACGAGGTCGTCACCCGTTAGGTCGTCGCTCTTCTTTTCGTTAGGCGATGACTTCGGTGCCGGAGTCGCCGCGGCGAGGTCGCCGCCGCCTAACAAGTCGGCGTCGCCGGCGGCTGGCTTCGGAGTTGGCGACGCCGCGGTCAGAGGCGAACGGGTCAGCCGGGTGCCCGCTTGACTTCTCTCCCGGACGGCGGGTACTTCGCGATTCCACTTGAAGCAGTCAACTCCTCTTCAATCGGTTCTCGTTAGGCTGTTCGTGCTCGCGCTGGCGGCTTTGATGTTTGCGAGCTGTGGGCCGAGCGACGACTCGAAAATCACGGTCTATCGCATTCCCAAGGAGACGGCCCCGGCAGCGACGCCGCCACTGAACACGGCCGCCGGCGCGGGACCCGCCCTGGAATGGAGCGCTCCCGCCGGATGGGAAACGCAGCCCGCGAGCGGATTCCGCAAAGGGAGTTTCCTGGTCAAAGGCGCGGATGGAAAAACAGCGGACATTTCGATCATCTCGTTTCCAGAGCAGGCGGGCGGTCTGCTGGGCAACGTCAACCGCTGGCGTGACCAACTGAAGCTCGCACCAATCACGAATGAAGCGGAGGCCGGCACACCGATCTCGGTCGCCGGGCGCGATATGTTTTTCGTCGATCTCGTGAGCGCACAACCGGTCACGCCGGACGGCGCGAAGTCGCGCATCCTGGGCGGAATTTTCCCGCTGCCAGGCGAGACTTGGTTTTTTAAAATGATGGGACCCGATCAGCTCGTGGAAGCGCAGCGCGACGCGTTCAAACAGTTCCTCGGAAGCGTCCGCCCCGCGGAAAGCGTGGCGCCCGCGACAGCAGATAACGCCGGCAATACGAACGCTCCCACGCCGCCGCCGATCGCACCCGCGGCGGGCGCGGCGCTGCAATATACTTTGCCTAACGGATGGCAGGAGAAGCCGCTCTCGACCATGCGCCGGGCGAGCTTTAACGCGCCCGATCCTAACGGGAACTCGGCGGACATCTCCGTGGTCTCGCTCCCGGGCACGGCCGGCGGTGAGCTCGCGAATGTGAACCGCTGGCGAGATCAAGTGAAGCTCGGGCCGATTGATGAGCAGGCGCTCGCGCGGTCGGCTGAGCATCTTCAGGCCAACGGGCACGACTATCTAATGGTCGATCTGGTCAGCGCCGGGCCGATCGGCGACCCGCCGGAAAAACAGCGGATCGTTGCCGCCATTTTGAATGAGAACGATCACGCCTGGTTCATTAAAATGACCGGGCCCGACGCGGCCGTCGACGCGCAAAGAAGCGCCTTCACCGACTTCCTGCGCAGCCTGAAAATCCCCTAACGAATGGCGACCGCGACCTTGCCTAACGAATTCCTGAAGCCGTTGCGCGTCTTCGCTTCGCTTCGGCTGACCGTGGTCTGCCTCGGTTGCGGCATGCTTTTGATTTTTCTCGGGACGCTCGCGCAGGTGCACCTCGGCATTCACGCGGTCCAGGCGCGCTATTTTCAAAGCCTGCTCGTTTTCTGGTCGCCGCGCGGGGCGGATTGGAAGATCCCGATTCTGCCCGGCGGCTATTTGTTAGGCACGGTGCTCCTGGTCAACCTGATCGCCGCGCACGCCACTCGCTTTGAAGTTTCGCGCAAGAAGATCGGCATTTTTCTCCTTCATCTCGGGGTCATTTTGCTTTTGCTCGGGCAGTTGCTCACCGGCCTCTACGCACGCGAAACCCAGATGCGGCTCGATAACGGCCAGACGCTCGGCTACTCCGAAGCGCCGCGCGAAGTCGAGCTCGCGGTCATCGATGTGACCGATCCGAGTTTCGATCAGGTCGTCTCCGTTCCAGAGGAGGTGCTGGCCCGCGGCGGCACAATCCAAAATCCGACGCTGCCTTTCACCATTGGCATCCGGCGCTTCCTTCCGAACGCGCGCCTAACGATGCGCGCGCAGGAGCCAAACGCGCCGGTCTCGCTCGCCACCACCGGCTTCGGGCCGAACGTCGTCGTCACCGAGCTCCCGCGCACGGTGAAAGATGATGAGCGCGACCTGACCTCGGCTTTCATCGAAATCAACGGTGTCCAGGGTTCGTTAGGCACATGGTTGGTCTCGAACGCCATCGCCGATCGGCAATCATTTTCGGTTAACGATCACAGCTATGAGCTGATCATGCGGCAGCGGCGTTTCTATAAGCAATTCGCCCTCACCCTCATCCACTTCGAGCACGATCGTTATGCCGGGACCGACATTCCGAAAAACTTCTCCAGCCGCGTCCGCCTGCTCGATTCCGAGCGGGGCGAAAACCGCGAGGTCCTCATCTCAATGAACGATCCGTTGCGTTATCGCGGCTACACTTTTTATCAGGCCGGGTTCGACAACAACGACACCACGACCATCCTGCAAGTGGTGAAAAATCCCGCGATGCTGCTGCCCTACATCGCCTGCGGATTGGTCGGGCTCGGCTTGCTCGTGCAATTCTCGATGCACCTTTTTGGTTTCGTCAGGAAGAGGAACCGATGAGAAAATCGCGCAGCTGGATTCTCTGGCTAATCGTTGGCCTAACGATCGTCAGTGTGCTCGCGCCGCTCGCCCAACATGACGAGCGCGACGGCTTCGAGATGCAGAAATTTGGCCGGCTGCCGGTGCTGCTGAACGGCCGGATCAAGCCGCTCGACACAGTGGCGCGAACCTCACTCCTCATCATCCAAGGCAAACAGACGCTGACGATCGAGCACGGTGAAATGACCGCGATCGACTGGCTTGCCGAAGTGATGTTCAAGGCGAGCGAAGCCGATCGACGCAAGATCTTTGTCATCCGCAGTCCGGAGACGCAGGCCGCGATTGGCCGGAACGATCCGGCGGAGAAATATTTCTCTTTTCTCGATCTCAGTTCACATCTGCAGGAGATCGAGCAACAAGCTGATCTCGCGCAGAAAGTGGAGGCACAGGTGCGCTCTCCTTTTCAGCGCGACATCATCAAATTATTCGAGCGGCTGACGCTTTATCATCGGCTCCAGAACACCCTGGAAGTCGCCGGTACCGAAAACTTCAAGGCGCAGATCGACGACCTGTTGAAGAACATTCACCCATCGCAGGTGCCGATGAACAGCGGCATCACGGCCGAGGCTTTGCAGAGTCTCGGTTTCCTTGCCGAGACCGGTTATTTTTTCCCAATCCCGCCCGTGCCGCCTAACGACGACCCGTTGCAATGGCGTAAAATGGGCGAGAGCGTTTTGCAGTTCATCACGGCGGGCGATTTGCATCCCGCGGTCTCCGCCTGGGCGACGATGGCGAGCGCTTATGCGGCGAATGACCCCGCCGGTTTCAACGCTGAGCTGGATCGTTACTCCGATTGGGTGCGCGAACATTTTCCGAACCGCGTGCACAAGGCCGGCGTCGAGTCGGTCTTCAATCAGTTGGAGCCGTTCTACAGCGCGATGATCATCTACCTGCTGATTTTTATTCTCGCCTGCGGTTCCTGGCTGGCTTGGCCGCAGTCGTTAGGCCGATGCGCTTATGTGCTGCTCGTCGTCACCTTCGTCATCCACACCGCGGGCCTGATCACGCGCATGTATCTGGAAGGGCGGCCACCGGTGACAAATCTTTATTCCTCCGCCGTCTTTATCGGCTGGGGCGCGGTCTTGCTCGGCATTTTGCTTGAGCGTTTTTTCCGCAACGGCATCGGCAGCGCCACCGCTTCGGCGATCGGCTTTCTCACGCTGCTCATCGCACATCACCTCTCGCTCGATGGCGACACCATGGAAATGATGCGCGCCGTCCTCGATACCAACGCGTGGCTCGCGACCCACGTCGTCATGGTAACACTCGGGTATGCCTCGACTTTCCTGGCCGGCTTTCTCGCGCTCACCTACATCGTTAGGGGAGCGTTCACTCCATCGCTTGATCGCGCGACCGCGAATTCGTTGGCGCGCATGGTTTACGGCATCGTCTGTTTCGCCACGCTCTTCAGCTTCGTCGGCACCATCCTCGGCGGCATCTGGGCCGATCAATCGTGGGGCCGTTTTTGGGGCTGGGACCCGAAGGAAAACGGCGCCGCGCTCATCGTCCTCTGGAACGCCATCATCCTCCATGCGCGCTGGGGCGGACTCGTTAGGCAACGCGGCCTCATGGTCTTGGCCGTGTTTGGCAACGTGGTCACGAGCTGGTCGTGGTTCGGGGTAAACATGCTCGGCATTGGACTGCACTCCTACGGTTTCATGGACAGCGCGTTCCCCTGGCTGATCGGCTTCGCCTTAAGCCAGATTTTATTCATGCTCATCGGGATGCTTCCGCTGCACACCTGGCGGAGCCAACTCGAAGCACCGCGCGCTCCGCCGGTGCGCGAAATGACCAAGGTCTCCGCCTAACGAGTAAAGGACCGGTCAGAGTTGCCCCGGCAGATAAGTGGCGTATCTTCTCGGCCTCCCAAAAAAACGGGGGCGTACTGGTTTCGACTGATTGTTTGAAGCGCAGACGGCATGTCGAGGATGGTTCGTTGGCCTCGTTAAAATCCGGACCAAAAAAAATAAATGCAGATCACCAAAATCTCGCTCTCGCGGCTTAATTGACTGCGATGTTCTCGGCTGGACGCCTGCTACGGCCGGGAACATGGACAGCAGGCTAGTCGAAAGGCGGAGCGACCGCGCCTAACGACGAAAGGATTTCGTGGATGCTCGGGAGACGGCAGTGTGCCGGTGCAACGTCGGCTCCTTAAACATCATCACCGGCTACACATGTAGATGTTTGCGGAGAGAGCGATTAGGACAGGGGTTCAACTCCCCTCGCCTCCACTTCGTTGATTTCTAAGGAGTTACGATTAGAAAGATGCCTCTGTGACAACACAAGTGACAACGGTCGTTCCGTTGTGCGTGAGATTTGCCAGTGTCTTTGATGGCTTGATGTTGCTCCGAAGGCTTCGCCGTGCAATTCGCCTAAATTCAGCCTTCTTCCGGGTATTTCGGCCTGTTTCGCTTTAATCCCTTGCAGCCGATTAACGCCTATTAGCGGCAAATCAGGGTTATTCACGGCTTCGCGCGCGAAAGCTCGGCCATCGAAATTCGATGACGCCGCCCGCTTCCCGCATCCGATCTGCGATACTCTCGCCCACGGTTGCGGTAAACGTGGCGGCGTCGTGGTTCGCAATTAGGATCGAATCCCGCGCATCGTCGTGCCTGGCACAAAGCAGATTGCTAAGCACATGGCCTTCCCATTCGGATTCCTTGCGCTCGCCCATTTCGTCCAGAATGAGCAAGCGAGGTTTCAAAAATTCGCGGATAATTGCGTGCTCATTCTCGCGCGCCTCGCGCTGAAAGCTTGCGCGGATGCGACTTAACAGGAAAGCCGCGCGTTGGAATATCACGCTCGCGCCCTGTTCGCAGACGTGCCGCGCCGCTGCCGTGGCAAGGGTCGTCTTGCCTGTGCCCCGTCCTTCCGACACGAGGGCAAAGGTCGCGCCGGTGCCGCAAAAGGCACTTTGAACGCTCTCCAAATGATTCGCCCAATCATCGCGCGCGGATTTGATCGTGCCGCGTTGCCACGCTTTCACCCAATCGACGGCGCGAGCTGGGCACCCGCTCTTTTTGAATCGTTCCGCCGCGTTGCGCCGCTCTTGCTCCCATTCGCATTCACTCACTTCCTTGCCACGAATTGTGAAAGGTGCCGGGCGCTCTGCGGCCGGTCTCTGTTGGTGCGCCGTGGTCATCGGGGTTGGCATCCGTCCGCGTAGGGAATTTTCCCGGAAGGCTTCGCGGGATGACTGCGTTTGCTTGTCTCTTTCGTCTGCTTCGGCTGCCGTTCCTCATGGCGGCGAATGAAGAGCCGCGCCATCGCGGAGAGGTCGCGAACCTTTTCCCAGCCGCATGCTTCGTTGTAGTCGAAAAACTCGTTCGCGAGTTCCGGTCTGCCCACTTCGGCGAACGCGGTCCTTACTTGCGGCAGCGAAAATTTAGCAGCCTTCATTTTTGGGTGTGCCGCGCCGCGAGTGGTGGTGGTGGTGTGTTCTGGCTTCTGGAATATGGGTTTAACCGAATCGCGAGCATCGGAGCCGCCGCTTTGCTTAACCGCCTGCTTAAGCACCGGGTTGCCTCCCATCTTTCCCGCCGCTCGTTTTTGCTCCGATTCGCTGTCGTCACGTAAGACCCTGCGGGAGTAAATCACGCCATTCGCATCCCGAGAAAACACTCCTGCCGATTCGAGCTGCTTAAGCAACCGCTTAACCTCTTCCGCCTTACCGCCCGTTTGCCGCGCCAAATCTTCCGGCGAAAGCGGCCTGCCGCCGACAATCAAGAAGCCCGTTTTCCCGCCCGTCAACATGAGGCAAAGGATGTCCGCCCAAAGGCCGCGCGCCGCGTAGTCCAGCGATCTGAGTTCCGCGTCGCCCATCCAATCGCGGGGATAGAATTTGCACCAAGGCCGCTTCATCGCTCGACGGTCCTCCGGTTCGCCATTGCCGCTTGCAATCCGTTTTCCGTGCGGTTGCAAGCGTCATGCATTCGTAATTCTGTGCTCACGCCTTCACCTCCCGCGCTGCCGTTTCTTGCGCGGTGACATCGAGGAAGGCGAGGACGCTGCCGAGATGGAAGAGCCGGTTGCCGCGAATCGCGCCTGGCTTTCGGATGCACGCCGTCTTGATCTTCCCGCCGTCCGCGAGTTGGTAGAAGGCTGCGCGCGTGAGTCCCGTGTCAGGGCAATAGCCGCGCACGGGCGCTTTGATCCATCGGTCGGGATAGCGCCTCAAATCTGGGGCCGATTTTTTTGTTTTCGCGCTTGTTGCCGCTGCGCGGGCGTGCCGGGATTTTTCGCCATTCCCGGCTGTGGCTTTGTTGGCAGGTGTTACCATGCCGTCATTGAAGCGCGAGGGTGTTGCGGAATCTTCCGAACGCTTCTTTCCGAATACGCGGAGAGTTCTATTCGGAAAGTTTGTCGATCATTGCGAGCGCCGCGCGCCAGCCCGTCGGTTTGCCATCCGGCGCGCTTTTGTCGCGCTCTACGTTTCCTTTAATGAGGCCCAGCGCTTTTTTCCGATAGTCAGCAAACTCTTTGTCATCGCGGAGCGGATAGGCGTCGGGATGAGGTAGGACGCGCCGTAGCAGCCCGCGCATGTCACGATCCGTCCAGCGGTAGCGTGTGAGCAGTGGCCACCAAAAAATTGTCAATTCGTCCACTCCCGCATTCCGCAACGCGCCCCATTTCTCGAACGACTGTGCTTTGCCGACAAGACGCCAATCCGACTTTCCGTGGAAACTTGAGGCAAGTTCTTCATGCCGGAAGCGCCACCAATCTTTGCCGTGCGCGTTCAGTCCCGCATACCCGGCTTGCATGATACCGAGATTCGCCAGCTCCCGGCGCTCTTCCGTCGCTTGGAAGGTAATAGGCGCGACCGCTGCCATCCAATGTGTTTCCCAATGCACGATTGCTTCAAGCCATTCCGCCATGCGTTGAAACATGTATCGCATCGCGGCAATTGCTTCTTTGATCGAAGCGGGTCCACCTTTCGCTTTGGCGAGGGTTGCAGACATGGAAACCGGCGCTCCGTGTTTATCCTCCGTGCCAGTTAATGTCAGCATCTGTGATGCAAGTTCCGCCTCTCCCGTCTCACAATTCGCGAACCGTGCGAGCGATTCCAGAATGTGACTCCACTCCGCCGGCTTCGCGTGTCCAAATGTGAATTGCCAAGCTTCCCAGCCGGTGCCCGTTTGTAAGTGCCGACTGCCGCTTTTGTTCTCTGCGTATTGCTCCACAGTCTTCGCAATCACCATCCCGATCCAGGCTTCTAGCATGAAGGCGGTTAGATAGAAGTTGTCGCCCTTCTCATGGCAAAACGCGATGCACTCTTCCCCCGTTTTGAAAGCGGGAAGCTGCTCCTTCGGTTCGCGCTTGCTCATGGCGTGAACCTCCAAGCGCCTTTGTGCTCCCGCTTCGCTTGCTCCTCTAACTGGTGAAGGCGCGCGAGGTAAGCGCGCGAATCTCTGCCGTCGAATAGTGCCGTGCGCGTCCCGTAGATGCGCGCAAGGCCGTTCGCGACAAGCGCCTCGTTCAAGTCTTCCCCCTCTGCAATCACGATGCCATTCACTCGGCCAAGCGCGCTTCGCCCCAGCGCCGATCGCCAGCGCGTCCAAACGGTGAACGTCCCTGCGAGACGTTGTGCTGTGAACGCGGTCGCCTCGTGCGCTATCTCCACGGCCTGCGTCGAGGAAATGCCGAAGTACGCCGCTTGTTCGGCGATTCGGTCGCGGTATGCGGTCTCCGCTTCCGGTGTGTCCACAAAATAAACCCGCACGATAATTTCGCGGGCGTCTGCGGTCATTACATGGAAAGAGTCGCCGTCATTCCATCGGTTCGGAATGAGACGGCAACCGTCGAGTCGCTGGAATGGTTTCGCGCGCGGTGCCGCGCCGGGCGTCGCTTTCTCAATCGGTTTCCTCTCCTCGCTCGTCTGCTCTTCACCTGGAACCGGCGTAGCCAGTGCTGAGGTCGCCGGCACAGTCGAGACGCGAAGTGTCGCGAAGTAGATGACGACGCCAGCAAGCGCGAGGACGATTGCAAAGCGTAACCGCCGGTTCATGGTCGCGCCGTATCGGCTTAAAGCATCTCGTCTCCGCGCTTCTCTCGGGCGGTGCGTTTCTTGGCCGGCGTTGATAGGACGGCGGCTTTTTCGGCGGCAGCGCGCTCGAGATTTAAGGCGAGAAGACGGGAAAGAATTTCATCGTCGGGCGCGTCGGCCGGGAAGCCGTAGGCTGCGGCCACGGCGGCGTCGAGCTTGGCGTGCGCGTTGGCGAGCCATGCGGGACGCTCGTTGTAAAGGTTTGTTAGGGTGCGCTTGGCGAGTTTGACCGCGCACTCGGCATCGCGCGGCTCCGTGAGCGGGTAGTGAACGGTGCCAATGCCGTGCGCGTTGGCATCGCGCACAAAGCGCCGCCACGGGCCGTCGATTGCTCCAGGGAAGGTGAGCGTGCGTGGGGCCGTCCACTCGGGCGGGTTTAGCCAGCTTTCGCGCAGTGCGTTTAATTCCTTCGCGGCATCGGCAATCGCGGCGCGTTGCTCCGCCGATGGATCGGGGAGCGGGAAAGTTTCAAAGCAGCTTGTCGGCGTGTAGCGAAACCCGCTCTCTCGCTCGCGCACTTGCGTTCCCTGCGCCCGCGCCCATGCCTCGTGAATCTGCGAGTGCAGCACGCCGAGCGAAAAATCATCGTCGAGCGCGAATGCGAAAACTTGGTGATCGGGAAGCGTCGGTGATTCCAACCAAGCGAAAAGACGATGCTTGGTAACGGCGGCGCTCGTGAGGAAACGCGGCAGCGGCGCGAGGGCGGCAAGCATTCCCGGTCGGGGCTCTACGTGACGCCACCAATAGCGCGCGTAAAGCGCCCGTTTGTTGCCGAGCCGCTCCGGGCGGACTCGCTCGCGGACGTGGGCAAAAGGGGTGTCGTATTTCGCGCAATCCTCTTCCGTTCGTGCGAGGCCGAAGTCGATAATGAACATGCGACGCGGGCGGCGCATCACGTCGAGGCCATTCACCCACGGCAAGAGAACGTCGGAGTTTGGCCGCCCGTGCGGGTTTGGCTCGCGCAACATTTCAAGCGCCCGCTCTTCCGCGATGTCGAATGCGCCGCCCTTCGTGTCGCCCATGAAAGCGATGTCGAGATTGCGCGCGAGCCGATGCGCCGTCGTGATGTCCGCCGCGCTCGCGGCAAGGTTCGCGTGGATTTCAGCAACGGCCTTGCCGTCGAGCGTGCGTAGCGTCTCCGCGCCATTGTCGAAACCTATCATGCTCACATGCACATTCGCGCCCGCGAGAATCCAATCGCGGTCACTCTCGGCAAAGAAAATGCCGCCGGTGCCTTTGATCCGTTTGAGCACGTCGCGGTTTGCGCCGCCGCGAATGCCTTGCGTGGCGAGCAAGCCGACGCGCTGGCAATGGCCTTCCTCAATTTGCTGCCGCGCCTTTTCAAACCAGTAGCAGCAAAGATCGGCTTCCGGTCGCACGCGCCCGCCGAAGTTCTCGAATAGTGCGTCAACGTAGGCGTCGCCCAACTCGCGGCGAAGCATCTTGCCGCCGAGAAACGGGGGATTTCCGACCATGACGTTGCACGCGGGCCAAGCACGCTCGGTATAGACTTTGAAAAGCTCCTCTTCGCGCCCGTGCTCTTCCGCCTGCGCGGCTTTCAAGTTCTTTGGTTTTTTGCGGAACGTCTCATTGAGCAGCGCATCCTTGTTCTCGAATCCGTCAAGATTTTGGAGCACGGGCGAGCGGTCATTATCGAAACCGTTGTCGCGGCGCCATTGGAGGAAGCCGATTTGCACCGACACTTGAGCCAGCTCGAACGCGTAGGCGTTTAGCTCAATCGCGCGGAGTTGTTGCACGTTCACTTGCGGTGAGAGCGTCCAGCCGAGCGCGGCGGCGGCAGTGATGACTTCCTTTTCGAGCGCGAGCAAAAGTTGAAGCGCGACGTAGAGGAAATTGCCGCTGCCGCACGCGGGATCGAGAACGATGATGGAACGCAGTTTTTTGAGAAAGTTTTCGATCCGCGTCCGCTCCTCTGGCGTGCCTTTGCCGCGCGTTAGCGAAGCCAGAAGGCTTACTTTTAGAGCCGTCCATTCGCGACGCAGCGGTGCCATAAGCACCGGCTCCAGCAAATGCCGGATGTCCGTCTCGCCTGTATATTGCGCGCCCAACGCTGCCCGCTGGCTCTCGTCCAGGGCGCGCTGAAAAAGCGTGCCCATGATGCTTGGCTGAATGTTCTGCCAGTTTGCGGCGGCGGCGGTGGCGAGCGCGGCGATTTCCTCGGGCGTGAGTTCAAACACGGTCGATTCCTCGAAAAGATGGCCGTTGAAATGGCGAATCTTTTGCGTGCCGAAACGCCCCCCCTTGGCCATGCAACGGAAGAGGTCTTCCAAGCTCTCGGCGAAGTGTTGCGGGTCATTCGCACCCGCCTTGCACACATCGGCGAAGATCCCACGCGGAAGCAAATCGGTGTCCTCCGCGAAAAAGCAGAACACTAGCCGATTGAGAAAGCGGGCGATGCGGAGGTTTTGTTTCTGCGCGACGCTGTGCTGTCGCCGGGTCTTGGCGTTCGCCAGCTCGACGGCTTCGCGCTTTTGCAGCGAAAGGGCAAGAGCGGCGATTTGCTGAGCGAGTTTTTCGGTGACTTCCGCCGTCGTTTCGCGAGGGCGCAGGTCTTCGGGCTTTGTGAGCGCGGCGCGAAGGACGCGAATTGCGTCGGGCGTGTCGATTTCCGCGTTCGTGAAGCTGTGCGTTTCCTGTACCGCGCCGTTGAAGTTCGTGCGGACGATGAAGCGTGCGAAATCGCAGACGATGAGCAGCGGCGGATTAAGCAGTGATTCGCGGTAGCGAAGAAGCTGCATGTAGGCTTTCTCCAAGTCTTCGCCCGGCCCTTTGTATTCCCATCCAAAGCAATCGCGTTTCCACACGTCTGCGAAGCCGCGTGCGTGCTTCGCGGGTGCGGCATCGTCGGCTGCATTGAAATCGAAAAGCTCGCCGTCTTTGGCGACGTGCTTTTGAAAACAAAAGGTGTCGTTGCCGGTCGGGTCCGCCTCAATCGGCGTAGGCACGCCGAGCACCCGGCAAAGGTCGTTGAAGTGCTCGGCATAAGCCGCGCTCTCCTTGCCGGAAAACTTCGCCCACTTCGTTTTGAACTCAGCCGGGGTCATGTGCGCCATTATATTGCATCGGTGACATGCAAGACGCGACAACGGTTTCCTGCGGGGCGCGAAGCGCCCTGGCTTTTCGCTGGCCGGAAGCGCGCTGTAGCTACGCGAAGCCGAAGGCGAAGCATCTTTAAGGCTGCGAGCACCGCGAGCCACACCTTGCGCGCGCGTTACGGCAGCGAGGCCGTGAGCGAAGCGAACAGGCCGAGCGTCAGCGTTCTTCGCGCGCGGTCGCATGGATCGCAGCCGGAGCGTTGAACGTTCGCCAGCCCGTCGAAACCTACTCGCCAAAGGCGGCACACATTCAAAGGCGTCGCTTCACGCCGGCACGTCGCCAGTAAGCGAACGCAGCAAGGCCGGCGGAGGTAACATCATACTTTGCGGCTCATGTAACT
>JACDGS010000108.1 GCA_013821455.1 Chthoniobacterales bacterium
CCATTAAACTGGGCGCGGGTTTCCTCAACTGAGGACAATTCAGTGTGTAAGCACTTATTCATAATGTCGGGTGTAGGTTCCATACCCGCACCCGGCAACTCCCATCATGTCATCTAGGCGATGCAGCGAACCGCGCCCCGCTCCGATGCTTAACTTTTGTGTAGTTAGTTCATCCAGCTTGCAGCCACGCGCGCTCTCGGGCGCGGTCGCTGATCTTGTGTCTCGTTAGGCGACGGGAACGTCTTCAGTGAAATTTATAACAAACGCACCTTTTGGTCGAAGCTTCACGAGCACTTCCCTCAGCAGGATGGCGACTGGTTTTACAATAGCCTTGAGGATGTCTTCCACAGGAGTGCCTACAGTCTTTCCGCCCGAACCAAACTAGACACTCTCATTGCCAAGACTCAGAGGATCGTCCCCACCTTGGGCAGCCGGTATCCGCTTTTCGCTTTCCCCGACGGTCTTGCCGGCTGGAGAGGCGCTCCCAAGAATCACCGGCATTCGCCTATCGCGCTTCCGGACCCGGAGAGCCTGTCCGAGGTTTTACGTGAGCATATTTATTTCCGCGATCCGAAGCGGTACGAGGACAACTACCATGTAACCGACGCGGCATTCTGCTGGATTGCGGTGTTCTGCCATCATGGAGACTGGCATTTCTTCGCGTCACCAGAACTCATCGCCCGTGCTAAAGTCGCCTAACCACGCGATGCAGCCGACGCCTACCCGATTTACGGTTTACGTTTTCGATGACTATAACCCTTTCTCTGCGTGCCACGCTCGCTCCCGGTAGGCGTAGCTGATCTTGTTCTCGTTAGGCCGCAGAAGCAATGCACAACATGACTCGCGAGCTACTTTTTCTAACAGCGGTCGCCGTGGCCGTCTCCTTTACCGTCGTACATCCCGCAGGCGCGGCCGATGCCGCGGAGACAAAGAACGTGGCCGCGGTTGCACACGACTATCCAACAAAGCCAGTGCGGGTGATCGAGCCGTTTGGAGCGGGCGGTGGACCTGATCTATTAGCCCGTGCCCTCGCCCAGAAGCTTTCTGAGGTGTGGGGCCAACCTGTGACAGTGGAGAACATCCCCGGGGCGGGAGCCACGGCGGGCCCCGCGCAGGTCGCAAAGTCACCAGCCGACGGTTACACGCTGCTCATAAACACCAGCGCTCAGGCATACAGTGCGGCCGTGTTGAACAACCTCCCGTATGACCCCTTGAAGGATTTCATCCCGGTCATTCCGCTCACGAGCCAGCCTTACGTGCTTGTCGCAGGTAAGCCGGCTGGTGTCACTACCGTCGGCGAGCTCATTGCGGCGGCGAAGGCGAAGCCGGGTGAGCTCAAGTTTGGCTTTGCCGGTGTAGCCACTGCTACGCATGTCGGGGTCGAGAAATTCAATCAGGCGGCGGGAATAGAGGCTGAGCATGTGCCGGCCTTACCGACCGATTCGAACGCAAATACAATCGCAAACGCGATCGCTGGGCGCATCACTTACTACATGGCGCCCATCTCACTAGCCTTACCCGCAATCCATGACGGCAAACTCGTTGCGCTGGGAGTAACTACCGCGCGTCGCTCAACTTTGTTACCGGAGGTGCCGACGATCGCGGAGGCGGGCGTCGCCGGCTTCGACTTCCCGATTTGGTATGGCATATGGGCCCCGGCTGGCACTCCGGCCGCAGTAGTTGACAAACTTGCGAAGGACATCGCGCGGGCGCTAGCCGCGCCGGAGATGCGCGACTGGCTCGCGCAGCACGGAGCAGACCCTATGAGCATGACGCAGCCCGAGTTCGCACGCTTCGTGTTGAGCGAGAGTGAAGACGCGGCGCACATCATTAAAGTCGGTGGGACCAAACCTCTCAAATGAGCGAATGGCCTAACCAATCGCTGCAGCCGACGGCGAGCCGTCGTACTATCCAGTTTCCCATGACTAGAACCCTTTAATCCGCAGCCACGCGCGCACTCGCCAGTGGTGGCTGATCTTGTTCTCGTTAGATGATGAAGCGTTTGCATAGAGCTGTGAGTCAGTTGAAGCTAGAGCTTCTGTTCGCGATCGCCTTCCTTTTTCTCGCCCTCGGTGGTTGCGCGCCGACGCAACCAAGCGCGGTCTCGACTCTCGCCGGCCACACCAAGACTGGAAGCGGTCTCTTTCTACTTGATTTTAATTTTGCTAGCGGCCAAGCCACCGGCGTGCACATTCTCAAGAGCACCGGCAGCGCAAAGCTAGACGCCACTTCGATCAAAACATTCATGAAGTGGCGTGCTAAGCCACGGACTTACACTCATGTGAAGGTTCCCCTTACCTATACACTTCGAGGTGCGGATTTGTGACCCGAACATCTAACCATGCGATGCAGCCAACCCCTGGCCGGCGTACGCCCAAGTTTCCCATGACTCCAACCTCACATTCCGCCGCCACCCGCGTTCTCGCCAGCGGTCGCTGATCTTGTTTTCGTTAGATGGTCGCGCGTTCGTTAGCATTTGTTGTGTTTGGCTGCCTCGCTTCATGCGAGAAGCTGTCTTCCGTCGAAGAGAAGCTTGTCGGATCGTGGGAGGCTCGCGTAGCGTCCGATTCATCGACGATTTTTACATTCGAACCCAATCACACGGACTGGGCGGTAGTTCATTTCCACGAAGACACTTGGTTGGACGGCACTGGTCGATGGCATGTTCAGGGCAGCGAAATTGTCTACGACGACGTGAAATATCCTGAGGTTGCTGCCGAAGTCGCCGCCAACGATCCCAGTCTTGCTAACCGCCCACACCATTACACCGCAACATTTGACCTAATTGGGGCAGACACACTAAAGCTCGATGGAATCACCCTTAAGCGTACCAAGCGACCTTCAAAACCTTCTAACCCAGCACCTTTTTCGCCTTGAGAGGGCAGAACTTCTCCACTCCGACCATCTAACCATCCGATGCAGCGAACGCCTACCCGCTGTACGATCCACTTTAATGACAGCTACAACCCTTTACCTGCGCGCCACGCTCGCTCCCGGCAGGCGTAGCTGATCTTGTTCTCGTTAGACCTATGC